>JAYKHY010000051.1:0-38859 GCA_035285025.1 Vampirovibrionales bacterium | reverse complement strand
GTCGTGTAACAATTTGCATCAAACCGAGGATTTGACCGAACCAGCCCGGCACGAAGCGCGCTTGATGCGCGTTGAAGTGACTATTGAGGCGCAGCCGGATACGACCGCGCTGGGCAAACTTATCAAACTGATTGAAAAACAAGTCGATGTTGTTGAAGTTACAGTTAAATAATCAAGATTTCTGTCGTGTTAGCACTATGTAAAGGAGACAAAAGTGTCAATTTCATTTAATCCTGCTGTAAAAGCTTCCTCGTTAAAGTTTGGTGCCAAAGATCGCCACTATGCGGATACTTTGAAAGATAAACCAGAAATCCCATCTTATGCTCAGCCTATCAGTTCTCATCAAAAAAGCGGGCCTTCGAGGATGACCTGGGAGCAGTTTCAAAAGCTTTCTACAGCTCACGGAAGCAAATCCATAGTTGTTCCACACGACACACATGGAATTAGATCAGCAACCATTACTCGAGAGGTTAAAAACCCCACTTCAGCAGGTATTAAGCTTTTAGACCTTGCGAAGAAAGATTAGTTATTAACAAATTTTTTGAGCATCAAAATTTTAAGGACTCCCCCTCATGCCCACCACCGACCCCCCCTCCAAAGCCCAAGGTGCAATCGACCCCAAAACCCCGTTCCTGCAAAAATCCATCGCCGTCCTCGGCTTTGGCAGCCAAGGGTTCGGGCAGGCGTGTAATTTAAAAGACTCAGGCGCAAACGTCAGCATCGCCCTGCGCTCGGGTAGCCCCACCATCGAGAAAGCCCAAGCCGCCGGCTTTAACGTCACCACGATTGAAGACGCCGCCAAAACCGCCGACGTGCTGGTGATTTTACTGCCCGACGTGCAACACGGTCCGGTGTTTAAATCGCAAATTGCGCCGCACCTGCGCCGTGGCCAAACCCTGGTGTTTAGCCACGGCTTTAGCGTACTGTACGGCGAGGTTTCGCCGCCCGAGGGCATCGACGTAATTTTAGTTGCGCCCAAAGGCCCCGGCCATTTAGTTCGCGGCGAATACCAACGCGGCCGCGGCGTGCCGGCGTTGATTGCAATTCATCAGGATGCCACCGGCACGGCAAAACAAACGGCCATGGCCTACGCCGAAGCCATTGGCGCCAAACGCGGCGGTGTGATCGAAACCACCTTTAAAAACGAAACCGAAACCGATTTGTTTGGCGAACAGGCCGTGCTTTGCGGTGGCGCTACGGCGCTGGTTAAAGCAGGCTTTGAGACCCTTGTGGAAGCCGGCTACCCCGCCGAGCTAGCGTATTTTGAGTGCTTGCACGAGCTGAAGCTTATTGTCGACTTGATGTACGAAGGCGGCATCGACGACATGCGCTACAGCATCAGCGATACAGCGCGCTACGGCGACGTAAGCCGCGGCCCGCGCGTGATTGATGCCAGCGTCAAGGCGCGCATGAAAGAAGTGCTGACCGAAATCCAGAACGGCACGTTTGCCCGCGAGTGGATCGCCGAAGTACAGGCCGGTACGCCGAATCTTAAGGCTAAAGTCGCTGCCGATGCAGGCCACGAGATTGAGCGCGTGGGTAAAACCTTGCGCGACGGCATGGCTTGGCTCGGCGAGGCCAAGTTTGTGGATCGTAAAGTGAATTAAGCTGTATATAAAGAAAGTTTTTCAAAACTATGTTATCTACAATAGTGTTACCCACGTTTGGCACTAAAACAAAGCCCACTTGGGAACAACTAAAAAAAACGACCTATCAGCGAACATTAGAAGTCAAACTTGACGATAATAAAAATTCCTATCAAGTTGTCCGAGCCTTTAAAGATGCTAAAACCTCACAGTATGTTGTTTGGCTAAAAAAAGAAAACACCAGTTCGGGCATAGTTCTCTCTATCGAATCAGAAAATCCTCGAAAACTATCAAAGCGACTTAATTGTATTACTTGATTCTTAAATTTCATCCCAATGACAAACTGGCGACAACTCTCTATCCCCTTTAAGCACTTGTGGCCATCTCTTGCCACACCGAAGACTTTACAGCCGGCCCGTGTTCTGCCGGTGCATGATCCTAACCGATCTGTTACCTACTTGGCCAAATTATTAAACAACAAGAATAGCGCTATTAATGTAAAATACTTGGCCGATACGGGTGAATTTGTTTCCGGACGTATTTTACAAGGTGGTGTTCGAAAAACAACTGATAACTTAGGTAAAACCGTCATTAAAATAACGGTTTATCCAAATGAAAAAAAACGTAAACCTGGTTATTTTGAGTTTTACAAAATATCCGATGCCTACCCGCTTATCAGAATGGGCTCAACGCGCAAAAGATTTTCTGTTGGTAGCTACCAACACTTTAATGCGCTAGGATAACTGCTAATGTACCAAGTCCCCACCATTCAACGAATTACCGTGCGCCAGCCTTAACCCCTGTGGTCTAGGCTCAAGGCGCGTTGCATCATTTTTTGCATACCCCGGTTTTCGTTGACTGTTTAAGGACTTGAATTTTTATGGTACCCCCTACCGCTTTTGCCCCTATGGCTGCTCCCGTGTCTGCAGACCCTACGCCCTCGCCAGAAGACCCTGCCCTTAAGGCGCTGCAGTTGCAGATGCTCAAAACGCAACCGCTTCCGGCACCGTTTGCACTGCCGCTGTCTGCCTACCAAGCTGCTCACCGGCAGCTTGTCCAGCTATGCCAAGTGCACGGCGCACTTACGCCACAACAGCCCTGCGTAACACCACTTACACCCAGCACGCAATTTAAAACCCTATACTACAAGCAAGAAAATCTAACGCCTGTAGGGGCCTATAAATTTAGAGGGGCGCAGGTGGGCATGGCGCTGGCGTTACAAAAAAACCCTAACGCGCAATTTTTAGCCTGCTCTACGGGCAACCACGCGTTAGCCGTGCTTAAAGCCGCCGAGTGGCAACGCCCCGCAGGGGGCTTGCAACTGATTTTGCCTAAAAACACGGTGGGCTGCAAAGTCCTTAAAATCACGCAAGCCATCGAGGCACTTGTTCGACAAGGCGTCAAGATTCACGTTGATCGCACCCCCGAAACCTTTGCCGAAGCGCACGCCCTAACGCAAACCCGCCTGGCAGCCAACCCGGCGCTGATTTTATTGCACCCCTACGAAACGCCCAATGTTGTAGCCGGGCAAGGCACCATTGGCGTAGAACTTTACGCGCAACTGTTGCCCTTGCTCAAGGCAACCCCAAGCATTCAATCGGTTCAGCTCATTTCGCCGGTCGGCGGCGGCGGGCTGCTGGCGGGCACCGCGCAAGCCCTTACCCAGTTAGTTGCAGCCCAACTCATGCAAGATTTAAATCGCCCGGTGTCACTCAAGATTCTGGGGCTGTCGCTGGCCACCCAAGAAAGCCTGCTGGGCGATGCGATTCGGGTTAAGCATGCATACGCCGGCCACGAAGCCCTGTTTGCACAGCTTGGCATCACGCTAAACACCATGGCCGATGCCCAAATGGCGCAAGGCATCGCGGTTGTAAAGCAAGATATCGGCGCTACCGTAGAAGGCCCCAGTGGTGGCACGCTAACGCCCGTGCTCGAAAAATGGCCCGGCTACCAGCCCACTGATACCCAGTTAACGGTTTGTTTGCTCTCTGGCGGCAACCTGGATTTGCAGACCCTGCAACAGGTTTGCTAACGTATAAACTCCAAGACTAGCCCTGCCATGACGATTCTGACCCATTTCGGGATGCACAATTCAAACAAGTCTTCGCCATTCGCTGGTACAGAAGCGAACGGGCTTAGCAGTGCCGCACAGCCCTCCGAAAAACAAACGCCCCTGCCAGCACTAGAAACCACGCAATCGCTGACGCATTTACCCGAATCCGCGCGCGGCGTGGCCCTGCTCTTGCACGGCTTTGGAGGGAATGTCCACGAGATGCGCCCGGTGGCAAACCTGCTGATTCCTTTGGGGTGGGCGGTCAGCGCGCCGTTGCTACCAGGGCATCACCGGACGCCCTCGCAAAAAATGCCCGCATCGTCTTGGGCGGAGTGGGTGGCCGTAGCAAAAAGCCATCTGGAGCAGTTATATCAACGCTACCAACAAAAAGTCACCCTTGTTGCACTCTCCAATGGCAGTCCAATCGCGCTGGAGCTATCCCAGCAGCACCCCGAAAAAATCGACAAGCTGGTATTGATTGCGCCGTTCTTCAAAATCAAAATGCCAGAGTTTTTCAAATTCTCGGGCAAAAAAATCGTGGCAGCGCTCAAATACGTCATGCCTCATATTAAACGCGGACCGTCGGGGATTTTAGACCCAGCAGAGCGAAACAAAGCTGACGCGCTCAGGCACTATAAAACGCTCAACAGCCGGGCGCTGCATAGCGCGCTCGAGCTGATTGAGCGCGTTAAAACCAATTTGCACCGCGTGTCGCACCCGCTGCTAATGATTGTCTCGTCAAACGATCGCGTCGTGTGTACCGATGAAGCCAAGCAAATACTGGCCGCCATGCCCTCTGCAGACAAACACCTGCAAGAAGTGCACGCGTCGAATCATATTTTAACGCTCGATCACGATAAAAAAGAGATTCTGGAGCGCATAGCCGATTTTTTGGGCTTGCCCGTACAGCAGCACAATCATTAGCCTGGTTTGAGCCAAAGCTTTTTGGCAAGCTTAATTTGCCTGGCATAAAACGCGCTGAGCATCAAACCGCGTTGACCTGGAAACGACAATCAGGGTCGGGCGGAGTTAGAGCCTAAAGCGGAATCGCTTAAGTTTACAGGGTGATCATTTGCGGCTTAAACTAGCCGCCTAGCCAGCCACCCACCCATCCATCCACCGGCCCTTGCTTGATTAATACACGCCGCTATTTTGAAGCAAAGCTACTTTTTAGCTAGCATAGCATCTATGACTGCCCCTGCCCCCAACGATTTAACCCCGGCCGCAACCAACGCGCCTACTGAGGTAACCAGCACCGACCTGCACGGCGGCGAAGCGATTCGCGCCCAGCGCATTGCGCAACTCGCCGAATGGCACGCTCGCGGGCAAAATCCGTTCCCGTACAAATTCGTACGTTCCTCGCACGCGCAAACACTCCATGAGCAATACGAATCGCTGGAAGCTGGCGGCGAGACCCAGGACCGGGTGCAACTGGCGGGGCGGATCATGGCGATTCGCAACAGCGGCATGTTTCTGGATTTAAAGGACGAAACCGGTCGCATCCAGATTGTTTGCCACAAGGATTATCTCTCGGCAGCGTACCAGGAAACCCTTAAATGGCTGGATATTGGCGATTGCATCGGGGTCACCGGCATCGTACGGCGCACGCCACGCGGCGAGCTTTCGGTGCGCGCTGAAGGCTACGAACTGTTAGCCAAAGCGCTGCTGCCCCTTCCCGAAAAACACCACGGCCTGACAGACATCGAAGTCCGCACGCGACAACGCTACGTGGATTTAATCGTTAACGAAGACAGCCGCCAAAAACTCCGCAAGCGCTGCCAGATTGTCAGCGTGTTGCGGCGCACACTGGAAGACCAGGGCTTTCTGGAAGTTGAAACGCCCATGCTCCACCCGATTGCAGGCGGCGCTGCGGCTAAGCCGTTTATTACGCACCACAACACGCTGGATACCGACCTGTATTTACGCATCGCACCGGAACTTTATTTAAAGCGCCTGATTGCCGGCGGCCTGAGCGATAAACTATTTGAGCTCAACCGCTGCTTCAGGAACGAGGGCATCTCGCCCAAGCACAACCCGGAGTTTACCTCGGTCGAAATTTACCAGGCTTACGCCGATTATTTTGACATGATGACCCTGAGCGAATCGCTGGTGTGCGCGGCCGCACAGGCCATTCACGGCACGCTTAAAGTTCCGTTTGGCGATCAAGTATTTGATTTTACGCCGCCGTGGCCGCGTAAAACGATGTGCGGCATGATTGCGGAAAAAACCGGCATCGACTTTATGCAGATTGACTCCCATTCGGGTGCGTTTGAGGCGGCGCGTAAAGCCGGTGTAGACCTAAGCGAGCTGCCCGAAAGCAAAAAAACCTGGGGGCACTGCGTGGCAGCAGTGTTCGAGGCACGGTGCGAGCAGGATTTAATTCAGCCGACGCATGTGATTGATTTTCCACAGGCCATTTCGCCGCTGGCCAAAATAAAGCGCGAACAAGCCATGCAGGTACAAACGTTCGGAGAAACAAAAGCGACGCAACTGGCTGGCGCAGACAGCCAGGGACTTGTGCCGCAGGAGCAAGCAAGTTCCGTCGCACCGCTGGTCGGCGTAAACGACGGCCAGATAACGGTGCGACTGTTGACCGAACGCTTTGAGAGCTACGTGAACGGCTGGGAGATTGCCAACGCGTTCAGCGAGCTCACCAACCCGCTCGATCAACGCGCCCGGTTTGAATCGCAACTTGCCGAGCGCGCCGCAGGCGACGACGAAGCGCACGCCATGGACGACGATTACATTAACGCGATGGAATATGGCTTGCCCCCTACCGGCGGACTTGGCCTTGGCATCGATCGCCTGGCGATGCTGCTAACGGATACTCAGAACATTCGAGACATTATTTTATTCCCCACGCTGCGCCCCAAGAAAAAACCGGATTAACCTAGCGGCCGCCTCTGACCAGTTAAGCTAAAGCCGCTTAAGCGATTTAATGAGCAAATTATCTGCCCCAAAAGCAGACGCAAAAATTAAACATGCGAGTAAACAACGTGCGATCACCTTTTTATGGTTTAACTGAACAATTTAACGCCTGAAAAAAATCAAAACGTTGCGCCTCGGATTTAAGCCGCCAAACTTGACCCTGATAGGCACCCCTAATGGCTAATAGCCCCTCCATCAACACGCCATGGCCTGCCGCCGCCACGGGTACCTCAGGCAATTTTTGGGCAGAAAAACTCAGCTGGGCCGGGCCGGTTTTAACGCTCATGATTAGCCTTTGGGTGCTGTTTCAATACGCCTACACGCAACTCTCGGTGCTGGTGGGGGCCCTGCTTATTGCTTACCTGCTTGAGACGCCCGTACTGATACTGACGCGCGGCGTTAAACGCCTGGTACCGCATTGGGTGGGTCCTCGGCGCTGGGTCTCGGTATCGCTTGCCACCTTATTGCTGCTGGCCGTGTTTAGCAACGTGGTTACGTGGCTGGTGCCGCTACTGCTACAACAATTAAACACATTTTTACAGACCATGCCCGATTACATGGCCCAGCTGGATAGTAACGTGGCACGCTGGTTACACGTTGCACCCGGCTGGTTGCAAGATTTACCGTTTGATACACCCGAAAATCTAAAGCCCCAAACACACGGCGCATTAACCACAGACCCACCCCCGCCGACGTGGCTGGTTGATGGCTGGCGCAAACTGGTCCAAGCCACCGAGACCAGTGCCGTTCGGCTTGGCAACTCCGTGGGAGAACTGCTTTCTGGCACTTTGAACATGACGGTTTCGGTGATTGCCACGCTGGTGCTGGTGTATCAGTTTTTACTCGCCAGCGGCAAAATTCAGGCGGCGTGCGTCAGGCTTGCCCCTAAAAGCTGTAAACAATCGCTCCACACGTTTTTTATCCGGTTAAATCAGGTCATGCGCGCGTTTGTTCGGGGGCAAGTGCTGCTGGGCCTGCTTACAGGGCTATACATGCTAATTGTACTCAGCGTGTTTAACGTGCCGTTTGCGCTGCTTTTAGCCGTAATTTTTGGCATTTGCGATGTTATTCCAGTGATTGGCACCTGGATGGGCGTGATTCCGACCCTGCTCGTCACAGCCATGACGCAATCGCCGATGACGGTTGTTTACGTCTGGTTGTGTTCTTACGTGTACCAAAGCGTAAAAGATAATATTCTGCAGCCCAAAATTCTGGGCGATGTACTCGGGCTGCACCCGATTTTAACCATGCTGGCATTACTCGTTGGCGTGCAACTGGGTGGCGGGCTCGGGTTAATTATTGCCATTCCGGCGGCGGCCCTGTTGCGGCTTTACCGCCTGGAGCCAAAACTTAAAACATCGTAATAAATCCAGCTTACACAGTTTATTTATCTTTCAGCCGCATTGGCAGAGCAAATCTATTTAAGATTAGAGCTCAACGCACTCAAAATACTGTCAAAACAGGTATTTTGGCACAAAGCAGCCTAGCAAACAGACCAATAAAAGCGTTTACATTGGTGGCTTACAACGCGCGCAACGCACTCAGCACCGTACGCACGTCACGCTCGTTAATGTAGCCCAAATGCCCAATTCTAAAAATCTGGCCCTTCAAGTCCGCCTGGCCATCGGCCACAGTAATGCCAAACCGGGTTTTTAACGTCTTGCGCAGCGCATCTATCGTGGTGCCCGCAGGCGTTTTAACACTGGTCACTGCCAAACTGGCATCGGCATCGTTGGGTACAAACAGCTCAAAGCCCAACTCGCGCACGCCTTGTCGCGTTAAATCGCGCAACGCTAAGTGCCGCGCATGCACCGCCTCAAGGCCTTCGGTTTGCAGCATCATGGTCAAGGCAACATCCAGCGCCATCACCAAATGCGTCGCAGGCGTGTACGGCGTCGTCATCGCATCTTGCGATTTTTTATAGCGTTTAAAGTTAAAATAAAATCCCGGATTTTTGACTTGCTCATGCGCGGCCCAGGCTTTGGGGCCCACCGCCAAAAACGCCAGCCCGGGCGGAATCATAAACGCCTTCTGGCTGCCTGCAATGGCCAAATCCACACCCCACGCATCCATCTCGAACGGCGCGGCGCCAATGCTGGTCACGCCATCCACAATGCTCAGCGCGCCATGGGCTTTTATGAGCGCAACCAGTTCTTTTACCGGGTTTTGCACACCCGTCGAGGTTTCGCTATGCACCATGACCACGGCCTTGATGCTTTTAGCCGTATCGGCGGCCAGCGTTTGCTCGAGCGATTCGACCGTGTTGGCTTGACCGGCGGGGACTTGTACCCGCGTGACCCGCAAGCCAAGGGTTTCTGCCAAGTCTGCCCAGCGGTTGCTAAACACCCCACAGCCCAGCACCGCAATATGGTCGCCCGCGTTGAGCGTGTTTTGCATGGCGGCTTCAATTGCGCCCGTAGCGCTTGCCGTGTAAAGCAGCACGTCCGATTCGGTTTTAAAAACCTGTTTAAGCGCCGGAAACACGCGCTCAAGTATGGCTTTAAATTCAGGGCCACGGTGGCCAATAGCAGGGCGGGCCATGGCGTCGCGCACAGCATCGGGGAGCGGCGTCGGGCCAGGAATCATTAAAAGGTCTGCGGTCATAAGTAACAAAGTCCTTGGCTAAAAAGTTAATTTTTACTCGTCATTCAGGCAAAGCCGGAATCCAGGCAAAACAAGCTAACAAAACATCTCAATCAAATGTATTCAAATAAAATGCTACACTTACCGTCTGAAGCAATTCTAGTTCCGTCCTGGATTCCGGCTTTCGCCGGAATGACGGCTTATAGCAAGCGTCGCCATAATACTATTATTGATTGTTATCATTAAACAGGCGTTTTAAACAAGCAAGCGCTTTTGGTATGCTAACGCTATTGTATTTAAATCGTTGTCTCTTTAGTGACGTTCTTTCCACTCCATTTTAAGTTAATTCTGAAAGATGGATGCCCGCCTTCGTGGGCATGACGGTTTTGCAGCTGAACGGATAATCGTTTACTTTTTATTTGAAATACCAGAGAAAGGCCCCTGCTCCCATGCCCACCACCAGCATCGCCTCGCAAAAACCGATTGAAGACATTACAGACACCCGGCTAGCAGCAGCGGGCAAAGCCCAAATCGCCTGGGCCGATCGCGACATGCCTGTACTGGCGAGCATTCGGGAACGTTTTGCCAAGGAACAGCCGCTCAAAGGCATTCGCATCGCGGCTTGCAGTCACGTCACCAAAGAAACCGCCAATCTGGCGCGTACGCTGCAAGCGGGCGGCGCAGACTGCGTGCTGATTGCCAGTAATCCGCTCAGCACACAAGACGACGTGGCCGCCTCGTTAGTTGCAGACTACGGCATTACGACGCTGGCCATGAAGGGCGAAAGCGTTGACACGTATCGGGCGCACGTGGCCAAAGCCATTGCTTTTGCGCCGCAAATCGTGCTCGATGACGGCTCGGACGTCGTGGCCAGCATCGTCAAAGAAAATCCTGAAATTGTGCCGGGCGTTTTGGGCAGCACCGAAGAAACCACCACGGGCGTGATACGGCTTAAAGCGATGACCGCCGACGGCAAACTGCCCTGGCCCGCGATTGCGGTGAATGATTCGCAAACCAAGCACTTTTTTGATAATCGCTACGGCACCGGCCAATCCACGCTCGATGGCATTTTGCGCGCGACGAATTGGCTACTGGCAGGTAAAGTGACGGTCGTGTTGGGCTACGGCTGGTGCGGCAAGGGCGTTGCCATGCGTGCCTCTGGCCACGGCAGCAACGTGATTGTGTGCGAAGTGGATCCGGTGCGCGCGCTAGAGGCCGTAATGGATGGCTTTAGAGTGATGCCGATTGCGGACGCAGCCAAACTGGGCGACGTGTTTGTAACCGTTACTGGCAATCATCACGTGATTGACGTGCCGCATTTTGAGGCGATGAAATCTGGCGCGCTGGTATGCAACTCGGGCCATTTTGATGTTGAGCTGAACCTGGAAGGGCTAGCCAAAGTCGCCAAATCGTGTGAAGAAATCAAGCCTTATGTTCAGGCGTACACGCTGCCTAAAGGCAACGTGGTTTATGTTTTGGCCGAAGGGCGCTTGGTGAATTTGGCTGCCGCCGAAGGGCATCCAGCGAGCGTGATGGACATGAGCTTTGCCAATCAGGCGTTGGCCGTAGAGCATTTGGTGCTAAGCGCGCAGGGCAAACGCGACAAACTTAACCCCGGTGTACATACGCTGCCGCCACACGTTGATGTTGAGATTGCGACGTTAAAACTAAAAGCAATGGGCGTGGGGTTTGATACCTTAACCCCCATGCAGCGCGAGTACCTGGCCAGCTGGACGATTGGAACGTAAGACGTGTCTACCACCGTCTATATATCAAAAGAAACCGCAACCCAAACCGAGGCGCGCTTGAAAGCATTACTGCCCAAAGTGGCCTTTCAATGGCTCGATTCCCCGCACCAATACGATACCCAGATGCAACCCTTGGCCCAGAACCAAGCGCTTGCCCAGCTCGTTACTCCCTCAGGCGCGCTTGAAGCCTTACAACCCTGTGACGCAACTCAAAGCGATGCCTTGGCGATAGCCCTGCTAACGTTTCCGAGCGGGCACGATAATTCGGGGTTTGTGGGCTGGTTTGCCTCTCAACTCAAAAAAGCGACGGGCAGCGGCCTCGTAGTTATTAGCGGGGCGCATCATGACTACTTTGGCTTCCCTTGGCAGGCCAAGGATGCGATTCAGGCATGGTTGAATGATTTTTCTCAACAAAAAACATGTTCTGGCAACTCTTTGGAGGCCCATCTAACCCCGCTGGGTCAGTTTGGCCCGTACCAGGCCGATGTGATTAACTTTGGTAACTTTGCCCTGGATGGCGGCGCCATGTTTGGCACCGTCCCCAAAGTGCTTTGGCAGCGCGTAACCGATTGCGATTGTGATAACCGCGTGCCCAACGCAACCAATTGCCTGCTGCTGCGCGATGGCACGCATACCGTGCTGATTGACACCGGCAACGGCGATAAATGGACGCCCAAACAGCGACAAATGTATGCCATTGCGCCCGCGCCACCCCTCGAATCGCTGCTGGCCCAAGCCGGCACCAGCCCCGAAAAAATTACGCACGTGTTGCTTACGCACCTGCATTTTGATCACGTGGGCGGCTGTACCCGCTACAAAAATGACGCAATAAAAAACGATGCGCGTGCGTTTAACGCGGGCGATTACGAGCCGGTGTTTAAAAACGCGCAAATCTGGGTACACGAGGGCGAATGGCAATACGCCATTAAGCCCCACGCTCGGAGCAAAGCCAGTTATTTACCGCAAAATCTATGGCCCATACAATCGCAGCTTAAATTTTGCACCGAGGCGACCACCCAGGTTTTACCCGGCTTGCGCATGCAGGTTACGGGCGGCCATACGACCTACCACCAGGTGGTGATTCTGGAGGCGAACAACCCTGACACCGGCCACGAAGGGCTCATTTTTTGGGGCGATATTCTGCCCACGCATAATCACGTTAAAACCGCCTGGGTAATGGGGTACGATGAACGCCCCATTGAAACCATGGCGGTTAAAGACGCATTACTGGCGCAGGCACATCAAAAACGCTGGCTTAGCCTTCTGGGACACGATACCGTGAGTGCAGTGCTGGATGCTGAAGCGGGGTTTGTAAAAACAGGTGTGACCGCGTAAACAGGAATAAAAAACACTAGACTCAGCGCATTAAAACTGGCTAGTCATCCGAGCCGCTTTTGGCTGCGGGTGTGGTTTTGGAATCACTGGTACCCGGTAAACGATCCGCGATTTTCGTGAGCAAGTCAATAATTTTATCCATCGCAGTACTGGCAGTATTTTCTGTATTGTTAGTTTTACCGGTATTCGATTTTTCGCTTTTGGTATCAGACTTTTTTACCTGACCAGGCGCGTGCGCTTTCGCAGACTTGCTTTTACCTTTACCGCAAGAACCCCCTTTTTGCGATTCACCTGTGGCGCAAGCCTTGTCACCCACACTTGCGCTATCGGCAACGACAGGAGAGGCTTTTGAAATTAACTGATCGAGCAAAATCAAAACGACACCAAGCAATTTCTCGATTTGACTGCCTTGCGCACCGCCGTGCAAAGGCGTGCCCATCGGAGGCATACTCATACCGCCACCCATACCCATAGGGGGTAATCCGGCCATTACACTGGGCATCGCCGACCCACCAAAACCTGAACCAAACGAAGCACTCAGGCCGCCACCCATTGCAGCCGCGCCAAAACCGCCACCGTCTAAAGCTGGCATCCCAAAACTAGGGCCCATGGGAGACAAGCCAATGCTCTCTGGACGCTGCGGCATCATTGCGCCACCCATCGGGAGCATCATGCTATTAATATTCAAACCTGACATCATAACTGGGGGTCTCCTCGTATTCGATGACGCAATACTAAACGCCCTAATCGCGCTGGGTGCGCAGCAGCGTTAAACAACACAATGCTGGCCCGGCTTCAGGCAAATATACTCAGGGACTTCATCCAACCTTGCTTTGGCAGCTTCATTAACTCTCTTATGATTAAATAAACACACACTATAAAGCCAAATTGATAGCCAAAAACTTAAATTATTCTAAAACTGTAGTCTTAACCTAAAAAGCAAATTCTAAACCTGGTAGTGGGTCAGTTTGCTTCGGGGAGGGAGCGCGAGGGAGGGAACGGCCCTCACTTCAGGATAGAGAGCATACAAAATTAACCCGCTACCCGATTATGCAACAACTCGCAGCCTTGCAATTTTCTTGTAGTCAACATCTATATGCCAAAGCCTGCCTGGTGATTAAACAGCATAGCGCACTAACCAGAGACTCAAAAAAGCGCAAAAACGCATCAAAATGCTTGACAAAATCGGCCAAGCACCTATACTCCCATTTAAGATAGGGCTGACAAGTTCTGACTTAATACAAACTGAAAATCAATAAAATCCTTGATTGAATGCGACTCAGCCAACCATGGCCATCCATTGAATCAAAACAAAAAAATCTCATATATCTGTTAAAGTTGTTAGCTAATGTGTGCGCTATAAGGCGTGTGGCCGCACCATACGGCGTTAACCCCGCCGCTTAAACCCTGATAAAAGCCTTGATTGAATTCAGCTCATTTTCATCCAGCGCTTACACTTAATCGAGAGGGCCATTTACCTCGAATTTTGTTGATTTGCTCGACCAACAGCGCGTTAAGCTTGCACCAGAGGGGGATAAATATTAAGCTTACCCTCAAGTTATGGTTCTTTAGTACGATATTCGCATTAACGCACTGGTTTAAACGTAAAAACGACTTGTTGAATGATGCTTAAAGCTTGAACTTTATTTTTGGCGCTCCGTGCAGTACCGATGATTAATGCGTTCTAACAGCCACTTTATTAAACGTAATTTACGTCTTTATCCATTCAACCGCTACAGACGCCTCTGGCAGCAGCCCAAACTGAGCCCTTGAGTTTATTTTTCGACCCGATAGAATCCACACAGGGCCATTCGTCCGTAATACAGAGAACCGACACCATAAGCAGGATAGACACATTTATCGTCCAGCGCTCGCAAGCACTCTATAGCGCAAGCCTTTTGATTTGGCATTAGGGGGCCTGATTCTCGGTCGACGCTCAGTCATTCAATATTCGTTAGTTAGGGCACGTTTAAGTTTTTTAGTTTTAGTGTTCGTTTTTCAAGTTTAGGGCCCGCCGAGGCAAAACCATGGGCCAACAGCACTGTCTATCCAGCCATTTCAACATCAGCAACAACATCAGCAACTTAAGGAATCGAGAACAGCCATGAGCGCGTTTTTTAACAATTGCTCAAAATGCGGTAAAGAGTTTGAGACCAAAAATCCCAAGCGGGTCATTTGTCCAGATTGCCTTTATCCCGAGCGCATTGCGGGCAGCACCTCAGACGACGCTTCTGGCTATGGCGACGCAACAAGTTTTGGCGGCCCACCGCCTCGTCAACAAGGCGGCTACGGGGCACCGCATGGCGGCTATGGCGCACCCCCACCAAGGCAACCCGGCGGCTACGGTGCACCCCAAGGGGGCTATGGTACCCCGCTGCGGCATCAGGGGGGGTATGGCGCACCGCCGCCACGGCAACCCGGTGGTTATGGTCCACCAAGGCAGCAAGGGGGGTATGGCGCACCTCCGCCACGTCAACCCGGCGGCTATGGCCCACCAAGGCAACCGGGTGGCTACGGCCCGCCACGGCAAGGATTTGGCCCGCCACGGCAACCCGGCGGCTACGGCCCACCAAGGCAACCGGGTGGCTACGGCCCGCCACGGCAAGGATTTGGCCCGCCACGGCAAGGGTTTGGCGGACGCCCTGGGGGCATGCGGCCCGGCGGCCCGCCGCGCGGACGCGGCCCGGCTCGGCAGCCTTTAATCCCGCGTGAGGCATTGGCCGAAATCGAGCGCATTTATAAACTCGCGTTGCCACTGCCAAACCCGGATATCCACGAAACCATCGGTCAGACGCTCAACATCGAAGATCGCAAAATCTTCTTTGGCATCAATCTGGTGCGCCAAAAAATGCGCCTGCCCAAGCTGGATTATCCCAAGCGCAAGCTTGCGGTAACGCCCGATCAGATTATGGCGGTGCAATCGTTGTACGAGCCATATTTACCGCTGCCGCCTATCGGCATTCATAAAATCATCGCCAAACAGCTTCGGATGGATGAATGGCGGGTACACGTAGCGATTGGACTCATTCGTAAAACGCGCAACATGGATCGTTGGAACGAAGATCGCGACGATCTGCCGCCGGCGATGAAAGCCGAGCTGGAAGCCGCAAAACTAAAAGAGGCCCAGAAGAAAGAGGCGTCACCCTTGGAGGCGGCGGACCCAGCACACCCTAACACAGAGGCTAAAACGGAACGCGCTGAACAAAGGCAACTTGACATGCCATCAGCAGAAGACGCCACCGCATCCGGAAGCGCCGAAGCAGCCGAAGCTTCAGAATCTGATGAAGACCAGCCTGCGGCGACCGAAGACGCGAAACCGGCTAAAAAAACAACGCGCAAAACGGCTCCCAAAGCCTCTAAAAGTGCAGCGCCTGTAACTGATGCGGACACACCCGAAGCGACAACGGATCCTGAGGCGGCTGACGACGCCGCCGAAAAACCGGCGCGTCGCAAGCGTAAAACGGCCTCTTAACGCTATTTTTTCTGCTTATCGCCCTGATAAAAAGGCTTTAAAACGCTTTAAAAGGGCTATTAAAGGCTTAAACACCTAGCTGTTCAGCGTTTTAGTCTTTAGTTTAAGCCCATCCCGATCTTTTGGGAGGCTTGCAGGACGCTTGCTGGCTTTTTATCGCCTTGTCAGGCTTGCATAACATTGCAAAAGGCAAAGCACATAGTAAATCAGGTTTAGGTTAGGATAATTTGATATTTAGACTACAGTCAGGGAAAGCGATTTCATAATCTAAAGTAAATGATTTACTTTTTAAAATAATAGAGCAACTCCAATTATGGGCCGAAACATATACCCAGGCTGAATTTTGCGCGGCATAAGCGCTCACCGGGCGCTGAACGAAAAAAAAGCAAACTCACTCTGGAGAAAGGTTTTAGCAGCCTAAAATGTTAGTTTATGGATTTAAAGCGCAGACCAAGCAAACGCGTGCAAGCAGCCTTTAATGCGGCAGCTGATGCTGAATTTCATCAAGCTGCTTACGCAAGGCGGGCTGTTGCTCAAGTAAATCCCTGAACTTCTCAAAGGCGTACAACGCAGTCGTATGCTTGCGCGCGCCCAGTGCCTGACCAATCTTATGGAAGCTGGCCCCAAGGGCGCTGCGCAGCAAATACACGCACACCTGGCGCGCATAGGCAACGTCTTTTAAACGGCAAGGGCCAATAATGTCGTTGGCTTGTAAATGGTAATACCGGGCAACGGTCTGTATCACGGTTTCGCTGCTCAGCCGGTTGGGATCCAGCGTTTTGCCCAGCGCCGCGTGCGTCATTTGCGCCGTAATTTGCACCGACCCTGAGGCTGATGCTTCCGGGGCGGTGTGCAACATGGCGTAAGCAGCCACTTTATTTAGCGCGCCTTCCAGCTCTCGAATGTTATTCGGGAACCGCTCGGCGACCGCCAACAGGCTTTCGGAGCTAAACTTTAGCCGAGTAAACAGGCCATCGCGTTGCGATTTTTTTTGTAAAATCGCGATGCGCGTCTCAACGTCCAGTGGCTGAATGTCTGCAATCAGGCCCCACTCAAAACGGCTACGCAAGCGCTCTTCCAGGCATTCAAGGCGTTTCGGGTGGCCATCACTGGTTAGAATGACTTGTTTACCCGCCTGATGCAGGGCGTTAAACGTATGGAACATTTCTTCCTGCGTGCGCTCTTTCCCTTCCAGAAACTGCACGTCATCAACAATCAGCACGTCCACTTTACGATACCGATTCCGGAAGGCGTTCATCGCACGCTTGGCCAGCGCATCAATCAGCTCGTTAGTAAACTGCTCAGCGGTCACATAGCGTACCTGCTTAACGTGGCCGCTGGTTTGCGCCTGCAAAACGGCGTGACCCACCGCTTGCACCAAGTGCGTTTTACCCAGGCCAACTCCGCCATATAAAAACAACGGATTATAGCTCGTCCCCGGATTTTCGGCGACGGCCATGCAAGCCGCGTGCGCAAACCGGTTTTGCTGGCCGACCACAAACTGCTCAAAGGTATAGCGTGGATTTAACGACGCCGCTGCGTGCTGATCGTGCGCGATGGCGCGCGGCAACTGCCCCATGGAAGTGTAGGCAGCGTGGGTCGCGCGCTGCGCAGACGAACTAGCCGGGTAAACATAATCTTCGGGTTCGGCAAAATCCAGCCCCGCAAGGCCATAAGGCGCATCCGCAGCACGTGGCGCCGGAAACAACTCAGGCGATGTTGCCTGTACCGAATGGGGCGACGAAGCCTGAATCGATAACGTTAACTGCGTATCGCACTGTTGGGGCGCGATTTCGAACGCAATTTGGCAAACCAGACCGGTCACCTTCCGAAACGCCGCAAGCATCACGGGCTTGTAATTTTTAATGACCCAATCCCGATGAAACACATTGGGCACCGCGAGCGTCACGTCCGCCGCGGCCGCCTGCGCATCGGGCATCACGTCGAGCAATGCCAACGGGCGAACCCACGTTTCAAAACTCGGGGCACTGAGCTCGTGCTGCACCTGGGTCAGGACTTCGAGCCATAGCGCCTTCAAACTCGTCTCATCACGGTATTGGCGTGCCTGCGCCGAAGCGTCAGGTTGCCCCTGCATTGCATTATTGTGCGCGTGAGTGTGCGCTTGAGCAGACGGCTCAAACGAGTCAGCCGCGGGCGCATAAAAATCCGGAACAATCGCGCGCTCGGGCAGGGCTTCCTCGAACGCAGGCAAACCAGAGGCAAGCGCATTAAAAAGCGGCTGACCCTCATAACCGGTGCCAGATGCGAGCAAAGCATCTGAACCACCCGAGGCCGCCCCTAAAGGGTCTCCCTCAAACTCCGAAGCTTCCGATGACGAGAACAGTAAAGTCATTAAACGAGACACAGACACACAGAATCCTATTACTGTCTAAAAAAGCACATCCACTCAACAAGGGGCTTAATGCGTTTTAAATTCGTATAGCGCAAACCCTGAGGGTTATTTTTAACTTCATGGGGAAGACCTTTTTAAATTTGATTAGCGATTAACCTTAAACCCACAACGTGTAGCAAATGCACGGCCCGCAGACCCCTCTAAAGTTTGACTACATATAAGCATCGAACGCGAACCACGAAATCTAAAAAATTCAAACCCAAGCATTGAGACCAGACACTCAACCAAAAACATGAACGACGAGACCGCGACTGACAGTATCAATGCTGGCTTGCTTATTTTTGACTTACAAAACGAGTCACACTGTTCGTGACTAAATCTTCGCCAAACAATGACCCGAACCTTTAAACATTTAAAAACGTACTACTAAAAGATTACGAACCAGAACACTCAAGCCAATTGACACTTGTCTGATAAAACCCGCTCCTGACTGTAAATCAGGAGATACAAACATAAGCTTAGTCATCACAATACTTCCACATTAAAGCTTTAAGCAGGCAGGCGAAAGCCAACCCCATAAAGCGACCATAAACTTGACGACGGGACACTAAAATAAGGACAAACACACTTTGTTGAACAAACACCCGTGGGTGATCAGGCACCCTATTAACGCGTAATATGATTTAACCCTGAATTGTTTTATCTGGTATTAAAAGCGTTTGGTGTGCGACTGACACTTTAAACGTTAGCATAGCTCATCTGCATCGGCTGTCGTATATGCGCAACTGTGATAAACCCGTTACATTCAAGTTATAGCTTGATTTTACAGAGACTTGATTACGTAGTGCATTGTAGCAAAAGCGTTTTGACAGACGTCGAATATTTTTTACAGGCACACACGCGGTTTCGGCCTCGGCAAATCTACGACAAAATACATAAAATCCGCACGCACACAGAGTGTGTTACAAACACCGAAACGCGAACCTAGACCAAAGTTTCGAGATGCGATACATCAAAAACGTTACATTCGATCAACGTCACACTTAAAAAACTACCCGATAAACCCGCCTCACATTCAAGCAGCGTATCACCAGTCAGCATTAAATCCGTTTGCACGCTTAGGCAGCGCAAAGCCGGCAACGACCCCGTTTAAATAAGGCGTTTATCCCGTAACTGACGCTATAGACTCTGATAGGTTTGCTCTGCTTGACGAGAATTTACCATACTGTCAGTCGTAGCATTATCAATTTAAATAATCAGACTTTGCCTGCTTAAAATTACACCTTGCACGTATTTAAACCTCGCTAAAAACCGGGCAGCAAGCGCAAAAAAATTGCTAGGCGTTCAACAACCTGTCTAATGCCTGTGCATCGCTCATTTGGCCTGATTTAAACGCGCCCTCAAGCAAAACAGCCGTCGCGCGCAACTGCGCAAGCCGTGGTAACGGCACCGGGCGTAACGCATCAATATCTAGCTTGGTGCGGTAAGGGTGTCGGCCCAACAACTCGGCCACCTGTTGCGGGGGCATACCCTGACTTGCCAGTAGCTTAAGCCGGTATTGCTCGTTAACATGTCCGCTTGCGCGCGCCATAACCTGTGCCGCTGGCATTGCCAGCAACGCCGTTTGCAAGCGCTCGTATGCCTCGGGCGTCCAGCGCTGCGTTACCCACGCCGACCAAACCGGCGGCAATTGATCACTCACGCCGCAAAGTAGCACAACATCATCCGGCGTCACGGTACGATTACCAGCATAAACCTGCAATTTTTCCAGCTCACGCATCAGCTGCGCGCTATCGTGCCCCACTTGCAGCACCAACTGCTGCGCAACCGGGCGGCTCACGGGGACACCCTCGGCTTGCGCAAGCGCCATTAAAATCTCAACCGCGTCCTCGGGTTTCCACGGCGGCGGCGTCTCAAAGGTCTGTACGGTTGCCTTGCCCAGCTTAGCGAACTCGTTGAGTTTTTTGGTTAATTTTAATTTGCCATCGGCTTTTTGCGAGACAAACGCCACGCAACTGCGCGCGACATCTAGCGCCGTAAGTGTTTCGATGAGCTGCGCAAGCAGCGTCTCATCGGCCTTGGATTTGGCCGCCTGCGCCAACGGGGTAAACCCGTGCACCTCGATGAACAACGGGCCGCCCATCAGTAACGCGGGCGTGTTTAACACTTCGTCCAGCTGCGCAAGGCTCGGCGATTCCAGCACACGATGGCACAGGCTTTGCGTTTCGGGATTCAGTACCTGCGTTCTCAGGGCCTTAAGCGCGCGAGATCGCCGGTAGGCGTCATCGCCCCAAAACCCGTAAATTGCTGTGGTCGCAGTCATATCACTATTTATACTGTTAAAAAAAGCAATGCATACAACTTTAGCTTCGCCAGCCGGTGGGCAGAGCACGCAAAAAAGCGCATAAGGGATAAATCGTCAGAGCAATAAACGATGTTTGTTACAGAAAAAATACGCGCCCTGGCTGTGTTCAGCGGGTCATCGAACCCCCGATATGGGCGCGAGCTACTCGTGCAGCTGGAACGACACATTCACCACAGCGGTGATTTTTTTATCAATCGTGGTCGTGTCGCTAATGCCCCAATCCGAAACGTCCGTCGAATCCGGCGGCGTAATCTGGAACACGCCGGTAGACGCTGAACGTAATACCCCGACCTGATTGCCCGCGCTTTTAGCCACCGCAACCGCACGCGCCTTGGCATTTTGCGTGGCGTTAGCAAGCAGCTTAACTTTTAGCGATTCCAGCTTACTAAACACAAATTGCGGCGGATTCACGGTCATCTCTACGCCATCCGAAAGCAGCTCACTGGCCTGGGCGGCTAAGTGCTCGACTTTATCGACGTCTGGCGTAGTTACAGTCAGGGTTTGTCGTAACTCCTGGCTGCTCAGTTGCCGCGTCTGGTTACCGTGCACATCGCGTTCATAATAACTAATCTGGTTGGTCACGCCGCGCGAAATGGCCGTTTTAGGCACGCCTTGCGCCGCTAAAAACTGCATCACGCGGGATTGATTTAATTTTAGCTGCGCGTAGGCCTGGGCAGCGTTTGCGCCGTTGCCGCTAACCTCAAGCGTCCAGACTGCGCGATCCGATTTGACCAACGTGTTGGCCACACCCGTGACATCGATGGTGCTTGGACTAAAACGCTCGGTAAAACGCCCCAGCGTCAGCGCTGCAATCACCAAACTCAACCCCAGAATCGCGCCCAGCATAACAAGCTGATTATGCTTAAGCCAATTGCAAAACTGCATACAATACAGCTCCCAAAATACAAACCCGAATAAGGGCCATTCGTAAAAAATGAGTCACGGACGCTATCGGCTCTGAGCGTATCAGACAAATAAGGCTATTTCGAGCAAGCCTTGAACGCCACAATATCAAGACGCATCTAAGCCCTGCTCAAGGGCCTGAATGCTATTAATCAACAAACGCTGCGTAGCGCTCGGGCAACATAAGCGCCTCAAGCTCGGCCGGTGCCGACGGCGACATTTCTAAAATCCAGCCATCGCCGTAACAATCATGCGTGATCACTTCGGGCTCGGATTCAAGTTGCAAATTAAGGCCCAGCACTTCGCCAGTCGCTGGCGAAAACACTTCGAGTTCTCCCGATTCCGTCTCCAGCAGGGCAATCGCTTCGCCTTGCTCAATGTTTTGCCCGACTTCAACCTGAAACTCAACAGCCACCACAGCGCCTAGTTTATCTGCCGCCACGTGAGAAATACCAATGCGCGCAATGTCTTGTTCTAGCACTAAATACTCGTGGCTTTCGGTCAGTAACGCTTCTGCCGGTATCAGTTCTCTGTCTCGTTTGCCCATATAAAACGATCCTTGCGGGAGTGACGATAACGCTATAAGACGGTAACAATATCAAAAAAAATCGGTTCTTTTAACGCCAGCATATTTAAGACTAACGCAAGCGGTAAATAAAACGCCTGACCAGAGATAAAAACGCTAGCACGACGTTGGCATAAATATGCTTACAGCTATCTAAAAGGAGCGATACTGACGACTATAGGCGAAAGCCAAGAGTAACGGCAACAGCGCAACCCAAAAAAGTTTGCCGGCAAGCACTTAAAATGCTGGGCCTGTTTCAGGCCTTATTTTAGGCCTTATGGATTGTTCATGGCTCGGCGAAACGCTCGCCCCCAACCCAGGGCAAACCGAGCCACTTAACGCGCGACTCGTGGCATAATAGCAGTAGCAAGTTTTGGGTTGCATGTCAGTTTAGGGTCAGTGTTCGCCCAAATCCGACCATGGTTTCTCATTCGCGCACGTTTTTTTGTCATGCATCGCCATAAATACGCCTAAAATGGCGTTAAAACAAATACGCACGCTTCAAATACGCACGCTTCAAAAGCCTGCGTGCAGCCGTTAGGGTCCCGACAATATGCCAATCAAAAAAATCGCGATTACAGGCGCCCAGGGCATGTTGGGCCGGCAACTGGTCGATCATTTTGAAGCCAAAGGGTGCCAGGTGTTAGCCCTGACGCGCCAAACCCTCGATCTACTCGGCACCACCGACGAGATGCTCAAGGTGCTTGAGCCGTTTGAGCCGCAAGTGATTTTACACTCCGCTGCCCTAACCAACGTAGACACCGCACAGGCGCAACCCGAACTGGCCATGGCCATTAACAAGGATGGCACGCACAAACTCGCGCAAACCGCGCAAAAACTCGATTGCATTTTGGCCTACGTAAGCACCGATTACGTGTTTAGCGGCCAGGCCGAAGCGCCTTATAAAACGCACGATAAGCCCAATCCGGTGAATACGTACGGCTTAAGCAAACTCTACGGCGAGCTGATGGTGCAGGAGTTACTGGATACCTATTACATTATGAGAACCAGTTGGCTCTTCGGGAAGTACCGTAGCAGCTTTGTTGATTTAGCCGCCTCAAGCCTAAAGAACAAACAGCCGTTCAAAGTGATTCACGATCAGGTGGGGTCACCCTCGTGGACGGGTAGCGTGTCGGCCATGATTGAACAGGTGCTGGAGTCGGGCGCGTTTGGCATATACCACACCGTCTGCAACCAACCCGCCTCTAGGCGCGCGTTGGTCGAGAACGTCGCGCAAGCGCTGCAACTGCCCATGGCAGATTGCCCCATCGAATGGATCAGCCGCCAGGCACTTAATCCGCAAACGCCACGGCCTGGCTACACCGCGCTAGACCCGTCGCCGCTTGCGGCACCGCACTGGCGCACCGCACTCGAGGCTTATTTGCTGGAATCGCACAAGGCCTGAGCAGGCAAGCGCTAACGCAACGTAATTAACGCCGTAAAAGCTTGCGCGCTAAGCAATCGTGTAGCGCGAACCCGTTTAACGGTCAGTGCTTGTCTGGGGCATCCATTTGCGCTGTATTCACGAACACGAAACACCCGATCAATTGTTCTGGTGTTAGGGGCTGTTTTTAAATGCCATCATCGATTTAAAAAACGTGTATTTGCTATACAATCGCACGCATGACGCCTTTTTACCCCGTACAAAGCAGCCGCGATGCGGACGCAAAAACCCCCACCCGAAGGCAGCAAGCGGACTGGATGCTCAACACGCCCCGTCCTCGTGTGCTGATTAGTGGCTATTACGGCTTTGATAACCTGGGCGACGACTTGATTTTAAAAGTGCTGTGCGACGCACTGCTTATGCAGAACGTGGCCGTCACGGTGCTGTCCCAAAATCCGGAAGATACCGAGAAACGATTTGGCGTGCGCGCCGTGCGCCGAACCAATCTGATTGATATTATTGATGCCATTATCCAGACCAATTTGTTTGTCAGTGGCGGCGGTGGCCTGTTTCAGGATGCGACCGGGCCGGCAAGCCCGTTTTATTACGGCGGCTTAATTCGGCTGGCGCGCCTGTTTGATGTGCCCGTTTGCTTCTGGAGCCAGGGCGTAGGGCCACTGGCACACCCAACTTTAGGCTGGGCCACGCGCGCGATGACGCGATGGAGCGTAAAAGGCTGCGAAGCCATTACCGTGCGCGATGTACAAAGCGCGCAATTAATCACCTCGTTAGGGCTGCCCACGCCGCCCGTAACCGCAGACCCGGTGTGGTTACTCAAACTCCCCACCGCGGCTCCGACGGAATCAAACACGGGATACACAGGCAGCGACTCAAACCCGCGACAAAAACCGCTGACCAAAACGTTTGGTATAAGCCTTAGGCCGTGGCACGAACTGACGGAAAACCGCCTGGAAGCCTTTAGCCGGTTACTGATACAGATTGCAAACAAATACAACGCCGAAGGCTACGCATGCCATTTTGCGCTGTTTGCCTTCCAGCACGAAACCGACTGGCGTTTATTAAGCGAGTTTAAAACCCGCCTGCAAATACTCCTGAACCAGATTCATCAAAAGCCTGCCATCGAGATGAGTCTCCACACCTACAAAGGGGCTTCGTTCCTGCCGCAAGACCCGTTTTGGCAAGCTCTGGCCCACTGCGATGCGTTTTTCGGGATGCGCTACCACAGCTTGGTACTGGCCCTGCTTGCAGGTAAACCGGTATACGCCTTAAGCTACGACCCCAAGGTGCAATCACTCATTGATACGCTTCGGATTCCGGGTTGCCCAGTAGCCTTAATGGAAGGCTTACGCGCCGACGGCATTCTGGATGCTCTGATGCGCTATGATTTTCCGGATCTAACACCCTTAAAAACTAAAGCCTGGGCGAACCTCCACCTACTAGAGGAGCTCATTCAGCAATCGGCAGACACGGGCCGATAACCCTGAATAGCCACTAAAGCCACGGTTAACCAGAAAATTAACCTGCTTAGGCAATTTTTTTCATTATTTTGTTTTAATTATAATATATTTATTTTTTTGTAAAAAAATGCTACAATAATAACAAAATAGTGCTAACCCTAATCTGCGCAAATCAGCAAAGTTAGAATAAACCTGTTTAAGCCCCATTTTCCAAGCCAAAACTGTTGTTTTTATTCTAAAAGCTATATTTTGCAGATTAAAACAGGATAGAGACGAAACGATAAGCGTACCAAAATCAGTCTTTAGATTACTGTTGTGTCCCCACCCCGCACATTGCGCTTGATAGGGCGCGCAAGATAGGGCGACCCGTGTTATTTATGCGCCATTGGCACAGTAAAACCCCTTGCAGCAAGCTTTTTACCCTCAGCCGCGCTGCCATTATGGGCCTGACGATTGCCGCCATCAGTCAGGGCATTTTTAATAGCACCGAGGCGCTCAGCATTCATCATTCTCCGCTTACCAGCGCACCGGCCGCGCACCATAGCGGATTATTGCAAGATAGTTACATTGGCAAGCTTCACGCAGCGCGTCTCGCCCTGCAATCCGAGAATTTGCCGCTCGCGCAACGCTATTACAACGAGTCCGTCGCGCTTGAGCCTGGCAACGTGATTGCGCTGTATAACCTGGCCTTGATTTACACCGAGCAAGCCGAACGCTCGGGCTCGATTACCGAAAAGCACCGTCTGTTTGGGCTGGCAGAACAAAGCCTGCTCAAGCTTCACAGCATTCATCCGGATTTAGCGGGCACCTACTTTTTACTGGGGCGCATAGATTTACTGCGTGATGACGCTAAAAAAGCAGTCGAGCATTACAAACTAGGCCTAATGTACCTGCCCGAAAACGGATTTTTACACTTTAACCTGGCCACCGTCCTCGATCACTTAAACGAAAAAGAAAAAGCCCTGAGCGAGTATCAGGCAGCGGTAACCTACGAGCCGGGCTATGCGCCTGCGCACAACAACATGGGCTTGATTCTGGAACAGCTCCAGCAACCCGAAGCCGCAGAACTCGCCTACCGCAAAGCCATTACGGCCAACCCCGAATACACCTTTGCCAGACTTAACCTGGGCAATTTGTACCAGCAACAAAATCAGCTGCAAAAAGCACTACAGGCATTTACAGAAGCCACCCAGAAAGATCCTAAAAATTACTGGGCGCATCTTTACGTGGGCAATCTGCTCTTCCAACTTTCAGAGTATCCCGGCGCGGCGGTTGCCTACAGTACCGCAAGCCAAATCAACCCCGATGATGGAGCGGCGTTTTACTTACTTGCGGTTACTTTACACCGGGTCAACCGCCTGAACGAAGCGCAAACCGCCTGCCTGAACTACATGGCGCACAACCCGCAGGGCAGTTACCGAAGCGATGTGATTCGTCTGCTCGAGGTCATCGAGTACCAGCGGCAATTAGGCAATGCCCCCTACAACGCTCAGCTGCAAACGATTCAGGCGAAATATCCTTAATCAAACCGAGCGCGTAACGCAGGCGCATGCGTTAAACTAAAACTATGAGCCTGATTAATACCGCGCTAGCCTACGCGCTGCCGTACGCCCCAAAATCGTTGGTGTGGCCTTTTGCCAAGCCTTATGTTGCAGGAGAAACCGTTCAGGATGCCCTGAAAACCGTTCAGCACCTGAATCAGCAACAAAGCCTGGCCACGATTGATTACCTGGGCGAATTTATCAGCACCGCCGCAGAGGCCGAAGCCGCGCTGGCCGAATACCAATGGCTGCTTGAAGATATAGCGCTAAAAGGCGTCCGGGCCAATATTTCGATTAAACTGTCGCAGTTGGGACTGAAGCAATCGCCCGAGGCCTGCTACCAACGGTTAATCACGCTACTTGCCCACGCCCACGAGCCACGCGCGCTGATTCAGGGCACGCAAGGCACTCCAGAGGCGCAACCTGCGGCGAATTTTATCCGCATTGACATGGAAGATGCCAGCTGCACCGATGAAACGCTGGCCATTTACCGCGCGGCGCGTAAGCATTACAACAACCTGGGCATTGTGCTGCAAAGCAGGCTGCGCCGCACCGCAGATGACGCGCAAGCGTTACTGGACGAGGGCATCGCGAACATAAGGCTGTGCAAGGGCGTTTACCTGGAGCCCCGCACGCGCGCCTACAGCGACCCGGCGCTGATTCGCGAAAACACCATTGCCATCCTCGAGATGCTGCTGAAGGCCACGCCAAACAGTTACGTGGGCATTGCCAGCCACGATGAAACCATTTTATGGCACGCGCGCAGACTCATCGCGCAGTACCAGCTTCAGCCGCATCAGGTCGAATTCCAGATGCTGTTGGGCGTTGAGCCGCTATTGCAACAACTCATTGTACAAGCTGGGCACAAATTACGCATTTACGTGCCCTACGGCAAACACTGGCACGCCTATTGCATGCGCCGCATGCGAGAAAACCCGAATCTGGCGGGCTACGTGGCCAAAAACTGGTTTCAGCAATTTACACGCTAACGAAGATACACGAACCACGCAAAAGCGCTCTGCCGAAAATTGTGAAAATTAAAGCCCGCTTTGGCGTGCTTTTTTATATGCGCTAGTGCTTTATACGCCTCTAAAAAACGACCCTGCCGACGTTAAAACAGCAAGCGCCAGAGCAAGAAGCGCTTATTCAGCTTTTCGGAGAATTTCTTCAACTCGGCGCTGGTTTCTTTGGCGTTATCCAGCGTTTGTTGCACCGAGGCATCTTCATCGGCCAGCACAGGTTCAAGCGATTGTAAAATCGCGTTCATGCGCGTCACGCTTTCATCGAGTTCAACCAGGGCGTTCCCCATTTTTTCGTGCAGCTTTTGCGTTTCTACAGTGGTTCGTACCAGGCTGCTCACCTGGGCCAAATCCGTCGTAGCCGATTGCGCCTGTTGCAGCGTTGCCTTCAAGGCAGGGTCGCTGAGCAAAACGTCCAGACTTTCGGCCGATTGATGAATACTGCTGGCCGTCTCCAGAATATGCGTTCTAAACTCTGGCTGACCAATCACGGCATTAATATGCGTACTTACATCGCTCACCAGATCCACCAGCTCGTTACTGGTAGCCACCAGTTTATCAACATCTGGTCCCACCGCGCTCAACAAGCTGTCCGCATGGCCCACAAACGACTTGGCCTGGGCGCTTAAAGATTCTAAATTACCCACCGTTTGCGTTAACGAGGTCATGGTTTCATCAGAAAGCAGCAGGTTAACCTTTTCGTTGGTGGTCCGCAGTGCTTCTGCAGAAGCCAACTGAACTTCTAAAAACTTACGCATCCGCATGGGCTCAATCACCACGTAAGGCAGCTTGCTGGCCTGATAATTTGGCAGCGGCAATCCTTTAGGCGGCTCGGCCGATAAATACCAGGCCTGGCCAGCCTCGGTAGGCGGGTTAATTTTATACTCCAGCATTTCTGGCCACTTTAAGCCGGCAGACATAACCCGAAAAGCAATCGTGGCCATGCCGTTACGGGCTTTTTCGACGGATTCCACCTGCCCAACAGACTTCCAGCCTTGCAAGGTTTTTAAATGCACCTTGGGCAGTTTTTCAGAGAACGGCAACCCGTTCTTGGGCCAGGGTAAATGCGCGTATAACAACGGCGGCGGCGAAATCTCAAGAAACTTTTCGCCCACAATACCGGCCTGCTCAATCGAAATCGTCGCGCCTCTAGGAATCTTGATGCCTTCTTTTTGCAAATTAAACTTAACGTTTACACGATACTCGCCATCTTTAACCACCGGCTCCACAGATTCCACAAAGCCCACCCGAATACCCATCAATTGCACCGCAGCGCCTTCGCGCATGCTGTCAACATCGTGGAACCAAACGCTGTGGCTTTCGCCGCCGCTCAGGCTACGGCCCCGCAACCAGAAAACAACGCCAACTAACACCAGTAGGCTTACTATGGCCATCAGGCCAACTTTAAAGGCAGATTTTTGCTGTTCCTGTGCGAGACTCATAATGCCCCTAGTTTACGCCAAACCCGTCCAGAATAAAGCGTCCAGTAAACGCATGCCCAGCACGCTTTTAAAACACGTTTAAACACGTAACCCACTTTGGCTTAATATTAGGCAAGGATCTTATTTAAAGGCCCGCTAACAATAATAAGACTCATTAATAAAGCTCATTTTCTGTCTGGCCGCGCAAACTGTTCAATGTCTTTCCGGTCAGTCGTGGCATAATCATTTAACAGATTTCAGCGTATCAGCGCATTTATTCCTAACCAGCTGTTGTTGCAGCCAAAAACCTGACGATCCCGCAAGTAAGCCCCGCAAGCATGCCTCGACCGCCGCGTGCAACTACAGCAAGCGTTAAAATTATACTTATTTAAGCCTTTTAAAGCCTTCATTAGCTAGCCCATTAGCAGATTTAGCCTGTTAGCCCATCTACTAAGCCCCGCCTGAATGCCAACCGAAACGCCCCTACACGACGCCCAGCCCCAGTCAATCGCCGCAAAAAAACGCCTCGGCATGATTGCTGGCGAAGGGGATTTACCGGTTCAGGCCGCCAAAAACGCCGCCGATGAAGCCATCGAGGTCATCGGCTTTGCCCTCACCAAAGGCAATCAGCAGGCCCTAGCCAAGCATTGCGCGCGTGTTTATCCCATTTCTCCGGGCTTGCTCGGGCAAACGCTGGCCCTTATTCAGCAAGAAGGCATTACCGAACTTATTTTTGCGGGCAAAGTCAACAAATGGATTTTATTCCGCAACCCGCAGCTCGACAAAATGGCCATCAGCGCCCTGCAGCAGTTACAGGCCCAAAAGCCGCTTAACGATGACGAAATTATGCAAACCCTCTGCAACATGCTCTTTGGGGCGGGCATTATCGTTAAACCCCAAACGCAATACCTGCAGCACCTGTTGCTTGGGCCGCAGCAGCTCAGCCAGGCGCAGCCCACCGCATCAGATTGGCGCGACATTGCCTACGGATTCAAGCTGGCCAAAACACTCGGGCAAATCGATGTCGGGCAAACCGTTGTAATTAAAGACGGCATGGCACTGGCACTCGAAGCCATTGAGGGCACCGACGCCTGCATTAAACGCGCCGGACAGTGGGGTCGGCGTAGTTTGTGGTGGTTTCGGCGCAGGCACCCCGGCGGCAGCGTGGTTAAAGTGGCCAAACCGCAACAAGATAACCGGTTTGATGTGCCCACCGTTGGCCTAAGAACACTTAAAGCGGCCCACGCGGCAGGCTTTAAGGTGCTTGCCGTAGAAGCCGGCGCAACACTGTTTTTAGAGCCCGAAAAAATGACCGACTACGCTAATGCCCATCAGATGGTGTTAATTGCGGTTGGCCCAGACGATTTGGCCAAGCACACCCACGCAACAATTTAACCTGTAATAAATAACGGGTTTGCAACCGAATTGATACGCCCAGCACCCCACGGCTTGCCCTGCGGGTTTGAGCGTGTAGCATTACAAGACGGGTTTAGTGTGTGTCTTGTAAAATGCGATGCCGTATTGACCTACATCGCACAAACCTGCCTCAAATCCACAAAACTTGCGGCGCATGTGGCCTATTTTTATTAGATGTTTGCAAACCGGCCGCGCGCACCGCACTCAAGCAAAACGCCAAACCAGAATAGATTTTTTAGAACGACCTTTTTTTTCCCCTTTTATCATTACGATTACCCCCTCATCAATTCGGAGTCTTGATTAAATGCCTGTTGCAACCCTCGAAGAACTCATGGAAGCCGGTGTCCACTACGGCCACCAAACCAAACGCTGGAACCCAAAAATGAAGCCTTTTTTATGGGGCGACCGCAACGGTATTCACATCATCGACCTGACCAAAACCGTCGTGCTGCTCGATCGCACCGTCGAGTTTGTTAAAAAAGCCTCGGCTTCGGGCAAGAAAATCGTGTTCGTGGGCACTAAGCGCCAAGCAGCCGATATTATTGCCGAAGAAGCCACCCGCGCGGGCGCATACTATGTCAACCGTCGGTGGTTGGGCGGAACCATTACCAACTTCGAAACGATTCGCACCCGCATTAACAAACTACGCGAGCTTGAAGAAATGCGCGATAACGGGCATTTTGATCGGCTGCCTAAAAAAGAAGTCGCTGTGCTCACCCGTCAGCTAGAGCGCCTGGATAACTTTTTAGGCGGCATGAAAGATATGCGCGGCATGCCCGACGTCATTGTCGTGGTCGATCAAAAGCGCGAAATGATTGCGGTGCAAGAGGCCATTAAAGCCAAGCTGCCCGTCATCACCCTGCTGGATTCGAATTGCGACCCCAGCCTGACCGATTACATGATTCCGGCTAACGACGATGCAATTAAATCTATTCGTCTGATTTGCCGCGTGCTGGCCGATGCCATTATCGAAGGCAAGCAGCAGCGCGAGGTAAAAGCCGCCGAGATGAAGTCGGGTGCCGTAAGCAAAAAAGAAATGGAAGCCGGCAGCGCCGACGCCGCCAAAGAACCCGCCACGGTGAGTTAGGCAATACAACTTCTTGAGGTTTTTAAACAATTATGATTCTTGGTGCTAAAAACGGTGTTTTTGAGACGCTCTTAAGCGTAAAAGAAGCAGGTAAAGACCCCAACACTGTACCCACTTTTTCAGAGGTTCGACCTCATAAGCGATTTCCTCACATCGTGCTTGTTTCAACTAATGCGGATCATCCTCATTTCAGTTTTACGTCGGCTGACGTAAAACTTGCGCGACCGTTGCCAAAATTCTCCGAAGCACCCTTGAGGTTTTTGTCTGGGGTCGTTCAACGGTTACTCACAAGAACTGGGGATAAACCAAAGCTGTTAAATGCCTACAAAATGTCTACGGTACCAGATAATAATAGAACCTTTACAGATAAAGCATTCATTCCAAAGGGCAGTTTGCAAAAACAGTTACTTACCGATGCCAGGCGTATCGTTGCTCAGTACCAAAATCTTGATCTATACCAAGCAATTCAAGATGGCTCCTTACCTACCCCTGCCAGACCATAATTTTATTTTGACTTTACTTAAATGACAAAGGATTCACCCCCATGACCGTCTCGATGGAACAAATCAAACGTATTCGCGAAAAAACCGGCTCTGGCATGATGGACGTGCGCAACGCCCTTGAGCAAGCCGGCGGCGACGAAGCCAAAGCGATGGATATTCTGCGTCAAAAAGGCATGGCCACCGCCGAGAAAAAGAGCGCCCGCGCCACCGCCGAAGGCGCAGTTGCCGCGCTGATTGCACCCGATATGCGCAGCGGCGCACTGGTTGAACTGAATTGCGAAACCGACTTTGCCGCTAAAAACGAGCGCTTCCAGGCGTTGGTGAACGGTACCGCGCAGCAAGTGCTGGCCCATAATCCCGCCAACGTAGAGGCCGCGCTGGCCCTGCCGCACCCCACCGAAGCCAATCTGACCCTTAAATCGCTACTCACCGATACCATTAGCGCAATTCAGGAAAACATGACGCTGCGCCGCATGGTTCGCTACGAGTTGCCCGCAGGCACGCCCGGCGTACTGGCCAGCTACATTCATATGGGCGGCAAAATGGGCGTACTGGTTGAATTAACCGCCAGTGCCGACGCCGCGGCGCAAAACCCTGCGCTTGCGCAACTGGCCAAAGATGTTGCCTTGCAACTGGCCGGCTCGGGTGCCGATTTTGTAACCATGGCCGATATTCCGGCGGAAGAAATTGACCGAGAAACCCAAATCGAAATGGGTAAAGAAGATCTCGCCAGCAAGCCCGAAGCGATTCGTGCCAACATTGTCAAAGGCCGCGTCGAAAAACTCATGGCGCAGCGTGTGCTGATGCTGCAACCCTTTTTGAAAGACCCCAGCAAGCAAATGCAGCAAGTGTTCGATGAAGCCAGCAAGGCGCTTGGGGCCGAGATTAAAATCAGCCGCTTTACCCGCTTTGTGTTGGGCGAAGGCATGGATCAACCCGCCGAAGCCGACGCCTGCTCGCTGGTCGGGGTGTAAAACACTAAAGCAGAGATGTTATCAATGCCTTGATTCCTGATGCCAATAAAAGTCGTTCAAAAACGTCCCCCGCCATCTAGCAATTAGAAAAACATGGTTTACTACGAAGCTGCTTCTGCACTTGATCCCCTTGAAATAAAAACGCGCGGAAAAAAGCACATACGACGACAGCAAAGCTTCAGAGTAAGTTTGTTGGACTTCTAACCAAAAACGTTTTTGACAAATTCAAGATTCTTTTACCTACTACATTAAATACGAATACTTGAACAAATGCCCACCGACGCTTTAATTGACCCCACCCACTTAAACGCCCCGCTGAATGCGGGCTTAAAATACAGCCGCATTTTGCTCAAAATCAGCGGCGAAGCGCTAATGGGCGACCAAGGTTATGGCATTCAACCCAGCGTGGTTGCCGCCGTGGCCGACGAAATCAAGGCCGCCATGGCCATGGGCGTCCAAGTCGCCATTGTGGTGGGCGGCGGTAATATTTTTAGAGGCGTACAAAATAGCGCCAAATTGGGCATGGACCGTGCCTCGGCCGATTACGTGGGCATGCTCGCCACCATTATGAACGCACTGGTACTGCAAGGCGTGTTTAAAAGCAAACAAATCGAAACCCGCGTGCTGTCTGCGATTGGTATGGATAAAGTCGCCGAACCCTACATTCGGCTGCGCGCCATGCGCCACCTGCAAAAAGGGCGCGTCGTGATTTTTGCAGGCGGCACCGGTAATCCGTTCTTCTCGACGGATACGACCGCCGCACTCAGAGCCGCCGAAATCGGCGCCGACGTAATTTTAATGGCCAAAAACGGCACCGATGGCGTATACGATAAAGACCCCCGCCAACACACCGACGCGCAACGCTTTGAATCCCTGACTTACGATGAAGTACTGGTGCGCGACTTAAAAGTAATGGACCAAACCGCCGTCTCGTTGTGCAAAGAAACACGCCTGCCCATCGTCGTATTTGACTTTAACCAACCCGGCTCCATCGATGCGCTGCTTAAAGGCCAAACCGTGGGCACCACCATCCATTGCACGCCGCAGTAAGCCTTGTTTCTCAAACCACAGCACGCGTCATCCCTTCGCCAAATCGCGTCTAAAATTGTAACGATTTTAGAAGAAACGTAGATTTGTCAAAATTGGGCATGTCGCTCGTGCTAGACTCGCCTTGTGAGTCCAATAGGGGAATCATTTGAAAATTCAACGATTACTAAAGATTACTAGAGTACTAAGCGCTTGAGTTACAAGCCGCTAACTTGCTTGGGAATGTAGGAGGTAATGCTCGTATGACAATACTCGCACAAAGCTTAACGCCACTGGCGGTCGGCACCAAAGCCCCCGCGTTTGACTTAATGGCAACCGGTAACGCCCGCATTAAATTGGACGATTACCGCGGTAAAAACCTGATTATCGTCTTTTACCCCAAAGATCAAACCCCGGGGTGTACGCAGCAACTATGCGCGCTGCGCGACGATTTAACGATGTTTGAAGACCTGAACACCGCCATTTTGGGCAGCAACCCCGGCAGCCTCGAAAGCCACGAGCGCTTTGTAAAAGCGCAAAGCTATCCTTTTCCGATTCTAGTAGATGAAGAAAAAACCATGGCCAAAGCCTACAACGCCCTTAAACCCGAAGGCGGCATTCAACGCACCGTCTACGTCATCGATGGCGAAGGCATTATCCAATTCGGTAAACAAGGCATGCCTACCGATGACGAATTGGCCGAGGTTATTCGCGGCCTGTAACGCCTGCGCGCGGCCTGCTAAACGCCAGCACTGTTTTAACAAGCGCCTCAGTGGATAATCCGCTGAGGCTTCTTAAATAGTCTTGCGAACCGATTTTGCCAATTACGTGCGGCTGTAAACACGCCGAAATCATTTGGGGTGGCTGCGCCAGCGCTAACGCCAACGGGCAAAGCGCGCTGTAAAGGCCCCCTTCTTGCACGTGCTCTTCTACAGTTAACACAAAAGGGCTCTGGGCCAGCAGCGCTTGCAGCGCATCCGCGGGCACTGGCTTAAGCACTGGCACGCTAACCACCTGAACCGTTACGCCCGCCTGCATCAAGCCCTTTGCAGCCTCGACGCAGTTTGCCAGCATCCCTCCGGTCGAAAACATCGTGACCGCCGGCCGGGAAACGTCCGGAAAAAGCACAAAGGGCGTATCCAGTCCGTGGGTTGCGGCAATAGCTTGCGGATGCACCTTAGGCTCGCCCGCCTTGCCTAGACGCAAATAAGCCGGGCCAGGGTGTTCTACCAGTTTTTGCACCGCCCATTTTGCTTCCGCAGGGTCGCCCGGCGCGATGACGGTAATATTGGGCATCGTGCGCAAAATCGCGAGTTCTTCGACGGCATGGTGCGTGTAGCCGTGGCTGCCATAGGCTACGCCGCCGCCCACAGCAACAATTTTAACGTTCAGATTGTGGTAGCACACATCGTTTCGGATTTGCTCAAGGCAGCGTAGCGTGCCAAAGTTGCCAATAGAGTAGGTAAACACGATATTTTCATTCAAGTCTTGCTTGGTTAAAAGCTCGTCTTGCCCGCGAAGGCGGGCATCCATCATATTTGAAGCCCCTTGGCCTGGATTCCGGCTTTCGCCGGAATGACGATTTTGAGACGCTTGCGACGCGCCTGAGGCGTTCGCCGAAGTGAGCGTGTCGCACCTAAACGCATCTACGCCTGAGGCGTTCGCCGAAGTGAGCGTGTCGCTTAAACAAATGCCTGCAGCCACGCCTAGCATGTTCTGCTCGGCCACGCCCACGTTTAAGTACCGATCCGCAAATCGCTCGGCAAAGGGCTCTAGCACGCCATAGCCCAAATCGCCGGTCAGCAGCCACAAGTTCGGATGCCGATCAGCTTCGCCAAGTAAAGCTTCGATAAACGCGTTACGCATAACCTTCGTCCTCTGAATTTAGTCCCTCCAGCGCCAACACGAGCTGCTCGGAGTTCGGCGGACGGTAATGCCACAGGTTATCGTCTTCCATAAAGCCCACGCCCTTGCCCTTTGTGGTGTGCGCAATCAACACCTGCGGCTTATCCTGAATCGTTTTGGCGTGTTCAAAGGCCGCCAAAAGCGCCGCGTGGTCATGGCCATCAACGTCGATGACGTGCCAGCCAAACGCGCGCCATTTATCGGCAAAAGGCTCGAGCTTTAAAACCTCGTCCACCCGGCCAAAGCTCTGGATTTTGTTATAATCCACGATGGCCATCAGATTATTCAGCCCGTGATGCGCCGCAAACAAGGCGGCCTCCCAGGTTGAGCCTTCATCGCATTCTCCGTCGCTTAAAATGACGTACGTGCGAATAGGTGTAGCCGGCTTAGGCCATTGCGAAGCAGTGTGCGACGAGTCTTTTGCGTCATGCAGCCCAGAGGGGTTAGGCTGAGCCGTTTTAAATGCAGGGCTTGGGCCAGCCCGAAGGGCTGAAGCCTGAGCCGTTTTAAATGCAGGGCTTGAGCCAGCCCGAAGGGCTAAAGCCTGAGCCCTTTTAAAAGCTATCGCAAGCCCCGCGCCAATATTAAGCCCGTGGCCCAGCGCGCCTGTAGCGGCCTCGACGCCGGGTACGCCCCAGCTCACGTGTCCGCCCAGCAGGCTGCCGTCCTGGCTATACGTATCGAGCCAGGTTTTCGGGAAAAATCCGCACTCGGCCAGCGTAGCGTAAATCGCTACAGCCGCGTGGCCCTTACTCAAAATCACCCGATCACGCTCGAGCCAGCTCGGCTCGTTGGACCGAACGTTAAGCACCTGCCCGTACAGCACGGCCAGAATATCGGCAATCGAGAGGCAAGATCCCACGTGCGAGGCTTTTGCACGCGCAATCGTCTCTAAAATCAGCCGCCGAATGGCCTTGGCAAGTGATTCGGATTCAAGCGCGAGCAACGTCATCGCAGTAACTCGTGCAAGCATTGTATGACGTAATCAAGCATTTCTGGCGTCAGGCCAGGGTACACGCCAATCCAAAACGTGTTATTCATGACGGTATCCGCGTTCGTGAGTTCGCCCACAACACGGTAATTTACGCCTTGGTACGCCGGCTGACGGGTCAGATTACCCGCAAACAACAACCGTGTATGAATCTGCCGCGCGTTAAGCGCCTGCACCAGCGCGTTGCGGCTGAGCTTGGCCCCGGGTTTAAGCGTAATCGGGAACCCAAACCAGCTTGGCTCGCTGCCGGGCGTAGCCTCGGGCAAAACGAGGACATCTTGCAAGTCGCTCAGGCCGCGCTTCAGCGCCTCAAAATTGGCTTTGCGCGCCGCAATAAACGCATCCAGTTTTTCGAGCTGCGCAAGCCCAACAGCCGCCTGCATATCGGTTACTTTCAGGTTATACCCCACGTGGCTGTAGATGTATTTGTGGTCGTAGCCATCGGGCAAGCCGCCCAGTTGCCAGCCGTAGCGTTTGCCACAGGTGTCGTCGCAGCCGGGGCCCCACCAGCAGTCGCGCCCCCAGTCGCGCATGCATTCGACCAGTTTTTTAAGTTTCGGCGAGTTGGTGAGTACCGCGCCGCCTTCACCCATCGTCATATGGTGCGCCGGATAAAAGCTCACCGTGGCCAAATCGCCAAAATGCCCGACTTTTTTATACAGCGACACGCTCTCTTCGGCTGACGCCTCAGGCGCGTCGCTATTGATAGCCTGTGAAGATTTTTTGTCTTGGAATCCTGCACCCACCGCATCGCAGCAATCTTCAATCAGCCAAAGCTGGTGCTTGTCGCAAAACGCACGAATCGTCACCGCATCAAACGGGTTGCCCAGCGTGTGCGCCAGCATCACGGCCTTTGTTTTTGGGCTCAGCGCGGCTTCCAGCTGCGATACGTCCAGATTGTACGTCGGCAGCGTCGCGTCAATAAACACCGGCACCGCGCCAGCCTGAATGATCGGGTTGACCGTGGTCGGGAAGCCCAGGCCGCAGGTAATTACTTCGTCACCCGGTTTAATCTGCCGCTCGCCCAGCGTAGGGCTTGTAAGCGCCATAAACGCCGCCAAATTGGCCGATGATCCTGAGTTAACCAGCAAACAATGCCGAAACCCCAATTTTTGCGCAAATTCGCGCTCAAACCGGGTGGCGTAAGGGCCGGCGGTCAGCCAGCCATCTAGCGAGCTCTCTACAAGCATCGACAATTCAGCGTCATCAATCACGCGCCCCGCCACCGGAATGGGCGTAACGCCCGGCGTGAACACCTTTTTTGCACCGTGAACCAGCCGCCCGTATTGCGCCGTCAACGCCAGAATGTCAGCGCGCAGCTTATCGGTCGACTCAGAAACACTTATATTCTGTGTTTGGCTAAGCATAACCTACTTATTATTAAAAATCGTATTTATTAAACCATCCCTCACTTAAAGGATTGTAAATACTTTACAGATATAGCGCTGAAAATATCACTTATTGGTATTTACAGACCTTACTTTTTTATGCCTAAAGTTTCTCAGACAGCAAAATGCCCTTACAATCCACACAAACTCCAAACCTTGATTAAACAAGGGCAACTCGGCGCTACAGCAGTATATCAACGCCTAGAAAATGCTCAAGAGCCAATTTATAAAGCGCATTTTAGTTTATTTGATTTAAGAAATGATAAACCTAAAAAGGTTTTTAGCTCAAACCCACTTATAAATAGTTTTGCTTGGACGCATGACTATTTTCATCCACTATGTCTGCAAAGTGGTCGCAATTATGTAGAAGAGGCACTCCTTTCAGGCATAAGAGGTGCATGTATCTCATTGTTAAATAAATACGATTTTAAAGTAGTACACCCTGAAAAAGGATTAGTCACTGCAGCAGATATACCACTTGCGAATACGCTACAACTATTTGGATATAAAGAATTGGCTGGGGCAACTTGGCTGAATTTAACTTTAGACGCTACAAAAACAGGAAATTTAACTCGGCAAGTCAACACTCAAAATCTTTTAAGAAAAATGTTTTTATCATTTAAAGATGTCAATGAACTAACAAACCTCGAAAAACCTTGGCGTTACGAACATCAGTGGAATGGAACTGAAGTACAAACGATTAATAATTTTGGCATTGCTAAGCAAATGAGAGTTTTTGAAATAGCAAGGCCAAACTCAGTTTGAGCATTTCAAGGGATTTTGAATAGCAAAAGCTCTTTCGCTTGCACCGTGCTAAATAGTGTCGTATTTGAGC
>JAYKHY010000050.1:0-5548 GCA_035285025.1 Vampirovibrionales bacterium | reverse complement strand
CTTGTACCGCACGATGCGTTTGCGCCGCTTAAATCGCCCGAGCTGCTAAAGCACGTGCTGGCCGCCATGCGCACGCCACTGATTCGTTGGCTGGGGTAGAGCAATTTTTAGCTTTCAGTCGTTTTGTAGGGTAACGCCTTACTTTATTTAAATGCAGATAGGAGTCTTCTTTATAATGATTACGACACGCTTTACCACCCCCCGTACGCTTGAAATCCCTGTATTTGGGGCTAAAGGCAAGCCAAGTAGCTTTGACAGATTGCAAGCAGCCCGCACGATAAAAGACTCTGAAGATGCCGCGCATAAGCTCTTAGAGGTTGTGAACAGTGATTCCAAGTATGCTCCCCTGTTTCAGCGAGCCCAATTCTTTTTACAACAGTCCATTGAACAAAGTGGCAAAAAAATGAACTATGCTAAAGACGAAGCCGATCGCGCGCGCTTACAAAACCTGATCGCAGTTCGAAAAGCAGCCCAAAAAATCTTGAACAACGAAGGACCTAAAACATACTCCTAAATGCTTCGTCATGTTCACCAAAGCGGGCATCTATTTTTTTCAGAAATCCCTTGCCTGAATTTGGCGTTCGCAGGAATGACGCAAATGTGACTAAACTAAAGAATTCGGCTAGTATTCACAAACCATCACAAACGCACACCGCCTGACTTGAGTTGAATCTTTGCCCGTGATACGCTTTGCCCTTATTCAGGTGTGTCTTGCGCAAGTCCCGGGCTCACACGCCCGCCACCCAGAATTGATGGGGGATAAACGCGCCCCGACATTTATAAATTTGCCTAGAACACCTTTTAACCCCCGTTTTTTTTTAAAAAACCAGCTTTTCTGTTTTATCCCCTTTTATTACAACTGACTAAGGTTTATCCCGCATGACCATGCAAGACGAACAAACCCCAGCATCCGCAGAAACCAACGAACTGGCAAACGCAGCCACCGACGCGCAAGACGCCCCCGAGCCCATCCAGCCGGCGCTGCCGCAAGGCTTTAAAGCACCCGATGACAGTGACGACCCGAATCGTCGCCGTCGGGGCCCGCGTAAAGATGGCCAGGGTGGCCCAGGCGGACGTCGCGGCGAGCGCACGCCCGCAGAACCATCTGAATGGCAAGAAAAAGTCATCCAAATTCGTCGCGTGACCAAGGTGGTTAAAGGCGGCAAAAAAATGAGCTTCCGTGCGGTTGTTATTGTCGGCAACGGCAAAGGCCAAGTGGGCATGGGAATTGGTAAATCGGGCGAAGTCATTGGGGCAATCCAAAAAGGTGTTGCCGCCGCTAAAAAAGCACTGATTACCGTGCCAATTCATAACAACACCGTTGCGCATCTTGCAAAATCGCGCGCCACGGGCACGTCAGTCATCATTCTGCCCGCAGCAGAAGGGACCGGTGTTATTGCAGGCGGCGCCGTCCGTACGGTCCTAGAACTTGCAGGCATCCAGAACGTGCTGGCTAAAAAAGTGGGCTCTAACAACCCGCTCAACATGGCTCGCGCCGCCATCGAAGCCCTGAAGTACATGCGTAGCTTTAAAGCCATTGCCAAACAACGCGGCTTAAGCGTTAAAGCAATGTTGCAAGCCAGTTAGTTTAATCCATCTTTAATCCTGGAGTTTTTTGTTATGAATTACGAGCCCAACACCCTGCAAAAACGCGATCTTGAATCGCTGGTGGGCAAGTCCATTAAAATTACGCTGGTGCGCAGCCTTTTAGGTGTGCAAAAAACCATCATCGCGGTGGCCACAGCCCTGGGGTTACGCAAAACCAATACCAGCGTGCAGCACACCGCAACCGCCACCATTTTAGGCATGGTGCACAAGGTGCGTCATTTAGTCCGCGTCGAAGTGGTTTAACGTTAGCTCGTTAGCGCTCCGCATCTTCGTCGCTAATCCAGGTTATCAAAATTAAACTGTTTAGAATGAGTCTTTGCTGCAGTAACTTTTTAAAAATTACTCGTCAGCCCGAGTACAACGATTAAAAAGTTGGGACACAAGCCTGACTCTTATTTGAAGGAATTCCCGCCATGTCTCCTAAAACATCCAAAGCCCAACCCGAACAGCCTGCCGCCCCCAGCCTAACGCTCGAAACTTTATCGCCTGCGCCGGGCAGCAATAAAAAACGCAATCGCGTCGGTCGTGGTCGCTCGCACGGCCAGGGCAAAACCTGCGGCCACGGCCACAACGGCGAAGGCCAACGCGCTGGCCAATCGGCAAAACGCGGCTTTGAAGGCGGCCAAATGCCCGCTTACCGTCGTTTGCCCAAATTGCCCGGCTTCTCGCTGCCCAACCCGCGTGTTTGGCTCGAACTTACCACGGGCGAGCTGAACAGTTTAGCCGAAAAATTTGGCGCCACACTTGATTACGCAACCTTGGTGCAGTACAAGCGCTGGACGTATAAAACCGATGGCGTACGCTTGGTCGATCGAGGCGAACTCAAAGTCGCTGTGACGCTAGAAGCGCATTACGTTACGCCCGGTGCAGAAGCCAAGCTTAAAGCCGCCGGCGGCACGCTCAAACTGGTCGCCCCAACCGAAGAAGATGCGGCGTAAGGATGTTTGATGCTCAGTTTTAACCCCACTTATAACCAAAAGCTTGCGCTCTTTACACCAGCGTTCTTTATTGGCGCTTAATACCTTTAGAAGCTATCACCTTGATGAGATCGAAAAGGCTAGAAGAGCGCTGACAAGAGTTGAATCAATCAAACAACCTAATTCGGCGCACAATCCAGAAATATCGAACTTTATTGAGCGCCAAACTGAAAGGCTGGAGGTAAGCAAAAATAATTTGGCATCTAACCAATTATTTCGAAATCTTATGTTAAGTGCTTACCCGCCGGCATACCAAAAAGTCCTAAAACGAATACACCCTGAACTTTAAAAGCGGTTTTTTATAACACCCCGATAAATGGCGAACAACACCACACAACTGCCGCCCCGCATGCTGGGCCCTCAAGCTGGCCTTGCAAACGGCAAGCAAAATCGCATGCCCTCGCTGGCCGAACTCAAAGGGCTATGGCAGGCCTCGGGCCTTCGAGAAAAACTCCTGTTTACCCTGGTGGCCTTGGCCGTGTACCGCCTCTGCGTGCAAGTGCCCATCTGGGGGGTCAATCCCGTGGCGCTCAAGCAAATGGCTGGCAGTCAACTGCTTGGGTTTCTGGATATGTTTTCGGGTGGCGCCCTTACAAGTCTATCCGTGATCTCACTCGGCATTGGCCCCTACATTACCGCATCAATTATCATTCAACTCCTAACCGCGGCCATTCCCAAACTCGAAGAAATCCAGAAGGAAGAAGGCGAAGCCGGGCGTCGCAAGATTGCCCAAATCACGCGCTACGCAAGCGTTGGCCTAGCCACCCTGCAATCCATTCTCGTCATCAAACTTTTTGCCTCCAATCCACAACTTTTGCTGCCGGGCGTCAGCCCAATGCTGTTTTACCCACTGGCGGTCATCTCGCTGGTTGCTGGCTCCATGTTCGCCCTCTGGCTCTCCGAAATGATTACTGACCGAGGCCTGGGCAACGGCGGTTCGCTGATTATTTTTGTGGGTATCATCGCGGGTATTCCGTTTTACGCCAGCCAAACCGCAACGCTGGTCGGCGGCGACCCTAAACGCGCGCTAGGGCTGGTCGTCCTGCTCGCTATTTTTGCCATCACCATCGGCCTCATTATTATTCTGCAAGAGGCCGTCAGAAAAGTCAGCATCATCAGCGCCAAGCGTCAGGTTGGGCGGAATGTTTACGGCGGTCAGCAAAGCCATATTCCGTTTAAACTCAACCCCTCTGGCGTCATGCCCATTATTTTCTCGTTCGCGATTCTCGCGCTACCGCAAACCTTAGTCCAACTGTACCAGCAAACGCGCCCCACCGGGCTTGGGTTTGAACTTATCCGGTTTTACAGCGCATGGCTCGCACCCGGTAGCGTGGGCTATATTATTCTGCAATTTACGCTCATCGTTTTCTTCACGTTCTTCTACGCCAGCATTGTTCCCAGTCTGCAACCCCGAGAAATCGCCGAACAACTGCGCAAGTATGGCTCCTCAATTCCAGGCGTCAAACCGGGTCGCCCAACCGCAGAAAAACTGCAGGCCCTGTTCTCAAAAATTTTATTTATGGGTGCAGTAGGTTTGGGAAGCATTACGCTTATTGCTAACTCTGCCACCAGCTTAACCGGCATTACCACGCTCTCTGGGCTCGGCGCGTCAGGGTTAATCATTATGGTGGGCGTCGCGCTGGATACCGTGAATCAGGTTAAAGTACACTTGCTCGCTAAACAGTACGAAGGCTTTTTGGCCAAGACACGCTAAAACACTTTTTTTGCATGACGCCATTAACTTCAAATAATCATGCTTTTTGGCAATTAAACCCTAGGCAAATTGTTCATGGGCCGCTCAACATAAACTATGCTCTCCCCAAAGGGGGTCGAACCTCGTTTTCTGTTCCTGGCGCAGACACCTGGCAGGTTATTTCTCGATATACTCAGTCTGGCAAACAACGCCATACAAAGCCTCCCAAGCGCCCAACAAGCAATCTGAGTTATCATGTCACGATTACTTATAAAACCCTGAAGGGCATCGGCACCCATACAATAAGCGCCAAACAGCCGCCAGTTCTGACCCATCACATTCCAGAAGCTGACCCCGTATATTATGGCAGCAATGAAGCTTAATTTTTTTTGAGGCACAAGCGATGTCTAACCCCCTTTTGATTTTTCCGTTTATCAGCCCGCCCAGTGGCGGCAAAGGCACGCAAACCCAGCGGCTAAGCGAACGTTACCAACTTCCGCGCGTTGATATGGGCGCGATGCTACGGTCTGTGGCCGCTAGCGGCTCACCGCTAGGCGAGCGGATTAAAGGCATATTGGCCGAAGGGAAACTGGTTGATACGCCCACCGTGCTTGACACCCTTAAAGAGGGCGTAAACGCATTACTGGCCGAACATCAACAATCTGGCCAGCCACCCAGAGGACTGATTTTAGATGGCTTCCCGCGTAACGCCGCGCAAGCCGAAGGGCTTGACCCGATTCTGGCAGACCTGAACGCACGTATAGCCGCCGTGTTTTACCTGGATGTACCTGCAGAAGTTATCATTGAGCGTGCCGCAAACCGCCTGATGAGTGAGACATCCGGGATTGTATACAATTTAAAAACCAAGCCGCCTAAAACCCCTGGCATTTGCGATGTCACGGGCGAAAAACTGATCCAGCGAGCCGATGATAAACCCGAGGTTGTGGCGAGCCGTTTAAGCTCTTTTACCACAGAAACCGAACCCATCCTGGCCCGTTACGAGGCTCAAGGCTTGCTTAAGCGCATCAACGGTAACCAACCGATTGATACCGTAACCGACGCCTTGATTGCGCAACTAGAGCCGTTACTGCAACCCGTGCAGCAACCAGTTGCCTAAGCCCAGTTACCTAAGCAAGGTGTAATTTTGAGAGTGTTAGTTTTTAAGTGATACACTCTTCTCATTCAGGTTTGCTGAGGAGAGCTTCAAATGAATTGCCTAAAATGTAATACTCTGGCCGTTAAGAATGGCTTTCAAAGCGGCGTTCAGCGG
>JAYKHY010000049.1:0-12887 GCA_035285025.1 Vampirovibrionales bacterium | reverse complement strand
GAAGCCAAAGCCATTGCCGAAAACTTAACGGGTAAATTTAAACATAAAGCTGTAAACGTCGCGGCGGCACCCACAGCAACCAGCCAGAACTACGATAATGACTGGTGGTTTGGCCCAGCCGACAACGAACTTAAAAAAATCATGGTCAATGGCGATCGCGTTTTATACCAAAAGCCAGTCAATGCCGCAATCAACTGGGAACGCAAGCAAGCAACAGACTTCCGTAACTGGTTAGGCCGTACACTCGATGGCGATAAGCACGTCCCCATCGCCTATCCGTGGGAAAAACCAGGCTTTGTGCAACCCGCAGAAGCAGCTCGTCTGCCGATTGGAGCAGCAACCTTAGCTTCTTTTGGCGTCGATGGCTGGACTCACTTAGCTTATAACCACGGGTTGTTAGAAACGGCTACGGCAGCGATGCCTGGCATTAAATCCGCAGCGGCTACTGTAGCTAACCACATACCGAACCCCGCCATTAGCGCGGGCAATAACCCCAACGGCTTTATTAATGCTATTGGCAAACTGTTTAACCGTGGCGCAAGCGAAGTTGCCTAAACCAACGAAACGCCTAACCGCTGCAACTTACGCAACTATCCGGGTCATCGAGCGCACAGGCAACTTCTGCCATGCGCTCGGTGATGGTTGTAACCCCAGGCGCGGTTTGCACGTTTAATGGCAACTGCCCGGTATCCGGGTAATACGGCGCTGGTGCCGCTGCCGAAGCACTGCCAGCACTTACCAGCGCGGGCTCGGGCTTGGCACCTTCATCACGACTAATCGTAAATTTAATGGCATCAGCCGCCGCTTTACTGCGCAGGTAATACATACCCGTCTTTAACCCGCGCTTCCAGGCATGGAAGTGTAACGACGTAAGCTTGGCAAAATTGGGCCGCTCCATATGAATATTCAGGCTCTGGCTCTGGCAAATAAACGGTCCTCGGTCTGCCGCCATATCCACAATCTGGCGCTGCTTGATTTCCCAGACGGTTTTGTACAACGCCTTAATTTCATCCGGAATATCTTCAATCTCCTGAATCGAGCCGTTACCCAGCACAATCTGGTTTTTCATGGATTCACTCCACAGGCCCATCGCCACCAAATCGCGCACCAGGTGCTTGTTAATCACGGCAAATTCGCCCGATAACACGCGCCGCGTGTATAAATTACTCGTATACGGCTCAAAGCACTCGTTGTTGCCCAGAATCTGAGACGTACTCGCCGTCGGCATCGGTGCCAGCAGCAGGCTGTTGCGTAATCCGTACTGGGCTATGTTCACCTTGAGCGTTTGCCAATCCCATCTTGAAGAAGGCTGAACTGACTCCCCGGCATCGTTGACCCACAAATCAAACTGCAGCTTACCCTGGCTTGCTGGCGAACCTGCAAACGTTTCGTAAGGGCCCAACTCACGTGCAAGTTCGCAACTGGCCTCCAGCGCAGCAAAGTAAATTGTTTCGGCAATATCTTTGTTCAGCTGCGCGGCGGCTTTGCTATCAAACGGCATACGCATTAAGATAAACGCATCCGCCAGCCCCTGAATCCCAAGCCCAATCGGGCGATGCCGCATGTTACTGCGCTCGGCCTCGGGCAGCGGATAATGATTCAGGTCAATGATTTTGTTCAGGTTGCGCGTCACCGTGTGCGTCACGGTGCGGAGTTTATCAAAATCAAACACCGGCTTGGATTGGAAAGCACCCGTACCGTTTGAGTCAGCGTTTAACTCGCTACTCACAAACCGTGGCAACGAAATCGAGGCCAGGTTACACACCGCAATTTCGTCAGGGCTGGTAAACTCAACAATCTCGGTACATAGGTTGCTCGATTTAATTGTGCCCAGGTTCTGCTGATTACTTTTGGCATTACAGGCATCTTTAAACAACATGTACGGGGTCCCCGTTTCGATTTGCGCTTCCAGAATCGCAAACCAAAGCTCTTGCGCCTTAACCGTACGACGCGCCCGGCCTTCTTGCTCGTAGCGCGCATATAGCTGCTCAAATTTTTCGCCCCAGCAATCAGCAAGGCCCGGGGCTTCGTTCGGGCAAAATAGACTCCAGGTACCGTTTTGCTCTACGCGCTGCATAAACAAATCCGGAATCCAGAGCGCGGTAAACAAATCCCGGCACCGAAGTTCTTCTTTGCCGTGGTTTTTACGCAGCTCTAAAAAATCAAACACGTCCGCGTGCCAGGGCTCCAGGTAAATCGCAAACGCGCCCTTGCGCTTGTTACCGCCCTGATCTACATAGCGCGCGGTCTCATTAAACACGCGCAACATCGGGATAATCCCGTTAGACGTACCGTTGGTCCCCGCAATATAACTACCCGTGGCGCGAATGTTATGAATATGCAGGCCAATCCCGCCCGCCGCCTTGGATATTTTGGCGGTTTGCACCAGGCTTTCGTAAATGCCGCCAATGCTGTCGTCTTTAGCGCCCAACAAAAAACACGATGAGAGCTGCGGATTGGGCGTGCCTGCGTTAAACAGCGTGGGCGACGCATGAATAAACCAGCGCTGCGACATTAAGTCGTAGGTTTCGATGGCGGGCGCAGCATTACCCTGCGCTAGCGCATCTTTATGGATGCCGCAGGCGACGCGCATCAGCAAATGCTGCGGACGTTCCATGACCAGCCCGTTCATTCTTAATAAGTAGCTTCTTTCGAGGGTTTTAAAGCCAAAATAGTCAAAGTCAAAATCGCGTCCGTAGTCAATCGCCTGATTTAACTCATCGGCGTTGGCCATAATCGCGCTGTATACGTCTTCCGCAATCAGTGGCGCGTGCAACCCGGTTTTAGGGTTCACGTAGGCGCGCATTTGATCGATCACCTGCGAAAAATACGGGCTGGTTTTTTTATGCAGGTTACTCACCGTTATGCGCGCGGCCAGCTTGGCGTAATCGGGGTGAATCGTTGCGTACGAAGCCGCCGTCTCTGCCGCCAGCACGTCGAGTTCTTCGGTGGTTACGCCGTCGTAAATGCCTTCAATCACTTTTTTGGCGACATCAATGGGCTCAACAAACGCTTTATCCAGGCCAAAACATAGGGCATCAATGCGCCGCGTCACTTTATCAAAGTAAACCGGCTCGCGTTGACCATTGCGCTTAACAACGTACATAAACCTTGCCCCTTTTAGTGATTGTAATTAATTTTTGCAAACAGTCGCCCAAGCTAAGCAAACAAATAACTTTGTACAGGTTTTTTGAAGGTCAAAGCGTTCCGTTCCAAACTTTACTCGCGCTATCTATCAACATCTATCCCTTACGATGCCTTAAAATCTTGGACTGCATTATCTTACTATGCTGTGTGAATCGTGAATCTTCAAACCCTGAAAACCTGCACAAATGCCTACTTTAAGACGATTATACAATTCGGTTTTTAAAATGCTGTCAAACGCATCACGCTTGCAGACACCCTTTATTAAACCAAAATCGCCCCGTAAACGAAACGGGCCAATTAAAATGGTATTAACGTTAATCCCCCCATCATACGAACAGCTGCATCGAAAATGGAGGGATTAACCTGAGTCAAACGCGGTTTTTAAGCCTTGTTTTACTCAATGTATTCTTTTAAGCGCCGGCTGCGGTTGGGGTGGCGTAATTTACGCAGCGCTTTCGCCTCAATTTGACGAATCCGCTCACGCGTGACGCCAAACAGCTGACCCACTTCTTCCAGCGTGCGCTGGCGCCCATCATCCAGACCAAAGCGCAGGCGCAGCACGTCGCGCTCACGCGGCGACAGACCACTCAGCACTTCAGAAAGATCTTCGCGCAGCAGCTCGTGCGCAACCGCGTTGGCAGGCGCTTCTGCTTCGCGATCTTCGATGAAATCGCCAAGACGCGAATCTTCTTCTTTACCGATGGGTGTTTCCAGCGAGAGGGGCTCTTGCGCAACCTTGATAATCTCGCGCAGCTTGGGCACGCTGATGCCCATGGCTTTGGCCAGTTCTTCTTCGTTCGGCTTGCGGCTTAAATCTTGCGCCAGCTTACGCGTGACTTTTTTAAGCTTATTGATGGTCTCAACCATGTGCACCGGAATCCGGATGGTTCGCGCCTGATCGGCGATGGCGCGCGTAATGGCCTGACGAATCCACCACGTCGCGTACGTCGAGAATTTATACCCGCGCTCGTGATCAAATTTTTCGGCCGCACGGATTAAGCCCAGGTTGCCCTCCTGGATTAAATCCAGAAACAGCATGCCGCGCCCAACGTATTTTTTGGCGATACTGACCACAAGGCGCAGGTTGGCTTGCACCAGTTTTTGCTTGGAACGTGCGCCCTTGGTACCGCCGTTTGCGATATCGCGCGCCAGCTCGATTTCTTCGTTGGCGGTTAACAGCGGAATACGGCCAATCTCGCGTAAATACATCCGAACCGGATCATCGAGCGACATGGCATTCGAAGCAGCCATGTCGGCTGGGCTGATGGCGGCATCGTCTTCCATGTCGGGCGCGGCCACATCATCGGGCCGGGCCATTAAGCCCACGCTGGTGGCATGATTGCTTAAAATCGCACCCAATTGGGCCGCATCGCCGTCTTCGATGAGATCATCGTAGCCAGCTGAATCGCCACCAAGGCCTGATTCGCGCTTGCGAATCAACTCGGCGAGGGAATCATCCCCTTTAGAAAAACGTCGTTTAGTCATAGCTGTATCCTGAAATAGCCATTCGGCTATGAATAATACTTAGGTTAACAATAATAAAAAATTATCGATTGTGCTTTGGGTTGCTTCTAAACAAGGGCTGCATAAAGCTTAGTGCGTGAAGCCCTCTTTCTCCGAGAACCACATTCGGAGTGAGTTGCCGTATAAAGCCTTTTTCCTTAAGAAACGCTAATATTGAAAGACTCTCAGGTGATACAGTTTTACGCAATGAAGTTGTAAACGGTAAAGTGGGTGCGCCTTTTCTTTCATCGGGCTTTAACCGAACGTCATTCGGTGTTTGAACATGTAGGTGCTTTAAAACTTGAATTTGATCCGGCGTAAGACGCACACCAAAATGAATACTACTCATAGAACAAAGACCTTTCTAATCTGAAATAAATGACACTTGAGCCGAATGTATTTTCAGAAATTATCAATCCGACACTAAATTAGAGGTTATGTGCGCGTGAAGAATCGAAACCTTTGGCTTATTCAGCATGGTTGCGGGTAACTTTTCTCTTAAATCGTATTGTGCTTTTAACGCTTGGCCCTGGTTTTGCGCGGCGTCCTGAGTCATCAGGGGGCTGTAGGCCGCCATGTGCTGCTGCGCGTGCGCGTGAGAGTTAAGAGCATCGTTAAAAGCTTTTTGGGCCGCAGGCGGTAACGTCGCCAAGCTATTAGCGGCCTGCCCGGCGGCCATACCGGGGCGACGCTGATGCGCCAGAGATTCGGCCAATTCTCCCGAGGTAAACAACACCCCCGAGAAGGTTTTATAAACATCCGGCTGGTCGCGCAACGCATCACCCGCATGCTGAATAAGCGTTTGCAACGTAACCGAAGCCTGCCCAACAGCCGCAACAGCTTGCGAGACCGCCGCAAACACTGCGGCCAAATCCTGCTCAAAAAAGCGGATAGGCGCTAAACGGGGATAAAACGCTTGTAAACTTGCGGTGTTCATTAAGAGTAACTGGAGCAGCGTTTCTTCTGCGGCACGGAGGCGGTTAATTGGCTTAAGGGGGACCGGCTTTTTTGCAGCCCCGCGAGAAGACCCCGAAGCTTGCATAGGTTGCATCGGATTCGATGCACTTTTAAAAGCACTTTGAGAGGGTGTGGTTACTGGAGACATCACCGGACGGTTCGTGCCAGGCGTACGGTCTGGTACATCTGACTGATTACTGAAAGCATCCTGAAGCTTAAAAGTTGCTAAGCCGTTACGATTGTTTACATTACGCGGCGCAAAAGATTCAATTTTAGGCTGTTGTTGGCCATAGCGAACGATGTCTTCCTGCAAACTCTCTGCAGATACCCCGCAACGCTCGGCATAAAGCGCGCTATATTGTTGGCGAATCACCGCGTTAGGCAACGTCGCCAAAACAGGCACCAACTGGTGCGCCGCTTCCAAGCGGCCTTCAACGGTCTCTAAATCCAATCCCGCTATCGCCTGATCGCATTTAAACGCCATGGCCTCTTGCGCTTGCGTAAGCACCGCATGCCAAGCTGCCTGAGCCGCCTCGGACGTTTCGTACGCTCTAAAAAACTCATCCGGGTCTTTATGTGGCGCAGGCAACCGCAGCACTTTAAGCGTTAATCGCTCCTGATGCGCTTCGTAACGCCCCAGCAAGCCACTCAGGCGTTCTATTGCGCTGAGCGCAGCTTTGGTACCAGCGGCGTCTCCGTCAAAACACAGGTAAATCGTTTGCGCACCGGCTTGCGCCAGCTTTTTGGCTTGCTGCTCGGTTAAAGCCGTGCCGCAACTGGCCACCACATTCAAGACCCCGTGCCGGTTGGCGCTTAAAACATCAAAGTAGCCTTCCATCACCACGGCGTGCTGCGCTTGCGCAATGGCCTTGCGCGCCACCGAAAATCCAAACAGCGTGCTGCTTTTTTGGTACAACCGCGTCTCGGGCGAGTTCATATATTTTGGCAGGCCGTTCGGGCTGGATTCCGGCGCGATAGCACGCCCGCCAAAGGCAACAATCCGGTCTTGCGCATCAGTGATGGGGATCATCAGCCGATGCCGGAACCGATCAAAATACAGCTTTTGTCCGCTATCGGTTACTTTTTCGATGAGCAACCCAGCTTCGACCAGCGCCTCGGGCAGGTTTTTAATCTCAGTAAATTCGCCGCTACGGCTTAAATGTTGCAATAGCCCTTGCTTATTATCGGGCGCGTAGCCAAATTTACAATGCGCTAGCGAGCGCTGAAATCCACGCTCGCGCAACGTTTGCCTTAACGCTTCGGCTTCGGGCAGGTCGCGCTTGGCCAAGTGCGCCTCAAAATAGCCTTGCGCCGCCGCGTTCAGCGCAAGCAATACCGCGCGATTAATACCGGCCTCGGTGGTATCGTCAAATTTTTCGGCGATTAAAATCCCCATCGCATCCGCCGCGTCGCGAATCACCTCGGGATAAGCCTTACGCTCAAGCTTCATTAAAAAGCCAATGGCATCGCCCGCCTCGCCGCAGCCAAAGCATTTATAAAGCCCTTTATCGGCGGCCACGCTAAACGAGGGCGATTTTTCTTTGTGGAACGGGCACAAGCCCCAGTGGTTACGGCCTTTGCGCGCCAATTTGACGTGACGACTCACGACGTCCACCACATCGAGCGCTGCCTTAACTTGCGCCGCTGCCTCTGCAAATGAGATGCCTTTGAGAGAACTCAGACAATCTGCCTCACCAGCCTAAAAAATGATAGTGTTGCTATAAAGTCAGTCAAGCTAAAAAAATGCTATTCACAAGATTTATCAGGGGCCTTAGAAATACTGATTTTTCTCGTTTCAAAAATTTTAGAATACCCATTCATCTGACAGTCATGGGTATACATACAGAATAGTAGCCATAACTTTTGCCAAAGTTCATTTTCTTTTGACAAATGCTCAACGGCTATATAATTTTCTGTTAAATACGCTGGTCCAACGGGTGTGCCATGAGAGGCGAACACTTCTCGTGTTGAAAAAGCTGTAACAAGCTCATCGAGCTTAAGGTTTTTTTGTTCGGCAGACATGTTGCTATTTTTAGATAAATGCTGCTTCAGTAATCGAGAAAGCGTCGTTTTGGTCTGTTTTTGAGCGTGTATCGCATGCTGAACATCCAGTGGATTTAAGCTGTCAGCAGCATTCAAAATAAACTCCACAGGAACCCCTGCTAACATAGGGTCACAAGGGCCCAACTCCGAAGTGACCCCCATTAGGATTTCTGAAGCCGCGAGTGCTAACAACGTACCATTACTTTTGGCTCGGTGAGGAATCAGCGCCCTGAAGCCAGGTGCAAGCTGCTCTATTAGTTGAATTAATTGCTCGGCCGCATCAGTTACCCCGCCTGGAGTCTCAATGAATAAATCAACAGGCTCATTGCTACAATCTGAAAGAAGCTCATACAGGCAGCGAACATCATCATGATCAATCATTGCTGACTGATGAGGGCTTGTAAAATAAACAACTAGCCTGCGATTAGTTACTGCCTCAATATCTGCAATTAAAAGCTGTCTTAAGTAACGATCTTTTTGAGAAACCCAAAACAGTGGGCTTTGGGAGGGCAGTTGACTTGTCCTAGGAAAACAACCCTCATTTTTTTCGAATTTGTTCATAAACTTTAGCGTAGTCGACCTCTTGGTGCTTTTTTTCAACAAAAACATGAGGGTTAACCAGCTTCCCGCTAAATATCTTAGTGGAAAACAGGTCTTGAGTGGAAGGTTCGGGCGCTTTTAAAAGCTCCTGCTTGGAAGAAGCAGCACGGTGTTTATCGTACATCACGATTCTCCCTGTTTACACTTTAGTTACATAAAGTTACAATAAAGCTTTATTACTTTAAAAGCAAGCTCTATTTATATTATAGTATACTTTATGTTTGCTTATTTAAATAAATTGATTTGTAAATTTTAATGATGCTCTTCGGTCAGCACCGAGATATACACCGAACTTAAGATCGCAAAAATGTACGCCTGAATCAGCGCCACAAACAGCTCCAGGAAAATCACCGCAACCGGCAAGAACAGCGGCGCAATGCTCATCGCCACCATCGCCAGAATCTCGCCGACCAGAATGTTAAAGAACAACCGGATCATCAGCGAACCAGGGCGGGTAAAATCCTCGACTAAATTCAGTGGCAAAAACAGGGGATTTGGCGAAATATAATGCTTAAAATAGCCCAGGCCTTTAATTTTAAGCCCTAAGCCAAAATACATAATCAGCGTCAGCACGGCAAGCGCGCCCGTGGTGTTAATATCTGCGGTCGCGGCCACCAGCTCACCGTGAGGAATCGGAATCAGGCGCAACGGCAGCTGACCCATCAGGTTGGCCACTAAAATAAACAGAAACAGGGCACCAATGTAAAATAAAAACGTATCGCCCCGCTTACCCGCCGTGGCAAACGTAATGCTTCTGCAAAAATCGTACACGCCTTCTGCAACAACCTGCCCCTTAGAAGGCACCGCTTGCAGGTTACGCGTCAGGGCAAACACCACACCTAAAATCAGGCCCATTGCGGCCCAGGCCATAATTAGCGTGCTTAAATGCATGCTTTGGCCAAACAGTTCAATTGTCCAGAAATGTCCCATAATGCAGTTATTTTTACGTAAAGCACGCTCGCCTGCAAGCCCCTTACGTTAAGGACGTTTTGCGGCCTGCACGCATAAAACAACCCACCCGAACCTTTACCCCAAACCATGACTTGCCAGATGACAGAATGTCGGAACGGCTTGACTTGCTGTAACGTTGCTTTATGCTGTCAAAAATTATTATTTTTACATGAATATAATTTTGCTTTTTTATTTTATTACTTTATAAGGACTTTACGATATGGGCCAGTGCCAAGCCTGGGGACAACACCTGATTTTAGATTTAGCCGGTTGCCCCAAAGATAAACTTACCGACGGCGAACATATTAAACGCTGGACAAAAGAGCTGGTCAGCGCTATTGACATGGTGGCTTACGGCGAACCTCAACTTGAGCATTTTGCCACGCACGACCCTAAAACCGGGGGCTATACGCTGGTTCAACTGATTGAAACCTCCAACATCTGCGCCCACTTTGCTGAAAACCGCGGCGAGGTCTATATCGATATTTTTTCGTGCAAAAGCTTTGATGAAGCCGTTGCCCGCGAAGTCTGCGAACGTTACTTTGAACCTAAAGACGTTACCGCGCACGCCCTAATGCGTGGCGAACCCAAACTTGCTGCAGTATAATATATTTATGCTAACGCTAAGCACATTAATGGCCGTGTTGGGTATCCTCGCGGCCATTTTGGTTTTAATCGCCTACTGGGGGCTCGAATCTGGACGCCTCAAAGCGAGCGACCCGCGCTATTACGTCATGAACGGCGTCAGCTCAATGATGCTGATTGTGGCTATTCTGTTTGAATTTGATGCGGCGGACAGTGGCGCTGTGTTTATGGAAGTCTGCTGGCTGCTCATTAGCACAAAAGGGTTTTTTAAGGCACTTAAAGAAAAAAAATCTTCTTAAGGCCAATACAAACCCGCGTAATCAAGCCACATTTTTTGTTAAAAGCTTAATAAAAACGGTTGCAACTCACTGCAATGCCCGAAGACGTCTGCCCGACCAGTCAACCTCAAGCGATACCCCTTGAGCCTTGTTCAACGCCTGGCCCAAGTGAAACTCACCCAGACGACGCAGAGCACCCTCTGGCCCAAGCCGAACCCTGGCCGCAAATCGACTGCGAACAGCCAGATGTTCCGCTACAATTATGCGGATACAGGCAAATTAAGCTTCATCGGGCACTGGCACCAAAGCTTAACGCCCTTGGCCTGAGCGAAACTTTTTGGCCAGATGTGACGCAAGCGTTTGCCCAGCTCCCGCAAGCACTATGGCACGTCTTTGGACAAAACGGTATTTTTGAGCACTATCTTTGGCCAAACCTTGAGAGCTCAAACCGGTTTGAAGGCAGCCTGGACGTTTATTTTGTAGATAATGCAGCCATTTTGGCCCTTAATGCCGAACATCGCGAAAAGCCCGAAGCCACCGACGTGCTGTCTTTTCCGATGTTTGAACCCGGAGAACTTGACCAAAGCCCGGTTAAAACGCTTTCGAGCAAAGCCGCCCCGGTGGCTTTAGGCACGGTGATTATTTCGGTGGAATGGGGGCTAGCATTGCTGAATCACGAGCTTTGTAACACTCGTGTAACGCCTAAACCGTATTCAAGCGCACAAAGTGTACTTTTGACGCGTTATACCCTGCAACGGTTGATCCATGGCGCACTTCACGTCTTTGGATGCCATCATGACTCAGAAACCGGGTATAATAAAGTTATCGGGTTGCAAAACCAGGTTCTTCATCAACTTGCGTTATAACGTCGCAAACACCACGAAAGCACATGGTTCAAAATGTCTTCGACGCAATCTTCTCAGCCGCTGAATACCGGCAGTGCCAATAACAGCACCGCATATCAAGATCAGCGCTTGTTGAACGCGCTCGCTAAACAACTCACGAAAAACGTTTCGCAAAAGCCTCAAGCCGCTAAAAGCCATCTGCAATGGCTTATTAAACGCTCAGGCGATCGCGTATTACCGAACGAGAACCGGTTTAAAGCCACGAACTTCTTCCAAAGCATTGGCTTTGCGTTAGAAGGCTGGGCTTACGCCTTTAAAACCCAACGCAATTTTAGAATTGACGTTTTAATTACAGCGGTAACCATTGCGGCTGGCTTATTCTTCCAGATTAGCTGGACGAGTTGGCTTGCCCTGGCGTTTGCGCTAGGCCTGTTATTGTTTGCCGAATGCGCCAACACCTCGGTTGAGCTGCTGGTAGACGCCTGGACGCAAGGCGAATTTGACATCCGGGCTAAACGCGTTAAAGATGTGATGGCCGGCGCGTGTTTACTGGTAGCGCTTGCAACTTTAACGATTCAGCTCATGGTCTTTGCACCCAAGGTTTGGGCGTTGCTACCGGCCTAATGACGCCTTTTAAGCACGTTACAGGCCGCTGCAATCTATTTATTTTTAACCAGATTTTGTTTTAATTAAGCCATGCCTAGCGCTTTACGTCCGGATTTTTTAAGCATTGCGCTCTCTGGCAAGGCCCGGCGATCGAGCATAACGCTGTTACCCGGCTTGCTTAGCCAGCCTGTAGCCGCGTTAAACACGCTGCTGACCGAAATACCCGCGCAGCAAGTGCTCATCGTCTCGCAAGAGCGCATCGCTCGACACTACGCCCCCAAACTAACGGCGGCCCTTCAGGCGGCATCTCGCACTTACGCCTTGCACCTGATTCCCGATGGTGAAACCGCCAAAACGTTTCAGGTCGCAGAAGCTGTGTATGAAGCGGCACTCGCGCTAGGGCTGACCCGAAAAGGCTTGATTATTGCTTTAGGCGGTGGTGTTGCTGGCGATTTAGCCGGATTTTGCGCGGCAAGTTATTACCGCGGCGTGCCGTTTTTACAAATACCCACCACGCTGCTGGCACAGATCGACTCTTCTGTCGGCGGCAAGGTTGCCGTCAATTTTGGCAAAGTCAAAAACGCCGTTGGCATGTTTTACCAACCCGAAGCCGTCTGGATCGACCCCGAAGTCCTTAAAACCCTACCCGAGCGCGAGCTAATGGCCGGCTTGGGCGAACTTACAAAATACGCCCTGATTGAAACGACAGCCAGCGAAACGCAACCGGAGCTGGCCCTGCTACCATGGCTCGAGCGCATCGCGGCGGGCTGGCAAGCCGACCTACCCCAATTAATTTTAAGATGCTGCCAAATTAAACGAGACGTAGTGATGCGCGACGAAACCGAGCAGCTTAAAACCGCCAACGGTCGCGTATGCTTGAATTTAGGCCATACGTTTGCGCATGCCCTCGAATCCGAAACAGACTACCAAAGCCTTAAACACGGCGAAGCGGTGGCCTTGGGCATGCGCATGGCGCTGAGCGTCTCAAAAACATTAGGCCTGATTACCCCAGATGAATTTACGCGGGCGCGCAGCCTGTTTGACGCCCTGAAACTGCCCAAAACCTGCCCGCCCGGCTTAACGGCAGACGCTCTGCTTGCCAGCATGCGCCACGACAAAAAAAACGCAACCCAACAGAACATCACGCTCGTCTTGCCCGTCTCGCCGCTCGGCACTGTAACCCTAACCGACACAGCGCCTGATGACGTCATACGCGAAGCCCTACAGCGCGGCCTGAGCGATTAGGCTTAGATAGTGTCGTCATGAGATTGCACTCCAAAGCATAATGCATCGAATCTGAATAGCAGCCAGGAATGATGCAGAATTCTTGGCGTAGCGCGTTGCAATACCCCGCCAGCGTTTTAGGTGTAAA
>JAYKHY010000048.1:0-57399 GCA_035285025.1 Vampirovibrionales bacterium | reverse complement strand
TGTTACACGACGAAGCATCCGGCTTAGTATACGCCTGTTGCGCCGTAAGCGCCAGCGGCAAAATACCCTGGTGCGAGAGAATCCCCAGCACGCGATCCAGCGCGCCTACGCGCGCGTCAATGGTGATGGCCAGAGAGGTGGTTTGACTCGAGGGGTGAGTGGTAAGGGTCATAAATCAACCAAAATCAGGGAGCGCAAGGCGATTGGCTTTGCAATAAAGCCAAATGGGGTCAACGTCAATCGGGTGCGGTGCAGCGGCAAAAAAAGCGTTTTGTGTTCTGGGTGAATCGCCGCCGAGGCAAACACATCCGGTTGCTGCAGCGGCGCGAGTACACCGGGGAACGGCTGCCACTCGCTAAAATCGACGTCGCCGGTGCTGCCGTCATCGAACCGAACCCTGAGAGTGTATTCACGAACCGGGTTCACTTCGATGATGCAGGACTGCAGGGGTTTGGATTTTTTCATAAATTTTTGTATTTGTTTTCAGTTGATTGATTGTCTAATTGAATAATCCTATCCGCTATAGTTTTTGCTTTGTCTTGAAGACGCTGACCTTCTGATTGCTTCAGAGAAAAAGCTTTTTGCTTCGCTTCGCGACGGGACATTTCAACTGGAAATAAATTGAGTAGAAGAGTAACACTACCAAAAACTTGAGATACAGGATTACTAAACATATAGCCTATTGCCAGAACTGCAGAAGAAGATACAATTCCGACTCCGTTTATAAGCCTCAAAGGGCTTCGTTGCCAAGATTTTTTAACCGTTCGAATTTGCGAGGATAAAGCAGCTTGTTCCTGCACAACTTTTTCGAGTTGGCCACCAAGTTTGATAATTTTTTTATCTTCAGCGTTCAGCTTACTCAAGCTGCCAAACCGGGGCAAGACAGATGCCTTTGAGCCAACGTTTGCTGAAAGTTGAGAGTTTATCATCATTGGGTATTTACCTTTCAAACCAAGACAGGAAGTGTCTACGCCCCGCCGCCTTCGGCTTTTTTGGCCCCGGGCCACGCGCACGCGGGCGACTCCAGCATGTCGGCGTTGGCCGACCCGCCGGGCACCCACGGGTACACATCCAGCCGGGCGTGGACTCTAAAATCTATAATGACCGGCACGTGCATGCCTGCCGCATACGCCTCACGAATCGTGGCATCAATCTGCTCCAGATTCATCGAGGCATCCACCACAAAGCCTTTGCCGCCGTAGGCTTCGGCCAGCTTCACGTAATCCGGGCCGAACATCGCTGCCTCGGATTCGCGCGCAAACATGCGGCCCTGCCACTGGCGAATCATCCCCAGATGCGCGTTGTTCATCACCGCCACCACCACGGGCAGGTTGCTTTCGGTGGCGGTCGCCAGCTCCTGCAAGGTCATCTGGAAGCTGCCGTCGCCCGCGATATCCACGCATAGGTGATCCGGTTTAGCCGCCTTGGCGCCAATGGCCGCCGGGAACCCAAAGCCCATCGTGCCCAGGCCGCCGCTGGTGATCCAGGTGCGCGGCGTGCTCAGGTTAAATTGCTGCGCGGCCCACATCTGGTGCTGGCCGACTTCGGTCGTCACGATAGCTTTTTCGGGCAGATTGGCAAACACGCGTTGCGTGATGAGTTCTGGCGATAAAAACCCGTCGGGCCAATGATCCACAATTTTGCGACGCCCTCTGAACGTTTCGATTTGCCCAAACCAGGCGCTTCGTGTCGTTTTAATTTGATCAAGCGCTTCGTCAGGCATCTGCATGGGCGTGCGCGCGATGAGGGCTTGCAGCACGGCTTGAATTTCGCCCTGAATCGCCAGCCCGGCCTGCACATTTTTGTTGAGCGTCGTGGGGTCCAAATCAATATGAATAATCTTGGCGTTGGAGGCAAACTTGGCCTTGTTACCCGTTTGGCGCTCATTCAGGCGGTTGCCCACCACCAGCAACACGTCTGCGTTGGCAATCGATAAATTACTCACCACGTGGCCGTGCATGCCGCAAAAGCCCACGTACAGCGGGTGCGTATACGGGAAACACCCCAGTCCCATCAGCGAGCTTGCAACGGGGAGCTGCCACTGTTCGGCCAGTTGCAACAGTTCGTCGCTGGCGTTGGCCGCAATCACGCCGCCGCCAGCCAGGATGACCGGGCGTTCGGCGTTAGCCAGTAGTTGTATTGCAGTGTCGATGTCCGCGCCGGTGTATGTGTTGGCGCTTTCGGGCGCGTAGCCGGGCAAATTACTGGGCATAAAATGCCGAATAGTATCGGCATCCAGCACAGCGGTCATAATATCTTTAGGGATATCCACCAACACCGGGCCGGGGCGACCGGTGGTGGCGATGTAAAACGCTTCTTCAATCGCAGGCACCAGATCTTCGATGCGGCGAACCATTGTGTTGTATTTGGTGCAGCCGCGCGTCATGCCCACCATGTCGGCTTCCTGGAACGCGTCGGTGCCCAGTAAAAACGTGGGTACGTTACCCGTAATACACACAATGGGCACGCTATCGTAATAGGCATCGGTTAGCGCGGTAATTAAATTGGTGGCACCGGGGCCGCTAGTGGCTAATGCCACGCCGGCTTTGCCGGTGGCTTTGGCGTAGCCTTCGGCCATATGGCCCGCGCCTTGCTCGTGCCGCACCAAAATATGCTTGATGCTGGGATACTCGTGCAAGTGGTTGTAAATTGGCAGAATCACGCCGCCGGGCATGCCAAACAACGTATCAACACCCTGGGCAACCAAGGCTTGCAAAAATAGTTGTGCACCCGATTTTTGGTCGGTTTTTGTGAGCGCGTTATTTGCAATCGAAAGGGGCGAGGTCATGGCGGGTTGAGCCTTTGTTGGGGCGGCCTTACTTGGAACTTGCTGGGCAGCCTGCTGAGGTATTGTAATCGGGATGGCCATAGAACGTGAGCCTTTTGTTTGGAACTGCGTATAAAAAGTTTAATGTCAGGAGTAAACCAGTAAAAGCCTTTTTTGTGTCATTAAAAAACCCACTGGCGCGGGGCCGGTGGGTCTTTCGTTTGGTCTGTTGCTGATTGATTCTCTGAACAGGACTCAAACCCCACCGGCGGGAACGCCGAGGAGGACAATAAGAACGAGGCTTACCAGAGAAAACAGCATAGAAAAAAGTAAAAAAAGCTTTAATTAAGTGCTTAAAAAAACAGATTTACGTTGGGAAAGTATTGATAACATAGTCTTAATGTTTGGTCAACACAATGCGCGTCAGTTGTGTGTCAAACCGGTTACATTTAATAGTTCCGGTACAGGCTCCGCGCGTTTTGTTTATGTTTCCGTTAATTTATCAGGGTCTCATGTTACATGTTAGAGGACAATTTTTCCCATAATTCAGCACAATCTTGCAGGACTCTGCTGTCTAAGTGATTTTTGACGGTTTGATTGTCTGGTAAAATAAACCCATTGGGTAGTTTAAAGTTTAATCTGTATGCCGTTTTTTTTTCTTCTGGGTGATATTCGGCTACTAGTAATTTAGAAGACTTACGTCTAACAAGGTTTAAAAGCAGAGTCAATGGGTTGCAGGCTTGTTGCCGATGTGCAGTTGTGGAAATCTCGATGAATGTAATCATTTTTGCTGGTGAACTTTTCCTGCGTTTTAGCATCAATATTTTGCTTTTCAGGCTCTTGTTTTCTGGGCTTTTCAGGCTCTTGTTTTCTAGGCTTTTAGGTTCTAAGTGGTAAACACGCTCGTTATGGCTGTCACATATACTGTAATACTTTACTTTATGTAGTAGTGGTATAGAGCGCCAAGATTTAGTCGTATGCAGTGCCATGCCAAATTTGGGCTTTGCCTGTAATGGTTTTACAATAGGCAAGTGCGCTTGCGGCGTAGGTGTCAGGGATGTCATAAAAATCACTGGTGGGACTATCTTGAGCAAGAGTGGCCGATATCAACCGAATGGCGTTTAAGTGTTGGCACTAAGGCGCTACAAGATTATTTGTTGCCCTTAGAGGCTTGCCTTTGTAAATATTCCGCAAAGTTTACGGTATCTTCTATTAGGCGCGTCGAAAATTTAATTGAAGCAAGCTCCAATTTTTGGGCTTTATTTAATTTTTCGGTTTTTTTTGAGCCAATCGTTAACTGGTGATTGCGCGAGGCAGGCGTGTTTAAGACGCGGCCAGTACGATTTAAAAAAGCCTGTTTTAACGTTCGTGTGCGCCCTTTTAAAGGGCGAGTTCTCGGACTTGATGAGGGCGGCGAGCGTATTGTAATTTTCAGGTGATACGAATGCGCTTAGTGGACGAGTTTGCCCTTGCGGATCAAGCATGTATGTTGCCGTGTATAGCGGTCTATGGGTTTTGGGGTCAGAAAAAACGATAAACCTGGAATATGGTTCATCGCCTGAGTTTAATGCGGTTACACGGAGTTTGGGGGTATTGTAGCCGGTTTCAGGGTCTTCCGGCACACTCAGGACGCGACCGTTAGGCTCAAATTTAAGCGCCATGCCAAATTGGGTTGCCCGCAAGTTGCGGGGTTGTATGGCGTGCTGTTGTAAAACCATATATTTAGAGGCTCCTGTGTCGAGCTGTGAGGGGTAAGCTGGGTGTACCCTAAATTTAACGTTAATACGTTATACTGCATTGTATAAAAGCGCTCAAGCAAAAAAATGCGCAATTTTTGGCTGAGAACAGATATTTTTTCTTATGTATTTTGCCGAATCCTTAACGCCAGGGCTGTTGCATACGTATTCGGCCCTGTATACTGATTTTTGCCAGCGTGCCGAATCCGATTACGGCTGGGACCAGCCCCCGTTGCCCTTTGAGGCGCTTGGCGAGCTGCTGAATCTTGGCGAAGTCTACGGTTACGGGTTGCAAACGCTGGGCGGCGATGAACCTGCCGGCCTGATGCTGTATCGCAAAGAGGCCCACCGTTCGCTCGAAATCAATCTGATTATCGAATCGCCTGAGGCGCAGAAGAACCACAAGGTGTTTTTAGATGTTTTAATGCGCAAGTTTCTGGCCGATGCCCGAAAAATCCCGAATTGGGACGTGATGAGCTACGCCATGTTGGGCGTGCAACACGAGCTGATTAACACCATTACCTGGTACGGCTTTAAGCCGGTCGGGCAGGCGATTGTCAATTTTTCGATGATGGAGCCGTTGCCGATTCAGGTGCTTAAAACGCGGGTTTTTCCGCCATTGCCAGAAGGCATGCGGATACTGACCTGGCTTGAGGCAAAAAAATCGGGTCTGTTAACGCCAGAGTTTATGCGCGAACTAAAACAAAGCATTTTTGAGGCCTTTAGCGGCGCAACCGATGCGTTATGGGACCCGCGTTTTAGAACCATGGCGGGTATTGATCAGGTGATGCAGTTGGTTACCAGCGGTGCCATGGGCGATTTTGTGCCGGAAGCCACGACGCTGCTACTGGATGCGCAAGATACACCCGTTGGGTTTTGCTTTATGGTGCAAACCGGCATGTTAAAAATGAATATTCCGCTGATTGGCCTGCGCACCGCGTTAAAGGGCCAAAAGCTCAGCCGGCAGGTGCTGCATAAAGCGGTCGATGCCTGTGTGGATGGCATGTTGGGTGGCTCGCTTGCTGTGATGAACATTAACGCCACGCTCGATACCGACAATGGGGCCGCGATTAAAATGTATCGCGCCATCGGGTTTCAGGAACAATCGCACTACCCGCACGTTTATTTGCCGCGTAAAACCATTCAACCCGATTACCACGAGGTGGATGAGACGGTTTCGGCAGCGAAACACCCTTCGCTGTGGGTGTCTCAGCAGCTCAATCCGGCTTACGATCATCCGGCCACGCAGTTTTAAGGGTTTGTGCTTGTTGATTCGGTTAAGGGTTTTGCTCAGCCGCGATTTTTTAATGTTTCGTTCTGCGGCAAGGCGTCGGTGTCGAGTCTGTATTTTGCCATGCTTGCCTAAACTTGATGATAAAGCGCCCAAGCAAGGCGCATTAAAGGCTCGTATGTTTAGGGGTTGGCCTTGGCGGAACGCTTAAAATACACTAGACTTGATGCAACCAAATTAAGTGGCCTGTTTGCGCTGCGCTTTTAATAGAATGCTGCTGCTGTAGGATGTTTTTTAAACGCTATGACGACTGATTTGACGCCGGTGGCCGAACACCTCCAGAATCCGCACGTAAAAGTGCGCATTAGCCCGGATACCTACATGAAGTTTGACGGCAGCGAGCACGTGATGCTGCAAAACATTGGCAGCGAGCAGGGCATGCGCATCAAGTTTGACATCATGCTGATTCTCTACGAAATGATTGACTGGAAGTCTGTGGGCGAAATCACCGCCCCCTGGCCGCCGGATGATCAGGTCAAAATCCTTGACCATTTGGAGATGATGAACAAAGCCAAAATCGTTCAGATCGAAGGCTTGGACGGGACGACCGTCGAAGAGGCCTCGGAAAGTGGCTTGGGGAAACACGTGGGTAAGCACATCCACATTAACTCCGAGAATCACCTGAACATGATGAAAGACCACGTGCGCATGGTGGCGTATCAGCGTGCAATCGAGCGTAACGTAACGCCCGAAACCGTGGCTATGGATCTGGGCTGTGGCACCGGGATTTTGTCGCTGTTTGCGGCGCGCGCCGGTGCGCAAAAGGTATACGCCATCGAGCGTCAATCGCACATTTGCATGCTGGCCGAGCAGATTGCCAATAATAATGGTTATGGCGAGCAAATCGAATTTATCGATGGTGCCTCGAACCTGATTAAAGCCGACCGTCTGACGCCCAAGCCGGATTTAATGATTGCCGAAATCATTGGCAACGGGATTCTGGAAGAGAATATTATTGAATTTACCCTGGATGCCCGCGAGCGCTTTTTAAAGCCGGGCGGCAAGCTGTTGCCGTACAAGCTGGATATTCACGTGTTTGCCTACCGTTCGCCCACAGGTAGCGGCGGCGATAAACTGCTCGAAATCAAGGCGCTTAAAGATCTGTACGGCTTTGACTTTGACCTGCTTGGGCAGGTGCTTGAGAGCAAATCGGTGCTGAAGCTAGACCGCTATGCTAGCAACATTAACAAAACCATGACGGAGCCCGAGATGGTGCATAGTCTGGACTTTACAACGCTGGAATCTGCGGTGTTTACCAAAAAAGCCCAATTAATGCCCCTTCACGATGGCGAAATTACAGGCTTGTGCGCGTATTTTACCGCCTGGCTCGATGAAGAGACCATCCTGACGAATTCGCCCTGGACGCCCCAAACGCACTGGACGCATTTAATGTACACGCTCACCAAGCCGGTTACCGTAAAAGCCAACGAACCGATTGACATCGAAATGATCTACGACGGCTCGTTGCGCGTAAACGTGGTATAGCCTTCGGAACCTGCAAAGAACGGTTTGGTTCTGCGTCAATGCATACAGAAACGTTCGTCATCCATCTACATAGGTTTTTTCTTGCTTAAGACGGATGGGTTAGAAGCTTAAACGTGATTTTAGGCGTTTTTATCAGCTTCTGGCGTAGTTTGGATGCCAAATTAACTGTAAATCGAGCGTATTGCAACGCCCGGGCTGGCCTCGCGAATGAGCTGTTCAATCGCGTGCGCTTCGGCTTCGTCCACGGTTCTTAACACCTGCGTTGCCACAGGGACTTCTCCGTCGTGGTTGCCCCGGTTGTCCACCGTCCACTCTAGCGGATAAAGCCGTTTGGGCGTATTCAGCTGCACTTCGTCTGGCGCGATTTTGGCAATCAAGTCCGCCATGGCCCGGGCTTCATCTTGCCGGCTTAAGGCAAAATTGGTGGGCATAAACATGCATTGCAGCGCCAGCTTCCCCTGCGGGTTCTGGGCTTTATAGACGCGTTTAAACGCTAAAATCCCCGTCAGAATGTTATCTACTGAGATGCCAGCCACGGGTCGGTTCATCTGCTTTAGCCCGGCTTCGGTGGCTGCATCCAGCTTGATGGCAACAATATCGGCGGCGCATAAATCCTGCTGAACGTCAGGATCATTCAGGAGTGTGCCGTTGGTCAGAACCATTATTTTTGCCCTGTTTACGGTTTGGCTTTGGGTCTGGCTTTGGGTTTGCGTTGCTATCCAGCGCATCACCTCGCCCAGGTTGGTGGCGAGTGTGGGCTCGCCGTTGCCGCTAAACGTAATAATGTCGGCTTTTTGCCAGTCGACGGCTAAAAAATCCGCCTGTACCTTGGCGGTGGGTACATAGCATTGGCGCTCGGCGGTTTTGAGCTGAATCTCGCCCAGTTGGCAGTAAATGCAGTTAAACGAACACGTCGAGGTGTTCAGCAGCAAGTCAATCCCCAAAGACCACCCCGCGCGCCAGGAATGCACCGGCCCGTAAACGCTCGAGGCAAAGTTTTCGCCAATTTGCGCGCTGGCGGGGGTGCTGGCTGTGTTGGCAGTGTGTTTTGTGTGGTCCATGCTCATAGGCTCAAACAGTATCATACGCCAGTTTGCGTTTTCGTGCAGGGCATGCGTTTGATGCCTTCGTTTAGCATATTCGTGAGCGTGACCAATTTAGACTTGCGCCTTTATTCGGGCGCTTGCCTTGGGTATGCTGGGCGTATGGATATTACTGCAAATACCGAAAAAACCGCTGTTTTGCTGATGAACCTGGGCGGCCCCGATTCGCCCAAGGCGGTGCAGCCGTTTTTGTATAACCTGTTTCGGGACCCTGACATTTTTCGGTTGCCGTTCTCGTTTATAACGCAGCGGTTGTTTGCGTGGCTCATTAGCACAACGCGTGCGCCCAAGGTGATTCCGCAATACGAGGCCCTGGGCGGGGGCTCGCCGATTTTAAAACTTACCCAGGCGCAAGCCGATGCGTTGCAAGCCGAGCTGCAGGCGCGCGGCCTGAATTATCCGGTTACGGTTGCCATGCGTTACTGGCACCCGCTCACGCACGATGTTGTCAATCAGTTGCGGCGCGAGGGCTACAACCATTTTATTGTGCTGCCGTTGTATCCGCATTATTCGTGTACCACCACGGGCTCTAGCCTTAATGAGCTGCGGCGTAATATTCAGGCGGGTGGGCCTGGGGTGCCTAAATTGCCCGTAAAACTCAGCGTTATTCCCAGCTTCTGGGAGAACGAAAAATATCTTAAATCCCTGGCGGACACCATTGAGGCAGGTTTAGACGCGCACGCCTGGGGCTGCGACCGTAACGACGTGACGATTTTGTTTAGTGCCCACAGCTTGCCGCGCAAATTTGTAAAAAAGAACAAAGACCCTTACCCGGAGCAAATCCAGGCGTGCGCCGAGCGCGTGATGCAGCAGTATTTTCCTGGCAATCCGTGGCAATTGGGCTACCAGAGCAAGGTGGGCAATCTGGTTTGGCTGGGGCCGCAAACCGATGGCATGTTGCATTATTACGCGGCGACCGAAACCGATAATATTTTAATGGTACCGATCAGCTTTGTGAGCGATCACCTTGAGACGCTCTATGAAATTGATCTGGAGTACCTGCAGCTGGCAAAAGAACTGGGCCTTGCGCATTGCCACCGGGCGCCCGCGCTCAATAGTGCGCCGTTGTTTATAGAGGCGCTCGCTGATTTAATCGAAAATCTGGTGGTGATGGCCCAGAAGCAAGCCGCCGTGCCGCATTTACAGGTCGCAAACGTGTCTGTTTAAGTTTAAGTTCTGATTGTTGAGCATGCCATGCAAGATTCAGTAATGTGCGCAATGCCTTGTAAGGGTAAATGCTTTTAAATTAGTCGATTATCTCGTAACTGACAGTAGGGCAATTTTTTTCAGACAGCGTAAGCATTTCAGAGTCTGTACTGTCAGTTACGGGATAATCGCTTTAAACTATAGCAAATTAACTCTTGAATCAGACATTTTATACACCATTTTTCAGGCCAGGACGGCATTTTCAATCTAAAAGTTTATCATTTTCGGTCTAAAACAATACAGGATTCAATGGCGTCAAAATACTGTCTGGGTAAGCGTTTTCTAATTTAAAACGCGACTATGCCACGACGACAAATGAAGAGCCCCAGACCGTTGAGTGCACTGACTAAAATTCGCTTCATTTGTCTTAACGGAATAGTCGCCATTTAAAAATATGATTTGCGGATTTAAACAGCAGGGTCTTGACTGGGTCGATCATCTGGTGATTGGTGGTGGGCTTAGCGGGCTTGCTGCGGCGTATCGCGCGTCTCAGGCCGGCCAGCATGTGCGCTTGATTGAAGCGTCTGAGCGCGTTGGGGGGTGTATTCAAACACTGGCGCACGAGGGCGGGTGGCTGCTAGAGGCGGGGCCACATACGTTCCCGAGTACGGCATTGGCTTTAAACGCGTTGTGCCAGGCCGTGGGATGCTTGCCCCAGCCAACGCAGGCCGCCGCCCATAAGCGGTACGTTGCGCATAAGGGCAAACTGGTTGCAGTGCCAGGCTCGTTGTGGCAAGGGTTAACAACGCCATTGCTGAGTGTTAAGGCCAAGGCCTATTTGCTGGCAGAGCCGTTTCGCGCCAGATTTGATGCGCGTCAAAACCCGGACCCGGCAATTTCGGAGTGGGTGGCGCACCGGTTAGGGCCCGAGGTGCTTGCACGGTTTGTGGCCCCGTTTTTAAGCGGCGTGTATGCGGGCGATCCCGCGCAATTGGGCATAGGCTCGGTGTTGCCCGGTTTGCTTGAACTGGAGCAAACCCATGGTAGTTTGGTGCGCGGTATGATTAACCGGCAGCTGGAAAAAATTGCCCCGAAAAGCGCGCAAAAAACATTAAAAACCGATGTAAAAACCGCGCAAAAAAAGCCAAAATATGCGCTTTTAGGCTTTGCTAACGGCATGCAAACGCTTACCGATGCGCTGGCCAATGCGCTGCCCGCTAAGACGATGATGCTTGGGCAAGGTGCGGCCATAATCACGCCCGTTGCTCAAAATGAGTCTTATTGCGTCCAGCTTGAATCGGGGGAATCGATTCGTGCGCGGCAGCTGACCCTTGCGGTACCCGCGTTTGAGACCGCGCGTTTGCTCGCCCAATGCATGCCAACTGAAGCGCTTGAGCCTTTAAGCAGCATCCCGTATGCGGCGGTGGGCGTGGTGCATGTTCGAGTGCCGGTGGCGGCGTTGCAGCACGCATTGGATGGCTTTGGCTTTTTAGTGCCTAAATCCGAAAATACGCCGTTGCTGGGGTGTATTTGGGCGAGTGCGTTATACCCGAACCGTGCGCCGCAGGGCCAAGCCTTGCTAAGCTGCTTTGTGGGCGGCGTGAATCATCCTGAGGTGAACTCAAACACGGATGCGGCCTTGATGGCGCTGATTCTGCCTGCGCTGGCGCAATATTTAAAAGCTCCCGAGACTGCGTTTGAGTGCCTGCGAGTTGTTCGTTGGTCGCGCGCGATTCCGCAATATTCCCCTGGGCACCGGCATCGTGTGCAGCAGCTAAATCAGGCCTTGGTGGCCGCGCACCCCAATATTGCGCTGGTTGGGAATTATCTGCACGGGATTGCGTTAAACGCTTGCGTACAGGCGTAAGGGCGGGCATTATAACGCGATTAAATCAAAGTAACTTTTACGGGTACGGGCTAATCGCCATTTTAAAACGGTAAAAGGCTCCCCGTGGCTCACAACACTGCTTGCCCTGTTGTTTATGCTTGACTGGGCTTTCGAGCAAGTTACGTTCTTTTTTAATGCGTATAATGCGTGCGCGATTTGATTCGGCAAGTGGCCTCGCGCATAATGGAATGGACTTTGCGTTAAAAAAAGTTTTTGGGGCAATGTTCTTGCCTAATTTGACTCTTGCTGCTGTTTTAAAAAAGTTTATTCTTTACAGTATTAATTTGTTTGATGGCGATGCGTTTTTCTGAATTGCACTTTAAGCCCGCCCGCTTTGCCGTGATTGGCGACGTGGTGATTGATGAAATGATCTACGGCGACACCGCGCGCCTGAGCCGCGAAGCGCCGGTGGTGATTTTGAAGCATACGCGAACCAACGTGGTGCTGGGCGGCGCGGGTAACGCGGCGCATAACTTGGCCAAACTGGGCGCAAATACTTGCGTGCTGAGTGTTTGCGGCGATGATTACAACGCTACGCGGCTAAGGGCTGCGCTGGCGCGCGACGGCGTGAACGCAGACAATTTGGTGGCGGATGCCAGTCGGCCGACGCCGACGAAAACCCGGATTTCGGGGACGGCGAACCACAGCGTAACGCAACAGATTGTGCGGATTGACGCCGAAAGCCACGTGCCAATTGAGACCGAGATCGAGCAACGCCTGATTGATGCCTTGACGCGTTTGGCCCCAGATCTGGATGCGATTTTGCTCTCGGATTACGGTATGGGCGTGATTACACCGCGTGTGATTGAAGCTTGTCGACGGCTCAGCCAGCAGTATAACCTGATTTGGACGGTTGATAGCCAGCGTGCTTTAAGCCCGTTTGCCGGCGCGACGCTAGTGACGCCAAACCAGCCCGAGGCTGAGCAGAACCTGGGGTATGCCCTTACGACGGACGAAGCTGTTTTGCACGGCGGCGCGGATTTATTGCAACAGGTTGGCTGCCAGCACGTGCTGATTACTTTGGGCCAGCGTGGCATGGCGCTGTTTAGCCAACATGAGTCGGCGCCGCTGATGCTGCCTGCTTTTAATAAAAGCGATGTGTTTGACGTGACCGGCGCAGGGGATACCGTGATCGCCACGGTGTCGCTGGCGTTAGCCAGTGGCTACACGCCTAATCAAGCTGTTACGCTGGGGAACCTGGCCGCGAGCTTGGTTGTAAAGCAGTTTGGTGCTGCTACCACAACGCTGCAAGCGTTAAACGACGCTATGCAGGCGTTGCCTGCTGTGGCGCAAGGGACTGTTTAAACTGCTAAATGCGCGTGCGCATTAGCACTTTTATACGTTTACGCGCGTTGAATCATGACGTATAAGCGTTGAGCTTTTTTAATTTGCTATTTTAAAAATAAGGTCTAAAAACATGTTTATTAATAGAAATTTATCGCAGGAAAAACCGACAAGTTATAAACCTAACAGTTCTAAATGCCCTGAAAGCCGGCCAAGTAAAGCCGAAATTTCGAAAATTCTGAACGGCAGGCCTTGGAAACAGCTAGAGTAAAATTACTTAAATACCAGAGCACACAATTCCCTGACGGCCAAAAATCATCTGGGCAGCAAGCACAAGAAGAGCCAAAAAAGGGTACAGCGTCTTCAATACCTTCGTCACACCCAGATCTTTCTTCGTATTCGTTCGACACTATTTTAAAGCTAGAAAAAGCCAAGGGGAAGTTAAAAGCGTATTTAAATAGAAGTAACGGTTGATTAGTTAGTGGTTTTAACGCTTACGTTTATTTTTTCTGTCATATTGAGTTGTCTGGTTCAGCGATTGTTTGATGGCTAGTACGTATTAGGGCACGTACTTATATAAAGGCGGAAACTTATTCTGATAGTACGGCATGGGTATTGCGATGGTTTTTTCGTGCTAAAATTTGCCAGGCTGCGCAAAATAACGTGAGTGCGCACAATGCGCGTGAGTTATGAATGCACTGGATAACATAATTTATCTGAAAGCATACTCGTAAAGTTTATTCGTGGCTTGCTGCGCGCCTAACACCAACCATCAGGTCTCTCTCAAGTTCTCTGTCTCTCTCTCTCGCTTAACAGGGTTTTAATTCGTTCTTATTCACACACTTGTTAGGATCATCATATGACGCTTAAAAACGACATCAGCTGGATGATCGGCGGTCCGCAAGGTACCGGGGTAGATTCGTCTGCCACGCTCTTTGCCCGCGCGATGTCTGTTGCTGGCTACTGGGTTTACGGTAAACGCGAGTATCACTCCAACATTAAGGGTGAGCACAGCTACTTCCATCTGCGGGTCAACACCGAGCCGGTTCGCTCGATCATTGATCCGGTGCACTTGCTTGCTACCTTCGAAGATTCTACGGCCAGTATTCACGGCCACGAAATTGTTGCCGACGGCGCATTGATTTACGACCCTAAGGTGACCAAACCCGAACATCTTGAAATCGAAAAAAGCGTCAAGCTTTACCCGATTGAGTTCGATGCGATTATTAACCAAATGGCCGAAGAAACCGGCCAACACCCGGCCAAGCTGGCCATCGTGAAAAACACGATCGCGGTTGCGGCCTCGATGGCGTTATTGGGCGTCAGCCTGGATGCCATGGAAGGCGCGCTCAAAGGCTTGTTTACGGGGCGTCGCGCCAAGCTGGTCGACATGAACATGTCTGCCGCCAAAAAAGCATACGCCGCAATGGAAGCCCTGGGTAACCTGGAGTCGTTCGCCTACCGTATGGCGGCCGTGACCAAAATGCCCGAGAAAAATTCTCGCTTGGTGATGAACGGTGCAGCGGCCTGCGGCTTGGGTAAACTGAAAGCCGGCTGCCGGATGCAAACGTATTACTCGATTACGCCCTCGGTGGATGAGTGCATCTTCCTTGAAAATCACCCGGAATTCGGCGCGCTCGTGGTTCAGCTCGAAGACGAACTGGCCGCCGTGAACATGGTGAATGGTTCGGCGCTGACGGGGATGCGCGCTTCGACCGCAACCAGCGGCCCAGGCCTTTCGCTGATGAGCGAAGGTATCGGCTGGGCAGGCATCAACGAAGTGCCCTCGGTGGTATTTAACTACCAGCGCGGCGGCCCTTCGACCGGTTTGCCCACACGAAGTGAACAGGCCGAACTCTTGTTCGCCATTCACGCCGGCCATGGTGAATTCCCGCGTATCGTGATGGCCCCTGGCGACCAGCATGAGTGCTTTGAAGACGGGTTCTACTCGTTTAACTACGCCGAGCGTTACCAGACTCCGGTGATTGTGCTGGTGGACAAAGCGTTGGCCAACTGCACCCAGACCATTGATCGCTTTGATGAAGAGAGCCTGGTCATTGACCGTGGCGACATCGTGAAGCCTGATTTTGAATGGCCGGGTGAGAACGCAACCCCCGAGGATGCGCTGAAAGCCATTGCCAAGTTCAAACGCTTTGCCGAGGCGGAATCCGGTATTTCGCCGCGCGTGCTGCCGGGTACCATTGGTAAACTGTTCTGGATGACCGGCGACGAGCACGATGAGTACGGACACATCAGCGAAGAGCCTGAAAACCGTATTATGATGCACGAAAAGCGCTTCCGTAAACTGGATGCAGCGCTCAAGGGCATTCCTCAAGATCATCAATATAAATTGATTGGTCCTGAAACGGCGGACGTGACACTGGTGGCCTGGGGCTCGACCAAAGGCGCCATTGAAGATGCGTTAAAAGTGCTCGAGGCGAAAGGCATTAAAGCCAACTTCTTGCATATTCGTTTAATGCATCCGTTCCCGACCGAGGCGGTCACTAAAATCCTGAGCCGTGCAAAAACCATTATCAATATCGAATCCAACTTTACGGCCCAGTTGGCCCAGTTAATCAAACTGCGGACCGGAATTGATATTCCGCACGTCGTGCTGAAGTACACCGGTCGTCCGGTGTCTGAAACCGAAGTGGTGGATGCCGTGTTAGAAGTCACCCAAAAGAAAACCGGAAAGGTGGTATTAACCTGTGGCCACTAATGTCTTAACCGAAAAACCGATGAGTCTCGAAGAAGCTTCGACGACGCTTAAAATGGCACCGGGCTTACTCAAGTCCAGCCAGCTTAAATCCGATGTTCACCCAGACTGGTGCCCTGGTTGCGGTGACTTTGGGATTGTCAACGCTGTTCAGCAGGCGATGGCCGGATTACAAATCGCACCGTGGGAAACCATGTTTTTCACGGGCGTAGGCTGCTCGGGTAAATCGAGCCACTACATTAACAGCTACGGCTGCCATACCCTGCACGGGCGTGTGTTGCCTTATGCGCTTGGGGCCAAACTTTCTAACCCCAAGTTAACGGTTGTGGCCGCCGGTGGCGATGGCGATGGCTTGGGGATTGGCATGTGTCACTTCGTCCACGCCGGACGTCGTAACATCGACATCACCTACGTCATCTACAACAACGAAGTTTACGGCCTCACCAAAGGTCAGGCGTCGCCAACGCTGGCCTTTAAGAGTCAGCCGAAATCGTTGCCGTTGCCGAACATCAACAAGCCGGTCAACCCGCTTGCGATGGCGATTGCCAGCGGTTACACGTTTGTTGCCCGTAGCTACGCCTACGATGCCAAGCACCTGGCTGCAACCTTGCAAGCCGCGATTGCGCACAAAGGCATGGCGCTGGTCGATGTATTGCAACCCTGCCCCACGTATAACGATATCCACACGAAAGAGTTCTACAGCACGCCGGTGCAAACTTCCAGCGGCGAACTGCCCAGAACCTACAAGCTGGATGAAGCGGGCTACGACGGCCGCGTTCAGAATCCGTTTGATGAAGCGGAAGTTGAAAGCAAACGCCTGAAAGCCATTGAGCGCGCTTACTTAAAAGAAGAGCGCGTGGGCCTTGGTGTTTACTGGCAAATTGAGATGGCGACCTATGGCGACTTGCTGAAGGACAACCTGCCCTTGCTGCAAGAGTATACGCCCATTAATCTGCCGTATTACGACCCTAAAACCATGAAGCCGACCACGGATTTAACGCCGGGTCTGGAAGAGTTTTTAATCTAGGCTCGATGCTTCTGGTTACTCAAATCCCCCCTGGGCGTATGCTCAAGGGGGATTTGTTGTGTTTTGTAGTTACTTATCGAAGGATATTGGGTAAAACCGGGGCTGGCGGTTTTGGCGGTTTTGGCGGCGAGGGTGCACGGGGGGGTCTTAGGGGGCGCGCCACTGGTGGTTTTACGGGTTTTTTAGGGATTGTTGGCGGACGGTAAACAGTATTACTGATTTTTTCGCCACTGGTTTTAAATACAACAATTTGGTACTCAGGGTTACTTGCTTGGGTATAGGCATCTTTAATGAAGCGTCGAATGATTAATCGGTATTTTGTACCCGGAAGCATGCCAATCCACCCGCCAAAGCGTGGAATGATTAGTACATGGTTGCTGTACGGCATCACAGGGACAACACTATCAAAACCATCAAAAGTCTTAACTACATTATTACTGTCGTCTAACTCTTCAAGATGAATGCTACAGACAAAGACATCATTTTCGCAATTTCTGCGTGCTACTCCATACATGCTATGAGGCGTATAGGCACCTTCAAAAGCTATCCGAATTAGGGAGTCAGGTTCTACTGGTGTATTGATACTGAGTGTTGAGTAATTCGTTGCTTGATCGAGTTCGCGATAGACATAGTCATCTGTATCGAACTGTGCGCTCGCAGGGTAAAAGCCGACGCTTCTGACGAGTGCTGAATAATAAGAGGTCAGTTGATTCCACACGTCGTCAAATACAATGCTATTTACAATGGTTTTAGGTGTAGATGTTTCAATATTACCTGGAATGGTTGTTGGATAAGGTAATTGGATATTATTGCTGTAAAAATAATTGATCGAGGTTATTCGATTAGGCTTTACATATGTATCGATAACAGCAACAGCGGTTAAGGTTCTCTTGGTACTTCCCGTTGTATTACAGGTTGGATCCTGGCCATTATTTTGGGTTGTAATACCATTAATTTCAATTTGATTTATTGAACTTTCGCAAAGAGATGCTTGGCTGACCACGATAAAAGGCATGCGGTCGTTATTGGCGTTATTCAGGTTATTGACCACTGATTCGTAAAACTGCATTTCCCCTGCGGGGTAATAATTGCCGTTTTTACTCTGGGTAAAATCGCCGCCCAACACCATGTAGCGATAGATGCCAACGGTATTTGCGTAGATTTCGACATTGTTTGGATGCCAGCCAGATAAGTAAGCGTTGGCATCGCTCTTAAACGCCTTGGCTGTATTACTAAACCCGCCTGCGTTGGTTCTGGGGAAGAATCGTCTGGCAATGGCTTCCTGGATTCCTGAATAAGATAAGTACATTAGCTGACTTGCGACACGATTGCCCATAAGCTCCTGGGTGCTCATGGTGCTCGAGTTGCCTACGCTTAAGCCAATCATCAGCATGACACCCAGTATGATGGCACCAATTGCTAGTGCGTTGCCGTGTTGCGATGCGTTCAATTTTTTTGATTTTGTCTTACGACTTGGTGTGTACTGAGTAATCCAGCTCGTCAACATGCTTAATGCCTCTTTCCTGTATTGATCTGAATCGTTAGTGGGCCCGAATGATTGAGTTGAAGTGCTCTGCCCAGTAACGGGGGCGACTTAAAGATAGTACTGGCTTGAGGTGACCGATTTAAATAATCCTGACGATGGGATTTGTCGCGTTCAAGACGCTACTATTTATATCTCTTCGGCAAGTTGAACTTGAAGTTTAGGGCGGCGCGTAAAACTTAAGGAAGCTTAATTTGGCGCACTGCTTTCAGTAGGCGCAGTGCTGTCGATGTTTATTGATTCAAGCCCCGGGGTAGTCGTCGCTAATGGTGAGCGCTTTTGCGCGGTTTTAGAGCAAACAATAGACCTTAACTGTAAAATTTGCCCGTGTTTGCCCAGATTTCGTCGTTTGGCACGGAGTTTTATGGCGAGCGCTGAATGTTTGGCCTAGTGGTTTTCTGGATTTTAGGGCTGATTTTGCCTAGTGACTTTGCTTAGGCGTCTACCTGGCTTGTGCTTGGCTTGAGGCGCGTCATATTTAATTGCGTTTTAAGGCGTTTTAATATGACTGGCGCGTTGTGGCTTTTATTGCTTAAATACTCGTTATGAGTTCTATTTTGCAACAGGATGCCTACGCGCCTACCCTGATTGAGCCCCGCTGGCAAGCCGAATGGGCGGCTGCGGGCTTATACGCCGTGGATACCGCGGCCAACGATGATCGTCTGCCGTTTTATTGCCTCTCGATGTTTCCGTATCCTTCGGGGCGGCTGCATATGGGCCACGTGCGCAATTACACGCTTGGCGATGTCGTCGCGCGCATTAAGCGGATGCAGGGGTTTAATGTGCTTCAGCCGATGGGCTGGGACAGCTTTGGCCTGCCAGCCGAAAACGCCGCCATCCAGAAAGGCGTTGCGCCCGAAGCCTGGACGTTTGAGAACATCGATTACATGCGCGGGCAATTACAGCGCCTGGGCTTTGCCTACGATTGGCAGCGCGAGGTGATGACCTGCCGCGAAGATTACTACAAATGGACGCAATGGCTGTTTTTGCAGCTCTATAAACAAGGCCTTGCCTATAAAAAAGAAGCGCCTGTGAACTGGTGCCCGGTGGACCAGACCGTTTTGGCTAACGAGCAGGTGATAGAAGGCCGCTGCTGGCGGGATGGCGCGCTGGTAGAGCGTAAACGCCTGAGCCAGTGGTTCTTTAAAACTACGGCTTATGCGGATGTGCTGCTAGACAACCTTGATACCCTGCCGGGCTGGCCCGAGCGGGTGAAAACCATGCAAAAGCGCTGGATTGAAAGAAGTTACGGTTCCCGTGTTAAATTCATCGTACGACGTCTTGCCCAACCTGCGGCTGAGTTTGGGGCGCGCGATGGCGCACAGGGTAACCAAGGCGCAGAAAACGACTTTATCGAAGTCTACACAACCCGACCGGATACGCTGTTTGGGGTCACTTATCTGGCGCTCGCGCCCGAGCATGCGCTGGTGGATAAACTTACCACGCCTGAGCAGCGCGATGCGGTTTTGGCGTATTGCGAAGCGGCCAAAAATAAGCCCGAAATGGAGCGCGTGGCAGAGGGTAAAGCCAAAACAGGCGTGTTTACCGGTGGTTATGCTACGCATCCGCTCACAGGCGAGGCAATTCCGGTGTGGGTGGCTGATTACGTGCTGGCCGAATACGGCACCGGGGCCGTAATGGCCGTACCCGCGCACGACAGCCGTGATTTTGAGTTTGCAAACACATACGGATTGGCGGTTAGAGAAGTTATTTCTTCTGATGGAAAATCTGCAGGTATAAATTCCGAAGCTTACACGGCTTATGGTGTTTTGCTTAATTCAGGCGCGTTTAATGGCCTGGATTCTGAGAGCGCAAAAACCGAAATCACCAAATCGCTCGACGACCGCGGCCTCGGCGCCCGAAAAACGCAATACCGCCTGCGCGATTGGCTGGTGTCGCGCCAGCGCTTTTGGGGCGCGCCCATTCCAATCATTTACTGCCCCAGCTGCGGCACAGTGCCGGTGCCCGAGGCGCAGTTGCCCGTCAAACTCCCCGCCGCGGTAGACGTTGATTTTAAAGCCAAGGGTAAATCGCCATTGGCCAGTGTCGAGCACTTTGTGAACACGCCGTGCCCCAGCTGCGGCGGCCCGGCCACCCGAGAAACGGACACGATGGACACGTTTGTGTGCAGCTCGTGGTACTTTTTGCGTTTTGTGGATCCGCACAATACCGAGCGCCCGTTTGATCCGGCGCTGATTGCCAAGTGGTTGCCGGTGGACCAATACGTGGGCGGCATTGAGCACGCGATTTTGCACCTGATGTATGCGCGCTTTTTTATGATGGCGCTGGCGGATGCAGGGTTGACGGGGAGCATATCGAACCAAGAACCGTTCAAGAACCTGCTTACGCAGGGCATGGTGCTTAAAGATGGCGCCAAAATGAGCAAGTCCAAGGGCAACGTGGTCGATCCGGACGAGATATTAAAAACCTATGGCGCCGATACCGCGCGGTTTTTTATCCTGAGCGATTCGCCGCCGCAAGCCGATTTTGATTGGAAAGATTCGGGCGTCGAGGGCTGCTTCAGGTTTTTGCAAAAAGTCTGGCGTTTGGTGGTTGATTGGCAACCTGTGCTGGATTTAACCCTGCCTGAGCCTGACCTTGCAACCCTGTCTGGCGAGCAAAAAGCCGTGTATCGGGCCACACATCAGGCCATTTCAGGCATTAGCGCAGATATCGAAAACGCTTTTCAATTTAATACAGTCGTCAGCAAGCTGCGCGAGCTGGTCAACGCGCTGTCGGCGATGCCTAAGGCGTCTGATGCTGAGGTTTGTGCCTCGCGCAGTTTTGCCGTAGCCACGTTAATCAAGCTGCTTGCGCCGATATGTCCGCATATGGCCGAAGCGCTGTGGGAAAAACTTGGCATGTTTGCCCGCACCGGGAGCATTCACACGCAGGCTTGGCCGTCTGCGAATCCGGCGGCGCTGGTGCCGGATGCCTTAACCATTGTGGTGCAGTTTAACGGTAAATTGCGTGCAGAGTTTACGGCGTCGCCCGATGCCTCCAAGGCGGACCTTGAAGCGTCTGCGCTGGCGCTGCCCAAGGTGCAAAGTCTGCTTGCGGGCCAAAGCCTTGTTAAAACCATTGTGGTGCCGGGCAAGCTGGTCAATTTTGTTATCAAGCCTGCCTAGTCCATACAGGTGTGTAGTCGCGTGCGCGGGCGAGCATAAGCAAAGTTTTTCATTCAGGATGCTCTATTCTTGAGCGGTTGCGAAAGGCGTTATAGAACTATGCAGCGTTATTTGCCTGTTACCGTATTGCTAAGTGCCTTTTTGTTTGGCTTGTTTGGCGTGGTGTCTGCCAACGATGCGCCGCCTGTTCCGTCCGCCGGTTCATCGCAAGAGGCTGTTGTTTCGCTGGTTAATGATTTAGCCAAACCTTGCCTGAAGGCGCCGACCAAGATTCGGCAAGGCGAAGCGTTTGAAGTCCTGGTGAGCGCGCCTTCAGAAGCTAAACATTCGCCCACGCCGCAGGCACTGACGCTAGACGGCAAAACGTTCCCGCTGTATGCACACGCTTCTGATAGCTATAGCGCACTACTGAGCATACCCGTGGATGCTAAACCGGGTGGTCATACGCTTCGGGTGGTGTTTAAAGGCCCGGCCACCACGGCTGTAAAAACGCCCGAGCTGAGCCAGGTGCTGCAAGTGCTGCCGGGCGGCTACGCGCGACAAAATATTGGCGTTAGTAGCAGCATTGGCGGCCTGCAACCCGAGCCCGGTGAGCTTGCCGCTGTTCAGGCGTTAAAAGTCATGCGGACCGCGGGCAAGCGTTGGCAATTGCCTTTAAGTGCGCCCACACCGGATTGCCTGAACAGCCCGTTTGGCAATTTAAGATTCCATAACGGCGTATTTACGGGCAATTACCACAAGGGGATTGATCTGCGTTCGCCTGCTGGGCGGCCGGTTGTTGCCCCCGCCGATGCTACGGTTGCGATGGCGCGCAAGTGGCAGTTACACGGCGGCACCGTGGGGCTCGATCACGGGCAGGGGCTAACGAGCATTTATATTCATTTGTCGCAAATTCTGGTTTCGCCCGGGCAGCAGGTTAAGCGCGGACAGATTATTGGTAAAGTCGGTAGCACCGGGTTTGCCACCGGGCCGCATTTGCACTGGGGCGTGTTTGCCGCCGGTGAGCCGGTCAATCCGTTCTGGATGACGTCTGGTGTGCGGGCTTGCGGCCGCTAAGCGAGTGCAGATCGTGCTAGTTGCGCAGCGATAGGCAAAATTAATTTTTTGACAGTATAAAAGTTTTTAAAAACGCTATGACGCGATTTACGCTGGTTTTGGGCGCGCTCTGTGTCGGCTGGATTTTTGGTATTGCGCTGGGGGTGTATCACCCTGCGGGCGCGAGCGCACTGGGCTTGTTTGGCACGCTGGGCTTGGTTTGTTTTGCATGTGCGCTTGCGGTATGCGTTAAAGCCCGATGGATGGCCTGGTTTATTGCAGCGGGGTTTGCCTGCCTGGTAGGCTTAAATTGGGCAATCTGGCGAGAACAGCTTGATTATTTTAGGCATCCGTTGGTGCAGCTGGGGCAAAAAGCAGACTTTGAGACGGTGGCCACGGTGTATTCGCCTCTAAAAGCCGGGAGCGCCAAGCATTGGCTGCATTTAAGCGTGCCGCATGCCGGGTGGGTTTTGGCAGATGTCCGGCGAAAAAAAATTCAGGCGCAGTGGCCGCAAGTGGGCGCGCGCGTGCGATTACACGGGCAATTTAGGCTAGGGCGTCGTCCGATAATCACATCTGGCTTGAGCCATTTTGATGAGCACGCGTACCTGAGAAGTCTGGGCGCGATTGGCGTCATCGATAAAATCTCGCGTATAGAGCAATTGGATGCGGGGCCTGTCTCTGGATTTTCGGCAGTAATGCGCAGTGTAGATGCGTTGCGCGCGCGCTTGACGCAGCCGTTTATCCGGCAGTTGGGGCCGCAGGCGGGTGCCATTGCCGCCAGTATGATTTTTGGTGAGCGCGCCGTGGGGCTCGATAAACCCACGCGCGACGCGTTCGCCCAGACCGGGCTGATTCATTTACTGGCTGCAAGCGGCATGAACGTTGGCATCGTTGCCGCAAGCGTATTTGGGCTGCTTGCCGCGCTGGGTTGCTGGATAAACTTGCCCAGAAGCGTCCGGTTTACGTGGGTGATGCTTTCGGTGGGGGCCTATATGCTCATTACCGGCATGCCACCTTCGATTTTGCGGGCTGGAACCATGTTGCTGCTGGCACTGGCATTAAAGTGGCGAAACCGCCGTGTGCCGGCGGTGCTATTACTGCTAAGCAGCGTTAGCCTGTTGTTGTGCGTGCAGCCGCAGGCGGTGCAAAGCCTTGGGCTGCAACTTTCGGTGGCAACCACACTGGGCATTTTAAGTTATGCGTCCGCATGGCAAAAGCGCCTGGGGCATCGGTTGGGGCCGACGCTTGCTCTGGTGTTGTTTGTGCCTGTAATTGCGCAGCTTTGGGCGACGCCACTGTTATTGCCCGTGTTTAACCAGTTACCGCTGCTTTCTGCGGCGTTAAACTTGCCTGCGGCTTGGTTCTCTGCGCCGGTTACCGGGGTGGGGGCGTTAATTGCGCCCGCGTGCCTCTTGCTGCCTGGAGCCGAGATTATGTTGCGTTTGCTGCAATGGCCAGTCGCGGCGATTCAAGGTCTGGCGTTTTGGGGACAAGCGCAGCAATGGGCGTTTATCACGCTACCCAGTTGGCCTTGGTTTATTACAGTGGCTTGGTTGGCGTTGCTGTGCTGTTGGGGCCTCTGGTTTGCCTGGCAAGATGTGCGCCGCCCGTTGCCCAAGCCGGGGCGGGTTGAGTATGCGCGCACGCCCGCGCCCGCGCAACCGTACAAATGGGGCTTAGTTGTGCTGACGCTAGGGCTGGTTGCAAGTTCGTTAGTATTAATGCAGCCTCCGGCAGAGCCGCAAGTGCTTGCGCTTTCGTCTGCTTCTCAGGGGCGGGTTGCCCTAGTTCGCTACATTCGCTACGCGCGTCGCGATGATGGCCCCCTGGGGTTTTTAGGCGGGTTTTCGCCTTATGCTCGGGTGATGCTGCCTGCGGATACACGCTATTGGGAGGCTCGGGCGCTGGCCGATGAGCTGAAGCACAGAAACGTAAACGCCAACGCGTTGTCTGTAAAGGTGCTGCCGCCAACACAGGCGTCAACGCTCGAGGCAACAGCGCCAGAGAGTGAGCTGAGCACCCAGAAAAAGCCCAAAAAAACACCGGCATTTAAATTAAAATGGCTGACGTCAAACCTATAATGCGACTTATTGCGCTGGCAAAAAGTATTCTACGCGTGTTTTTTGGGCGGTAAAGGGCTCCTAAAAGGCATCGCGGTCAGGGGCTCAAGCGGGTGGCCCCAAAAGCCTAAACTAAAGGCTTGAGTTTACCTTGATGCTCGCTAAGCAGGGCTTGCGCCTCTGATAAACTACATCCGCGCGCGGCCATTAAGACCGCCGGTTTAACCTGCCATTGGCTGGCCGTTAGCGCGCTTTGCGCTGCCTGGGTCGATACGCGGGCCAAAGTGCTAACAATGCGCAGGGCGCGCTTACGTAATTTATCGTTAACCGGCTGAACATCGACCATGACATTGCCGTAGGTTTTGCCTATGTGCACCATGCTGGCGGTAGTAAGCATATTGAGCACCAGTTTTTGAGCCGTGCCTGCTTTAAGGCGGGTGGAGCCCGAGATAACCTCGGGGCCGACGGGCGTAACAATCCCTGCGTCTACATGGTTAAGTAGCAGCGCCTTCGGGTTACAGGTTACGGCGGCGGTAAATGCGCCCGCTTGGCGTGCAGTTTGCAAGGCTGCAATCACGTAGGCCGCACCGCCGCTGGCAGAAATCCCGACGACGACATCGTTCGGGGTTAAGCTCAGGGCCGCCAAATCCTGTGCGCCTAGCGCGGCGTTGTCTTCTGCGCCTTCTACGGCGGTTTTAAGGGCAATCTCGCCGCCGGCAATAATGGCTTGCACCTGCTGCGGGGGCGCGCCAAACGTGGGCGGACACTCCGAGGCGTCCAGTACGGCCAGGCGGCCGCTGGTGCCCGCACCCACATAAATCAGGCGACCCTGTTGCAAGAAGCCCGCAACGATGCGATCGACCACGCCTGCGATTTGAGGCAGGGCGGCTTGCACGGCGTGCGCCACGGTCTGGTCTTCGGCGTTTATGAGCCGAAGCGTCTCGAGGGTTGAGCAGGCGTCTATATTTCGGGTGTTGGGGTTATCTTGCTCGGTGGGGCTCAGGCATTCTGAGTCAACAGGGCTAATACCATCGTTCGTGTCGATAGCTTCGTGAGTGGTTTTAGTATTTGTCGTATCTGAAGAAGAAGAATGCGTGAGCGTCATATTTTGCGTGAAGCCTTACTTGTAAGCGGTGCTTAATTGAGTGTTTACGCCGGGGTACAAACTAGTATAAGCTAGCGCCTATGGAATCTTCTACTGTTACGCCAGTCTCGGCTGCGTCTTCATTACCGGGGTCTGCGGCCAAGAAAATGTCCTCGGGTGAGCTTCAAGTTCGGATTATGCTGAAGCTGACGCTGGCCTTTGTGCTGGGCATTGCCGGCTACGCCCTGCTGGCCGAAATGCCCGCGATTCGGGGCTCTGCGATGCTGCTTTACACGGGCGTTGTGCTCTGGGTTATGATCAAAGGCTAACGCGCACGCCCTTGCTTCGCTGTGGGCGTTGGGTAGCTAACGCTGGACAATTAACGCTTGATAGTTAACTTGAATCAGTCTTTCGTGATCAATCAAGTGCTTTGAGCCGTGTACTTAATAGAATATCTGGGCCCAAGCGTTCGATTTGCTCAAAGTTAAACGTAGTTGCCTCCGAAAGTCTGGCCAGCGGGCCGTGACTGATCGCCGGCAGCGCGTTTGGGTCTGCAAACAGCTTGGGTACAAGTATCCAGTGCAGTTGGTTAATTAAATTCGCCTCAAGTAGGGTGCCAGCAAGCTTTGCGCCGCATTCTGCCCAAATGCTGTATAGTTTTTGCGCGTAGAGCTCGGCCATTGCCTGATGTAGGTTCAGCCGCCCCTCGGGCGTTTCATCCACAAAAAGGCTGGGTACGCCCGATTGCTCAAGTTGTTTGAGCTGCGCCCGTTTTTTGTCAGATGTTTGCTGCGCTTTGCTGGTTAAAATCAGGATGGGTGCTTGTAGTGGTTGAGCAAACAGCGCATACGGCTTGCCAGAGGCTGCAGGGTCGGCCAGTCGCAATGTCCGATCCAGAATCACCCGCACCGGCGGACGGAACCCCTCGGGCAAAGGTTGATTGGGTCTGGCGGTGAGCTTGGCGTTATCTTTTATCACGGTTGCGGCAGTACTTAAAATGGCATCGGTATAATAGGCCCTTTGCCAATGGACCCATTGCCGGGCTTGCGGGCTGGTAATCCACTGGCTTTCGCCCGAGGCGGTCGCGATTTTGGCATCGAGCGTGGTGGCGAGTTTTAAAGTCAGGTACGGGCTAGCGTGGCGGGTTCTCCAAAAGTAAGGTGCTACCAGTGTCTGGCACTGTTCTTTTAAGACGCCTGTCGTTACGTCTAAGCCCTGATGCCTGAGAAACTCGCCACCTTGGCCGCAGACTTTCGGATTGGGGTCGGCTGCGCCGTAAATCACACGCTGAATACCTGCGTGCAGAATCGCCTGCGTACAGGGCGGGGTTTTACCGGTGTGATGACACGGCTCTAGCGTGACGTATAATGTTGCGCCCAGCGTGGCCTGCTTGCCAAAACTTTGTTGCGCGTGCGCAATGGCGTTAACCTCGGCGTGGGGGCCACCGTAGCGCGCGTGATACCCTTGCCCAAGCAGTTGCCCTTGCGCGCTGACTAATACGGCGCCCACTAACGGATTGGGCGTTGTGGCTCCCCACCCAAGCTTTGCTTGCGCTAGGGCGAGCGTCATCCAGTGTTTGTGTGGGAGCATTCGCGGGGCTTATCCTGATGTATATACGGGCAGCGTGGTAAATGTTACGGGTTTAGTATAGCCAATCATTAAATCAATGTTCAATGTAGATTGGGCAGATTGACCGGGGGCTTTATTTGATTGTGTTCAAGGCTTGCACAGCGCTACGCGCTTAAGCTTACAAGATGCGGCGGGGTTAAAAGCTTTAAGTTTTTCAAATTTTGTAAAAATCAGATAAAGAAGATGCAAAGAAGTTTTTTTTTTAGCCTTCGCTTACGTATGATACCTTGAGGAAAGTTAAGCCAGACGGAATGGGCCGTTTTTTGCTTTCTGAATCAGGTTTATGTCCTTTACACCTGCTTTAAGATGTATAAAGCATATCTTTTGGTTTGCACTTTTCGTTAAGAGATTACGCTTGTCTCGCTTGTCTTATAAATTGTTTAAGCTAAAGTGCTTATGCAAGTGCTGATTTAGATCTTCATTCATTGCCGAATGTGATTGTTAAAAATGTTATTCGTTAAATGCCTCTTTATATCGTTTTTATAGGAGTTGGGTTTATGACCGGCTTGAAATCAAAACGTTCGAAGTTGCTGGCTAGCGCCCTCTTAGTCGCTGGTTTGGCGGGTTCGATGTTTGCACAAAGCTACGCCATTACCAGCGTAGATGAACTCTCGGATGTGAATCGTGAGCATTGGGCTTACGAAGCGCTGACCGATTTGGTAGAAAAATATGACGTTCTGGAAGGCTACCCCAGCGGTCGCTATCTGGGTAACCGTTTTACCACCCGTTGGGAAATGGCCGCTGCGCTCGACAAGCTGATTAAAGCCGTTGGCCGCGACTTGGCCCGCCTGGGTATGGAAAAAGCCAACCGTAGCGATTTACAAACCCTGGCCCGTCTGCAAGACGAGTTCCGTAACGAACTGGCCGCGTTGAACGCTCGTACGTCTGCCCTCGAAGCGCGTGCTACTGCAATCGAAGCCAAAAATGAAGAACAAGATGGCAAACTCGCGTTCCTTGAGCGCACCCGTATTCACGGTGATGCCAGCTTTGGTGGCTTTAGCGCCATCGGCGGTAACGGCGTTTCCGACAGCACCAACGATGGTATCCTTGATGCCATTAACACGGTGGGTCGTTTACGCTTAACCCTTGATGTGCCTGTGCTGGAAGACAAAGAAGATTCGCACGTAGGCGAAGGGACGTTGCACGCCAGAATTATTGGTGCTTTTGGTACCGGTAATCCCAATGGCCGCAACTCCGATGGTATTGGTGCGACGCCGTTTAACACGTTCTCGCGTATCGCAACCGACGCCAGCGCCTTTAACGAAGGCATCGGAACCCCGCTGACGACCAGCCGCCTCGGCGCAAACAATCGCAGCACGCTCTACGTGGAAAACTTCCACTACAAGCAAAACTTTAAATTCAACCAAGATAGCGAAGACTACAAAGCCACTGTTGATACCTACGCTGGTGTGGTGCCCTGGCGCTATCTGTTTGACAAATCGCCCTACCGTGGTAACGAGCTGACCCAGTTCCAAAACGGGATGTTCGTCAACAACCCTGGTGTTGCGGTTAACCTGAACCAGCCGATGGTGGCCTTCCACTATAACCAAGGTTTAGGCGAATACTTTAACGCCGACTTAACCAGCGGTGTTGGTTTCGTGAGCCAAAACGATGCCACGACCGGTTGGAACCTGACCTACGAAGGCCGCTTAAACTATAAAACCGGCTACGAAAACTGGTTATCCAACGGTAGCGTGTACGTCGGTGGGTACCAAATCTTCACCAACGGCCACAACCAGAACATCCTCAACGGCAACCGCTTCTTTGTGCCGAACCCGGTCAACCGTGCTGGCCAAACGCTTGCAGACGGTAACGACAAAGGGACTGCCAACGCTGTGTACGCCGGCTGGAACCAAGACTGGTTTAAAGGCATTGGTACCACGGTTAACTACTTCCTGGGCAGCGGCGACAACAGCAGCCGCCTGTTAACCTCGCTCAACCAGAACAACGGCTTCAACCAAACCACGGCAACCCTGGTTGCACCGCGTCAAGCCATTACGGGTGTGTTAAACATCCCGATGTCTGCGGTCCTGCCTGGCTTCCGCGATGGCGATGCCCTGGGCTTTGGCTACGGTTTAGTTGACATGTACGAACATGGCTTAAGCGGTCGTCGTTTTGGCGATGGTATGGAACAGGTGATGGAAGCCTATTACCGTGTTCAAATCAACGACAAAATCTCGATTGTACCTAGCTTCCAAATGATCGTGAACGCTGGCGGTTTACGTAACAACGACGTATACACCGTTATAGGCTTACGTTCGAACTACGTATTTTAAGCATACCGCTTAACAGCGTAACATTGCCCGCCATCTGTTTTTACAGGTGGCGGGTTTGTTTGCGTTAAGATGGCCGTGTCTGGTGATTTTTAAGAATAAGGAGCTGATGCCCTATGTCTGTGACGTCTGATGCCGTAATGGCTGCGCTGAGTACCGTAAACGACCCTGAGCTTCATCAGAGTCTGACGGAACTGGGGATGATTCAGAATTTAATCGTCTGTGATGGTCACGTCTCGTTTGATTTGGTGTTAACCACCACGGCGTGCCCTAAAAAGGATGAAATCCGCGAAAGTGCCGAGGCCGCCGTTCGCCCGCTCGAGGGTGTTAAACAGGTCAAGGCCACGGTGTCGGGTAAAACGCTGTCGGCACGGATTGCAGAACGCCAGCCGATTGAGGGGATTCAGAACATTATTGCGGTCTCAAGCGGCAAGGGCGGCGTGGGTAAATCCACCACGGCTGTAAACCTGGCGTGCGCTTTAGCCAGTATGGGCGCGCGCGTCGGGATTCTGGATGCAGATATTTACGGCCCAAATGTACCGCTGATGATGGGGTTACCCCGCGAAGCTCTAAAGCAGGCCGGCATGAGCGATAAACTGAATGCCGAGGGCAAGCACAAGATGCTGCCTGCCGAAGCGCACGGCGTCAAAGTCATGAGCATGGCGTTCCTGGTAAAGGATGATCAACCGGTTGTGTGGCGCGGCCCGTTGCTGGATCGCGTGATTCGGCAATTTTTAACCGATACGGATTGGGGCGAACTGGATTATTTATTGATTGACCTACCGCCCGGCACTGGCGATGCTCAGCTTACCGTGGTGCAGGCAACACCTGTGGTGGGCGCCGTAATTGTGACCACACCACAAGAAGTTGCTTTGTTGGATTCCTATAAAGGCTTGATGATGTTTAAAAACGCGGGCATCCCGATTTTAGGCATTGTTGAGAACATGAGCTATTTTGTGAGCCAATCGGGCGAGCGCGAGGATGTTTTTGGCCACGGTGGCGGTGCTAACGCGGCCGAAAAACTTGGTGTGCCATTCCTGGGCGAAGTGCCCTTGATGACGCAGGTACGTCAGCTCTCTGATGAAGGCAAGCCTGCAGTAGCCTTTGCTGCGCAGACGCCCGTGGGTCAGGCGCTGCAAGGTATAGCGGCCAAGGTCGTCGCCACGGTGTGTGCGCTAGGCGTGCAAAATCCTCAGCCTAAGGCCTCTGCGTTACCGCAAGCAGTAGCGCCGCAAGCGGCTGCAATGGCTAGCGCTTAGCCGACTTTTTGGATTTTTTGCTCGGCCCGCTGCCGTCGTTGTTTTCGTTATTCTCGTTTTCGTCGTCTGTCGTGTGCAGCGCGTTTTCGAGCGAGAGTAACTTTTGCACGGATTCTGATTGCTCCACCGGCTCGTTGGTATCAACCAGTTTTAGGTGTCGTTTAAACGCCTTGTAAAATCCGCAGTTGGTCACGTTGACTTCGATTTCGAGCGTGACGATGCCGCTGCCGAGCGCCTCAATGAGTGGACAAGTTACGCCTCTTAAAAAGTAGGCGCAGGTGTTGCACTGATCATCAGTTTCAATGCGAACAATGTTATCTTCAACGTACATGAGGCGGGTTTAGGCTCTATGAGTTAAGATGGACACACATTTCTTGATGCAATCCGCTCACCAAGAGATGATTGGCATTGCAAATAAAAGGTTATAATTTTATATTTATTATAACAATTTTTAAAGAGGTCTTACAGGTGCATCAATCCTGAATTGTCTGGAAAGGTCTAGGGGCGCTTAAAAATCGGTGTTACAGTTTGTAATAGCCGCGTCGACTGTGTTATATTCTGTTACAACTTGCCTGTTTAAGCCGCCATGACAGACCCTTCCCGGATTCTTATTAGTCGCCTGAGCGCGCATGGCGATGTTGCTCTTACGCTTCCCGTTATTGCTGCGATTCGCGCGCGCTTGCCCAATGTGACGATTGGCTGGCTAGTCGATGCTTCAGCGGTATCGCTGCTGCAAGGAATTGCGGGGATTGATGCGCTGCATGTATTGGATACACGCTTGCTTAAGCGCGTTGCGTTTAAGCCGCTCGCTTGGCGTAACGCCTTGCAGCACCTCAATCCTGTACTGGCTGCATTGGCCGAGGCGCGCTATGATGCTGCGCTGGATGTTCAGGGATTGCTTAAAAGCGCGTTACCACCTTATTTGGCGCGGATTCCGCGGCGTTTTGGGTTTGCCGGCACGCGAGAATGCGCCGACTTGTTTTATACCGACGCACTGCCTGCGATTGATTTAAAAGATGCGTCGCGTCACGTAGCAGATATTTATGACACGGCAGCGCACCAAATGCTGGATGCCTTGGACGTGCCTACCTTTGAAGCTGCGCGGCCTGCAGTGTCGTTCCGTGTTCCTAAGCTGCGTGAGCTGTCTGAGGTGCCTGAGTTTAAGGCGGACGCGTTGGCGCAAGCACCTGAAGCCTTGTCGCTTAAGCTTCAGGCCTTACGCGAGGGCGTTAATGGTTGCCGGCGACCGCTGGTTATTTTGGCCCCCGCCACTCGATGGGCCAGTAAACGCTGGCCGCAGGGCTACTGGGCTAAGTTGCTAGAGGCGCTGATTGCCTGCGGGTATGCGGTTGCGCTTATTGGTGGGCCTGAGGATGCCGCGTTGTGCCAAGGCGTATTGCAAGGCGCGACCTTGAGCCCGGAGGCGCGGGCGCGTGTAGCCGATTTATGCGGGCAGACAAACTGGCAAAGCCTCTGGGCTGTGTTTACCGAGGCAGATGTTTTAATTGGGCCCGATAGCGCGCCGTTGCACATGGCCGCCGCCGTTGCACAGTCTCGGGGCTTATTGGGTGCCGCGCCAAAAGTTATTGGCCTGTTTGGCCCTACGGCGATTGGTCGAACCGGGCCGTACGGGCAACTTGAAAACGCAATAACTGCCGGGGTGGCGTGTCAGCCGTGTTTTAAAAAGCGCTGCCCGCTGCCCGCCCCAGACACCGGACAATGCATGACCGCGTTAACCCCCGAGGCTGTTTTGACGAAGGTGCTTGCGCTGAGCGCGCCAGTTTACAGCATTTAAATGCTTATCAGGCGGCTTAATGTATGGTTAAGGCGCAACGGTATCATGCTAAATCAAAATGCGAAGGTCATTCCCTTCTGAGTGCTCCCAACTTGAACCCCAACTTGAACTAAGTTGAACCGCTAAAAATACGTTTTAAGTAGGTTTTTCTATAACTTATGGCGCAAATATGCAATCGAAGTGCGTTTTAGTGAGGTTGTGACTGGTTAAAACATTCAATGAGTAGGGGTTAACACGAAAATTTAAAAATAATTATCTACTGAAAAATAATTTTTCTGCGTTGATCGTTAGCTTATTCTAAACAGTGCAAAAGTTAATTTTTTAAATGGTGCAAGGCGCGGTTTCGTTTAAATACGCGTTTTGCCAATGGGTTAGCTGGCTTGCAAGCGGGTGCGGCCAGGCCGGCGTTAACAGCTTTAAGGCGGGCGTCGCGGCAGAATCCAACACGATGCTTGAGACGGCCCGAAACCCCTGCGCGCAGTTGCATAACACCAGGCCCTCTGCCTGTTGCAGGCGCGCTAGGGTTAAAGGCGCTGAGCAAATTTGCCATTGATGTTGTTGGTTCAGGGTTTGCATCAGCCATCGCGCGCTCAGGCTGTCAAGTGCGTCTTGGGTCGGGGCGCATAGCACGGTTTTTTCGGGCATCAGGGCAAGCAGTGCGCTGGTACTGGCTTCGGTTAAGGCGCCTTGCGCGTTTTGCCATACAACATCATCAAAGCCCTTGGCAAGCGCCGATTTTTTGTGCAAAAGCTCTGGGCCGATGCTGGTGTGCTTTAAATAAGGCCAGGGTCGGTTGTAGGCAAGCGCTTGCAGCTTAAGTGGCGATAAAGTCAGTTTTGGCAGTGGCCGCGTTTGTACGCCTAGCAAAAGTGGCAGTACTGTTGAGGCATCCAGAAACGAGGTTACGTCGGTTAGGGCTGGGGCCAGCGTAAGCCTTAACACGCAGGGCGCTAGATTTTGGGCGTTTAAGCTCTGGTAAATGGCATCTTCGCTAAAAATCTCTTGTGCCGACGCAAGGCCGAATGCCTGCGCGTGATGATGCAACCGCTGCCAGTGGCGTTTAAACCAGGGCTCGGGGGCGGGCCAACGCAAGGTGGTATAGACGGCAAGCCCTAATTGCAGGGCTGGTATTGCGCGTTCTGCTGCACAGGGCGCTAAAACCGCATTAGGGGTGTTGCTAAGGCAATACCAGCTCAAGCAGGGGTATCCGGATAGAGGCGATTATAAAGATTGTAGAGTCAATGATTGGGCTTCAAGTCCGCTGAATAAAATTATTATAAGCTGATGGACTTGGGTGCTTTATTGAGAGGGTGCTAATCTTGCCATTGCTTTATTGGTGTCCTCTTATTTAAAACCTCTAGCAACTTGATCTTTATTTAGGATTTTCTCAAAACAAAAATTTTATTGACGCTATGCTTTGAACTGGCTAAAAGTTACGATTTACGATTTAAAGTAGTATGGTTTTTAGAATTCTCGATTTTACACCCGTGCTTTTCAGGGCGTATTTGTCCCCCTGAAGGCCTTATGAGGACTTTATTATGCCGACTCCTTCATTTTTATGAAGAAACATAACAACAGCGCCCCCGCTTATCAAGATTTTTACGCAAAACTCGATACAGTTAACAATGTCGTCAGCGTCATCAGCGGCAACCGGATTTTCGCTGATAACGCCGCGGTATGGCTTGCCATCTGGCAGGCCCGCTAAAAAAATTACCCCACCCCCAGATGCTTGAACGCTTAATCGCTCAATTGCTTAAGAGTATGCCCAACGGTGCAATAAACGCCAATTGATTTAAAGGGTACGGCAACAATCGTAAGGATTTTTATGGGCTTTAACGCGCCCTGATATGAACGCTTTAAGGCAGTATTTTTACGCAAGACGAAAGCACTACTTTCAAGGAGGAACGGCTGTGACGGAGATGCCAGGTAAATCTCAGACGCCAGTAACGCGCCAACCGGCAAGCAATCGTTCTGCCACGGCGATGTTTATTGCTGCGGGTGCTGCCAAACGCCGTAAGCTGGCCTATACCAAGGCCAAAATGCTTCAGCGAGAATTAGGCGTTGTCGCGCCGCTGGTTCAGGTTAAATAAAGGCTTTAAAACGCTGGATTACATCAAAATCCGACTCAAAAAGTTTTTTAAATTCATTTTTATAGTGCTTAAATTGCTCGCAGCCAAGCGAGACGCCTAAAACTAGCCCTTAACCGGGTGTTTGCTCAAGAGAACCCGGATTCACCCCGTTGAGGGTGGATCCGGGCTTAAATTTTTTGGGGTTTTTAGTCTGTAAAAGCCAAAGCAAATAGTTATAGCTATAAAACGCTTGCCTAGGCTGGCTTTTGAAGCTTAAAACCCGGACATGACCAAATCTGCTTATGCTAAGGCTTTTTAGGGACTTCTGGCGGCTCTGGAATGACTTTTGACAGCCCCACGTAACTTAACGCCGAAAACACGCCGCCACCCGCCACGCCCGCCAGTACGCCGGGTAATCCGCCCAGGCCCAAAGTAGCTTTAGTCAGGGCAAAGCCTATGCTGCCGGCCTCCCAGCTAACAATGCTTTTTAGGCCTTGGCCCACAAAACTGTTTAACGTCGTGGCTGCGGTGCGCAGTCGGCTTCGGGCGCTACCGTCTTCCTGTGATTTTGCGTAAAGATAGCCTTTGCGTGTGCCATCGGCAATACTGTAGCCTAACATGCCCAGGCCAAGCACGTTCATGGCGCCACCCGCCCAGTTTTTGCCCGTGGCCAGTGCCTCTGCAGCTGGGGCAATATTGCCGTAAACCCGTTGCTTGAGAACATGCCCCGGATTCGTTTTAAGCGTTTGCCAGGTTTGCGTATTAAACGCGTTTTGCCAGTTAGCGGCGCGCACCGCTTGCCTGACGTCGGCTTGCATCCATTGCGAGGCCGAGACGCCATTTTGCCCAAGGTTCAGCAGTTCTGCGTAGCTGGCTGCGTTTTGGCGCGTCATGTTGGCCGTTTGCAAGGTTTTATCCGTCACCAGGCCCGTCGTCCAACCGTTCACAAGATCATCTAACCCGTTTGCGCCAAAAAAACGGTTGCCCAAATTGGCCAACGCCTCGCGCGCGCCCCATTTTTTTACAGAATTCTGGTAACGTTCTGCCACTACGGGTGCGCCTGAGGATTGTTGAGACACCTTGGGCGCGCTGTTTAGCACGGCTTGCTGCTGCAAATAGCCGTTATAGCCTGCGTTTAAGGCTTGTATCGACACGTTTGAACGCTCTCCTGGACGACGGATATGAGTGGCTTCATCAATTAGCGAGCACGCGCTGATTAAGCGTATGAAATGAGTTATAAAAAACTTTATAGGCGCTTGCTAAATTTTTAATAGCTAAAAAATGCTCATGGTCTCTCTATCGTATTAAACCGCTTAAGGGCGGATTTGTGCGCTTTTGGCCCGGCATGGATGGCCTATAGGCTGTTTTAAAAAGCAAATGATGCACTAAAGGTTATGGAAACACCCTGCCCTGAGGGTTGTGCGCAGATGATTTGGTCCTGACTTAAAGTTGATTTACTATAGTGGTGTTATGCCTGTTCACCCTGATCTGAATCCGTCTGGCCTGAATGCGCCATCTGATAACCGAGAAACGCCTTTAACCCTTTCAATGGGCTATTTGGGGCCCTCTGGCTCGCACTCACACCAGGCGCTATTAACGTTTTGCAAGCGGTATTTGCCAGATGCTAATCTGGCCCCGCATGAAGGCTTGTTGACGTTGATGCAGGCCTGTGCGGCTGGCGCGCTTGATGCCGCGATTGTACCGGTAGAAAATCTGCTGGAAGGCTCTGTGATTGAGGTGATTGAAACCATTGGCCTGCAAAAAGAACCGATTACGCCTGTGCTTGAATGGATCATGCCAATTGAGCATTGCCTGATTGGGCCTCAAGGTGCTGTTGCGCGCGATATTCAGCGTGTTTTGTCGCATCCGCAGGCACTGGGGCAGTGTAAACAGACGCTGGAAGCGCTCTGTAGGCCTAAACTTCAATTTGAGCCGACGCCATCGACCTCGGATGCAGTTCGGCAGCTGGCCCAATTCGTGCAAAGCAATGCGGCGACTGGTGTGGCTGCTATCGGAACACGAATTGCTGCGCAGGCGTACGATTTGGCTATATTATCGGATAACGTAAGCGATATTGCTGAAAACCAGACCCGGTTTTGGCTGGTTACCCGCCGCGATGCGGCTGCGAGATTAAAAACTCTTTTTCATGGGATTTTGTCTTCAGACAAGCTAAAAACCAGCCTATGCATAGCGGTTATTGAACGTGCAGGGGCTTTGGCCGACATGCTGGCCGGTTTTAAGGCGGTGGGCGTCAGCTTAAGCAAGCTCGAATCGCGCCCGTCTCGCAAGCAGTTGGGTGATTACTATTTTTATATGGATGCAGACGGTGATCTGAGCGCGCCCGCGTATGAAGCGATGATGCGCCAATTGGCCAGCAGTACAGCGTACTGCCATTTGGCAGGCGTCTATGCCAGTTTGGGCTTACTTGCCAGCTAAAAAAGCTGCTAATGTAACTATGTAAGCCGCTTTTGGCTCTCAGACTTGAGGAACAGGATGCCCTCGGCGTCCTCCTTGGTGATGTAGCCCAGGTTAATCAGCACGTTTGCGATGCCGGTTTTTTCGCCCATAGCTTCGCTAATGTAATGCTGGGTTCTTAGGGCTTCATCGAGCTGATGCACCGTTATGCGCCCGATTTTAACCATGTAGTTACCCAACCGGATCGTTCCCGAGAGGTATTCGATGGTGGCGTAAACAATGGGCGAAGCCGGCACATTGAGCAGCGTTTGCTTTAAGGCTTCAAGAATCAGTTTAGAGCATTCGGCCAGAGACCATTGCTCTGTAATGCACATGTTTACGACCGTGGTTTTTTGTTGCGATAGGCATAATAGCCGGTGCATTGGTAAACTTAGCCCAGGGTCTGGGCTACTGACGTTTTTGAGCCCGTGCGGCGTGAGCGATGGCACATAGAGCGGCAGGAGGTTGTCTTTGTTAAAAGTTTCGAGGGTTTTACGTACAAAATGGCGTTCCATTTCAGAGCGCAGTTCGGCGTAAACCACTTGCTTTACCCACAGCGGCAGGGTGTCAATCTGCGCCATAAGTCCAGGCAACGTAAACGGTGCAATGTTTGCCGCTGTCGCCCCAGAGGCCGTAGATGGCTCGGGCGTTGCTAAATCAAACATGGGCTCGCTGATGTTAGGCAGCGGTCTGGGCTGGGTCATGGCGTGCCTGACTCGTTTAAGCGCGACTAGCGGCTCTTGTGGTTAAACTAGAAAAAAACACTAAGCTAGGCTATATTTTTAGCCATAGTGTTTAAACCTTAAGTAGACTGATTCTAGTTTATCCAAAAACGGTTTTAAACTGTTCAAAGGCCCAGTCAAGTTCATCTTCCTGAATGACCAGCGGTGGTGCAAACCGGATGACATTGTCGTGCGTCTCTTTACACAGCACACCCAATTGCCAGATTTTTTCGCAGTAGGGGCGGGCTTTTTCGTGCAGTTCAATGCCAATCATCAGGCCTTGGCCGCGCACTTCTTTAATAACGGGGTTTTTGAGAGTCTTAAGGTTTGCAAGCATTCTGGGGCCCAAAGTTGCGGCGCGTTCTGCCAGTTTTTCGTCCTGTAAAACGTCCAACGCGGCTACGGCCACGGCGCATGCCAGCGGATTACCGCCAAAGGTGCTGCCGTGATCGCCCGGGTGAAACACGCTCATCGGTTCTGCTTTGGCTAAAACCGCAGAAACCGGATAAAATCCGCCCGAGAGCGCTTTGCCGATAATAATGGCATCTGGGGTTAATCCAGCTTCGTCCAGGCCATCGTGCTGGTAGCAGAACAATTTGCCGGTGCGGCCCAGGCCGGTCTGGATTTCGTCCGAGATAAAGAGCACGTTGTGCTGCTTGCATAGTTCGGCGGCAGCCTTAAGGTAGCCTTTGGGCGGAATCATAATGCCAGCTTCGCCCTGGATGGGTTCGATTAAAAACGCGACGGTATTGGGTGTAATCGCCTGTTTTAAAGATTCAATGTTGCCGTATTCCACCACGGTAAAGCCGGGCGTGTAAGGGCCAAAGCCATCTTTATATTGCGGTTCTGTCGAGCAGCTGATAATGGCAATGGTTCGGCCGTGGAAGTTATTGCTGCAAACAATAATCTCTTGCTGGCCAGCGGGGACGCCCTTGTGGTATTGGCCCCATTTGCGCGCCAGTTTCATGGCAGTTTCGACGGCTTCAGCCCCGGAATTCATGGGCAGTACGCGGTCTAAGCCGGATAGCGTGGCCAGCTTTTGGCACAGTTCGGGCAGTTGATCGTTGCGAAACGCGCGCGAGGTGAGCGTAACGCGGTGCATTTGTGATTGCATGGCCGCCATGACTTTGGGGTGGCAATGCCCCTGATTAACGGCAGAGTAAGCCGACAAACAATCCAGATAACGCTTGCCGCTGGTATCTGTCACCCATACGCCTTCGGCTTTTTCGATCACAATATCGAGCGGATGGTAATTATGCGCGCCGTAACGTTCTTCAAGATCAATAAAGCGTTTTGCCTTGTCATCAAGCGTGCTTTGGGTGGTTTGGGGCGTGGCAAGCGAGGTAGGGGTTGTCACAAAAAGCCTCTTTAATGCGTGTGGGGGCTGTATACAAGTTTTAGGTTGGTGATTGACTCAATAACGTCAATGGTTAAATTTTTTTTAAGCATAAAACAAGTCTTGCGCTGTCTACAAGGGGCTAAAAGGGCGCTAGCGGCAAAGGCTTTAAATTTATCCCGGCTGCATTTACCTCTGAGGCTGAGTGTTATTTTAGTTTAGGGCGTTTAACGAGCTGTTAATCGACTGTGTTAGCTTGTCGTTAGGCTCAGACAGAATAATCGCCGCATTCCATTACACTTTCGGGTACACGTTCGGGTAACCGTTCGGGTTTATGGTTGCACTACCAGGCTGATTTTTATAGCTGTTAGCTTAAGCCCAAGGCGTTCATGAGAGCGTATTTAAAAAATTGCGTGCGACCAGGGCGATGGCGGCCTGAATCGGCTTTTTGCAATTTGAACATTGCAATTTGAACAATAGAATATTGAGACGGAGGCCTTAAAAAATGCTGTACTTACTGACTGCTGCAACCGGGGTGCTGCCTACGGTGGTTCAAAAAACCAATGGTCTGGTGGTCATGTTGCCTCAGCCGTATCGTCAGTACGCGTTTACGCTGTTTGCAGGCTCGCCGATTTGGCGCTGGGTGGCGGCGGTTGCCACGGCGATTTTAGTTTTTGCTCTGCTTCGGTGGATTCGGCATTTGGGCTGCCTGATTGTTAAACGCAGCAAACCCTACCAGTTGTTTGAAGCCGGACAATGTAGCCAAGGCTACCCTTGGGGGCAGTTTTTAATTAATTTGCTGCAAAAAACATACCTGTGGGTCTTCGCCATTATTGCCTTTTGGGCGGCTGCGCACTGGATCAAGCTGACGGAGCCTGTGTCCGATGTGATTCGGGGCGTAACGATTCTTGCGCTTGCGGTTCAGGTTGCCATCTGGCTGGATCGGTCGCTGACGTTTGCGCTGGCACGTTACCGCGATAGCCGCCCTTCGGTTGATGAGCAAAAGCTGTTTGCAACCATGATGGGCCCGTTGCGGTTTACGGGCGTGCTGATTTTATGGTCGGCCATTTTGCTGGTGGTGCTTGAGCGGTGGGGCGTTAATATTACCGCGCTGGTTGCCGGCTTAGGGGTGGGCGGTATTGCGGTTGCGCTTGCGGTCCAGAATATTCTGGGCGACTTGTTTGCCGCGTTCTCGATGGTGATTGATAAGCCGTTTGTAGTAGGCGATTTTATTATTGTGGGCGATTTTATGGGTACCGTCGAAACGATTGGCCTTAAAACCACGCGCCTGCGTAGCCTGGGCGGCGAACAAATTATTTTTGCTAACGCAGATTTACTTGCCAGCCGGATTCGGAATTACAAGCGCATGGAAGAACGCCGCGTGGTGTTTACTGTGGGTGTTACCTACGATACGGACGAGGGGCATATGGCGCAAATCCCCGAGTTGCTTAAATCAACCATCGAGGCGCAGCCCAATACCCGCTTCGATCGCGCGCACTTTTCCCGCTTTGATGACTGGGCGCTGACCTTCGAGGTGGTCTACTTTGTGTTATCGCCCGAGTACAACATTTACATGGACATTCAGCAGACAATCAACCTGACCCTGCTCAAGGAATTTAACGCGCGCGGGGTGCAGTTTGCGTTCCCAACGCAGACGATTCATACCGCGCTGAAAGACGCAATTCATCCGGATATCAACGACGTTGCTCCTGATTTTCCGAAGCCCAGGGCCAGTTAGCGCCTGTAAATAACGCGTTTAGCGCGGCGAATTATGCGTTTAAGTTGATTTGCTGTAGCACTAAAAAAAAGCTTGCGTGCGCTTGCTGCCGCTTGTTAAGATTAAGGCTTGCTAAACTGTCTCTGGTTATTTGTTTGAGGGGTGTGTCGTGGACACAGCAGATGCACTGCCATACGGCCCAAATGCTGCGCGCCCAGTGCGCGATGCGCGCGAGCAGATTACACTGTGGTTACAGGCAGCCGCAGAAGCGAATAAAGACGGGATGCAGCCGCTGGTGCAGCTGATTGAGCAGTTTGGCCTGGAGGTTGAAGACCTGACCGAAGCCGGGCTAGATTACGAAACGGTGCGCGCGCTAGAGCAGTTGGGCACTTTTGATGCTGTTTAAGCGTCATGATTACTGTAAGGGTTACTAGTTGTTGGCGCGAAAAATCAGGCATCAAGGGCGCTCTACACGAGGTTAATGCCACAGGTTAACTTTTAACGTCTGGGGTTAATAGGCCTAGCGTTTATCTGCCTTGGGTGCGTGCACCCCAAACCTATAGCGTCTCCGGCGCGACTCAACGTTGGGTTACAATTGAATCGCATCAAAAAGAAATGCGACAGTATCTAAAAAGGAAACGCGCGTTTTGGCCTTAGATTCTTTTTTAGGCTTATGGCCCGTTCAACAACTGCTTGAAGCGTTCAAGTCCTTCAAGCTTAGTAAGCCTGTTAAGCAGGTCCCTCTGTTGATTGGTATTGCTCTGGTCTGGGTGGGCTTTGGGTTGCAGTTGCCGGGGGCAATGCGTGCTGCGCATGCGGTGAGTGTGGGGACGTTTGAGCCAATACCCGCACCTAAACAGTCCCTGCCCAAGCCCGTTACTGTGCCTAAAAACGCCCCAGCCACTACACGAACCACCCCGGCGCCTAAAGCGAATGCGCCCAAACCCTATGCCGCGCATCCAAACTCAAGCGTGCCGCAACATAAGCCGGATGACGCGCAGGGGCAATTGCAGCAAGCGCCGTCTCAAGCCAGGGCCGAGCAAGAAAACCGGGCCGTGCTCCTGATTCTGGATGCGTCTAGCTCGATGGATGTAAAAACCCCTGACGGCGAAACCAAAATGATTGCCGCAAAGCGGGCGGTGCTCGATATTATCCGAAACTTGCAGCCTCATCGGTGGGTTGGTTTAAGGGTTTACGGCAATGCCCAGAGCGTTCGTGAGCGGTTTAATCCGTGCCGTGCCTCGCGGTTGGTGGTGCCGTTGGGCGTGAATAATCGCGCGTTTATTGCCAGTAGTTTGGTGGGTGTGATGTCCATTGGCGCCACGCCGATTAGTTTCGCGATTCGTCAGGCGGTTTCCCAGGATCTGGCGGGGATTCGGGGGCCTAAAAGTATTGTTTTAATTAGCGATGGCCAAGAGACCTGCGACAGCGACCCGTGCGAATTGGCTCGCCAGATTGCGTTGAGCGGCGTAGATTTAAAAATCAACGTGATTGGCTTTGGGATTCAGGATGTTGCGACGCAGGCGCAATTAAAATGCGTTGCGGCTAGCACGCTAGGCAGCTATACCCAGGCCGATACCTACGGGCAGCTTGCGCAGCAGCTTAAACAGGCTAGCGGCGCGGTGGTCGAAGAACGCGTCGAAGGCCGGGTGTTTATCCCGCAGGTAAAAGAGCGGCCGCAAACACAAGCCAGGCCTCAAGCGCCTGCGGCTGTGCCGGTGATGCCTGAGCTAACCGGCACGCTGGCTAGCCCCGCGCGCTAGTGTTTACAGTGCCGTTTTAAACAAATGGATTGCCCAGGCCCGGGCCCCAGGCCGAATTATCCAGCGGAATACGGTTCATGGCATCTGGACCACTGTACAAGTTTTTATTCGTTTCATGCAGGGTGTAAGCCCAAAAGTTATTTGCATTCATCAATTGAGCGTATTGTTGAGCGTCTTGTACCTGTTTTTTGTAATGCGCCTGCAATTGGTTTAAGTAGGCGCTGGCCTGTGTGGTTTGCGCCTGAGCCGATATCTGTGCAAGCTGTGCGTTGGCGGCGTCTCGCATTTGGTTGGCCTGCTGCTGTTGCTCTGGGGTTAATACGGTGCCTGCAGGCGGTGGCGGCGCTGCGGGTAATGCAGGTTGCTGGGGCTGCGCGGGCGTGTTTGCAGTTGCCGGGGTATTCGCCGGTAAATTTGCCGTGGGCGTAGTTGGTGTTGCGGGCGTATTGCCTGCTTTGGGTGTACTTATGGCGTTAACTTTGTCACGAATCTCGTTATACGCCAGCGTGTTTAGGCTGCCTGCGCTGGTAATACCGGCGTTTAACGGCCCAAGCTTGGCGTTTAAGGTTTTTGGATCCTGAAAGTTAAGATTCTCAAGGCCGTTGAGCGCTGTATTAAGTTTGTTGGCGTCCTGCCCGGCATAGTGCTGGGCGGCCAGCACAATATAGTTTTCGAGTTCTTTCTGGTTCAGGGTACGCTCGTTGCCGGTTTTACTGTTATCGGTGTTCAGGGCTAAAAACAGATTGCTGCTGATTTTTTGCTCTGGCGTGTTGCCAAATACTCCCAGCGGCGAGTTTCTTAGCTCCTGGTAGGTTAAAGCATTGTCTTTTTTGGCCCCGCGCGCGCCGTTTGCGCCGTCGAGGGTTGTCATCATGTGTTGCGCGAGTTTTTGTACGTTATTCTGTTGCGCAGACGTTAACATAAAGCATCCACCCCAAATGGTCTATTGCCATCATCAAAATTAAAAAAACTTATACTGTTACTGTCTAAATTCGTAAATAACATACGTTCGCCTGGGATAAACCTTTCTCCAGACTGTTCGTGCATTTGCTCTGTATCCCTTAGGTATGATTGTCCAACCGTAATGCCACCCAAGACTCTTATGACTACGGTTTTAATTGGCTTTTAATGGCGATTCATTAGTATAAAAACAATCTTTAGTGTTTTTGTGCTAGATTTTTCAGTATGATGCTGGTCACTATGAGTGAGTCTTCGTCTCAAGCTTCGTCTCAAAACAGCCTTGCCTCTTTGGCGTTTCCGATGGCGCGCGCCGCTGGGGCTGCGTTAAATTTACCCGCGCAGTTATGCCAGCGCCTACGCGACGCGCAGCGTTTGGGCCCGTTGATGATTCCGGGTGCGACCAACGCGCTTGCGGCAAAGCAAATCGAGCAGGCCGGCTTCCAGAGCGTTTATGTGTCTGGCGCGGGACTGGCCAACAGCGCGGCGGGCTACCCCGACATTGGTCTGTTGACGTTGTCTGAAGTTGCTTTTTTGGGCGGTTTAATTGCGCGATCAACGAATTTGCCCACAATTATTGACGCCGATACCGGCTTTGGCGAGGCGGTGCAGGTTTACCGTACGGTGCAATTGCTTGAGCAAGAAGGCTTAAGCGGTCTTCACCTGGAAGACCAGGTGTTCCCAAAACGCTGCGGCCACCTGGATGGCAAACAGGTGATTCGCCCCGAGGCCATGGCGCAGAAGCTGCGGGCGGCGTGCGCGGCGCGCCAAAACCCTGATTTTTTAATCATTGCGCGTACCGATGCCTATAGCCTGAACGGCATGGCGGATGCGCTTGAGCGGGCGCGGTTGTACCTGGATGCGGGCGCGCAGATGATTTTTCCGGAGGCGTTGGCCACCGAGGCCGAGTTTGCCGAGTTTGCGCGCGAGTTATATAAAACACACCCTAAAGCCTTGTTGTTGGCGAACATGACTGAGTTTGGCAAATCGGCCCTAATCCCCGCCGAGCGCCTGGGGGCAATGGGGTATCAGGCGGTAATTTACCCGCTGACGCTGATGCGCGCGGTGCTTACCACGCAGGCCGAGCTGCTGGCCGAGTTAAAAGCGTCTGGCACGCAGCAGCCTTGGGTTGCGCGCATGACGACCCGTAAAGCCTTGTACGATTTATTGGCGTATCCGGCATATGCTGCGTTTGACGCGACGTTGGGCGGCTATTTTAAACCGCAAGGGCCAGCCTGAATCGAGCTGAACTCGATTTGACTGACCCTTAGCGTATGGTTTTTGGTGTCGATGCAACGGAACGGGGTTACTTAAATTTATGCCCCCGGTTTGTGGCCTAGAAGCTGTAATTGACGCGCAGACCCAGCACGGTCAGCAGGCCGTTATCTTTCAGCCCCAATCGGTTGGCAATCAGTTGCGCACTAGGCACAACGCTTAAGCCGGGTGAGAGCTGGACTTTGTAATAAGCCTCAACCACTTGCTCAAAGGCGTCTTGTAAACGGGTCAGGCCGCCTTCTTGCACATCAACAAACGCGTAGCCCAGACCAATGGTGTCGTTTTCGCGGTGGCCGGGGAATATTGCCGAGACCGGAATACTCAGTACGCTGCTTAGGGTTTGGCGTGCCGCGCCTGCCACCAGGGCCGGGCCGGGCTGTAATGTGGTCAGCGAGACCAGGTTCGGGCTGCTGTCGTTAATCAGGTAGCCCACGCTGGTACCAATGCCGCGCCACCATTCCTGGTTCCAGCCGGCGTATACCGAGCTGCTGCTGCCCAGGCTGGCAACGTTAGCGTAAGTACCGCCGCTGCGGTTGGTCAGGCTGCTAATGTTGTCGCTGATTCTGCGATTACCGGCGGCCCAGGTATTATAGCCGCCCACGTAAAACGAGCCGGGCTTGCTGTATTTTTCGCCCAAAAAGTGGGTGGTGTAGTTCAGTTTACCTTCGTAGGTCAGGTTAAAGGCGCTAAATACATCGCCTACATCCGGGCTACCGACTGCTGTACTAAAGTCAAAGCTGTAGTTTTTGCCCAGTCCTTGGTGATAGCTATAGGCCACCATCGGCATGTTGTTATTGACCGCAATGCCCGGAATGTTAATAAACGCGTTGTTCTGGAATTGCTCCAGCTCGTTACCGCGGTAGGGGCTGACGTCAAAAATATCCCACCATCTGAACAAACCGGCATAGGCATCGCCCGAGGTTTGCCAGTCGTCGCCATCGGGTAAAAACGGTAACTTGCTCGTGAGGACGGGAATGCCTTCCTTAAGGTGTTGCTTAAAGAACAGGCTTTCCATGTACACGTTGGGGCGTGTTAGGTAGGTAACGCCGTTAACTTTGTTTAAGTCGCTGTTGTTGCCCGCAACGCTGCCGGTGCCCAGGCCCTCGTTAAAGCCGTTCACATCGGTCGAAATGCGCGAGTACAGGTTAAACGGATAAAACGTGTTGCTGGTGTTGCCGCTTTGCGAAGCTAAAGGCGAATAACGGCCAAATGCGGCAATCAAGCGGGTGTGGATGTTACCGGCACCCAGTTTTGAATCTTCGCGATCTTCGCGGTAAGGCACATCGACGGTAAGCCTTAAACGGCCTACAGCGCTTATAGCATCACGGATGCCGTTCGGGTCGCTGCCTTCGCCGCTGCCGCTCATATCGGCAAAGCCACCCACCGTCACATCGCCGTGGATTTGCGTTTTTTCGAGCAGGCTCAAACGACTGTTTTGCTCGTTATTTTGGGTTTCAACATATTCCAGTTTGCCGTTGAGCGTGCCGGTGTGGGCGGCTAACTGGTGCAGTTGGCCGCTAAACGCTTGCTGCAGGCTGCGCAGGGTTTCGACTTCTTCTTTGCTGGCCTTGCGGGTATCCAGTCGTTTTAAATCGCGGTTCAGCGCGCCTACCAAGGTGCTGAGAACCATGTTAACGCCGCCTGGGGTTAAATTGCCCTGGGGCGTGCCTACCAGATGAATGGCCTTGTTTTCGCCGACAGTTTGCCCGTCGTCTTCAACAGCCGGCATCATCAGGTCTTCGACGCTGCTATAAGGGCTTGGCGCTGCCAGCGCGGCCGCCGAAAACATAATCGATAGCGAGGCGGCAAGTAACGGCTGCAGACCCGCTTTTAGGTAGCGAAAACTCATCTCGACAGGCTCTCCATATGCTAAAGGGTGGATTAAACGGTTCAAGTGGTAAAAAAACAATATCAACACCCTACCCGTAGTCCGCATGGGCTGTCATACGCCGTTTAGCGTAAATTCTGCAAAATGGTTTCAACCCAGAAAGCTTTTTGAATAATTTCAGCCGTAATATAGTCTGTTTAAAGGGTTTGGATCATGGGTTTGGTAACGGCTCTAACGGTGTTTGCTCATCTAGCCGGGTCGGCTCACGTGCCTGGTGCTGGGCGCCACTTGCTTCTTGCTTAAAGTGTGCAAAATTCTCTTGAGCTAGGCGTTAAGAAGGCATCTGCGCGCTGCCCATGGCGTTGCGTGTTCGCCCAGGCTTTACTATGCTAGGGCTATGCAAAATCTACACTGTGCGCAAATTATCGATGGTAAAGCCGTTGCCCAGGCGCTGCTTGAGCGGGTTCAGCGGCAGGTACAAGTTTGGTCGGCTCAGCAATTGCCGGCACCCGGGTTAACCGTTGTTCGGGTGGGCGATGACCCGGCCAGCGGCGTGTATGTGGCTAAAAAGGCTAAAACCGCCGAGCAGCTCGGGATACGTTCATCGATTTGCCATTTGCCGGCTACGGTTAGCCAGCGCGCATTATTTGAGACGCTGGATGCGCTGAACGCGGATACGGCTGTTAACGCGGTGCTGTTACAGTTGCCGATTGCGCGCCATTTGGATACTTATGCGAGCATTGCCCGCTTAACGCCCGAAAAAGATGTCGACGGGTTTCATCCCGAGAACCTGGGCCTGTTAATGGCGGGTCTGGAGCCCACGGCCCCGCCGTGCACGCCTGCGGGCATCATGGCGTTACTTGCGCATTGCGGGGTACCGCTTGCCGGGGCGAACGCCGTAGTAATTGGTCGTTCGATGATTGTGGGTAAACCCGTTGCCTTAATGCTACTCAATCAAAGCGCGACGGTGAGCGTTTGCCATAGTCAAACCCGAGACCTTGCAAAAATTACGCAACAGGCTGACGTGCTGATAAGCGCTGTGGGCGTGCCGGGCTTGATTACCGGCGAGATGATTAAACCCGGTGCCGTGGTGATTGATGTGGGCATTAACCGCATTACCGAAGGCGAACGCGCCGGAAAATTAACCGGCGATGTGGCGTTTGATAGCGCCTTGAGCGTATGCGGGCAAATTACCCCCGTGCCGGGCGGTGTGGGCCCAATGACGATTGCTATGCTGATGCGCAATACGGCCAGGCTTTATGCGCGCCAAAACGGTTTGTCATGCGATTTATAGCGTTTTTAACCCGTTTTTTTACGTTTTTAGCCCTGTTTTTAGCGTTTTTAAGCGTGTTTTTGCCTGCAAATGATTTTGGCTTGCAAATGCTGCCGCTCGCACAAGCTAGCGAAGTTAGCCAAGCACCTGTAGATAACTTGCCCAAATTGCCCAATTTGGCCAGCGCATCACGCGTAAGCCAGACGGGGTGTTGTTCTTTTCACGGAGGGGTATGCGGGTGTGCCGGGGCTAGTACGCAATGTTGCGATGGCAGCCTGAGCCCAAGTTGCAGTTGCGTTTGGGACCCGGTGACGCAAAGTTACTGGTTGGGCCGGGCCAAATTAAGTGTTAAAGCGCAGGCGCAATTGCTGCAAGTGTGTCCGCAGCCAACCTTAGACGATGCGAACACTGAAACTATCGCAAATTAACTTTTAAGTGATAGTTAAAGCGTTTATTTGCGCTTGCTGCGTGGTAATTAGATGCTGGCAGGGGTTTCCTGGATTGGTGCGGTTTGATGACGCCGTATCCAGTCGGTTTTAAGCGAGTTAATGCGGTCAATCATCAAAACGCCATCCAGGTGGTCAATTTCGTGCTGAACCGCAACGGCCTCAAGTCCTTCAACGTCAAAGGTCTGGGGCGTCCCACTGGCATCGTAGGCTTGAACGGTTAACTTGGTGGCGCGCTTAACGTTAGCCAGGTACTCTGGAAAGCTCAGGCAGCCCTCGCGGACCTGTTTATTGCGAGAGCTTTTGATGATGACCGGGTTAATCAGAATCATTTGGCGGTCGCGGGTGGTTTTGGCTGCGGTATCAATCACAATAATGCGCTGCGTTACGCCCACTTGCGGGGCGGCAAGGCCCACGGCCCCGCCAAAGCTGTACATGGTTTCTGTCATGTCTGCAACGATTTGCTTAAGGGTTTCGTCAAAAGCTTCTACGGGCAGGCAGGGCTGGCGTAAAACCGCGTGCGGATATTTGTAGACTTTTAAAATGGCCATAGTTTAGTCAGGGTTAGGGGTGTTGGGCGCGGGGTGAGTTAAAAGGTTGCAACGTCCAGGCGTCTTGCAGAAACCTCGACCCCTAATTTGGTGCTCAGCGGGCTTAACATGCTTTGCAGCTGTGTAATGGCGTACGTTTCGGGGAGCGAAACTTCAATCATCATCAGGTATACTGGCCCGGATTCGCCTGGAATCACCTGTGCGCTTAAATCTGTAATATTGAGTTGGGCGTCTGCCAAGGCCTGCGTGACCGCATGAGTAATGCCGGCGCAATCTGCGCCGCTCACGCTGATCATTGCGGTATCTTCGGCGTGATTTGGCGCCCCTGCACCCGTTTGGCGAGTTACAGCCACCGGGCTCACCTGTGGGCGCATGCCATAGGGCTCGGTTTTAGTGCGCAGTGCTTGCTCAAGTAAGGCCCAATCTTGATGATGCGCAGCGGAGGCCCGAATGATGACCGCAAACCAGGTGTTATCCCCGGTGCCCAGGCGCGTCATGGTTGCGTCTTCAATGTTACAATTAAATTCGGCCAGTACGCTGGTTAACGTGGCGGTAATTCCGGGTTTGTCTGGGCCTGCAGCAGTAATGACTGCCGAAGTTAAGGCCAGTGGTCTGACAGGAGATTCAGGAAGGGTCTGGGTCGGCTGCGCCATGGGCGAGGGGTCTCTTTGCGTTAGGCGGAGGGCATCAATCAATACGTAATACACGTAAAAACGTGCACTACGTTTAATGTGCCTATTATACCTTTAAATTAAGGCTTAATTAAGGGGCTTAATAAGGTTTTAACAGCACATGTTGATTTAGGATGCAGCTTCGTTTGATTCAACAAGGGCAATGCAATTAAGCCTATTGTTTTAAAAACAAGCAAAAAAAACGGGCGCAGAAACTGCGCCCCGTTGCCATGAGGACTATCGTTGAATCGAATCGTAAGTTTATGCGTTAACCGCCAGTAAAACTATTCAGCAGCCACCTGCTGGAGAACGACCAGCTGTTTTTTCCCGGATCAGCCCGTGCTGTAGAAGTAGTGTTGATGAAACCTTGCTTGAGAAGCGGTGCTTGTTGCTTGTGTTTATTCTATCGGAGCGGGTATTGATATCCTGTAATTTTGTCAAAAATCCTTACGGCCATATGCGTTTAAGCTGGCTTAAACAAGCTAATTGCAATACCTGTGTTAGTTTGATTTGTTTGTTTAGCCAGGCTTGGCCACTAGCAATAAGCACCGCCTGCAAAAAGCGCAAACGGTGCTTTAGTATTGGGATTAGCGAGGGGCCTAGCTCTGGGGCAATTGCCTAAGAGGGTAAGCCTTCGGGCATCAGGCGGTAGCCGCCCCCGTAAATAGTTTCGACGTATTTTTTACCGGCCGAAATTTTGTCCAGCTTGGTGCGCAAGTGGCGCACGTGGACGCGGATGGTTTCGACATCATCATCTGGCGAGTAGCCCCAGACATCTTGCAAGAGTTTACCCAGCGCGATGGCTTGGCCGTGGTTTTGAACCAGGCAGTTCAGGATTTCGAACTCGGTCGGGGTCAGTTTACCAATTTTATCGTTGATTTTGACCTCGAGATTCTCGGGAATCAGCGTGATATCACCAACCGAGAGCAATTCTTTAACGGCGGCCGAACCCGGCACATTGCCGCCACGGCGTAAAAGTGCCCGAACCCTAACCAGTAGCTCTGGAATTTCAAAGGGTTTAACCAGATAGTCGTCAGCGCCAGCGTCAAAGCCTTTTACTTTGTCATCTACCACGCCTAGCGCGGTCAGCAGCAACACAGGGGTGGCTGCGGTCGACTCGTTTTTGCGAATCCGCTGGCAAACGGTGTAACCATCGACGCCCGGCATCATGACGTCGCAAATAACCAGACTGGGCAGCTCTTGTTGAACCAGCGCAAAGCCTTCGACCCCATCGGGTGCGGTTTTGACGGTGTGCCCCTGAATTTCGAGGTTGATTTTAACCAGTTCGACAATCGACGGATCGTCATCAATTGCAACAATGAGCGCCATAGCGAGAAGCTTCCTTAAAATAATCAGGGCAAATGTTTAAAACTATTCGTAAATCAACTCTAGGTTGGCTATTTTGCTATTCAGATGTATCAATGTGGAGTTAGGGAACGCGTTTTAATTTGATTGACTCTTATTAAGTATTACAAAAACTGCATACTGGAATCGTTTAAAAAAGAAGGATGTGCTAAGCAGTGGTTAAAGGGTGTTTGATGACTGGATTGTTATAATGGCAAGTTGCCTAGCCAACGGACTGCCAGTATGGTTATATCAAGAATAAGGGTTTTTAAACAATCCGCCAGATTGATGGCCCCGTAATTGCTTAAGCCGGATGAACGCTATTCTGGTTTATTTAAACGTCAAAAAATGATTTTCAAGAAACGTCAAAAAATGATTTTCAAGTGCTGATTAAGATTGTCTGCGTTATTTGTAGTAAATTTTTATTTTTTCTTTGTTTGCCTCTTCTCGCTGCACTTTGATTTAAGGGCCAGAATGGTTTTGAAACTGTTTTTGAGTTAGGGCTGAGTATTCTTAAATTTACGTTTTTTCTCTAAGCTTAACTTTTTTTAATTCAAGCTTTTCCTCCTGATGATTGAGGCCATTTTATGCGATTGCTATGGTTAATTCTGGTGGCACTGGGTCTGGGGACCAAGCGACATTGGCATATTTTATTTGCCATTGTGCTGGGGATTGTTCTGGGAATTTTAGGCGGCGGCGAGCAATTTGCCCCGTTGCACGCGTTTTTTGAGCTTATCGGCAAGTTGTTTATTCGCCTGATAAGCATGTTGGTGATTCCGCTGATTATCAGCTCGATTGTTGTGGGCGTTTGCTCGATTGGTGACGGGCGGCAACTGGGGCGCACCGGCGGTAAAACCATTGGCTGGTTTATCGCTTTAATGCTGATTGCCTCGGGGATTGCGGTGGGGCTCTCGTTGTTTTTTAGGCCGGGTATGTTTGTTCAGGCCCAATTGTTTGACGAACTGCCCAAACTGGCCGAGGCGCTCTCGCAAACGTTGGCGAATCCGCCTACCCTCAGCGAGCTGGTGCTGAATTTTATTCCCAAAAACCCCATCGAATCCCTGGCGAACATGGATTTGGTGCCTGTCATCTTCTTTACGATGTTGCTCAGCTTTGCGATTGCCTCGACGGGCGATGCGGGACGACCGCTGGTGGTGTTTTTTGAGGCGCTGTTTACCGCGACCATGAAGCTGACCGATTGGGTGATGGTGCTTTCGGTGCCCGGGATTTTTTCGCTCACGTTTATTACTGTAGCCAAATCCGGGTTGCGCATCTTCCAGGAGCTTGCGCCTTACATGCTGGTGCTGCTGATTGGTTTATTGCTGCAAATGTTGGTGGTGTTTCCGTTGCTGCTTAAGCTTTTTGCGCGCGTCAATGCCTTCCAGCTTTACAGGGCAATTGCAGAGGCCCTGATGGTGGGCTTTGGCACGGCGAGTAGCTCTGCGACGTTGCCCGTAACGATTGCGTGCTGCGAACGGCGGGCGGGCATTAGCAACCGGATTGCTAGTTTTGTGCTGCCGACGGGCATTACTATTAACAAAACCGGCACCACAATGTTTGAGGTCATTGCCGTGTTGTTTCTGGCGCAAGCCTACGGGATTCAACTGGATATTTTCCAGATGGTTCTGATTGCGCTGTTTGCCATAGTGGCCTCGATTGGGGCGCCGGGCGTGCCAAGCGCAGGCTTGATTACGATTGCAATCGTGATTAACAGCATTGGCGTTGAGCTAAACCCGCTTTTTACCGGCGTGGCTTTGTTGTGGCCGATTGATCGCTTACTGGATATGAGCCGTACCGTCATTAACGTGGCCAGTACGTGCACCGTGGCCACGCTGGTGGCCGCAAGCGAAGGTGAGTTGAATCGTGATGTGCTGGCCGATAAAGCGGCCTGGGGCGACGTGATTGGACAAACCTGACCGGATGCGGGTACGCTATAGGTTGCTTGGCGTTGGTTGGCTTGAGCGAAACGAGCCATAACTGTACAGAGAGGATTTCTGGTTCCATGCGCTTTAAAACTCGGTATTCTCAAGCTTGTTACTTTCAGGCTTTATCGATTCGGGCTCGGGCTTCTCGCCTGATTTTGTCAGGGGTTTTGTTTGCCGCCCTGGGCGCCGGCCAAAGTTTTAACGCTGCGGTTGCGCTTTGGCCGTTTAAAGCAAAGCCCGCCGAACAAGCGCAAGAAGCCTTACCCACAGCGCAATCAAGCGCGCAGCCAGAGCGTAAAATCGCGGCAAAAGCGCTTTACAACGAGGGCGTTGATGCCTTTCAGCTTGCGCAGTTTCAGGGCAGTCGAGGCAATGGTGCCGGGCAATCGCGCTTATTGAACGAGGCCAAAAAAGCTTTCCAGAAGGCGCTCAAGCTTAATCCGGCTTTAAAAGAGGCGCAATCAAATCTGGGTTATGTTGCGCTGGCTCAAAATAAGCCGAAGCAGGCCATTGAGGCCTTTAACGCGGCTATTGCGATGGATGGCGCTTATTTAAATGCCTACAACGGTTTAGCGAATGCTTACATGCAGTTGCAACAGGTTGATGTTGCTGTAGAGACGTTCCAAAAACTGGTTGCGCTTGCGCCCGGTAACCCGGATTACGGGTTTAACCTGGGCTCTGCCCTGCAGCATCAGCAGCGCTTTACCGAAGCGCAGGCCGCTTACGAGGCGGTGCTTAAGCTTGAGGAAACCCATCAGAAGGCCTTGTTTAATTTGGCGACGCTTTTGCAGAACCAGGGCCAGCCCGACCAGGCCTTGGGCTATTACGAGCGCGCCAAGAATGCTGGCGTTGAGACGCCGGTTGGTCTTGAGGCCCTGCGCCGGATTCGTGCGCTGGATGAGGCTGTTAAAGATGGCGCTTCTCAAGATGCGTCGCTCAGAACGACTGAAGACTAAGCGGCCTGTCTGTTACAATGTTCGCAAATCTTGGTGCAGGCGTGGCAACGGTTTGCCTTTAGCGGGTTTTAATTTTCAAGCCAGTTCGGCGGTTTTTTAATTGCTACAATCAGGAGCCATTGTTTATGTCCGAAAATCAACAAGCTGCTATTAGAAGCGTTGCTAAACGCTTTTTACGCTTTACGGCGTCAATGTTTGCGGCTGATGCTATTGCTCGAACCGCCGTTATGGGTGGCCCCGCGATACTAAAAGCCGCTGCGACCCCCACGACTAGACCAGTTTTACCAGTGATTACCCAAGAATCCTCTGCATGGGCAGGCATTACGCGTGCAGGTAAACTTTGGTCTTCTCAGGCAACTCAAAAAGCGCCCTATGTAAGAGATGCCATTGGCCGTACGTGGGCGGATAAAGTTATCCCTCAGCAGCGGCGCATTGGGCAGAGACAAAACGCCGCTTTTGAAAGGTTATTTTCTCGCGTTTTTTAAATCTTGATAGTAAAAAAGCTCAACGCCTTATGCCCGAAACCCTAAACCTTGCCTTTAGACTTTGCCGCCAGTGGCTGATGTTTGCTGCAGGCACATGGGCGTTGTGGGCGGCGTTGCAACTGTTTCTGTTGCCCCGCTTGGGGGTTGCCATTACAGAGCCTTATCTCGTGCCTCGCCTTGCGTTGGGCATCGCCTCGGTGATTGGGGCGGGGTTTGCGTTTTGGCTCATGCAGCAAAAATTACGGTCTCGTGGATGGTTGCCACCCGCAAAAACTTTTATGGCCACGGCGACTTCGGCGCATTTGGCTCAATCCGCGCAAATGATTTCTCACGGGGGTGGCTCTGAGGACCCTGTTGCCCGTAAGCAATACCTTAAGTACGCCCGCTTGATGGTGATGACGTTGAGCGGACTTTTTACGGTGCAGTACGCGTTATCGTCGGGATGGCTGGGCGCGGTGATGTTGCCGGCTGCACCCATTGGCCTTGCGTTTTTTTTAGGGCTTAACCGATTAGGGTTTAAGCTGGGCATTGCTTACGCGGCTACGTTACTGGTGGGTATTCAGTTGGGCTGGCCGCAGCGTTTGGCGTTAACGATGGGCGGCGGTGATAGCGCGCTCTCGCCCGTGATACAGGCGCTGTTGCTAGCCCTTGCGCTGGTGCCGACGTTGGCCATGTTTATTTGTTTTGCCAGCATGGTCTCGATGTACGTGCGCGTAACAGTGGCGCAAGCGGCGCGCCTGATGACGCTTGCCGCAACCGACGCCCTGACTGGGCTTGCCAACCGCGGGCAGTTTAACAAGCGTCTTGTGGCCGAGGTGTCTCGCGCCAAACGCTACAATCAGCCTATGTGCCTGGCGTTGCTCGATATTGATTATTTTAAACAGCTTAACGATAAGTACGGGCATTTGGTTGGCGATCAGGTGTTGCGAGAGCTGGCGCAGCTTTTAGGACAAAGCGTTCGCGAGAGCGATTTGCCCGCGCGATACGGCGGCGAGGAATTCGCGTTGATCCTGCCGCAGACCTCGCTTGCGGCTGCGCACGATTTAATGGACCGGATTCGGCAAGTTGTGGCGCGTAAGGTGTTTTGTGGTAATGCTACGCTGGGTGCTGCGGCCACGCCGCTGCGAATGAGTATTAGTATTGGGGTGGCGCAAATTAATCCTAAGGCGTACACGCCCACGGCGTTAATTGCGGCTGCCGATGGTGCGCTTTATGCCGCCAAGCGGGGCGGGCGTAACCGCGTGCAATTGGCCGATCCGGTGCCGGTTGCCGCGCAGCCGGTGCGTAAAAGTTTACCGCCTGCCATGGGTCCCAAGCGTCCTTAGGTGGCTTGTAGGCGCGTTTATCGCGCAGAATAAAATTGCGTAGAAGCTCGTTTACCTTGCTTTTACTAACAATAATCGCCATAATATGCTGCATTAGTGTGTTTGATTGCTACTTTTAGGAGTTATTGCAATGGGTTTTATCGCTGATTTTAAAACGTTTATTTCTCAGGGTAACGCGCTGGATTTAGCGGTGGGTGTGATTATCGGGGCTTCGTTTGGCAAAATTGTAACCTCGGTGGTCAATGACTTGATCATGCCCCCAATTGGCCTTGCGATGGGTAACGTGAATTTTACCGACCTTAAAGTAATCCTGAAGCCTGCCCAAACGCTGGCCGATGGTACCATTGCGCCTGCGATTACGCTTAATTACGGTAATTTTATTCAGGCTGGCGTTGATTTTCTGATCGTCGCGTTCTGCGTATTTCTGATTGTAAAAGCGGTTAATTCGGTTCGTAAACCAAAACCCGAAGCCCCTGCCGCACCGCCTGCGCCAACCGACGAAGTAATTTTACTCAGAGACATTCGCGATTTACTCAAATCGCCGGCCCGGGCCAACGACATGGCCATGCGCTAAGCGGTATTGTTTTATAACCTGTGCAGTTATAAAACCTGTGCGCCCGTGGTATCCACTGCGGGCGCTATAATTTGCGTTGTGTGTTGTCCTAGCCCCTGGGCGCATTGGCTCAGTTGGGCTTGAACGCTTGCGCTTTGGGCTGCGGGGGTAATGACTAGTAGGGTGGGGCCGCTACCGCTAATGACCAGGCCGTAGGCACCTGCACTTAGTGCGGCTTGCTGGTAGTCGGTGAACCCGGTTATCCATTGGCTACGGGTGGGTTCGTGCAGTTTGTCGTGCAGGGCCCAGCGTAATAAATCGCCGTTTTGCTGCTGTATGGCCAGCACCCAAAGCCCTGTACGCTGTAAGTTAAATACGGCATCTTCAATCGGGATTGTTTTGGGCAGTGCGCTGCGGGCCTCTTTAGTTGCTGTTTTCGAGGCTGGTATGACCAATACCGGCTGCCAATGGCTTGGCCAATCTAGTTTGATGGCCTGAAATGCCTGCGAGACACCGGATGCGCAAAATTGAAGCCCGCCATACAGTGCGGGTAAAACGTTGTCCGGGTGGCCTTCGATTTGCGTCGCAAGTTGCCCCAGCGTGGGTAAGGCGGCGTCTAGCTGGGCGAGCGCGTTTAAGCCCACCAGCCCTGCTACCACGGCGCTTGCACTGCTGCCCATGCCGCGCGCAAGCGGAATGTCTGCCTGCAAAAGTTCTACGCACACCCGCGGGCGAGGTTGATTCGGGTGCGCGTGATGCCAAAGTAAATCCATCGCCCGGTACAGATCCAGCTGTGCGGGGGCGTCGGTTTGCAGTTCGGGGTGGGTGGGCGGCGCTATTAAGGCATCGTGCTGTGCCCAGCTAAATTTAAAGCGGTTGTAAACCTGTAAGGCCAGGCCCAGTGTATCAAAGCCTGGGCCCAGGTTGGCCGAAGTTGCGGGGGCCTGTACGGTGACGCTTTTGTGCCCACGTGTTTTGAGTGTATTTAATGTGTCAAATTGTTCTGGCATAGATGCCCATTATGCCAGAAAGGGTTGCATGACAGGCGATTAAAAAAGCAGATCAGCCATTTTGGGTCAGGAAACGCTTGCTCGGGCTGTATTTTACAGGTCTTGTGTCCTGATTGTCGTAACCGGCGAGTTGATTTGCTCTAATGCCGTGTGAAACGTTTGCGAGAAGTTAGTGTGGCGTTAAACTTTTTGTACCGGGTGTGTGTTGTTTGAGTTGGTATTTTACAGACCCTTGCGACTGGCTGACTCAGGGTAGGCTTGCAAGGGTTTGAATGACCCTCGCTTGAGGCTATTGAGCTCTGCATCTTACGTATCAAAGTATCAAACGTTAGAGTCTGTGCTGGATTGGGTAGTGGGTCAGTTTGGTGTGTTCAATATCCTGAAGCGGGGGGGGGGGGGGGCCTCCCCCGCCCCCCCCCCCCCCCCCCCCCACCCCCACCCCCCCGGGCGTCTCGCCGGGGGGGGGGGTGGCTGAGGCGCACCCGAT
>JAYKHY010000047.1:0-79416 GCA_035285025.1 Vampirovibrionales bacterium | reverse complement strand
AATGCTCAAATACGGCATTATTTGGCTCGCTGCAAACGAAAAAGCTTCTGTTACTCAAAATCTCTAGAAATGCTCAAGCTCAGCCTGGCTTTGCTCTTTCAAAAACTCTCAGTTGCTTAGCAATGCCGAAAAATCAATCACTTGACGAAAAAATACGCATGCTGGTGTGTTTTTAGGGTCATCGCGTTCTCGCCACTTTAAGTAATTACATCGCTAACAGTTGATTTGTTTTAGCTTCTGTCTTTATCAAGTTGCCTTAAAAGCGTCGCGCGTTTATTTTGATATTTTTTCATTTATGATGGTGCACACAGTGAAAATCGCGATTTGGCAGGAAGGGTGTTTATGGCAACGCTACTTGAGCGCTTAACGATACCGGGCTCTGATGACGGCCGTTTTGGGCCCTTGAATCTTAAAAACCGTGTTGTTATGGCACCGCTTACGCGCGGGCGTGCTGGCGTTGAGCGCCTGCCTAACGCCCTGATGGCCGAGTATTACGCGCAGCGCGCCGAGGCCGGATTAATCATTAGCGAGGCCACCAGCGTGAATGAGATTGGCCTGGGCTGGAATGAGTCGCCCGGTATTTACACCGAGGCGCAGGCAGTGGCTTGGCAACAAGTGACTGATGCCGTCCACGCTGCGCAAGGGTTGATTTTTTGTCAGCTTTGGCACTGTGGTCGCGCATCGCATAGTTTGTTTCATCCGCATCTAGGCGTGCCGGTTGCACCGTCTGCGATTGCGATAGGGGACGATCAAATCCATACACCGCAGGGTAAAATGCCCTACGAGACGCCGCGCCCCATGCAGCTGAGCGATATTGAACAAACGATTGCTGATTACCAACGCGCGGCGCGCCTTGCAATGCTGGCAGGCTTTGATGGCGTTGAAATCCACGGCGCAAACGGCTATTTGATTGATGAATTTTTGCAGGATACAACGAATCAACGCACCGACGAGTACGGTGGATCGGTTGAGAACCGTTGTCGATTACTGATGCAAATCATCGATGCCATTACTGCGGTTTGGCCCGCGTGTCGCGTGGGCGTCCGGCTCTCGCCCAATGGTTCGTTTAACGACATGGGTGACAGCAACCCCAGAGCACTGTTTTTGCCGCTTGCGCAACAGTTGGCAACCAAGAGCCTGGCTTATCTGCACATCATGGACGGCTTGGAGTTTGGCTTTCATGGCAACGGCGGACCCATCATGCTCAGCGAACTTCGGTCGGTGTACCCGGGCGTTATTATTGGTAACGTAGGCTATACCCGAGATTTGGCGCAAATGCGCCTGAGCCAGGGCGATGCTGACCTGATTGCTTTTGGCCGCCCGTTTATCACAAACCCCGATCTGGTGCGTCGCATTGAGCACGACTGGCCTTGGGCACCTTCATCGGATATGCGTTATTGGTATACGCCAGGCGCAAAAGGGTATACTGATTACGCACCATACGAAGCGTGCGCCAAGGGGGCCGCGATGCCTGAACCCGCTTTGTGCCATGCCTAGGCCGGGCCTGTGTTTTTAATAACATTAGTTTTTTCAAAATTGATTTAAGCTTAAACATTTTGCCTGTTTTAAAACACGCCTTGATTGAAAGGAATTTGATTTATGAGTAGCAGCCGGTTTTTATTCACGTCAGAATCTGTGACCGAAGGCCACCCGGATAAAATATGTGATCAAATTTCGGATGCCATTCTGGATGCGTTTTTAAGTAAAGATCCCAAAGCGCGGGTTGCCGCCGAAACGGTTGCCACCACCGGCCTGGTGCTGGTCACGGGCGAAATTACGGCTAAATGCTACGTGGATATTCCGGGCATTGTGCGCCGTGTGATTGAAGATATTGGCTACATTGGCGAGCAAAGCGGCGGTTTTGATGCCCGTACGTGCGGCGTGCTGACCAGCATTGACGAGCAATCGCCCGATATTGCGAGCGGTGTTGATAGCGCCCACGAAGTTCGCGCAAATCTTTCTGATAGCGAACTCGATCAAATCGGCGCGGGCGACCAGGGCATTATGTTTGGTTTTGCGTGCGACGAAACCGACCACCTGATGCCGCTACCGATTGATATTGCGCATGCGTTGTGCCAAAAGCTGGCCGAGGTGCGCAAAAACGGTACGCTGAATTACTTGAGGCCTGATGGAAAATCGCAGGTGACGGTGGAATATGAGAATAACCGCCCCAAGCGCATTCATACCGTACTCATCAGCACGCAGCATAACCCCGAAATCCCAGGCGTAAGCGCGGATAATGCCGCTGTTCAGGCGCGCATTGCCGAGGATGTTAAAAAATTCGTGATTCTGCCCGTGTTGCAACGGTATGCAGTACCCGCCGATGCGGAGACCAAATATTACATCAACCCGAGTGGCCGGTTTGTAGTGGGTGGCCCGCAAGGCGATAGCGGCTTAACGGGTCGCAAAGTCATTGTAGATACCTACGGCGGTTATTCGCGCCACGGCGGCGGCGCGTTTAGTGGCAAAGACCCCACAAAGGTGGATCGTTCGGCGACGTACGCGGCGCGTTACGTGGCCAAAAATATTGTGGCGGCTGGGCTCGCCTCGCGTTGCGAGGTACAGATTAGTTACGCCATTGGCGTTGCGCGGCCGCTCTCGGTGAATGTGCACACGTTTGGCACGGCAAGCCCAAGTTTGGGCGACGCTGCCGATGATAAGCTTGAAGCGATGGTGCAACAGACGTTTGACTTGCGTCCGATGGGAATTATCCAAATGTTTGGCATGCAGCATTTGCCGGCCGAGCGCGGCGGTCGGTTTTACCAGAATCTCGCGGCTTACGGTCACGTCGGTCGGGTCGATCTGGATTTGCCGTGGGAGCGCACCGACAAAGCCGAGGCGCTCAAGCAGGCGGCGGCATCGGTTAAAACGGTTGCGCGTGTTTAATGCTTTAATTTGCCTCGAGTCGCTTTAAACGGGTTATTCATAACGATTCAAACCAGGGTACCTACGCTTAAGTTAATGCTTGGATGCCCTTAAAATTTGCTTTTGCTCCAAACAGGCCCAATTCTGCCGTAATGGAGGTCAATATGCATTGGTTGCGATGGGGAACGAATTTTAAGTCACCATCTCGCGAGATGGTGACTTTGCCTGACCCGTGGGTGGGGGGCATCAAGGCCTCTGCCGAGGAGAAGCCTCCTTCGGGTGCCTCATCAGGCGTTAACTATGACACCAGCCCCAAGCCGCCGCCGTTACTTGCACCTGCGCCCACGCGCAAGGCGCTCAAGCCGGGGTGGAGTCCTGAATTGTTTTTGCCGCCCTGGCGCTATGGCAACAAATCGCGTGCAGCCTCGCAATCGCAAGCGCTGCGCATCATCTTTAAAGCGCTTGCAGGCCCCCTCCGCCACCCCGAATATTTAAATTTGCCGCTTTCCAATCATTCGTTTTCAATCCAGCGTCAGCCGGATTTGGTACATTTTAGGGCGCGTCGTGCGCCCAGCAGTAAAGTTTATCAGCTACAATTCCGGCTTGGGGCTTTGGATAGAGCTTTAAACGAGGATATTGCCCGTTACCAAAGCGGATTCTCGTTAACTGTTGATGAGTGGATTTTAGACCCTAAAAAACGCCCGGCGGCGATTGCGGTTGGCCTGCTGACTGCGCTTAAAACCCGGCGCTATGATGTATTTGAATGGTCGATCCGGCTGTTTTTAACTTACGCGAGCGAGGCGCGCCATGCGCAGCAAAAAAAAGTCATCAATGCTAAAATCAGGCGTGCGAGTCTGGATGCAACCCATCCACCGGTTTTAAAAGCCTCAGGCGGTTTAATGCCGCGCCTAATGCCCAAAAATAATACGCCTCCCAATAATACGCCCTGAATTTACTTTAATTTGGCCACGATGATGTTCTCGCTCAGACACGTGAAGATGATGCTTTGACTGCTCTCGATTCCCCTTCTCAAACCGTTCTGGCTGCAATAAGCAAGCCTAGCATTAAACTGCTTAACGCCAGTGCCCGTTTGCCCGTAGAGGCCATGCGGCAAAAGCTTTCTCGGCTTGCACTTAGCACCGTGTGCCAAGAGGCCAAATGCCCCAACCTGAATGAATGCTGGCTGGGCGGTACGGCGACTTTAATGATTGGCGGCGACACGTGCACCCGTGGCTGTCGGTTTTGCAGCGTGCAAACCGGTAACCCGCAAGGCTGGCTGAATCCAGACGAACCCGCCCACGTGGCCCAAGTCGTTACCGAAGGCGGTTGGCGTTACGTGGTACTCACCAGCGTCGATCGCGATGATTTGCCCGATGGCGGCGCGGCCCACTGGGCGGCGTGTATTACGGCCATTCGCGCGCGTTCGCCCGGGATTAAACTGGAAGTGCTTACCCCGGATTTTTCGGGAGACGCGCAGGCCATTCAAAAGATTCTGGCTTCGGACGTCGACGTGTTTGCGCATAATCTGGAAACCGTTGCGCGTCTGACGCCCACCGTGAGAGATCGACGAGCCAGCTATCCACAGAGTTTACAGGTGCTAAAAACTGCAAAAGCCTTGGGGGCCCAGTACACCAAATCATCGCTGATGCTGGGCCTGGGCGAGCAACCCGACGAGATTCATCAGGCCATGCAGGATTTACGCGCGGCAGGGGTTGATTTTTTGACGCTGGGGCAATACCTGCAACCGACGGCCCGGCATTTGCCGGTAACCGAGATGGTTTCTGAGTCAGTGTTTGACCATTGGCGCGAGGTTGCAGAGCAAACATATGGGTTTAGCTACTGCGCCAGTGGCCCCTTGGTGCGTAGTAGCTATCAGGCTGGGCAATGGTTTGAGCGTTTTGCTAAAAATAACAGCTAAGTTGCCGATACCGTTTATAACGCAGTGGGGTGCTGATCTGAGCCATCAGAGAACTGGTGTTTAACCCATTTTTAGTCTAAGTCTAAACTTCAGAGTCAGAAATCTCGCCTTGAGCAAGAACATAAATTTTACCGTTTTGTTAATCGCTTAATTAGTGCCAGATAAGCTAAAAGTTGCAGTATAGAGCTTGCCTGCGTGAGCAACGCGATTTTGGTTTACAGCCCGTGCAGCTTTACTTGCGCTTCGGGGTGATGCCTTTAAATCGTTGCCTCCCGCGCGTGCGCTGCATTCATTCCTTGCTCCTCCCCGAACCTAACTGACCCCCTACCAAATTTTACATGGCGTACAGTCCGGCACAGGTTTTTGCTAAACTGGGCCTATTGCAAACGATGCCTGACAGATGCATCAAGCACTTTTGACGGTTTAAAAGACTTTAAGTATTCAAGATCGTTTTACTTCAGTTTAATGCAATGCCACTCAATGCCGCGAGCCCAGTTTGCTTGCGCGTTTGCGGGTATCGCCCAAATATTTTGCTAAGTTTAAAAATGCTGGCTAAAAAATAATAGTGTTGCAACTCAAACCCCTGCAAATCCCCACCCCCGCTTAGAGCTGATTTATGCACCCTTCTCATGCTTTCCAAGGCTTTTACCCCAACCCTAATTTGGGTAACGCTGCACTCCCCGATGATGACGCAAGCCAGTATGCAGCTAGAATGAGCGCGCAGGCCGAGGCGGTTTATGCGCTAGGCATGTCTGCGGTTGGCACGCCTTACGGCATGCCGTATGGTGCCGGGTTTAACGCTGCGGGCGTCCAAGCTCATTCGGCTCATCAGGCTCAATCCGCCGATTTTTGGCCTTGGCAGCCTGCATCTGCGATTCCGCCGTGCGCAGACTTGTTTAATGCGGCCCCTTCAGGCTCGAGCGATTCAGGCCTGGAACGTTTGGACGCGACAACGCCCGTTGATACCGCTGAAACCACTGCAACTGCAGGCGCTCGCGGTAAAGCCGAAGGCTCTTCGGTGCCGCCAGAGACTTCGCCCATGAATCCTGACAAACCGTTTGGGCTCGAAAAATCTGCGCTGCAAACCATGTACCGCCAAATGGTAACGCTCAGGTTGTTTGATGAACGCGCCCGCCGCTTGCAACGTACGGGTAAAATTGGCTTTTGCGTGACTGCGCGCGGCGAGGAGGCGACTCAAATTGGTGTTTCCGCTGCGCTAAAGGCGTCGGATTGGGTGATGCCCAGTTACCGACAGCACGGCATTGCATACTGCCGGGGCGTGAGTCTGGAGCGCTTGATGCACCATTTGTTTGGCAACGCGCTTGATGGTTGCCAAGGCAAACCCATGCCCGCGCACGCCAGTTTTAAAGATATTAACTACGTAGGCATTTCCAGCGTCATCGGCACGCAGATTATTCACGGTGTGGGCGTGGCGCATGCGGCCCGCCTGAAGGGCGAAGATACGGTTTGCGCGACGTTTTTTGGCGATGGTGCAACGTCTGCCAATGATTTTCATTCGGCGTTAAACTTTGCCGGCGTGCTGCAAGCGCCCGTTATTTTTTGCTGCGTAAACAATCAATACGCGATTAGTTTACCTGCCGCCAAGCAAACGGCTGCCAAAACCATGGCGCAAAAAGCTGTGGCGTATGGAATTCCGGGGTTTAGAGTGGATGGCACCGATGTGCTGGCCGTGTACCAGGCCATGCGCGATGCCGTAGAGCGTGCACGCAGCGGGCTGGGCCCAACGCTGCTTGAGTTTTACACGTATCGCTTTGATCCGCATTCTTCGAGCGATGACCCGACGCGCTACCGCAGCCAGGACGAAACCGACGCGTGGCAAGGCCGTGATCCGATTGATCGCTTTAAGCACCAGCTTGCGCAATGGGGCTTTTGGACGGACGACGACGAGCAGGTGTTACAACAATCGGCTGCCGATGCGGTTATGGCGGCAAGCAAGGCTGCCGAGGCTGCGCCTAACGCGCAGTGGCGAAGCGTGTTTGAGGATGTTTACGCGCAAGTGCCTGCGCAGCTTGAGGCGCAATACGAGGCGCTGATGCGCCGGGAAGCTGGCTTGACGCTCGAGCATGCCGGCGCGTTTCCGTTGTGATTATAGTTTAGCGTTTAAAGTAATCATTAAAAATGCGTTCAACAAATTGTTTTGGCGTTTCATTATCTCGCCAGCGAGTCCCGTGAGTTCCATCGTCTTTAGTACTGGTAATTTGCAAATCAACTTGATCGGCATTTTTGTGTGGTAACGATCTGGAAATGATGTCTATATATCCTGTTGATTTATTAAATAAAGGATGTTTTTTAATCTGCGATTCTATTGTTTTTGACGGGCGGCCACCATCGGTAACAATTGTGGGGGGGGGTGTCAGAACTGGCTTAATGGGGTTCATAAAAAATCCTGCTTCTGATGAGTCAATTAACCGTGTTTTAAAGTATTTTATTCAGTACATTAATACTGTTTTATTTAAAACCAGACAAAGTTTTTTGTTGATACTACACTAGAAGCCATGCCTACCCTAACGCTTGTCCAAGCTATTCAAAACGCGCTCGATACCGAGATGGAGCGCGATACGCGTGTTGTCGTCTTCGGCGAAGATGTTGGCCTTAACGGCGGCGTGTTTCGCGCAACCGAGGGCCTGCAAGCCAAGTACGGCGCGCAACGTGTCTTCGATACGCCACTCAGCGAATCCGGGATTGTGGGTCTGGCCTGCGGCATGGCGATGAACGGCCTCAAACCCGTGGCCGAAATCCAGTTTGGCGATTACGTGTTTCCGGCCATGGATCAAATCGTGAGCGAGCTGGCGAAATTAAGATACCGAACCGCAGGCGAGTACGCCTGCCCCAGCGTGATACGTATGCCGGTTGGCGGCGGTATCCGGGGCGGGCACTATCATTCGCAAAGCCCCGAGGCTTATTTTACGCACACCCCCGGCTTAACGGTGCTCATGCCCTCAACGCCTGCCGATGCCAAAGGCCTGCTAGCCAGCGCAATCCGCGGCGAGGACCCGGTGATTTTTCTGGAGCCTAAGAAGATTTATCGTACGCTGAAGCAGGATGTGCCTGAGGGCGAACACCTGGTGTCGATTGGCCCGGCGCGCCTCGTACAATCTGGCGATGACGTTACCGTGATTACCTACGGTGCCATGGTCGAAGTCTGCGAAAAAGCAGCTCAAAAGGCTCACGAGGATCTGGGGGCAAGCGTCGAAATTCTCGATCTGCGAACGCTCTACCCGGTCGATGAGCAAAGTATTTTAGCCAGTGTGCAAAAAACGGGGCGTGTGGTGATTGTTTACGAGGCGCCTAAAACTTGCGGCTACGGGGCCGAGATTTCGGCGCTGATTGCCGAAAAAGCAATCGATTCGCTGCAAGCGCCCGTGATGCGCGTGGGCGGCTTTGATACGCCGTTTCCGTATACGCTTGAGGCCGTTTATTTACCGCACCCTGTGCGGGTGTTCAACGCCATTGCGGATGCGCTAGATTACGCATAATCAGGAGCCTAGGGCCCCCAGAATGTTGCTCAAACGCGTGTTTTAGTCATTTAAGGCATTTTGTTGGCGTTTTACTCAACCGAGCGTTTCGGTGCGTTTCAGTCTAAGCAGCCTCAATAGATGCCTGATGCTCTGATCCGAAAGGCTTAGGCTGCAAGAGAGGGTGTCTACAAACTCATTGATTGCCCAAGTTCGGTGTCTTTAACGTCGCCAGAAAATCGCATACAATACCACCATGAATGCCGTCTTTGAACCGAACCCGCCTAAGGCCAGCCAGTCGTTGGATTTAAGCACGCCCGAAGCCCTTATTGAAGGGCTGCGCGCGCGGGAGGGGTTTAGAATGACGCCTCAGCGCGAAAAAATTATTCAGATATTTTTTAACTTGCCCGCCGGCGAACATTTAAGCGCCGAGTCGTTGTTTCGGGAGTTACAAAAAACCGAATCCGATGTCAGTCTGGCCACCTCGTATCGCACCCTGAACCTGCTGGCCGAGTTGGGCGTGCTGCGCGAGCTTGATTTTGCCGAAGACCATAAGCATTACGAGTTGGCGCACGACGACGGCGCGCCGCACCATCATTTACTGTGTCTGGATTGCGGCCTGGCCGAAGAGTTTGAGCTGGACGCGATTCTGCCGATGGCGCTCGATATTGTTCAATCGCGCGGCTTCAAGCTCAAGGATATTCAGCTCAAGCTGTTTGCAAATTGCATCAAGCCTGATTGTAATCCCGACGATCGCTGTCCGTTGTATCGGGGGCATTAGCCGTGGGCGGTGCAATTCACAGTACCGTTCGCCTGCTTCTCCTGTTTACTGGCCGACAAGCGGATTGCCTGACTAAAAGTGACTAGCCGGGGGCCAGTGGAGGCTATGTGATAAACCAGGCGTTTAAGTAGGGCGCTTAAGCGCGGATGAGTAAGACCTTTTACAGGCTACAATTCATCAAACAGCAAGGCCAGCACAACAAAACGGTCGCCGCGGCTGGGCTGGTGCTGGTATGCTGCGCGCACCCGAAGGTTAAAAATGGTAAAGTGCTGCACAAACACTGTGCTTAGCGGCGATTTAAGGGCCACGTGCTTGGCGTCATGTTCGGTGCGCAGTTGTTTAAGCGCTAAATAAACCGACCGCTGCATTTGTTTGGGTAACCCAAGTAAATTTTGGCACGCCTGCTTGGTAATCCAGATGGCTGAAACGCCGGTTGCGCCGCCGGTTGCTTTTGCATTGCCCTGATTGCTGTGGTCGCCATGGCCGTGCAAGGGGTTGCTATGGACGCCCTGTGGGCTGTGATTTAAGGGCGTAACCGCGTTAAGCAGCTTTAAGACTGGTTTTTGGGGTGTTGGCGTCATACGTGCGAATGCGTCCTATCGGTATCGAACAAGCCTAGTCCAGAAGAGGCGGGTTAAGAACAGTTAATGCGGGTGCGATTTTTTGATGGTTTATCGTGATAGCCTGACTCCGTTGTTTTTAGCCCTTAGTGGCTGCTGCAGAAGCTTCAAGGTGAGATAGCGCTGAGTCTAGCGGCTGACACTGATGACTGCGCGCTTGCGCCATGCCCAACAATACGGCATCCAGCTCAACATCGTGGTAAAGAATCGTTAACGTATCCGGGCAGCTATAGGCGTTTTCAAGCTGCTGTAGGCATTTAGCCACGCGCGCAGCGATGCCATGCGTTAAGAAAGATAACAATCCTGGATTGCTTGCGGTATTGGGTCCAGATGCAGCCACGGAATAATCCTCTCGTATATGCCTTTAATCAACAGAGACCGGGTAACGCCGTATGCAGCGCGGGTGGACCTGCCGCCTTATCCTTATCTGCATCAAACCACGCTGGGGCCATTTTGTGATAGTTTTTAAAACCTTTTTTAAAGATTTTAAAAACAGTATTTTGGGCTTTTAAGCTGTAAATGGGCAATTCATAAAAAGATTTCAAGGATGAATAAGGCGCTACGTGCCAAGGCTTGGGCATCGTCTAAAGTTGTTGCTTAACCTGTTTTTCTCTGCTTTCACCGGCTTTTGCTCAGAACTATGCCGACCAAACTGAAGCTTAAAGGCTATAATGGTGGTTGAAGGCGTTCCGAAGTGGATTGATGGACTTATCTTTACTTGCTGTTTGGCAGGCAGCCTGAGTTTTTTGAAGTGCGGTGATGCGCTGCTTCTGGATGCCTTTATGCCAAACTGTAATTTATGCCCAGAGACCCTCATACCGAACTGATGGCACCCGATGCGGCCGAAATTGCCCAAAGCCTGGGCGATAAAATTCGGCTGCAAATGGAGCAACAGAGCCGCCGCGGCTTGCGTCGGCTGCTGAGCCGGCTTAATTTTGCCGACGTGGTTGAGGTGATGGTGTCAGATTTAACCGAGGGCGAGGCGGTCAAGTGTTTTCAGGCGTTGCCACTGGATTTGGCCGCCGATGTGGTGACCCGCTTGCCTGAGTGGCTGCAGCACGCCTGCTTGCAGCAAATGCTGCCCGCGCATGTGGGTAAACTCCTTAAAAAACTGCCCGATGACGATGCCGCCGATATTCTGCAGGGCTTAAAACCCGAAAAGCGCCGCCTGATTCTGGGCGAAATGCCGATGGATATGGGCACGCAAGCGCTGCATCAGTTATTGCTTGAGGCGCCCGATACCGCCGCGGGGCTGATGACGACCGATTACGTTCAGGTCAACATCGAGGCCACCGTGGGCGAGGCGCTGCGCGCGATTCGGACCGCCGAAGAAAAAGATTTTGTCTATTATTGCTACCTGGTTGATGCCGATGAATGCCTGGTGGGCGTTGCCAGTCTAAAAAAACTGATTGTCCACCCGGACGATACGCCGCTTACGCAGATTGCCACGTTTGATGCCCGCTCGGTACTGGAAAGTTACGATCAGGCGCTGGTTGCCAATTTGTTTCGTAAGTACGATAACCTGCTTGCGATGCCGGTTGTGGATCAGGCGGATCACCTGCTTGGGATTATCACGCTGGATGACGTAATTTACATTATTGACGAAGAATCAACCGAGGATTTGTACCAGGCCACCGGGATTCGGGTTGAGGCCCGCGATGAGAAAAACCTGCTGACCGGCCCCGCCATTAAGGCGGTCGCGGCCAGAATTCCGTGGCTGGCCATTACCGTGGTGGGCCAAATGATGACGGCGGTGGTCATCAGCCAGTACACGCAGACGGTGTCTCAGGCGGTCGTGGCGTTCTCGTTTTTACCCATGCTTAGCGGGCTGGCCGGCAATATGGGATCTCAGAGCGATACGATTGCGGTGCGCGGCCTGGCGTTGAATATGATTACGCCCGGAAACTTTTGGCAAAAGCTACGCCGAGAATTGCGTGTCGCACTTATGATTGGCGGTACGTTTGCGCTATCGGTGGGTGTCATCAGCTTTTTAGCCTACCGTAACAGTGCGCTTTCTGGGTTGCTTATGGCGAGCGTTCTGACCGGTACCTGTGTGTCTGCCACGCTGGGGATAAGCCTGCCTTATGCCATAAGCCGGGTTTGGGGCCAGGACCCTGCCGGCATGGGTGCGCCGTTTATTAGTACCGCAATGGATATTTTGACGTATGCCACGTATTTGTGGCTGGTAACGCTGCTGATGGCGCAAATGATATAAGCTTGACGCGCAGGCTCTAAAGGCTTGAACGAAATTTTTTGCACGATATTAATACAAAAAACGTGCTGTAAGCCTTTAATCCCGCGCGGGATGGGTGTATGATGCACCCCAAAGTGTTTTTTTAGGGGTTTGGCGTATGAACGGATTCAGAGTCAATAACAAGCATGATTACACTGTAGCGCTCAGCCTGACGGGCTTGGGCGCACAGCGGTTACGCGCCTGCTTAGCGCTTAGCTTGGCCTTGAGTGTTGCTGCGGCTACGGTTAACGTTTGCCAGGCGGCGTGGCTGCGCGATTTGAACTATGACGCAGCTACGGGGCAATTAGCGCTGCAAGCCAGCTTGCAACCCGGAGAATCCCAGCTGCCCCAGCCGCCAACCGTGACAGAATCCGTAAGCGTGACGGGCGCAAAGCGGCTGGTGATTCAGTGGAATCAGGTTGATTTAGAGTCCAGCTTTGCTAGTAACGAGGCCCTGCTTGCCCGGTTGCAAAAAACGTGGCCGGCTCTTACGCAGGTTAAAGCGGTATCGTTTAATCAGGGCAGCCAGCCTACGGTGCGCTTAATGCTGGATTTGGCAGCGAACGCGCCGTTGCCGGCTGTGACCACCAATGCGGGCCTGGCCCTGATGGCAAGCCCGATGCGCCCTGCGACGCTGACTCTTGCCAATAACGCCAATATCATCACGGAGCGCCCGGCAACAATGCCGCCTGAGCCAGTTGCCGTGCAAAGTGTTACTAGTGCAAACGCGTCTGCAAGCGTGACGCAACCTGCGCTGGCTGCCACGCCTGATCCTGTTGCGCAAGCGCCTACGCCGCCGGTGGGTGTATTGCCCGAAAATGGCGCGCCCGTTATCGTGAGCGTCCCTTCGGTTAAGCTTGCACCCAAGGCTACAGCCGCGCACCCTGCTTCTTCTGGTTCTGCGCGCGATGCGATTGTTCCGCCAGATTCTCAGACGACTGAGACATTGCAGGCGCTACAAGCGGGCATAAAGCAGGCGCAAACCCAGCTCGAAAAAGCGTTTGAGACCATAAACCGGCAAAACCAGCAAATTGAATCGCTTAAAGCGACCCAGACCACGCTTCAGGCCAAGCTAACGCGTCAACTTGGCGCTGCTGCCGCTGCTGCCGCGCCGTCTGCGCCTAAACCTAACGCCGAAGCCTCGGTGAATGCGGCTAAACTCGCACGACTAGAATCCACATTGGCCGAAACTGAGACCGAAAAACAAGCACTCAAGGAGTCGATTCAATCGCAAACCAATAAGGCCGAAGCACTGGAACAAGAGAACGCCGCTTTGCAAGCTTCGTTAGCGGCGCTGCAGCGCGATTTGCAGACGCAAAAGACGCTGAATACCCAGTTAAGCAGCGCAACGCCAGAGGTTAAAAAGCTAACCGCGCAATACGAGCAAAAAATTGATGCGCTGAACGCCGAAATGATGCAAAAATCCGAGCAAATAACGAAATTAACCGCGCAAGTGCAAGCCGATGACCGTTTAGCGCAACAGCATGACGCCAATCAACAAGAGATCAAAACGCTTGCGGCAAAATTATCGGATGCAACTGCGGCGTTAACCGCGGCGGAATCGAAGGAAGCGGCGCTCGCTCAGCAAATTGCAGCATTAGAGTCGGCTTCGACTCGGGTGCAAGAGAGCGCGCAGGCGCAAACGCAATCCGAGGCAAGGCTGAAAGCTCAGGATTCTGAACTGGCGCGGCTTAACCAGCAGCTTGCCACCTTAAAGGCGCAAAGCCAAAGCGATTCCGAAAAACTTTCTGCGCTGAACGCTCAGCTGCAAAGCGCGAATCAAACGCTCGCCACGGTGCAAACAGAGCTGCAAGACGAACGCGTAAAACTAGCGCAAGCCACGCAGGCACTTAGCAAAAAGGCTGCAACGCCTGTGGTTGCGACTAAGCCCGCATTAGCGCCGGATACTGCGCCGATTAAGGCTGCGCTTTCTCAGGAGCAGGCTAAAAACCAGCAACTTGCGCAGCAAATTACTGCGCTGCAGGCGCAATTGCAGCAGGCCCAAAGCGCGCTTGCCATGGCCGCGCAAGCGCCCGCTCCCGCAGGTGCCTCGGGTGCAAATGCTCAGGCGGCGTTGCAAGCCGCGCAAGCGCAAGCCGATAAAATCAGGGCGGCTGGCGTCGGCTCAAGCAGCCAGGCGGTGATTAATCAGGCGCTGGGGGCTTACCGTAACGCGCTTAAGATGGATCCCGAAAATCCAGAAATTATTGCCGCGTTTGCAGAATTTGAGCTTGAATTGGGCAAAACCACCGAGGCCATTGCATTACTGGATGCTGCGATGGTTAAACCCGTTTTGGCACGGAATCCGCAACTGGTAAACCTGCTCGGTAAGTCTCAATTGCTTTCGGGGCAGGCACAGGCTGCGGCAACAACTTACGCAGATGGAATCCCGCTGGCGTTGTTGTCTAACTATGGCTTAAGTCTTAAAAACGCGGGGCAATCCGAGCAAGCCGAGGCCGTGATTAAGGCCGCGCTTGCGATTGCACCCGAAGACGCCGAGCTGCATTTTAATCTGGGTAATTTATACCTGGAAAGCCAACGCCCAGAAGGCGCAGCGACTGAGTACCAGCAAGCGCTGCGGTTTAAGCAAAGCTTTACCGAGGCCCATTACAACCTTGGCATTGCGCTAAGCCAAACGGGGCAAACCGCACAGGCGATAAAGCATCTTGAGCAATACCTGAGTCTTTCGCCCAGGGCGGCAAATGCGGGTGCCGTAAGGCAGTTTATTACGCGCTTAAAAGGTTAAAGATACTTTAGAGCGTTTTTTGCGCAGGCAGGCGGGGTTCTCGCCTGCCTTTTGCTTGCTGTTGATGCGTTTAAACTTGACCTATGGGTTTATATTCACAGCTGTAATATTCACCCGATTTGGTGACGGTTCTACGCCTGCTGGCGGATTCTAAGTCCTTGAAACGCTCTACAATGAATAGATGAGAGCCGCATAACACTGTGACTTCCACAGCAAGGCGACTTTTACGGCAAGTTTTAAAAACGGTTCCAGACGGTGAGCGTGTCTGACGGCCTCCCGAAAAACAAGAGAGAGAGAGATTGAGCGATGACGAGTCTGCAAGAATCCACCAAAACCGCTTCTGCCGCAGCCAATAAGGCTGCCGAGCCTGTCCGTTTACCGGTCAAGTCTCAAATTAATCCGCTGTTGGCCAGTGTTCGGCAAGCTGCGCAACGCCTGGGCTTTGGCAAAAAAGCCCAAAAGCCCCAGGCCGATTTACTGGAAGCCCAGCTGTTACTTAAAGAATCCACCCCGGAATCTGCCGAAAAGGCTTTGCAGCTTTATACCGATGCTATTTCGGTAAATCCTAACGCGGTTGCACCCTGGATGGGTTTGGCGCGCTGCTACAGCCGTCTGGGTGCTTACGCCGATGCGGTGATTGCCTTGGAGCAAGTCTTAGAGATTAATCAGTTTTCTGGCGAGGCGCATTTAGAACTGGGCAAAGCGCAAAATCACCTGGGACAATATGAATCGGCCCGGATGCACTTTGAGCGTGCCACCCGCCTAATGCCCACCAGCATTGATGCCCGTTTTGGCCTGGCCTTACTGGAAGAACTGGCAAATGATGCCGAGATTTCGGCCTTGCACCGTGCGGTTGGGCTGTATCAGCAAGTGTTAAAACTCGATAAAGCGTATCTACCCGCGTATAACAACCTGGGCAGCCTGTACCTGCGTCTGGGCGAGCTGGGTAAAGCGCAAGCGCTGTTTCGTCGGATGACGGACTTGGCCCCGACGTTCTCCAGAGGCTACTGGGGTTTAGGGATGGTGTTTGATCGTAACGGCGAACCCGAAAAATCCCTGCGCTACTACCGTAAAACGCTCGAGCTTTCGCCCAATAATCCTTACCGCCAAGCGATTATTGACCGTATTGCAGATATTGAGCAAGGTATGGCGCACGCTTACAGCCAGTTGGGCCAACAAACGCCGCAGGGTACGGCCGCAAGCACGCCTGCGCTGGTTCGGGTCAAATAGCATAGCAGCCTATGCGCGTTTAAAACCCGTTAAAGCTATGTTTTAAGTGGGCTGTACCGTCTTAATTAATAGCTTTATCGTTGAGGGCGTTTCTCTTCCGCCCAGTCCGGCAGTCCGGCAGCCTGCCTAGCCCTTGATTGAGAATCACGAGTCTTGCGCGCTTTAACTACGCGAGGGCTTGATTAAGCAGAGGCTTTGAGGGGTTTGTGCTCGGCCTTGAGCGTCTGCTCAATGGCTTCGGTCACCTGATCGACCGATTTGCCAAATAGTGCTTGGTGCAGCGCGTTGCTGGATTGCGCAATGGCGTTAAAAACGGGTCTGGCTACTTTAACGACGGTATTTAACGCCGGCTCAAGCGCCTTGAACCATTCTGCTTGCGTAAATGCAGGCGGTTTTGGCGTGGGTTTTTTTTCGGGTAGGTTGGGCGCGTCTTTACCGCACGTAAAAATGTAATGCGTGGTTACTAGCGTGGCTTGCAGCGGCGGCAGCGTTTTAAACGCGTTTAACCCCATGGTAGAACAGCACGCCTTATTGCATTGCGCATGCTGGCAACGGCCTAGAATGCCGGTTTTTTTAAAAAAGCCTTTAAGCGGCGAACGGTGCTTTACCCAGCGATAGGTTTCAATCAAGGCAACGCCAGATTGACTGACCGGATTGCTGTTTTTGGTGTTAATACTGCCCGCGGCTGGTGCTGCGGACGTCGCGGAGGTGTCGGTTTGTTGAGCCTGAACTGTTTGCGCCTTTCCGGCCGTGGCTGTTTGCAACGCTACAGGGGCTGCTTTAGACGAAGCCGCTTTAATCGATGAATCCTGGCCAAACGTAAACTGTTTAGGCTGCGTATGATCCAGACTGATTGTGCTCATAAACTCCCCCGGTGTCGCGCTGAGCTTTAATGCGGCTCAGGTCGATTTTTTGAATTTGCTAGCTGATTAAACAGGGTTTCTCGCTTGAAAAGTTGACTATTCTGGCTTGCTGGCAGGGGAATGGCTTAAACGGCTCCTGCCAGCGGCCAAAATAAATCACGCACTAGGCAATCGTTGGTTGCGGTGCGGGTGGGGTGCTAACTGGTGGTTGTGGCGTTGCTTGCACGGCTTGCTTTGCGCCATTGGTGGCCTTGCCTAATAAACCCTTGGCGGCGCCCATGGATTTTGCCAGAATGCCCGTGGCGAGCGCGACGATGCCTAAAACCACTGCGCCGCAGGTAATGGTTGCGCAGCTACACGGTTCGCAAGCGCCAAATTTAGGCTTGCTGGCTTGCTGACTAGAATTTTGCGCCGTTTTAGCGCTGTAGGTGGGTTTAAAGCCGGAGTGTATCGATGAAATGCTCATTGGGTTTAATGTTGCTCCTTCCAGAGAAAATAATGCTCAACTCGTTCCTGTATATTGTAAGATGCCAATTTTTTAGGATTTTAAAAACGCATCAGGCGATGCATTCAAACTTGCACATACATAAAACCTGCTCAAGAAAATTTGTGCTAGTTTTTGGGCGAGTGGATTAAAGTTTGTGCCTTAACATTACAATACAGGCCGCGCCAGCCCATAGTTCGCAGGCTTAGCTCGCGTTACAAAAAATAAAAGGCGATTATTCTGTTACTGATATCAGGGCAAATTTTCGACTGGCAGATTTAACGTTCCAGAGTCCGTGCTGTCTGTACTGGCATAATCGATTTATAAAATAAGTCGCTGGATAACGCAGGTTAGCTTTTATACTGTTATAAGCGTAAATCATAAACTCTTGAATAAGGCCAGCCAGTATTGGCCTGAAAAATCGAACTCAAACGGTCTTATTCAAAAGTTAATTTGCATTAATTTCGTCATTAAAAAACGCTTCGTCAAATTCGTCCTGCCTGCAAAGGCGGGGTTCACTCCTGAATAGACTGCTTTTGCCTGGATTTTGGTTTGCGCTGGACTATTACCCGCAGACGTCGTTGATCGCTTATTTATTCATACTCCGGTTTTGAGTGGTGCATGCGCGTTAATTTAGTATAATAATCTATTACCCAGCCTGTTTAGATTAAATTTGTGGTTAAAGTTCTTGCGGCAAGGCAAATTTTCCGGTGTTTTAAAGGTATTTTGCTGGCGTTTAGGCGGCTTAAAATCGGCTAAAAATGATTTTGGGTTTAAACGCGCTGTTTGATGTTTTTTAGACTGTAGGCCCTGTTTGCAGCCCGATATTCCCCCCGCCGTTGCGCCGACTGAAGCGCCCGAGCCCGCTTCAGGGTCTGCTGCTGCACGCGATACTGCTTACACGGCATCTCAAAGGGCTTCGGCGTTGTCTCGCGTGGGGTTTTTTATCAAGTCCTGGATGCCGGTGATGCGTATTAGCCGGTTTTTGGGCCTGGTACTGTTGATGCTGTTTTTTATGGTGATGTTTAAAACATCGCTGGTTAAACGCTGGGTTCAGGCGCTAGAATGGCGCGCGCTGGATTGGCGGCTTGCTTCCGTCTCTGAAGAAGCCCCTGCTCAGGCCGAAGGCAGGCGTGCTAGCGTGTTACCAGTTGTTGTTGCCTTTGATGATGAAACCTTAAACGCCCTTGAAGGCACTTATGGCCGCTGGCCCTGGCCCAGAGCGGTGCATGCAAAGCTTATTACCTCGCTTAACCAGCTTGGGGCTCGGGCGGTTGTGCTGGATTGGCTGTATTTAGGCGCGCAGGATGCCCCTAACGATACTGCGTTGATGCACGTCGTTGGCGGCTCAAAAAATACGTTTTTGGGTGTCAATTTAAACCAGCTACAATCGGTGCCTGCCGAAGCCCGGCTGCCTGCCGCGCCTTTGCGTAACGAATCTGCAGGGTTTAAAGATGAGCCGTTGCCGTTCGAAGTCGCCATCGAAATTAATCAAAGGCCTTGCGCCGAGCCGACCAACGCCGCTTATTGCAACGCGCATTGGCCTAAAATTGCCAAGGCGTTAAAACTGCCCGCCTATGCGGGATTCTCTAAACCCTTTGCGGGCTTGCTGTCGGCGGCGGGTTCGCGGGTGGGCATTATTAATCATCAACGAGACACTGACGGAACCAGTCGCCGCAACGCGCTGCTTTATGAATGGCTGCCTGAACGGCCTCCAGGGCGCTCGCCCCTGGAGCGCCGTCTGTTGCCGCAGCTGGCCCTAAGCGTTTACGCAGGCGTTACGCAGCAACCTTTGGTCTTAAAAGTTCAGTACGCAGAATCGCGGCAGCAAGTGCGCTCAATCCAGTTGATGGATAAATCCCTGCCGCAGGCCGCATTGCTGATTCGCTGGCCGCAGGTGGCCAGCTTTAATACGGTGTCAGCGCGGCAAATTCTTGCACCCGGCGCAGCACAAAATGCCGCGTTACAGCGCTTGTTTAAAGATAAAGTCGTGTTTGTGGGCGCAACGGCGGTGGGCCTGTTCGATATTAAAACCACTCCGGTAATGGCGGCGATGCCAGGCGTTTACTTACAGGCGGCGTTGTACCATACGCTTGCCAGCGGCGCGCCGCCCATTCAGGATGCCCCTTTGGGGCTCGTGTTGCTCAGCCTGTTTGTGCCTGCGGTTTTGGCTTCAGTCAGTTTATGGCTTTCGCGATCGGTGCTGGTTGGGCTGTGGGGCGTTGTTTTTGCGATCGCACTGGTATTTGTGCTGCCCTGGTTTGCGTTTAAGCAGTGGGCGTATATTCTTCCGGTGGCGGGGCCGCTTGCGCTACTGGGGTTTGTCACGCTGGCCGCGTTGGCGCTCAAGCTGTTTTTTAGGTCGCAGGATGTTGAGCGCACCTGGGCAATGGCGACGACAGACCCTTTAACCGGCGTGTATAACCGCCGTTACTTTGAAGAAGAGCTTGGCCGCATGCTCGATAACGCGCGGCGAACCCAGCGCGCGTTTACGCTCTTGATGATTGATATCGATCATTTTAAGTCGGTGAACGATAGTTTTGGGCATCCGGCAGGCGATTTGGTGCTAAAGCGTGTTGCGCAACTGATGGGCCAAACCATCCGTAGTGGCGACGTGTTGGCGCGCGTGGGTGGCGAGGAGTTTGCGATTATACTGCCCGAAACCGCGTTGCCACAGGGGCTCGAAACGGCCCGAAAACTGGTTGCGCAAATGGCCTCTACGCCGGTGTTGCTGCCTAGCGGGCTGCCGCTGGGGATTACGGTAAGTATTGGTGTTGCTGATTATGTTCACGCGCACCAGAGCGCCGAGGCGCTAATTGCCCGCGCGGATATCGCGCTATATCAGGCCAAGGCCGCAGGGCGAAACCGGGTCGCGCCAGATTAATCCGGCTTGCTTAAAAGCGCCTGGCATTGTTGGTTCAAGGGGGCGATTGCGTATACAAGCTTGAACTTGCCGTTGTGACAAAGGTATAAACTTTTTTCTGCTTTTTCTGCCCAAAAAATACACAGAACTTTGACGCGGCGCGCTAGAATTTGCTAATTTAAGGGGGTTTACTCTAGAATACTTAAATTCCTCAGGGTTTATGCGCCCGGTTGCATCTGCTTAGCCGCGTTGCAGAATTCAGCTTAACAAGCTGGTGCGATTTGCGTTTGTTAGTGCTTTGATGAGGATGAATGTTGAACTCCCGCTCCGGTTTTTTAAAACGAATCACAGGATAAACCCCTTATGCCAGTACCCAAGAAACGCCTAAGTCGGTCGAATCAAAATAGCCGCCGTGCCAACTGGAAGGCGATTGAATTTGCCGCAACCGCTTGCCCGGCTTGTGCTACGCCGCGTTTAGCCCACGTGGTATGCAGTAATTGTGGCTACTACCGCGGTCGCGTAGCCGTTGGTAAACTTGCGCATGCAGGCCACGCTCACGCTGCGGCGCCCCATGTTCACGATGAGCATTGCAACCACGATCACGACTAATCGGGTTATTTTTTTAGGTTTTATTTTTACGCCTTATGTCTGTTGCTAACCGTTCCCAAACGTCTCGCGTTTGTGTTGCTGTAGATGCAATGGGAGGCGATTTTGCGCCCAAAGAAATTCTGGCTGGCGTGCTCGATGCCCTTGCGTATTTGCCCGTCGAGGTGATTTTGGTTGGGCCAGAGTCGCAACTGGTGACTGCGTTAGACGGCATGAACCCCGCTTGGCGTAATCTTGCGGTACAGATTATCCATACCGATGAAGTTATTGCGATGGATGAATCGCCTATTACTGCGATGCGCAAAAAGAAAAACGCATCGATTTTGCTAACGGCCGAGCTGGTGGCTAAAGCGAGGGCACAGGCCATGGTGGCGGCAGGCAGCACGGGGGCAGCCATGGCCAGCGCGCTGTTTAAAATTGGTCGCCAGCCGGGGGTCGATCGCCCTGCCATTGGTGTGGTGTTGCCCACGCCCAAAAGCCCCAGTTTGTTGCTGGATGCTGGCGCAAATGCTGAAGGCACCCCAGAAATGCTGCAGCAGTTTGCGCGTATGGGTAGCGTGTTTATGCAGGCGGTTTATTCATCTACATTACCGCAGGCGCGCCCCAGGGTGGGGTTGATGAACATTGGCGAAGAACGCGGCAAGGGCCATGCGCTGGCGCACGCAACCTTTGAGGCGCTGCAGCAAGACGATAGCATTTACTTTACAGGCAATGCCGAAGGCCGCGACTTGTTTAGCGGTAATTTTGATGTGGTGGTCTGTGATGGGTTTACGGGTAACGTGGCCTTAAAATCCGCCGAAGGGCTCGCGAAAACGCTGGGCGGGTTTATAAAGCAGGAGCTTAATCGCTCTTTAACGAGTAAATTGGGCGCGTTTTTTGCGCAAGCTGCCCTGCGGCGCGCAAAGGACAAACTAGATCCGGAAGAATTTGGCGGGGCACTGCTTTTGGGAATCAACGGCGTGTGCGTGATTTCTCACGGCAGCAGCAAGGCGCGCGGCATTTATAACGCGATACGCGTGGCCAAAGAGGCGGTTGAGGCCGATATGATTGGTAAGACCACGCAAGCCTTATCTCAGGCGGTGTAGTTTTGTTGTTTTTTACCCTTGAGCTTTGTGGTGATTTAAGGCCCAGACAGTATCTTTGGAGGATTGAGCCGGTTACAATAAGGGCGTTCTTAACACCCAACCATCCGGAATCATGCAGGTTTCAAGTTCTGGCTGATCTGCCTGCCAGTAGATGGTTATAAAGTTTTATTCAAATCGCTTTAAAAGTGGATTGTGTTTTATGTACCAAACCCACACGCCTAAACAATCGCTCGCCTATGGTTGTCAAATTTCGGGCATTGGGGCTTATGCGCCGCCCACCTGCCTGACTAACGATGACCTGAGTCAGCTGGTTGATACCAACGATGAATGGATTCAGACGCGCACGGGCATCAAAGAGCGCCGTGTGGTTGCCGGCGATGAGACTGTAGCGCAACTGGCAATTCGTGCCGCGAAAGACGCGCTAGCCAGTGCGGGCATTTCGGGCGACTCGATTGATTTGGTGATTGCAGCCAGTTCTACGCCCGATGCGATTTACCCCGGGACTTGTGCGCAAGTTCAGCACGCCATAGGTGCTGTGGGCGCTGCAGGGTTTGATATGGCGCTGGCCTGTACCGGGTTTATGACGGCGATGATTACCGCACGCCAGTTTATCCAGACTGGTGCGGCTAAACACGCGCTGATTGTTGCGGCGGATATTCATTCGCGGTTTGTGGACTGGAACGACCGCTCGACGTGCATTTTGTTTGGCGATGGCGCGGGCGCGGCCGTATTGTCGGCGACGGATACGCCGGATGCTGATGCCTTGCTGGCCTTTGACATGCACCTTGATGGCAGCAAAGGCAGCGAGTTGCAGATGGGTACGTATCTTTCCAATTGCCCGCTGGTGCCGCAACGCACGCCGGTGCAAGAGGTGGTGTACCTCAAGATGAACGGCAAGGAAGTTTTTAAATTTGCCGTGGGTACAGTGCCGCAATCGATCGATAAAGCGCTCAAGGCGGCAAATCTTACGCCCAGTGATATCGATTATTACGTGCTGCACCAGGCGAATCGCCGGATTATGGAGGCCATGGCCGAGCGCTTGCACATTGGCCTGGATAAAATGATTATTAACCTGGATCGTTACGGTAATACGTCCGCGGCCTCGATTCCGTTGGCGATTAACGAGGCGGTGCTGGATGGCCGCATTAAACCGGGGCATAAGCTGTTGCTGTGCGGGTTCGGTGCCGGTCTGGCGTGGACCACCGCTGTGATCGAATGGACCTCGGTCGATCAGCGCGTGGCGACGGGATTGACGCAAGCAAGCGCGGTCCCGGTGTAACGTTGCCGGCTATGGCCTGAAAATCGCAATTTTACTTTAGTTTGCCTGTGTTAAGCCCTATTAAACAGGCTGCAACGCGATAACCGATATTTTTTGGGGCTTAGGCGGGCAAGGTCTCGACGATTGCCTGTAATATCTGGTGCGCGAGCGCGGCTTTAGGCTGCTGCTGCAACGTGATAACGGGCTTGCCTTTTAAAAGCAACAGACCGGCGTTATTGGTGGCTTCAAACCCATTGCCCTCAACATCAATGGCGTTTGCAAACAAGGCATCCAGCTGTTTTTGCGCCAGCTTTTTAGCCGCGTTTTCGTGCAATTGCGAATGCGTTTCGGCGGCAAAGCCCATGATAAACTGATGCGGCTTTTTTTTGGCGCTGCACGCCATTAGTAAATCAGGCGTCGGTGTCAGACTCAGATCCCATTGGGCACGATCCTGTTTTTTGAATTTTCCTTCGATTGCGCTGCTGAGCCTAAAATCAGCAACGGCTGCGGCCATCACCAAGCCATCCGACGCTTCAAAGGCGGGCATCAGGCAGGCTTCTAGCGCGTGCGTGGTTTGATACGGCTGGATGGTATAAAACCGCTCTGGCTTGGGCGACTGAGACGTAATAAGCGTTACCGTTGCGCCTGCGGCATCCAGCGCATCTGCCATAGCAAGGCCCATTTGCCCGCTACTGCGGTTGGTTAGCACGCGCACGGCATCCAAAGGCTCTTGCGTACCGCCTGCGGTTACAACCCATGTTTGGCCCTTGAGTTTACCCACGAGCGGACTTAATGCCCGGTATAACGCCTGAAACAGCCACGCCTGAGGTGCTAAGTGTCCGGTGCCGGTTTCGCCGCAGCTTAGTAAGCCCTCAGTCGGCGAGATGATTTGAAGATTAGGCTGCGCCGCAAGCGTTGCCAAGTTGCGTTGCACTGCGGGATTCTCCCACATGCGCGTGTTCATCGCAGGCATCAGGATAATAGGCTTGCTGGTCATAGTCGTTGCCGCAAGCGAGACAGGGCAATCCGCGAGACCGTTTGCGAGCTTGGCAATTAAGTTGGCCGTCGCTGGCAGAATCACTAACGCGTCTGCTTGTTGTGCAATTAGTACGTGCGCCGGTGTGGCTAGCGGTTTAAGGGCTTCGGGGTGCCATAGCGGCGTTTGCAACACCGATTGCCAAACGGGCACCCCAGTTAACGCCTCGAGTGTGAGCGGTGCCATAAATTGCTCGGCACCCGTGCCAAGTAGGGGTAAAACACGGTGCACGCCCTGCCGGTCCAGCTCACGAATTAAATCGCAGGCGCGATACGCAGCCACGCCGGCACCGATGCCAAGTGCAATGGTTTTGTCTTGTAGCAGGGACATTAAAGCTCTGTTATTTAAATAATATGTAACATAAACGTTTAAGAATTTTTTAAATTGTACAGCGCATGCGCAACTTTATGGGCGCCGGGTTTTTAATATAATTACATGTAGTTTTTCTGGCATGTTGTTTAATGGCACTTAAGCTTTTAATCGTTCGGGATTTTTGATGGCAATCGACCGTATTGGATCTAATCCGTTTGCAAAAACCACCTGGCCGCCGCCGGGTGCTGCTGTTTCTGCAACGCAGCCGGTATCTCGCAACGTTCAGGGTGCGTTACAAAATCCTGTATTTGGTGCGGCTCATCAGCCTGTACAATCCGTTAAGCCTATTGGGTTTGGCGGAAAATCTTTTTTGCCGGGGCTCGACCATGTTAAATCGGCTAAGCCGCACGAGATTAATTACGGCAGCCATCGTAGGCAAGGTAATTATGCGACTCCTGCCCGTGTTGATTATTTAGGTGAACGCCAAACCGGAAACTTACAGTTTTTGGCTTAGCTTGAGCGCTTAAAAGTGCTTTATAGTCGATGTTTAATAGCATAATTATAATTTGTTTTTAAATTGTTATGATTTTTTAACAAAGGGTTTAAACGGCTTCATATTTTGGTAGCGGCTGCCGATACCGCAGCTATGATGCAGATGGCCCTTAAGACCGGTCTGGTTTCTGTTGATGTAACGGATAAAAAACCAGTCGGCGTCATTATTACCGATGATCACGCTGTGGTTCGCCAAGGCACGCGCGGCCTGCTCGAAGCAGATCCTGCGTTGCGTGTACTTGGAGAGGCCGCAAGCGTTGCAGAACTTGAGATTCTGCTCGAGGAATATTCCCCCGATTGCGTACTGCTGGATATTAACATGCCAGGCGTCAGCGGGATTCAGGCGCTGGATGCGTTAACCCGGTTGTACCCTAAAATCTGGTTTATTGCCTTTAGTGCCTACAACGAGCCGCAGTACACGTTTAAGGCCCTGGAGCGCGGCGCAAAGGGTTTTATCAGTAAAACCCAAGAGGGCGCGCACCTTCGGGCCCTGATTAAGCTCGTGGGCGACCCGACCAAGGTGCCTATACTATCCGATGATGTGCAAGAGTTATATTATTCCGCCCGCCGTCAAATCGAGAATCAGCCCAAGCTGACCACGCGCGAGGTCGAAATTTTATCGATGGTTGCCAGTGGGCAAACGAACAAGGCCATCGCGGAGTCGCTCATTGTTTCGGTTAAAACCGTGGATACGCACGTGGGTAGCATGATGAAGAAGCTGAACGTTAACAATCGCACGCAGCTTAGCTCGTTTGCCCGGGAATACGGCCTGTTTTAAGCAGGATTTTCAAGCCCCCATACGGGTTTTGATTCAAATGTGTATGATTTGCGTATTAAAACAGTCGCGTGGTTTAAAGTTAGGCTTTTAAGCATTTCTTTTAGGATAGAATGCGAGTGAGATGGAACACTCGCGCGAAACACCGCCCACCCGATGGGTGTTTATTGGTATCCTGGCTTTAGCTTGGGGTGCCGTTTTGTTGCTGGATCGCTGGCTGCCACAGCTTTCGATGGCGGCCATCGCGGCAGGCATTATGATTGCTTACGCTGTGTTGCTGGGTTACGGCGAATTGCGCAATAACAGCAAAAACGCCTCTAGTGCGCCCGCGCAACCCCAGTTGCCTTCTCACCCGCAAACAGATTCGACCCCTCAGGCTCCAACGCTTCAGGGGGGGGCACCAGAGGCTACGACTGCAACGCCTGAAAAAGAACTGACTGCGCTTGCGCAGCTATACCCCGAGGCGCTCACGCGGCCTAGCCGCCAGGGGCAGTATAGCCCGCAGCAATCTTCTGTTGTGCCTCACGAGCACATCCCGACGCCACGCGCTAAAAAGCCAATTCTGGTGACTGTTATGGTGCCTGCCCATAACGAAGAAGCTGTGATAGAAACCGTCATCCGTTTGATTCTGGCGCAAACCTACGAGCCGCTTGAACTGATTGTGATTGATGACCGCAGCAACGATGATACACCGATTATTTTAAGGCGTTTGCTTGCTGCAAACCGACTGACAAAGGCACCAGCACCGTTTCAGGTGTTATTTAGGGGGCCAGATGCGGTTCCGGGTAAGGCGGCTGTACTGAACGATGCCATGGCGCTTGCAAATGGCCAGTTTATTGCCGTTTTTGATGCTGATGCGGTGATGCCAACCGATTTTGTGGCGCGTCTAATGCCATACTTTGATGAATCGCGTGTGGCAGCGGTGCAAGCGCGAAAAGTGATTGCTAACGAAACTCAGGACTTGTTGACACGATGCCAGGCGTATGAGTATACGATGGATGCCCAGTTGCAGTGTGGACGCGATGCCCTAAAAAGTGCCGTCGAAATACGTGGCAACGGGTTTTTGGTGCGCCGAGAAGCTTTAGAGAGCGTGGGCGGCTTTACCGAATCCTCGATTACGGATGATCTGGATTTATCGACCAAGTTACACATTGTTGGGTGGGATATTCGGTTTGTGCCCACGGTGACGGTGCTCGAAGAGGGCGTTTCGCAATGGTGGCCCCTGGTCAAGCAGCGCGTGCGCTGGGCCGAGGGCTCGTTAATGCGTTACCTGATGTATGGCGGGAAAATTTTTAAGGGGTTTCGGCGTTCGCCCAGGGCTGTGCTCGATATGCTGGCGTATTTTGTTCAGTTTTTGTTTCCGCTGTGGGTGATTTCGGACTATATTTTGCTGGCCTGGGATGTCTTTACCGGTCAGGCGCTGAAGGGTAAAATTTTAAGTTCTGCCGTGATTATGCCGCTGCTGTTTGTGTTTTTTGCGGGCAGTACCGCGGTGGGCTTACGCCGGTTTTACAAGCTGGATTGGGTTAAATCTTTGCTGGGCGGGGCCATGGTAGGGTTGTACATGCCTGTGGTCTGGTTGCCGGTGATGTTCTGGGTGATGGGTCGGTTAGCACTTATGCCGCGGCGTGTGTTCCATTGGGAAAAAACCAGTCACCGTGGCGTCGCGAGTCTGCCCAAGGCTACAGACAATAGTTAAGCCTGGTTTGCTCATAATCAATGTGTCGCGTAATGTATCGCGATTGTTACATGGCTGTCGCTTTTAAGCACAGATTAAGGCCGCATTTACGTTGATGCATTTGAGGATATGAGACAACTAGGTTTTTTAAAATGGCTTCTAGCCGATTCAGATTCATGAGTTTGTATAAAGCGTCAGCGGGTAAATCCCAAGATTTGACGCGTTCACAGGGAGCAGAGGGCTAAGGTTTATGAGCTGGACGAATCTTTTATTTGAGCCTGCAGTTACAGGAAGCACTGCTAATAAATTAAAAGGTGTTAGCACAGAAACAGTAGCGGAACTTCTTGATCAGGTTCAAAACGCTATCAATTTGCCTGATGCTGTGCAAGACACTTTTGAAAAAGCTGTTCAACAGACCTCGGAAAAAGGGACTGATGTCATAAAAAATGCGGGCCAAGATCTCACAAAAAAACTGACCGAAGAAATGCAAAACTTTCGCAAAGAGGCCGTTTGGCCGCTTATTCCGGGCGCGATTGCTCTTGCCGCGGCAGGTCCGGTTTTGGGTGGATTAGCGTTGCTGCCTGCTATTATTCAGTTTAGCCGTTCAGAAATCCGACGCGCTTCATTGCCGTTTGCAGAAAAGCTTAGTAAAGAACTGACTGAAAAAGGTACTGAGAAACTCGGTAAAGCAACAAAAGCGCTTGTCGACGATCAAGCGCTTGAGGCTTCCAGGATGCAGTTGGAAAATGTAAAGGACGTGTTAGGCGACTTTTTTGGGAAGGCCTTTAAAATAACCTAAATAGCGCTTAAACGCTTGCCATCACTTTTTGCACGGCTTCGCCAATGTCGGCAGGGCTATCAACCACGGTAATGCCCGAGGCGCGTAAGCTGGCCATTTTACTGGCTGCATCGCCTTGCCCGCCCGAGATAATAGCGCCCGCGTGGCCCATACGGCGCCCAGGCGGTGCGGATTGACCTGCAATAAAGCAGACAATCGGTTTGCGCACGTTGGCTTTGGCGTATTGGCCGGCTTGCTCTTCTGCGTCGCCACCGATTTCGCCAATCATTACAATGGCTTGGGTTTCTGCATCCGATTCAAACAGTTTGAGCGCGTCAATAAAATTCGTACCGTTCACCGGGTCACCGCCAATACCAATGCAGGTGCTTTGGCCAATGCCCAATTGCGTCAGTTGATCCACCGCCTCGTAAGTTAGCGTACCAGAGCGCGAAACAACGCCCACCGGGCCTTTTTTGTGAATCATACCGGGCATAATGCCAATTTTTGCCAGCTCGGGCGAGATAACACCAGGGCAATTGGGGCCAATCAGTCTGCACTGCGGTTTTTCGTCCAGGGCCTGTTTTACGCGCACCATATCCGCAACCGGAATCCCTTCGGTGATGCAAATAATCAGCGGCAGGTTTGCATCAAGCGCTTCCAGAATCGCGTCTGCGGCAAACGGTGGCGGTACAAAAATCATGCTGGCGTTGGCTTGGGTCGCGCTTACGGCGGCTTGCACGGTGTTAAAAATGGGGACGGCTTTGCCGTTAATCTCAATGGTTTGTCCGCCTTTGCCCGGGGTTACGCCCGCAACAACGGCGGTACCATATTTGGCGCATCCTTCGGCATGGAATTGACCTTCCTGACCGGTAATGCCTTGCACGAGCAAGCGGGTGTTTTTATCGACGAGCACTGCCATGGTTCAAATTCCCTTATCAATAAAGCTATTTAGACGAATAGAGATCAATTGGTATTAAGTCAAAAACAATGATTGCGAGTGAACTTGTTTTACGGTAATTCCAGCGGCTGCGATTTGGTTTTATCCGAGCGTTTGCCATCAAAAAAGCCGCTGCACCAGGCCAGCGCAATCAGCATTAGCCAACCGTAGGTATCAAACGCTGTGCCCAGGGCAAACAACGCCCAGAGTAATAGAATCAGTGTTAAAAATCCAAACGGCATAAAGTTTTTGCGTGGTGTGGAATTACAAGCGTTAAAACGGTAATACGGGCAAAACGCTGCCTATCGAGACAATCGAGGGGAGCGTTTCCAGTTTTGCAATCACGTTGCGCACCGCCTGATGCGACACTTGATGCGTGAGCAGCATAATTGATGCGGTGGCGGGCAGGTTGTTTTGCGCGGGCTGCGTGCCCTGTTGCATGACAGATTGCAGACTCACGCCAGCTTCGCCGCACGCGAGGCCCATATGACCAATCACCGAAGGTTCGTCTAGGGTGGTGACCCGAATGTAATAGCGATTCTCGCTTAAATCCGGAGGCTGAATGCTTGCTGCGGGCATTGCGGCCATGGCCATGCCCGGAATCGGTTCGTTACCGCTGGCTAAATCGCGAGCAATGGCTAGAATGTCAGCTGTTACTGCGCTGGCTGTAGGCTGTTCGCCTGCGCCCTTACCGCTAAACATAACGTCGCCCACGGCGTGACCGCGAATCCAGATGGCGTTATATTCGTTACTAATGCTGGCCAATGGGTGCGAGGCCGGCACTAACATGGGCTGTACGCGCAATTCAAGTGCATCTTGCGCGTTTTTGCTGGCCAGTGCAATCAGTTTAATCACGCATCCCAACGAGCGGGCGTTGCTAATGTCGTCGGCGGTAATGGCGGTAATGCCGTGGCGATGAATCTGAGGCGGCATGACTTGCTGACGAAACGCCATGGTGGCCAGAATCGAGAGCTTAAACGCGGCGTCTTCGGCTTCTACATCACTGGTCGGGTCTGCTTCTGCAAACCCTTTTGCCTGCGCCTGCTGGAGCGCAATCTGATAATCCAGACCGTTTTCCGCCATTTGCGTCAAAATATAATTGGTTGTACCGTTTAAAATGCCGGCAATGGCTTCTATCCGGTTGGCCGCAAGCGAGAGCTTGAGCGGCATAATGACCGGAATCCCGCCAGCGACGGCGCCTTCAAACAAAAGTCGCACGTTTTTACTGCGGGCCAGCTCAAAGAGTTCCGGGCCGTGCGTGGCAATCAGGGCTTTGTTGGCCGTAACCACGTGTTTACCCTGGCTTAATGCGGTTTTAACCAGTGTAAACGCTGGCTCCAGGCCGCCCATAACCTCGACGACTATTGCAACTTCAGGGTCGCGGACAATGGCCTCTGCGTCTGCAAGCGTTAGGCTAGATTCCTGTTCGATGTCGCGCGTTTTTTGTTGATTTCGGACGGCAACAGGCCCAATGGTGACCGGCAGCGCGCCCTGAACACCATCCTGCATTAATAACTTGTACACGCCGGTGCCCACAACGCCCAGGCCTAGCAGACCAATGCGAATCGGGTTGGCTGCGTTGAGCCCGGCCAAAGGGGCTTCGGCTGGGCAGGTATCAGGGGTTAAGGTGCGTGTTGCGTTTAAGGGGGGCTGCATGGGGCAAAGGGCTCTTTTTAATTAACTTTAAGGTGCAAAGTAGCGGGTTGGCGGAGGATTTATTCCTCGAGTTTTTTGGCGTCGGCTTTGCGCTTGCTGCGACCGGTTAGCGGCGCTTTTTTCAGCACATCAATGCGCTGAATATCCATCCAGGGCTCGCGCAATGCGGTGGCAAACACTTTGCCGTAAACCAGAATCTGATCGCCGCGTTCGAGCTCAAGCCAAGGGTCTTTATCTTCGTTCTCTTTGCGTTTGGCAAATAACTTTAGCTCTGGCAGCGGAATCACGTGATGCTTGACGTCCGGGCGGCGAACGGTTAGCCCGTAATAATCGCGCGAATCGCGTTTAGCCCGCGAATAATCTAGGCCAAGCATGGTAAAAGTACTAAATTCGGCTTCAAACCGTACGGGTTTTTCCAGGTAATCTCCCGGCGAGCGCACCAAATCAAGCGGTGTAACCGTTGCGTACTGGCTGCAGGGCGTTTGTTCAATAATACACGCCGAGCCTGTTGCAGGTGCAACTGCAGGCTTGGTTGCGGCTTTATCCGTTGCAGAAACCGCGGTAAACGAACTGCCAGCGGCGAGTAACGCAAGCAGGCATGCCGCAATAAAGGTTCTGGACTGGAAAACGCGCATAAGGGACTCCGGAGGCAACGATAAACTGTTTAAAAAGGCGATTATTCCGTAACTGATTTTAAGGCAAGGTTTCGTCTGGCAAGGTAAGCATTGCAGTTATGATTTAGAAAAAAAATGAATGCTACGCTTTACGTTGGCAAAGCGTTTAAACCTGAATGAGAAAAGCTGTTAGCGATGGCTTTACTTTATCACGATTATCACGAGATCATGCGCATATACTTGAATGGGACGGGGCGAATGCGGCGCGCCCGCAGGTTATGCCCGAATTCTGGGATCGACCAGCATCAACAGGGCATCGGCCAGTACGTTGCCTAACACCAGCAACACCGACGATAAAATCAGCGACGCCATGACCAGGTTAACATCGCCCTGCATGGCTGCCTGATACGTCAGCGCGCCTAACCCCGGAAACCCCAGCACAGTCTCGACCAGCACCGCGCCGCTCAGTAAGCCGGCAAGCTCAAAGCCAAACAGGGTAATCATGGGGTTAATGGCGTTGCGCAGCGCGTGCTTAAACAGAACGGTTTGCGGCGTTAAGCCGTGTGCGGTCGCCATCCGAACATAATCGGCGTGGGTTACGTCCAGCATATTGGCGCGCATTTGGCGGTGCAGGCTGGCAATGCCGCCCACCGATAACACCAGCGCGGGTAACAGTAAGTGCCACAGGGTATCAAGCATCTGCCGCCATAAAGGCCAGCTTTCGGCTAAATCGCTATGCAGCCCGCCAAGCGGAAACCACCGGGTTTTAACGGCAACAATCGCAAGCAATAGCGCCATTACAAAGCCCGGAATCGACAGCCCTAAAGCGCTTGCAACGCTCAATGATTTATCGAAGACACTATTGTGCCGGTTTGCTGCCCAAACGCCCAGCGGAATCGCAACCCCCCAGCTAATGGCAATCGCCAGCAGATTCAGCAATATGGTATTGCCTGCGCGCTGGCCCAGCACGCGGCTTACGTCTTCTCCGTTTAAGGTTTTACCTAACGAGGGCTGAAGCGCACCCGAAAAATCGCCGGTTTTAAACGCTGTTTGTAGTAATTTTGGCTCAACGGCGACCAGGCTACTTAGCCAGCGCCAATACTGTGTCGTCATGGGCTGATTCAGGCCGAGCCGGTGTTCTTCCTTCTTGAGCGCCTCCGGGGTGATTTGCGGGTTTTGCCGCAAGGTTGCCAGCGGATCAATGGGGTGCTTGAGTTCGATTCTAGGTATAACCCGATGCGTGCCAAGCGTTAGCGGCCCCAGCGTAAAGTGGTAGCGCATCAGCGTAAAGCCCACCACCGAAACCAGCACAAGGGTTGGAATCGCAATAAGCAGCCGTTTTAAAAACCACTGAAGCATCGTGCTTTAGCCTGAATTCTGGAAATTATGCGATTTAAACGTCTGGCTTAAAAATTCTTGATTGAAAAACTGTTTTAATGAAGCCTGCCAAAATATGGGTTTGCGCCTGGCTTGCGAAAACACCCCAAAAAACGCAGAAAACTCCTGCAGATTGACGAAACCGTTTGTCGCAAAGCTTTCAAAATTGTACAACGACCCATTTTTTTTGCTACAATCAATCCGTGCATTCTTTTTTTTAAGGGAACACAGGGGTGTTTTAATTTAGTTTATAACGATTAAAATCTAGTTTAATTGTCTTGCGTGCATCGCTGCTTTTGCCAAATTTGGCCCAGTAAAGTGTTTGCCGCAGCGCCCGTTTTTTACATGGTTTCTGCTTCAGATTCAATTCAGCCATCTGCCGAGCCGCCGAGTTCGACCGCAACAGCCTCTGTTGGTCCGGTAATTTCTGGCGTCAGCGCAGAATTGGTCGATTCGTCCTCGCCTTCTGGCCAGCGGCAAATTCGCTTTACCACCGAGCAAAGCGCTAACAGCAATCTGGTTTACAGCCACGCCATGAGCGCTGTGGTAATGGCGATGGCGATGAACATTCTGATTGGCGGCTTAAAGCTGGTAGTGGCCAGTTTCGTCTCGTTTAGCGCATCGCTTTTTAGCGAAGGCTTGCACTCGTTGGCCGATGCCGTTAATAGCATGACGCTGCTGATTGGCATTATTCTGGGCAAACGCCAACCCGACCGTACGCATCCGTTTGGCTACGGCCTAGAGACGAATCTCTGGGCGATTTTTGCGAGTTTGGCGTTGCTGGCTTCTGCGCTGTGGGCGTTGAGCCAGGGCGTGTTAAAGCTGATGAACCCCGAGCCCATTGAGCAACCGTTTTGGGCGATTGCCGTGTTGCTGCTGAGTTTGGTACTCGAGAGCGTGGCTGTGTTGACCGCATGCCGCGCGATTACCGAAGAATTGGGCGTCGAGGCCAAAGGGCCATGGCAGCTTTTAACGCTGGGCTTTAAAAACATTAAAAAAGTGGTGGGCCCCACCACGCGTTTTGTGTTTTACGAAGATACGCTCGCGTTTTTAGGGACAATTGTAGCGCTGATTGCGATTGGAACCTCTGCGGCGGCGGGCGTGTTTTTGCCCATCCCCGAGCATCTGCATCACGTGCCCGATGCGGTGGGCTCGATTGTCATTGGTCTAATGCTGATGGGGCTTGCCATCAGTCTGTTTCGGTATAACCGGAGTTTTTTAACCGGCTCTGCCGCGCCGCCCAAAACCGAAGATAAAATCCGGGCGTTGGTCACCAGTATCCGCGGGGTCTCCGAAATTACGGATCTCAGCACCATCGATCGTGGGTTGGCGGGGCTTATTGTGCATTTAAAAGTGCAAGTAGAGCCCGACACCCAGGTTAAAGACGTTGATGACCTGACCGAACACATTAAAACCAAGCTCCAGAGCCGTATGCCCAACGTGAACCAGGTGTTTATCGAGGTGCTGGCCGACGAATCTGAAGATGACTGGCAACTGCGTTTTGATAACTTAGTCAATGAAGGCGTCGAGAAAGAGATTCTTCGTCCGCGAGAGGCGGCAATGTTTAACAACCTGTGCGAGTTTGCCGAGGCCGAAGCGCAAGACATCATGATCCCGCGCATCGACGTGGTGGCCATCGAAATTTCAAGCTCATTAAACGATGTTGCCGATAAGATGATCACTTCGGGGCATTCACGTTTACCCGTGTATCAGGAGCAGCTTGATAACCTGATTGGCGTGGTTCATGCGCGCGATGTATTTGACCGGATTCGCCGTGAGCGGCTCGATTCCTCGTTGAGCGATCTGGTGCGTGATGTTGATATTTTTCCGGAAAATAAACCGCTCAGCGATTTATTGGAAGATTTTAAACGTCAGAAAATTCAAATGGCTGCCGTTGCCGATGAGCACGGCGGGTTTGCTGGCCTAATTACCATCGAGGATTTACTCGAGCAAATCGTGGGCGATTTATGGGATGAGCACGAGATTGAAGAGCCCCTGTTTACGCAAACCGGCCCCAATACGCTGCTAATTAGCGGTAAATGCTGGATTGTAGAGCTTAACGACGAATTTGGCCTGAATTTGCCCGATGACGAGTTTAACACCGTGGGCGGCTATGTGTTTGGCACCCTGGGGCGCGAGCCCGAGCCGGGTGATCGGGTGATGTTTGAAGATCTGGTGTTTATTGTTAATGAGGCTGACGGTGCACGCGTGATTACGGTCACGCTAGAATCTCCCGAGGCGCTGCAACCCCGCGTGCAAGACGAAGCTTAACGCCGAGGTGAGAGGCCAACAGGGAGGCAACGGCCCACGCTTCAGGATGTTGAACGCAGCAAACAGACCCACTTGCCCCATTTAAAGCGTAAACAATCGGTTGAATTGGCGCACGTTTAAAACTGAGCGATGATGCCACCACTGACAGTAGGGATTCTATCCTGCTTACGCTGCCTTAAAAACGCTGTCTTGCAAAAATTGTCTTAGGTCAATTACAGGTTAATCGCCTAAAACGGTTAACTTGCGGTCTCGCCCCAGCGTTTGTAAAGTGTGTGCTCAATTTGTAGTTGATCCAGCACCTTGCCCACAGTCACATCGATTTGCCCCTGTAAGGTCAGGTAATCGGGCAGATAAAACGTGAGCATTGGCGGAATAATCACAACGCCCAGGCGCGCCAGCTTGAGCATATTCTCCAGATGAATCGCGTTGAGCGGAGCTTCTCGCGGAACCAGCACCAGCTTGCGGGCTTCTTTTAAGGTTACGTCCGCGGCGCGGGCTACCAGATTATCGCCAATCCCTGCGCTAATGCGCCCCAGCGTCCCCATCGAGCACGGCATAATCACCATGCCTTGCGTCAGGCAGGTCCCGCTCGAGATGGCTGCGTCAAGCTCATGGTTGCCATACAGCGTCAGCAGCGTTTCTGGCGTGGTGTCTGGTAAGTCTAGCCGCTGCTTTAAATAGCCCAGCACAGCGTCTCGTTTTTCGGTTTTGCTTGCGCCGGTAATCTTGAGCCCTTCTTCTTGCAAAATCACGGGCAAGGCTTTTTCGGTTGCTACCATGGCCACCGCGCGGTTAGCCATTAGCAGGGCTTTAATCAAGCTCATGGCTAAAATCGTGCCAGAAGCGCCTGTGATGCCCACAATGACCGGCGGACCCGTTGTAGCTGCCTTCGCACTACCGGCCAGCATCGGGGATTGATTGAGAGCGTTAAGCGGATTCATACACCTTATAGTAAGTTAAACAGCGTCTTATGCTCAATAAAATAAGGCGATTATCCCGTAACTGAGAGTATGGCAAAATTTCGTCAGGCAGAGTAAGCCTTTCAGAGTCCCTACTGATAGTCGTGGCATAATCGCTTAAAATAAAGTGCTGTTCAGGGCTTGTTGTTTAAGCCTGGCTACCCTTAAAAATCAAACCGCAGGCCCGTGTGTAGGCTTGAGCTTGTTTATTGGGATTGTGTTTAAGCTTAGGCTTTATTTAGCCCGTGCCTAGTGCGTAAACCCGGCTGAATGCGCAGGCAGACCCGAATAACCTGCGTTTCTCTGCACCAAATCTGCGATTTGCCCCGCTTCGAGCGCGTTTGCCAGTTGGTTCATTCTGTAAACCAATGCAGATTGTGATGCAGGGGTTGGTGTGCGGGCCTGGAGTTGCTGCCACACGCGCGCTTCCAGCGTCCAGGCGGTAATTTCTTCCTGAATCGAGTTTTGTGCATCCTGGTGTAGCGCCTCGTGGGCCAGCAGCGCAGCAAGTGCTTCGGGTGGTGCGTTACGGTGGATTTCGTTAATAAAAACCATGTGCTGGCCGTTTGCGCCAATGTAGCTCAGGGCGTCAAAGTCTTTAACGCTGGGGCTAAGTTCTGCCATACGCTTAAACACCACGCGGGCCGGGGTTTCAATAAGCCATTTAAGCGATTTTTCGCCATCGGTACCGGGTAGCAGCGTTAAGGCCTGTAAAATTAGGGGTTCGCGGGTAATACGGTAAAACATGGCGGTGTCAAACCGGTTCTGGCTTAGCGCTTGATGCGTGCTAACCCCAACCGGCGCCGCGCCTGAATAGGGATACGCGCTGGCCCAATAAGTTTCTGGCTCGGGGACGGGGGCTTCGGCTGCGAACGCGTGTGCAGGCAAGCCCAAAACTAGAGCCAGCAACCCGGCAAATCCGATTAAGTGGTTTAAGCCGAGCAAGCCTGTCAACCCTGGCTTATGTTGTTCTGGCGGACAAATCACGCGTTGAAGTTGCTTCATGAGGTCTCCTAGTCAAGCCTGATCTGATTGTGTTCTATTGTTTTAAGTTTCGTCTGCTGCTAGCTTGAGTTAAATCAGGTTTTAGTCATCTTCGGCTGTTTCGTAGCCCAAAGCGCGTAGTTTGGCCTTACACGCCTGCGCCCAGGATTCATATCCACAGCCTTTGATTAAAATATTCAGCGGGCTGGTGGGGTACGTTCTGCAAAACGTCGGCCGATCTTCGTAAATCTGGCAGCGTTTATCTGCGCCCAAATACTGGCAGTGGTAAAATACTACGCGGCTGGCTTGCGTTTGGCCTCGGGTTGCGGCGTTTTGTACCAGATTCAGTACGCGGTCAATATGGGCTTCGCCCTCCGGGTAAAACGCCTTGGCGTCTTCCGGGGTTAAATGCGGCACAAACACATTTAAAAAGTCACGACACGTAGCATCGCCAGCCACAGCGCGCGCGATTAGCTCATCTACGGGCAAGCTTGGGGTGGCAACGCTGCAGCAAGCGGCCTTAAGGTTGCAGGTTGCCGGTTTCGGCAAGCCCAAAATGGCCTCCCAAGAATCCTGAACCGGAGTGGATTGCGTTTGCACGTGGGTTAACGTTCCTTAAATCAAGCGCGGCGTCTTTAGTTTAAGCCTAACTATTTTTCGGGGTTTGTCCACCGTTGTTCATCGTAGGTTTAGGATGAGATGACTCGCCTGAAATGTTGCTTCATACACGTTCAAAACGCTATTTTCTGGTGTTTAACACCTTTCCAAGCCTCTAAAAGTGTTTAAAACTGGCCATAAGGCTTAACCTCTTCCGCTCTTGCATTATTTACCAGACGTTCAGACCGCCTCAGGGTTCCTTTTAAAGTTTTCCGTAAGGATTTTAAGTGGTCAATGTTAATTTGGTGTCCCATTTTCTCAGATTGATTTTGAGGCTGCGATGCCCTAAGGGCTTGATGACGCCCTCGGCTTTGAGTCTAATAAGAGTCGTGTAGACGAGAGTCCCTGCGTGATGCGTTCAAAACATCTTTTTTTAGCCATCTGTTCGTTGTGTTTATCGTTTTCAAACGATCAGAAAACGCATTTTAATGGCGCGTTAGCGTATTTCAGGCGCTTAAACGGCGTTCTGCTCAGTGTTTCGTAAGGCTTAAAGCGCACTCGAGTCGTGTTCTCAATTGCTTGCGCAAGTTTGGGCCCTCATTTAAGTTCAAGTTCGATTAATTTCAAGTTCGATTTTACAGTTTTGTTAATTGTTGTCTTTCGGTTTACGGACTCTCCATGTCAGATCCCGGCGTCTCTTTGCAGCCCAGGGTAGCTATGCTGCTCGATGAGCCTTTTCCGCCTGATGCACGTATCCGTCGCGAGGCGCAGGCCCTTGCCCGCGCTGGATATCAGGTAACGCTGCTGTGCATGCATCAGCCTGGGCAAGCACTTGATGAGGTGTTTGGCCAAGGCGAAGCGGCGTTCAGGGTCATTCGGCTACCGGCCTGTAAACGTGATACCGCACGAGGCCTGCTACAAATGCCGCAAACTTGGATTGATAATTGGGCCTGGCGTGTGACGCATCAGGATAAACGCTGGATGCGCGCGGCAGAGCCTATTTTAGCGGCGCTGAAGCCCGATGTGCTGCATTTGCATGATTTGCGGATTCTGCCAACTGGGCTTGCGCTGGCCAAAGCACTTAGCATCAAGCGCACCATCGCGGATTTACACGAGAATTATCCGGCACTAATCGCTAGCTTGCAAAAAAATCCGGTGCAGGCTGCGCTCAAGCTAAAGCTTTGGCAGCAGGTCGAGGCGCGGTACCTGCCCGCCGCAAGCCATATTATTACTGTTGTAGAAGAAGCTCAGGAGCGCCTTGTGGCCGCAGGCCACCCTGCCGAGCGCATTACGGTGATTCCGAACACGGTCGATACAGATATGTTTCTGAAGAGTCCGCCCGAGTCGCTGAATTTGCCAGAGTCGCCTGAGTTTGATGCGCCAATCGGCCCTAATCTGGTTTATATTGGGCATATTAATGCGGCGCATCGCGGGATACAAACCGTGATTGACGCGTTGCCTGAATTGCTTGCGAACTACCCCGATTTAAAGTTAATTCTGGCGGGCGCGACTCAGGCCCATTACCGAGAGGCCTTAGAACAACAGGCGCAGGCGTTGGGCGTCGATTCGGCCATAATATACACGGGTAAGCTTACAGAGCTTGCCTTTAGGCCGTATATTCAGGCCGCAACACTTTGCCTTTGCCCGCACGAGAAAAACGAGCAAACCCAGGCGACGTTTCCGAACAAGGCGTATTTGTACCATTTATACGCAAAACCGGTACTCGCCAGCGATTGTATTCCGTTAAAGCGCTACATGGACCAGACCGAGGGCGGCTTGACGTTTGAAGCGGGTAACCCCCAGGATTTAGCGCGTTGCGTGTTGACGCTACTTAAAAATCCCAATGCGGCCGCGCAAATGGGCCGAAATGGAGAAAAGGCCGTCCTAGAGCGCTTTAACTGGGGGCAAGACGCCAAGCGTCTGGTGGCGCTTTATAACGCATTGCTTGCCTAAGTTGCCTTGTGGGCCTCTGTGGGCAAGAAGTCCTTTAAAGGCTCTAAATTAGGGCCGAAGGATTTGCAAATGGGTAAAAAGTTCGTTAGGCTTGAAGGATGCCCGACGCAACGCCTTTTCATCTGGGACCTAAAGCCGCCGAGATTATCTCGCTCGATAAAGCGGTCATTTCGCCAGCTTATACCCGCGATTACCCTTTTGTCATGCACAAGGGTGAAGGCGCGTGGGTCTGGGATCCTGACGGGAATCGGTTTCTTGATTTTTGCGCTGGGATTGCTGTGAACAGCACTGGGCATAGTCATCCCAAGGTGGTTGCAGCGATTTGCGATCAGGCTAAGCGCTTTTTACACATGTCGGGGACGGATTTTTACTACGATGTTATGGCGCAACTAGCCGAGCGTCTGGCCGCGTCTGCGCCAGGGCCTTCGCCAAAAAAAGTCAGTTTTGGCAACTCTGGGGCCGAGGCAATCGAGGCTGCGCTAAAACTGGCGCGCCATAGTACCGGCAGACCCTATATCATCGCCTTCCATCGTGCGTTCCACGGCCGCACGTATGGTGCCATGAGCGTGACCGCCAGTAAATCCATACAAAAATCCAGGTTTTCGCCGCAATTGCCCGGTGTCGTGCACGCTCATTACCCCTATGCGTACCGCGATCTGTTTCGTCAGCCCAACGCATACGCAACCGCAGACGCATGTTTAGACTACATTCGCTCGCACGTGCTTAAACATTTGGTGCCGGCAAACGAGGTCGCTGCCTTTCTGGTCGAACCCGTCCAGGGCGAAGGCGGCTATGTGGTGCCGCCCGCAAGCTTTTTAATGGGATTACAGACCCTGGCCAAAGAAATTGGCGCGCTGGTGATTGCGGACGAAGTGCAGGCCGGCATTGGCCGCACGGGTAAACTTTGGGCTAGCGACTGGTTCCATTCGGCGGGCGATGCCAACAGCTCGGCACCGCGCGTGCCGTTTGAACCCGACATGATTGCCAGCGCCAAAGGTTTGGCTTCTGGGCTGCCCTTGGGCGCCCTTATTGCCAAGGCCGATGTAATGACTTGGCCGCCCGGCACGCATGCCTCGACGTTTGGTGGTAATCCGCTGGCGTGCGCGGCTGCGCTGGCCACGCTTGATTTACTGGATGAATCGTTAACCCATAACAGCCTGATGATGGGCAAACGGCTAATGCAGCAGCTGACGGCTTTGCGTAAGCAATCGCCCGTACTGGCGCAAGTGCGCGGCTTGGGGTTAATGATTGGCCTTGAAATTGTCCATGATAAACAAAGCCGCATGCCTGCGCCCGCGCTGAGAAACCAGATTGTACAGCGCTGCTTTGAACGCGGCTTGCTGATTTTAGGCTGTGGTGAATCCAGCATCCGGTTATCGCCGCCGCTTACCATCAACGAAGCCGAAGTTGATCAGGCGGTCGCAATCTTATCCGAGGCCATGGCGTTTGTCGGGCAAGCTTAAGTAAGCGATTAACGCAGGGCAGTGTTTTAATTTGGCGCCAGAGAGATCGAGCAAATTAACTTTTAGCGATAGTTAAAATTGGGGCTAATCTGCGAAGGCGGGTGTCGAATCTAAAGCCTTCCCTGGTCAATTTGCTCTATCTGAAATTAGCTAAAACGCACATCGCGCAGTTTTTTAGCAAGCGATTTTAAAACACCTTTGCCTTGGTGCGCACTCAGTGCTAGCTCGCGAACATCTTCCAGCGCGGTATTGGCGCATATTTCTGACGTTGTCGAAGTGGATAATGGTTCAATTGGCTTTGGCGTCGCAGTATAAATCGAAGGCGATTGGTTTCGATAGGTTGTTTCATTTAACGTCGGTTTATCTTCCAGCGCCTTAATCGCCTCGCTAAGCGCGGCTTCCAGCCGGTTGGCCTTTAGCGCGATTTCGTGCGCATCATCTGGCGTGTACGGATCGGGTGTGTTGGCCAATAATTGTAAATCCGGAAAGTTGCCTGCGTTGATCGCAGGCTGCAAAACGGCGTTTGAACGCATGAACCCTTGATCTGCAACCAGTAAATCATCCGCAGACCAGATTTGCTGCCGTGCGGTTTCGATGAGTCGCTCTGGTAGTAGGTTATCAATCATCCAGCCCAGCACGGTAAACACCATGGTGCCGCCCAGTAGGCCGCAGCCTAAAAATACCACCAGCAACGAGCCCCACTGTAAAACAGATTTGAGCATCGAGACTTCGGCGTAAAAATCAAGCTGGTTTAACAGCCCCATCAACCCAGGGGCCATTTCTATGCCTGCGGTCTCTTGCAAAGGTGTTTTGCTTGCTGTTTCTGGCGCGCGTAAGGGCATAGATTTGCCTTCTCGCAGCGCGGCCGCGCTAACAGATGATGCGGCCTGTGCTTCTGGTGATGCTTGCGACGCTGCTGGGGTGTTAAGACCCTCTGGGGTATCAACCGGGCGAATGCTTGCTAACGGTTTGCTGGCGGTTGTTCGGCCAGCGCTCGCCTTTGCAAGGCGAGACAAATGCGGCGTAATTCCCACGCGAGATTCAGCGGCTTGGGACGCATGAGCCAATGCGGGCAGATTTTTTTGCGAGACCGACACGATCACCTGATCGGTTGGCAAGTTCGGCAGCACTAATTTAACGCCACCGGTTTGTGCATCGGGTAGGGCGCGCGCAATAAAGCGTCTGCTGCCATCCAGCACCACGGGGAACCCGGCTTCGGTTTGTGCCTCCGAAAGCTGAACGTTCGGCAGGCGGATCACCATGCCTTTTTGCTCGATTTGGGTTTGGTATTGCGCGCGGCCGCCACGGGTTTGCAGGTTAACCTGCACCTGGGTGCTGTCTTGGGCGTCTACGCTAGAATCCAGTTCAAATTTTTCGAGAATAACATTGGCTTCGGCTCCCTGTAACGCCCCAATTAACCCAACACCCAGCGCTCCCATTGTGCTCATTGTCAGTAGGGTCGATCGTTTAATACGGGTCGTTTTTAGATAGTGAGTCACGCTTTGCCTCTCTCTTAAATATCCAAAGTGGCGCTCAATTTTAAAATTTTGCTACAGGCAAATATATTGGCCAGAGCATGCTTCGGATGCGTTTGAGCAACTAAATCTTACGTAAGCCTTAAGCTTTGTGGGCCTGTTGCTGTGCAGGCAGCAGCAATTTTTTAGTATGACTTGGCGTTTGTGTGGTTATGATTTACTGGTTTTAAGCTTATCTCTTCGCCTTCAAAGTGGTTAGGTCTGGTGTGGTCTAAGGAGTCTTCTCTCAGCTCTTTGGATAGGGGTTTTGCCAAATTTTATATACAGTTTTTTATATGTAATTGCTTTTCGTCGTGGTCTTTATCTGGCTTGAATGTATCTGATTGAACGTGCTTGTTTTATCCTGGGGATTGTCAAAGGAACTTAAGATTTCTTAATAATAATCGAACACCCTGCATGATTTGTCAATCACTTGTTTATCAGCGCGTGGTCACCTCAAAACGCGCCTTTGGCGTTAATCATGCAGATGCTATTCTTTTTTTATGAACCCCATGGCCTGCGTTCGCGCAGCGTTAATTCGGCGGCGCAGGATTTATTGCTGCTGCCCGAAGCCAGGCTTAATTGCGCAAGGCGCGCTCCGTATTTTTAAGACTCGCGATGCGTGCGCGTGGTTATAAGCGCGCTATAATAGATAATGCGCTTGGGCGCTTGGGGCAGATGACAAGCGTATGGCCTGCTGCATTATTTGTTTGCGCCCTGGCGGGTTGGCCTGTTTTTTATAACGATAGAACTTGAATGCCAGTTGAATTTAAAGATTACTACCAGATCCTTGGGGTAGAGCGTTCTGCCAGTGAGAAGGAGATCAAACGCGCGTTTCGCAAGCTCGCGCGCGAGTTTCATCCAGACGTTAATCCCGGCTCCAAGCCTCACGAGGATCGGTTTAAGGAGCTTAACGAGGCCTATGAGGTGTTGGGCGATCCCGAGAAGCGCCGCCGGTACGACCAGTTAGGCGCGAATTACGCTCACGGTAAAAATTTTACGCCGCCGCCCGGCTTCGAAGGCTTTGGGGGCTATGGCGGTCAAGTCGACTTGGGCGATATTCTGGGCCAATTCGGCATGGGCAGCGGGAGCGGGCGCGGCGGATTCTCGGACTTTTTCGAGATGATGTTCGGGGCCGCGCAACAGGGTGCCAACCCCTATGGCCCATCCGCAGCTTCGTCGCGCGCGCCGCAATCGCTTGATTTAGAATCTGTTTTGCCTGTCACCCTTGAGCTGGTGGCTGCGGGCGGCGGTATGACGGTCACCCACCCAGAGACGGGCAAGCGCCTTCAGGTGCAAATTCCCAAGGGGATTCAACAGGGTGCTAAAATCAGGTTAACGGGCGAAGGGCGAACGTTTCATGGTCATCGGGGCCATTGGCTGCTGGTGATTCAATACCGCCCGCACGCGCTGTTTGAACTTGCCGGCCCCAAGCCCAATGATTTGCAAGTGACCCTGCCCGTTTCGATGGTCGATTTGGCGTTGGGCTGCCAAAAGCAGGTGCCCACGCTCTCTGATGCCAAAATCGATGTGACGATTCCGCCGGGCTCTCAGCCGGGCAGCAAGTTACGATTAAAAGGCCAGGGCTTGCCAGGCAGCGCCAATAAATCGCGTTCTGCTGCTAAAACACCCGAGGCGGGCGATTTGTATGTGCGATTAAAAGGCACGGTACCTAAAGTTTTAACGCCCGAAATCAAAGCATTGCTCGAGGCGCTTAAGCCGCATTTAGCCCCGTAAGCGCGCGCTAAACTATTTTAAAGCGCAAATTAAAGCGTAAAGCTTAAACGTTTGATTACATGTCAGTCCGTCCTGGGCTGAGAACTAGCAATCATTAAACAATATAATTTCCCAACACAGTTGCGCGCCTGCTTGAGGACATGCTATCGCCTGAGTCTAATGCGGGGATAATCTCGTTAAATTTTAAGCGCGCGAGAAGATCAGGTACAACAACAACATGGGCGCACCCAATAACGTTGCCCAAAGCCAGAATGTCGCCTCTTGCCGTGCAACGTAATGCGGCTCGCTTGGTGTTGCCGTTTCGGTGGTCAGACTCTCGGCGGGCGCTGTTGTTATCGAGGCCATGGCGCTTAAAAATCCTGTTTCAAAAAAATCTTAATTTTAAAGTCAAGGCTGTGCAGATTTGCTCAAATGCATCGTAGCCTAAGCGCTCGTTTTTGCCAACTCTGCTTTTTCTCTCAGCAAAATTATGCTACGACTGGCCGTAGGGACGCTAAAATGCTTGCTCTGTCCGACGACATTTGCCCTGCTATCTGCAGCGGGTTGTTGCGGCAGTTGCGGGATAATCGTCTTCTTTCTTTAAGGGGCAGTGCGTCAGTTTGGCGTGCTTGATATTTCACAGCAAGGGCCGTTTCCACCCTTGCGCTGGCTCCCTGAGCCAAACGAACCCACGAGCTTACTTTAGGTAAAAAATGATTCGTCTGGCTATGTTTTGCAAGCCAAGCTGTTTGATGCCCCAAGCTGTTTAACTATTGATTAAAAACGGGCTGCGCTTACTCAAACTGAATCTGGATAAACTTGCGCTTGCCCACTTGTAAAATGCAGCTTTGCCCCGCAGTGTATGCTGGCAGCGGCGCGGCAGGGTCAAGCAGCTTTTCGCCTTCGTCGTTGGGCGTCTCGGGGTTGCGTAACTTTACGCCGCCGCCGGTCATTAGCCTGCGTGCCTCGGCTTTACTGGGTGTGAGTCCGCGCTGGGTTAAAAATTCCGGAATATCTTGCAGTATCCCTGCCGGGTGCTTAGTGGTTTCAATGTCATCCGGTAATTGCCGGTTTTTAAACTGGTTTACAAAGGCCTGCTCTGCGGCTTCGCCCGCATCGCCCCCGTGGTATTGCGCCACAATCCACTTGGCCATGTAGGCTTTTGCATCGCGCGGGTTAATGCCGCCCTGCTCGGGCGATTTGCTCATGGCGTCGGCCTGTTGGGCAAGCTGCGCTTCGCTGAGTGGCATGAGCAACTGCTGGTAGCGCAAAATCATCGCGTCCGGCACAGACATCAGCTTGCCAAACATGTCGGCGGGCGCGTCGGTAATGTTAATGCAATGCTCGGGGTAACTTTTAGACATTTTAATGACGCCATCGGTGCCTTCAAGCAAGGGCATCAGCAGAACCATTTGGTTATCGGGTTTGTGCGGCAAACCCGAGGGCGAGGGCAAAGCGCGCTGGAGCCAGGTTTGCTGTAATTCTCGGCCCATCAGGTTGTTAAAGCGCTGGTCTGTACCGCCCAGTTCAATATCCGCCCGAATGTACACCGAGTCGTACCCTTGCATCAGGGGGTAAAGCAATTCGTGCAGGGCAATGGGCTGGTTCGCCTTGTAGCGCTTGGCAAAGTCGTCTCGCACCAGTAATTGCGCAACGGTTGCCATGCTCGCCAGTCGCAGCCAGTCGGCCATGGTCATTGTGCTCAGCCATTGGCTGTTACGGACGACTTCGGCCTGATGCACGTCGATAATTTTGCCGGCCTGGCTTAAATAGGTTTCGGCGTTGGCTTTTACCTCGGCTTCGGTTAACGGCGGGCGCGTCTGGTTTTTGCCCGATGGATCGCCAATCAGCGCGGTTGCGTCACCAATAATTAGCACGGCCTTGTGCCCCAAATCCTGGAACATGCGCAGCTTGCGCAGCACCACGCTGTGGCCCAAATGTAAATCGGGGCGCGTGGGGTCTAGCCCAAGCTTAACGCGCAACGGGGTTTGGGTTTCAGCGGCGGTGTGCAGGCGTTTGGCCAGCATGTCTGCGCCGCCGGGTAACAGCTCGCCGCCCGCAACCAGGGTCTTGGCTTGTTCTAAAAAAACCGGATGTATACCGGCGTCAGTTTCGGTCGGAAAAAACATAATCAACGTGTCGCAATCGTATGGGCGTGGTGATTTGGATGGTATTACAGTTAATCGTGCTAGATGTTTGGGTTAAGTGTCTGGCTTATGCTGTCAGGTGGTCGTCAAGCAATCAAGCAGGATGAGGTATTCGCCAGATGTATGCTGGCAAAATACCACGATTGAGGCTAAATGTGTCTGGTTTGTCGAGTCTCGAAACGCGAGCGCAGGTTTGCGGTCGAGCCGACTGGATTCGTCAGGATTTAGCGGAGTCGCTTTTCAGGCATGTTAAGCCTGGCGGGTTACAGTTCTGGTGGTAGAGTGTCCAAACCTAAAGTGTGTTTGCTATAATAATGCGTGACATCTGTTTTACAGGAGATTTGCTCATGAGCGCGGGTCGCGGATTTTGGCTGGGTTTAATGCTAGGGGCGGTGGGTGCTCTGTTGCTTGCGCCCTCAAACGGTAAGGCTTTTAGAGGGGCCGTAAAAAAAGGGTACGCCACATTGTGCGATGACCTTGAGAACCCATACGGCAGAACGCGGGGTCTGTTTGATGAGGCCCGGTTTCGCCTTGAGCGTCAGGTTGAACTCTACAAGGCGGGCAAGTCTGCGCGTCGGCTGGCGCGTGCTAAAGCGCGTGAAACGCGCCTTGAATCCTCGCTTAAGCAGCATTCTTAGATTTGTAATTTTTAAATTGATTTTTCGTCGCAGCCCGCTCTGGATGGCGGCCTGGATGCTGGGCCTTCTGTTTAAGCGTTAAGCGCGGCACGTGCCCTTTACAAGCGATTATGTCACGACGGACAGTATGGACTTAGAAATGCTTGCTCTGCCTAACGACAACTTGCCATCATCTCAGTTGCGTGCAGTGACAGGATAATTGCCAACTGTTAAGTCAAAAAAGTTTAATCAGTGTTTTAAACGGTTTTTAAAAAAGTTGAGTCTAATATGGCGTTAACGCTCGAACAACAACTGGGCCTGCTGACCATGGTGGCCTGGATTGTGCTTATTCCGGTCGCAGCCCTGCTGTGTCTGCTCCTGTTTCGGTTAATCACCCTGCTCGATGCCGTTAAATCCTTTGTGGATTCCGCGCGCTATGATGTCGATCCGTTGCTGCAACACTTGCGCGCAACCGCAAGCCATGTTGAGGCGCTCACCGAAAAAGCCAAATCAGGGGTCTCCAGTGTCGAATCTGGTGTGCGGGCCTTGCCCAGCCAGATGGGTAGTGGCGCAAAATCGCTTGCGCAAGGCATGCGGTTTGCGGGTACCCGGCTCGGTGCCGCTGCTCTGCCCCTGGCGCGGGGCCTTTGGAGACTCTTTAAATAATGCGCTTAAGGTTATGCTCAGGTTTGCGCGCTTAATGGCTTAATCAAATAGTCAAATAATTAAATAGTCAAAAAAATGCCTTACGCGTTCAGGTTTAGCCCTTTAAGCCGAATCCTTATTCAAGATGCGTCCGAAATCACGGCACCGAGATAATTGAGCGACTCGACAAACTGGCGTGCGGGGGTGTGCAAGCGTCCTTTTCTGGGCGTTTTACTGGGTGCGCTTACCGTGAATCATCTGATGCATAACGCGTTTGTATAGATGGCCTTGCGGGGTGTTTTTATGAAGGTTCAAGCCTGTCGTGACGGACTCCCCGAAACGCAACACGCCATTGAGGCGATTGCGCTTGATGCTGGCGGTGCGGTGTTGTTTCAAACCCTTCAGGCGCAAACATTGCACACGTTCTTAAGATCCGCAGGCAAGCTGTTTCAGTTGCACGCGGTGCTCAGCTCGTGCGCGCCCCAGTCGTCTATTCCCGATGAAGCGCTTGCCGTGGCCATGGCGTCTCATACCGGTTCGCCGGCGCATGTGCAGTGGGTTAACTGGTGGCTTAACCAGGCCAGGGTGTCAGCCCAAGCGTTATGTTGCGGCGCGCACCCCCCGCTCGATGCCGAGACCCGACGGGCGCTGGGACAACAGGCCCGCTCGCCCAGTGCGCTGCATAATAATTGCTCGGGTAAACATGCGGCCATGGTGTACGCGTGCGTGCAAAACGGATGGCCTTTAACGCCGCCAGAGAACTATTTGGCGGCATCGCATCCGTTGCAGCAGCGTGTTTTGGCCGAACTTTCCGGACGATTGGCGCTAAAAAAACAATCCCTGCGCACCGCGATTGATGGTTGTGGCGTACCCACGTTCTGGCTAACGTTACCGCAAATTGCAAAACTGTACGCCAGCGCTGCAAGAGAAGTTGCAGCGCAAAACTTTAAAAATATAGCGCCCGCAACGCACGCAGCGCAAACCGAACCGGCTCAGCCTGAACTGACTGCCGCCTGCCTGCCGTCTGATTGGCTGCCGCGTCTGTGGGGTGCGGCAACGCTACACCCCGAGTTGGCCGGCGGTAAAACCCGCATTGATAGCGTATTGATGGCGGTGGGCCAAGGCCGGTTGCTGGCCAAGGTTGGCGCCGAGGGGCTCATCGCTGTTGCATATCATCATCAGTCGACGCAGGCCGGCCTTACGCTTAAAGTGCTCGATGGCGACGAGACTGCGCGCACGCATGCGGTGCTTGCCGTGTTGCAGCACTTACAATGGCTCACCGAGGCGCAAGTACAGGCGGTGTTTGCGGGGTTAGATTCAGCGCAGGCTTTGCCCACGCGAACCAACTGGGCGGGTACGCCCGTGGGGCAGTGGCAAATCGAGTTTTAAAGCCTCGCCGGATTATGATTATTCAGTTTATGCCTGCAGCGCATCAATGGCCTGCGTAAGGCGAGGACAGTAGGGTAGCTCAAAGCTTAGCGGGGTTTGCGAAACCGGATGCACAAACGAGAGATAATAAGCTTGTAATAACTGGCCTTGCTTGCACCAGTTAAACGGCAGCATCAGGCCGCTACCGTAAAGCGGATCGCCCAACACAGGATGCCCCAGGTGCGCCATGTGCACGCGAATCTGGTGGGTACGGCCGGTTTCCAGCCTGAGTTTAACCAGGCTGTAACGGCCGGGTAACTGGCTGGGTTGTAATCGGCTAAGCACCTCCCAATGGGTTTTTGCGCTGCGCGGGTTGGCCGCTGTTTTACGCGAGCCCCGAACCGCTTGATATGGACTGTCTGACGCCGCCGGCGTGTTGGGGGCAATGCTCATGCTTTGCCGCTGCTTGGGGTTTCGGCCAATGGCGGCGTCTACGGTACCCGCGTCCTGCTGCGGCCAGCCCTGGAGTATCGCTTTATAATGCCGTTGCGCGGTTTTAAGCTGAATTTGCCTTGCCAGCGCCGCGTGCGCCGAATCAGTCTTGGCAATCACCATTAAGCCGCTGGTGTCTTTATCGAGTCGATGCACAATGCCCGGGCGATGCGCGCCATTTAGCGCCGAAAGGGCGCTGGGTGTTTTTAAGGCGTCTAAAATGGCGTGCACCAGCGTGCCCGCGTTTTTGCTTTCGCCCCCCGCCGGGTGCGTGAGCATACCCGCAGGTTTATTAACCACCAGTAACGATGCATCTTCATAAATGATTTCTACCTGGGCCATGGCTTGGGCATCGGGTTGAAGGGTCAGCGGCGCAGGCTCAGGCGGATTTAGCGTAATCACATCGTTCGCCTTAAGTTTTAGTCCGGCTTTAATCGCACGTTTTTGATTGACCTGCACGTGCCCTGCTTCAATCCAGCTTTTAATGCGTTCTCGCGAGTAACCGGCTAACTGCGGACTTTGCAGCAGGTAATGATCAAGCCGAGGGGTCGCCTCTGCGACTGGCGTAGCCTCGCTCGGTGGCCCAATCGTTACGGTTAGGGTTAGGGTTTTGTTTTGCATGGTTTTGAGAAGTTTGAGAAGTTTGAGAAGTTTGAGAAGTTTGAGAAGTTTGAGAAGTTTGAGAAGTTTGAGAAGTTTGAGAAGTTTGAGAAGTTTGAGAAGATTAAGTACCGTCAATTAATTTTAGGCCAGAACGCATTCAGCCCCTCAGGCTTCCAAAGTAAAGTCAGGGCAAGCGTTGCCAAATTTGAGCGGTTATCTCGCTGTCACATTTTCGAAACAATCAGGCTTAACGCTCGTGTTTGAATCTACGTTACGGTTGTTCTACAGCCAAGAGCACGATTTTGTTCAGAAAAAGACGTTTAATTCATTCTTTCACTTTTTATATCGTTTACAGTCAATTTACCCCAAATAAACAGCGCAACGCTTAGCGTCAAAAACACATCGGCCAAATTAAAAATCGGAAACTGAAGCCAGCGCAGATCAATAAAATCCGTGACGCCACCGTTGAGCAGCCTGTCGGCCCCGTTACCAATAGCGCCGGCCAGCAAGAGCGCTGCAGCCCAGTAGTACCGTTTGCTTGCGCTTAAGTACGCCCTGTATTGCCACAGCGCATAAAGCAGCAGGCCCAATAAAACGGTGTTTAAAAACACTAAAAAGGCGACCGGCCAGTCAGAAAAAAAACTGAACGCAACGCCCTTGTTTTGAGCCAGCGTTAGGTGCAAAACGCCTGGCCAAAGCGGAATTGAGGGGGTTGAAGCGGACGCCAGCGCCTGAAACATGATGTATTTACTGGTCAGGTCTAGCAACGCCAGCCGAAGCGCCAGAAACACCAGACTCGCTGGCTGCGGCAACGCTTTAAAAATCACGGCTACAGCACCGGGGCGCGCAGTCCGGCGGTAGTGCGATGCGGCGCTAGCAAATAACTGCTTTTAGGTGCCGGGGCCGGAGTGGTTGCGGGTTTTACGGCCTCCGGAGCTTCGTCGGCGGGCGGGGCCTGCGTGGTTACATCTATTTTGCCATCAGATGATGTCTTGATCAGTTGTTTTTCCGGGGCTTCGTCGGCTTTAGGTATCTGTTGGCCTTGCGGAATCAGATTTACGCGCCGCACCATGGTGGCTAAACCGGTTAGGGCCACCTGCGGGCGGTTGTCTTTATCCTGAGAGACAGACGTAATACCCAAGGTTGCGGTAATCAGCTCGTTGCGGTGCGCTGTGTTGCCTTCAAAAACGCGTTCCAGCCCCTGACGATCGTTGGAAATGGTTCTGAATTTTTCTTCGGGCTGCGCCTGCGGGTAAGTAATCGGATCTTTCGAGATCGTGGCGACCGCAAACGTGTTTTCTTTCAGTTCGGCATCCAGTTTGGCAGAATAGGGCGCGCCTTCTGCAACTTGCTCCGGGGCCGAGAGACTAATATTCAGGTCGCGGGCGCTGCCGTAGCGGATTGAGGCGGCCTCGTAGAGCGTGGTATCGCCAACAATTGTCCATTTGTCGCCAATACGTTGCAGGTGCAGCAATCCACGTGATTGGCTGAGCAGTTCGCCGCTTTGGCCGCCGGTTTCGGTTGTGGCGGCAATTTCTGCGCGCGCCGTGTCCAGGCTCTCAACCGAGGCCCAGTCTCCCGATACCCGAATCACCAGCGGCTTGCTGGTATAACTTACGTTCGGGTAGCTTTTCCAGGTTTCTTCAATCAGGCTGCGCACTTCTTTAAGCGCTAGGTGGTCGCCGCTTACGAACCTTGGCGCGTAGTGGCTTAACAAGGCATCAATCTGGTGCGCGTTGCTTGCGGTTAAAACCTGTTTAAGCAGCGCTTTAATGGCTTCAATATCTTCGGCGTTGCCCACGGTAAACAGGCCGGTTGCTTCAACCTCGGGTTGTTTTTGAGGACTTGCCTGCATGGCCGCCGTAGTTGCGGCAATGGGTTTTGCCCAGCTGGGCGAAGCGTTTGCAAGCACCACGGTAGCGGTTAAAGCAAGCGTTGCGGCCAGTGCGAGCTGCCTCGCAGCGCGGGCTGAATTTTTAGCGCTGGCATTAAAAATATCAAAAAGCATGGGGCTACAGTCGCCTATATCGTATGCGTTTAAATCTGTTGTTTAAATTTAAGTAAGGTTATGCGTGGCGTTAAGATTTTTGGCAATAAAAAAGAACTAATAAATAAGCGCGTTAAAAACGGTTAAACCGGAACAAATCCTGATTTGCCGCGACGCTAGATAATACTGGGCCGGGCGCTGGAGACGAGCGGATTAATTTTTTGCATTAGGCAAGCGTTTTTTTGCATACTGATGCCCAATAACGATATCGCTTGTATCACCTCGCTATCATATCAAAAAATCAAAAACGAAACCGCAATGGTTTCTATAAGCCTTAAACCGACTGGGCGCCATGTTTGTGCCCTGTGCTTGTCTCTCGTATTTGTGCGACCATAACCCCGATGTCTAATGCTCAAAATAAGCCCCAAACTGTTGTGTCGCCGCTTGATTCGTCTGCGGCACCTGCTTCTGGCCTGACGCACCGTAAAACATTGCTTAAAAGCGGTGCGTTAAACCTGTTTACCAAGATTTTACCGATTCTCATCGGGATTTTTGCCGTGCCCGTGATGATTCACGGGTTTGGCGTTGAGCGCTTTGGCGTCCTGACCATTATCTGGTCGATTGTAGGCTACGCGACGGTTTTTGATGCCGGTATCGGGCGAGCCTTAACGCAGTTGGTCTCTAAGCGTCTGGGCGATAATGATATCGAGCATTTGCCCCGAACCATCACCACGGCGCTGGTGCTTTCGGTAGGTATTGGGTCTTTGGCCGCGTTGTGCATGTTGCTGGGGGCCCCGTGGCTGATTGGCGTGCTCAAGATTTCGGGCGGGCTCCAGCAAGAGGCTGCGGCGTCGGTGCGTTGGTTGGCGTTCTCGTTGCCGTTTTTAATTGGCAATATTGCCATTACGGGCGTGCTGGAATCGTATCAGCGCTTTGGCTTGATTAACCTGCTCCGGCTGCCAATCGTGTTCTGTAATTTTATTGCGCCGGTGCTGCTGCTCTGGTTTATGCCGCAGTGGGCTACATTGCCGGGTATGGTCGCGGTGATTGCGCTTGGCCGCGTGGCCGTGTTTTTGCTGCTGCTGGCCGTTTTACCACAAGTTTTAAATGGGTTTTACTCACGCTTGCGTGCCGAGGCAAGCCACTTTAAAACATTTATGGCCAACATGCGCGCCGATGCCAGCCATCTTATTCGCTTTGGCAAGTGGGTAACGGTGACCAACCTGCTGGGGCCGTTAATGACCTATTTCGATCGCTTTTTAATTGCCAATGTGTTTTCTGCGGCGGTGGTTGCATACTATACAACGCCTTACGACCTAATGAGTCGGGCCAAAACCCTTCCCGAGGCAGCGTTGCCGGTGTTGTTTCCGGCGTTTAGCTCAGAGCTGGCTTCAAACCCGGAGCGCGCAGGCCGAATGTACCGTAAAAGCCATAAACTAATGGCCTTGGCCACGGTGCTACCCGCAATCGCGTTGGTGTTTTTTGTGCCGACCCTGCTAACATTGTGGGTTGGCGAGGCGTTCGCGCAAAAATCGATTGTGGTGACGCAAGTGCTAATGTTTGCGTTTGTAGCCTATATAAACAGCCAGCTGTGCATGGCGCTGGTACAGGCCTCGGGACGTTCAGAGCTTACGGCGGGCTGGGTCATCGCGCAATCCGTGTTTTATTTGCCGTTTTTGTGGGGGGCGGTGTTTTTACTGGGGCCTCAATTCGGCTTGGTTGTGCCGGCTGTATGCCTGTTGTTTAAATTCTCGATGGATTGGGTGTTTTACGCGTTTATGTCTGAGCGGCTGATTCAAGCCGCGATTGCGGCCAAAGCGCAGGCACCAGCCGTCAGCGCGATACGTCAGCCTGTGTCTGCACTTGATGTGCCTGCCGGAGACGCTGCTGCGGGAGATGCCTGTGCCCTCCGTTAAACCTTTGTTGATGCTTTTGGCGTTTGCCCTGCTGGCGGTTGTTTTATTTGGCCTGACGATTATGCTTGCCCCGATGCAGGGCGCGCGATTGCGCATTAATGGCTACACGCTCAAGCAGCTGGCAAAATCCATCAGCGGCAGCAAACTCGAGAATCACACCAGTCACGCCTTGCAGGTGCTCGATTTTAATCGAAAGGTCTCGCTGAAGCCCAATCAGCAAACGCAGCAAGCCGGCTTGCCCGATGTTGATGGCTTTATTCTGGCGCGTCCCACCCTGATTCAGGGGCGAGTTTACCCGGCTGGCCACGTGTTGCGGGTGTGCGACTGGAGTCACCTTATTGTTCGCGCTCAAATCAGTCATCCTGCGCAAGACGAAGTTGTGTGGCAGTGGCCGCCTGGCGTGCTTTTAAACCGTATTAGCTGCTGGGCGGTCGAGCCCTCGCTGGCCGACGTGTTTATTTATTAAATACAGCCGTTGGTTAGGCTAGTGGACGCGAGGGCGGGAGCGGCCCTGGCTTTAGGCATAAATAACAGCACCCCAACCTACCCCAGATTTCTTATGCAAAATTTGTTTAAAGGTCGTTTAAACGGCCCATATTTTGCTGTGTTTAACCGCTTTCGTGTTGTATTGTAGCTGCGCGACGTAAAATAATGGCAGGGTTGCCTTTAATTCAGTTTAAGTGTCGCGTTGCCGACTGCTGACTATGGTAAATCTATTCTAAGTGGTTTATAACAAATTAGCTTTTAAAAAAGACCCTGACAGATTAAAACAGTATAGGGACAGTGCTTATGAGTCAGTTCAGACGTTGGTACGATCACGATCCGCTGCTGCTGGAAGTGCTGGAATTATTGCGCGCTTACCCCGATGAACTGCACGCGCAATCGGCTCAATTTATCGATAAACTCCAATCGGTCGTGGGGCTCGAGGCGATTGCCGCGTTTGACGCGATGCTGGCGCATAAAACGCTTGAACATAAAACAGGGCACCGCTGGTACGATGAAGACCCTGTTGTCTATAAAGCGGTCGAGCTATTGCGGCTCAGCCCGCCTATGGCCCAGCGTCAGGCGGCAAAATGCTTTCTGGATGCCTTGAAGCATCAGGCCGGGCAATCGCAATAGCGCACCTGCCCTGAATGTTTTAAGTTTAATCAGGTTATCGGCACTATTGCGAGGCTGTATAAGTGATTACCGAAGAAATGGTAACCTCGGCGTTGACGATACCGGGTAAAAAAGTGGTCAAAAACCTGGGCATTGCACGCGGGCTGGTTGTGCGTTCCCGCTCGATTGTGGGCAGTTTTTTTGGCGATATTCTGACCGTTTTTGGCGGGCAAAACAGTATTTATATGGAATTGTGCGAGCATGCACGGCAGGATGCTTACCAACAGCTTTTGCACGAGGCCTATAAGTTAAGAGCCAACGCGATTATTGGGTTCCGGTACGATGCCACCGAGCTTGCCCCGGGGCTGACCGAGGTGCTGGCCTACGGTACTGCTTGCTGGGTCGAAGACGATACGTCTGCTTAAATTTGGCTTTTAAGTTGTTTTTATTCGCGTATTAAACTTGTCCTGTCTTCGCGTTTAGCGTTAAATGGGTCCCCTTTTTACCGAGAATAAGGCTCGTTTAACGCTGTGGCTGAGTTGAGCCCTAACCCTGGCATACGGACGTTCATTTGTTTTGGCGTACGATGATTCATCAGAAGAGGATGCCAATTAATAGCGAATAAAAAGACCATAAAAGACGTACGGTATGCATATCACTCCTGAAAGCCTGTCATTGCGCCAGCGATTCCTGGCGGGCGCGCGCCTGTTTGATGCCGCAGAATACTTTGCGGCGCACGATTACTGGGAAGCCTCGCTTTGGCCGGACTTACCCGCGCAAAGCCCTCAAAAACGCTGGATTCAAGGTTGGATTCAGCTTGCTGTGGGGCTGTGCCACTGGCAGCGGGGTAATATGGTTGGCGCGCATCGCGTGGGCCAGCGCGGGCTTGCTCAATTGCGCGCGTCCTGCACCTCCGAGGTGCTGCAAACGTTTGGCGTCGGTAATGCCGAGGCCTCAAACCTGGCGGCGCTTTGGGCCGAAATTTCGGCTGTGTTACCGCCCGAAATAGAGCCAGTATCGCGTGAGCTGGCTGAAAGGCAAACCATACCAGTGTTTCGGGCTATTTGCCAACGCAAAACCGATTAAACACATTGTCCAGCGTTGCTTCAACGGGATCGATGCCCAGTAATGCGCCATAACAGGCGAGTGCTTCTGATAAATTGACGGTTACCATATCCAGTGGTATGGCGGGTGTTTGTAGGCTTGCCAAGGCTTGCTCCAGGTTGGTTTTGGCTTGTTGTAAACCGTTTAGCTGGCGTTCAGTCAGGCAAAGTTTTGCCGCTTTAGGCTGGGTCGCGAGTACTTGCGCAAGCTGCTGCTCAATCCAGGCGGTTATATCTGGTAGCCCTTGCGCGGTTTCTGCCGAAACCCATACGATTTGAGCCTGGCTCTGGCTCTGGCTCTGGCTCTGGCTTTGGCTCTGGCTATGGCTTGATGCTTGCGCGCTGTTATCCGGTAACTTGGGCAGTAAGTCGGCTTTATTTTGCACCATCAGGCAGGGCGTTTTGGGGCACGTTCGGGTTAAGTGCTGCAATAATTCGGCATCCTCGGGCGCGGGTGCGGTTGAATCCAGTACATACAGCAGGGCGTCCGCGTCCTGGGCGGCTTGCCACGCTCGCGCAATGCCAATGGCTTCAACCGGGTCATCGCTGGCCCTTAGCCCAGCGGTGTCTATTAGCGTTACCGTAATGCCTGCAATCATCAGGCGCTCGCTCAGAGTGTCTCGGGTGGTGCCCGCAACCGGCGTTACAATCGCACGGTTCTGGCTGAGTAGCGCATTAAATAACGATGATTTACCGGCATTGGGCTGGCCCAGTAGCGCAACCTGAATACCCTGCCGCAGCAGTGCGGCGTGCCGGGCGCCGCTAAGCAAGCGCTCGGTTTCGGCTAATGCCGCCTGGCAGATTTTAATTAACGCGGCATGATCTGGTGCGTCGACTTCTTCCGGAAAGTCAATGTGCGCAATAATCGTGCCTTGCAGGGTGTTAACCAGCTGGTATAAGTCGTTAAACGCTTTGCTTAGGGTCTGGTGCTTCAGGTTTTCCGCGGCTTGCGTCAGCAGCGCGTCGCCCTCGGCCTGGATTAAATCCAGCACGGATTCCGCCTGCGTTAAATCCAGTTTGCCGTTTAGTAGTGCGCGTTGGGTAAATTCTCCGGGCCCTGCAGGCTGAGCGCCCAGGGTAAAACAGGTATCCAGCACGCGTTGTAGTAGGCGTAAGCCGCCGTGGCAATGCAGCTCAATGGTATCTTCGCCCGTGTAGCTCCGCGGGGCCTTAAACGGCACAATCAGCGCCTGATCCAGTAGCTCGCCCTGAGGCGTGCTTAGCCAGGCTTGCGTCACGCGACGCGGCTCAAAGTGTTTATTGCCGAATCCGCAGAGTTGTTGCGCAATGGGCCACGCCTGCGGCCCGCTTAGTCGAATGATTCCCACCGCGCCTGGGGCTGCGCCGGTGGCAATGGCGGCAATGGTATCCAGAGAATCAATGGTGTTTAAAGAGGGTTCAGAGGCCATGCGAAAAAAAGGAATCTGCTATTTAAAAAAGTAAATCATACACCGCAGGTATGAAACATGCTTAGCCTTCATTATTACACGGGTAACAAAGTAATGGCCTACAGATGATTTACGATAACCGCTTTGCTTGATGGACTTGTTTTTGTCTGCATTCTGACAAGTTTGCCATGCTTATGGTCGTGGGTCAGTATGGCTCAGGGAGGGAGCGCGAGGGAGGGAACGGCCCTCGCTTTAGAGTATTGAACACAGCAAACGGACCCCATTGCCCAGTTTGCGACGCTTACACGTAACGGACTATTTGGTCGAGGGGCTTCTTAGCAGAATGACGGCGGCGGCTGTGGCTGCGCAGACGATAAAATGACACAACGAGAAAATGGCCACCACTTTGCGCTCAGACCAGCCGCTCAGCTCAAAATGATGATGCAGCGGGCTCATTTTAAACAGGCGCTTGCCGGTTAATTTAAACGAGGCCACTTGCAGCACAACGCTGAGCGCTTCTAGCGCAAATAAGCCGCACAGGGGCAGCAGCCAAAAATCCAATCCGCCTATCAAGCCCAGTGTCGCAATTGCGCCGCCCAGGGCCAGGCTGCCTACATCGCCCATAAAAATTTTTGCGGGGTGCCGGTTATACCAGCCAAAGCCCAGTGTAGCGGCTAACAATATCAGGCATAAAAAATAAAGCTCTGGGTTGTGCAAGCCACTTACGGGCCAGCCAAAAATAACGGCCATGGCAAGAAGGGTAATGCTTACCGTGTTGGCGGCCAGGCCGTCAAGGCCATCGGTCAGGTTCACCGCGTTCGAGATGCTAATCACTGCAAAAATCGCAAAGGGCACATAGCCCCAATACAGCGGCCAGGTTTGCCAATCAAAAAAATTAATGGGCCCCTCGGGTTGCGTACCAAGCACATAGCCGCCTATCGCCGCGCCCACCAGTGCCTGCGCCCAAAGTTTTACGTAGCCGCTAACGCCCTTGTTGTGCTTTTTCTGGATTTTCATGGCATCATCGGTAAACCCTAAAACGCCTAGCAGCGTTAACGCGAGCATTACAATGCCGGTGTTCCAGGTTTCCCAGGTGCTGTTAAACGGCAGGTTAAAATAGGCATTGATGGTTTTAAAGCCTACAATCGCCGACACCCAGGTGGCCAGCAAAATAATCAGGCCGCCGGCGGTGGGGGTGCCGGTTTTTTTAGTATGGTGCTGGGGGCCGTCTTCTCGGACGGTTTGACCGTACGCCTTTTTTTTAAGCCACATAATATAAGGCGGCATTAAACCCAGGGTTAGGGCCAGTGGCAACGCGAAAAACAGGCCAAGGGTAATCAGTAAATATTGATTAATAATCATAGTCTCTCGCGCACAAAAACGGGTTCATCCGGCTTAGTCCTTTAGCAAGTCCATTTTCTGGGAGCGTCAGGGTGCATCCTGATTTTTAGACAGGAGCACAAAATTTGGCCCGGGAATTACCAAAACACAGTCACTATCAGTGTTTTTATGGTCAAAAGTTTATCATTACAGGTTTTATACAGTCTAGCGTTACCTAGAGTAATTTAGCACAGTACCGCCTTGTATCAATTTCGCTGATTTTGCGCCTCATGAAGCGTTAACGTTTTAAAACGCTCTTTAAATACAAGTCAAAATCTTTTGTCAGTGATTGTTGCTACGTCTTAAAATCGCAGCATAAACCGTTAAGTTGCATAGTTCTCGGGAGCCCTAAAACCGCATGCAAGCGTTATTGCAACCACCATTATCTCATAGCGCTTTTCGTACGGGCGCGTCTGCTTTGCCAAAGTCGCCGGGTTTTTCGTCGAACACCCATACAGCATCGCGTGCGCACCGCACGCAATCTAAAAGCGTTGCCTCGGTTAAAACGCCATCAGAAAAAGCTTCTAAGGATCTGAAGACTACTAACAAATCGTCGGCATCCCAATTTGGATCCGATATGGTTAAACGCGTTGTGATTTACGGTGCGGCCTTGTTTGCGCTGGTTAAAGGGGCGCTGGCGGTGTTGCATCATCATGCAGCGCGGCACGGGTACGGCTTTAAGCCGTTTTAAGCCAGGGCAGGTTTATGCACTTGTGCGCAAGCGTTATATTAAACGTTTGCCAATAATCGCCGATCTTCGGGCGTTGACCGGCCACCAAGGGCCCAACAGGCTGCTAAACAGGCGTGTGTTTTGGCGTTCAAGTTTAAATTGCGTGATGGGCAGCAAGCACCGCGTGCCGTTAATGCCGGTGCAAACCACTGCCAGTGGCGCGTTTATGCCTGCCGATTCGGGTAATTCAACGCAGTACCCCGGCTCCAGCGGGATCTTGGATGACGTAAGTATTTGCGTAAGTTGCGATGTAAGCGCCAGCGGCGGGTTTGCACTTATGAGCCCCAGTAGCCGATTTTGCGGTTCTTGGTGTTTGTCAGCCAGGCTGGCCTGACACATGCCCCACGGGTGGATTGCCCGAATTTGGTTATACAACACTTCAGCTGGCGTCTGCTGAATGTTCAGTTGTAAATCGATTGGCGTTAAGTGCGCCGCCCACCCGCCTATCGCTTCAGGCGAGTCTTGCGCCTTTTGCGTTTTGGGGCAGCCCAGGGCTTCGGCACAAAACGGATGCGTTTGCAGATCGGCTATCGCTTGTGGCGCTGGGGTAAAATCAGGGTCTGTCAGTTTGGCGATTAACCCTGGCAGCAAGGCTTTTGCGGTTTGCGCACAACGCGTCTGTAGCGTGCCGCCGGTGTCGGTCAGCAGCACGGGCACGGGCTCCTGGACAATCACCGGCCCCGCGTCCAGCTCCGGCGTTACACCATGGAAGCTAACGCCAGTGTGTTTAAAGCCGCGCCAAATGGCTGCAATGTAGGGGCTAGGCCCGCGTAACAGTGGCAAGTAAGACGGATGACAATTTACAACGCGAATGCCTGAGGCGGACAGCTGCGCAAGCGTTTGCGCCGATAACGTTTCTCGCCAGGCGGCAATAAGCATCACATCGGGGTCTAACGCTTTTAAGCGCGCGATAAACGCGGCGCTGTTAACGCTGCATGTTTCCAGTTTAGGGAGTGTGTCTGTACCACGATGGAGTTGCGCCAAAAACGCCTCGTGCGCCTCGGGGTGCTTAAGGTTTGGTACTTTGGGGTCTGGCCAGGTCATTAGGCCAACCACGCGTGTATTGGGCAAGTTAGCAGCGGTGCCGCTGCTGCTGCAACGCGGTTCTTGCAGGCCAATAAGTAATTGCGCTGCGAGTGCCCCCCCGCCGAGTAAAAAAAAATCGAGGGTAGGCGTGGGTGCTAACTCAGAACGAACCGCATTAGGCAAGGCGTTATTAGCCGGCTGTGGGGTCTGCCACAAACACAGAAAAATAGAGTTTAATGTCCAGCGGCACCGCAATGGCGCGCTCAGTTTGGGTGGCACCGGTCGCCAAGTCGGGAGAGGCGGCAGGCGCTACGGGTGTTACAGGTGTTACTGAAGGCGGCAACACAGGCGCAGATAAGGAAACTGGCATGGGCGTCAGGGGTTTACCGGGTCGAGGCGGGACGATGGGCGTTTCTGATTTTGCGGCATTATTGCCTAAAGGCGTTGTGGGCGCTGGCGGTACCGCCGGCGTGCCTGCTGGCAATGTCGGTAACATTTTACCGGTGTCAGCAATGTTTTTACCAATTGAATCCAAAAATCCAAGGGGATTCACGGTTGTTTTGGGGATTGTAATGTAGTAAGGCTGCCCTTTGCTGGTCAGTTCAATTTTATCGATTGCGACGGTGTTATCCATCAAGAACATTTCGTTGAGCACGTTCACCAGCGCAATATAGGTGCCTTCGGCTTCAATTTCGTAGGTAAAACGCCATAAATTCAGGGTTTGCCCAATTGCGGCCAGCTCTTTTACCGAGGGCGACACATCAATGGTTTTGGGTGCACCACTGCGAATCGTTTTAACGGTCAGCCTGTTGTAAGGCGTCTCTAGCTTTGTGCCCAATCTGCCCGAACTAGTACCGTTAATAATATCCAGCACCTGTTTGCTGGCGCTTACTGCAAGCACCTGTGCAGAGCCGTTATCAACCACTTTAGGAATATTCTGTTTAAACGTGGCCAGTTGTTCTTTAATGGTATTCACCGTGTTTTCAATCGCGTTCACCGCCTCGACGCGCTTTTTGGCTTCCTCAAGGCTCATCGATAAAACTTCACTTTTTTTCAGCTCAGGCAGCCAGAGCTGATCCCAGATCAGCATATAGCTAATCGCAAGCGCCAACATTAATAGCATCATCAGGCGCGTGTTTTTAAGCGCCGATAATACAAGCAGAATTTGTTGCTTGCCTTCGGGCGATTTTAGTTTCTGGATAAAGCTTGCCATTTGCTTATTTAACCTTAAGTGGGCCGCTTCCGCAAATGGCATACGCTGGCATCAACAATCATCAAGGGCGTTACCCCGCGCTAACCAGTTGCCAGGCTGCTTCGCTTTTTTCTACAATTTTATGGGTCAGGGCGTCCTCTGGCGCGTTGGACGCGTTTTCGGATGCATTTGCCTGCGCACCCTGCTGGCTCACCCAGTCAAAAGCGGCCTCGCGTGCTTGCGCTAAAATATCGCGGTCCCGAATCACATCGGCCAGCACCAAGTCGGGTAAGCCGCTTTGCCGCGTGCCCATTAATTCGCCCGGGCCGCGCAGCGCAAGGTCTTTTTCGGCAATCTCAAAGCCGTTTTGCGTTTGGGTCATCAGCTCCAGCCGCGCGAGCGATTCGGCGTTTTTGGCATCGCTTTGCAAAATACACCGCGAGGCATACTGCCCCCGCCCCACACGCCCCCGTAACTGGTGCAATTGCGCCAGGCCAAACCGTTCGGCATTTAAAATTAAAATCACGGTGGCGTTGGGCACGTCCACACCCACTTCTACAACAGTGGTTGCGACTAGCACCTGTAATTCGCCCGCGGCAAACGCGTCCATCACGCGCTGTTTTTCTTCGGGCGGTAGTTTGCCATGGAGCAGTCCGATTTTAAGATGCGGCAGTACCTGGGTTTGCAAACGCTCAAACTCAGTGGTGGCGGCTTTGGCCGACAGGCTTTCGGATTCCTCAATTAGCGGCAGCACCACGTAAGCCTGGCGGCCCATGGCGGTTTCGTAGGCAATTACGCCATAGGCTTCGCGCAGACTGCGCGAGAGCGTGGTGGTAATTGGTTGGCGGCCCGGGGGCAACTCGTCCAGCGTCGAGACATCCAAATCGCCGTGGACGGTAATCGCAAGCGTTCTGGGGATAGGCGTGGCGGTCATCGTCAGCAAGTGCGGATATTCGCCTTTAGCCTTGAGCAGGCTCCGTTGGCGCACGCCAAAGCGGTGCTGCTCATCAACCACCACCATCGCCAGCCGATCAAACAGGACGCCTTCCTGAATCAGGGCGTGGGTGCCCACGGCCAACTGGATTTGTCCGCTTTCAAGTTCGCCGCGCTGGTGCTTGCGCAGTTTTTGGCCGTGCTTGCCAACAAACAGGCCTACTTTTACGCCCAGCGGCGTGAGCCATTGCAGGAATTTTTTATAATGCTGCTCGGCCAGAATTTCGGTCGGGGCCATAAGCGCGCCCTGGTACCCGTTTTCGATGGCAAGCAACAGCGCCAGGCACGCGACAATGGTTTTACCGCTCCCCACATCACCGTGTAGCAGGCGGTGCATCGGCTGGCCTTTTTCGGCATCCGCCTGAATCTCTTGCAGCACACGAGTTTGCGCGCCGGTTAGCGCGAATGGTAATTGCGCTAAAAACCGTGCAATCAGGCCATCTGGTTTAGGCCTGAGCATAATGCCCGGCTGTGTTTGGTATTGCTGCTTGCTAAGTGCTAGCCGCGCCTGCAAATAAAAAAGTTCGTCAAACACCAGTCTGCGGCGTGCGGCTTCCGATTGTTCGGCGGATTCCGGGAAATGCAATTGTTTGAGCGCGGTATGCAGCGGCAGCAAATCGTAGCGCCGTAAAATGCCCTCAGGCAGTGGGTCGTGTACGCGCTGCGGCGTGGCAAAGCGCGTCAGCGCCTGATGCACCAGACTGCGCACGATTCTGAGACTTAGGCCTTGCGTGAGCGGATAAATCGGAATGATTCGCCCGGCGTGCACGCTGGTTTGTTTATCGTCTAGCGCCTCGTGGGTCTGGACTTCCTGCGCTTCAAGTTCGGCGTAGTTTAAGATTTCAACCTCGGGGCGGTCCATGCCCAAAAACCCCCGGAAGGTCTTAACCTGCCCCGAGAGCATGACCTCGGTGTCTTTGGGATATTTGGCCGCGTACTGGTCTCGCAACGAGGCGAGCGCCCTTGCGGAGGCAGCGCTTAAAAACCAGCTTGCGTTCAGCTGCCCAGAGCCATCGTTGATGGTGATGCGTACCAGCGCCAACTTGTTGTTTTTGGTCGGCGCAACGTTGGTGCTGATGACACGCCCGATGACCGTCACAAGCTCGCCTTCGGTCAGGTAGGCAATGGGTTTGCGCTTTTGGTAATCCAGGTATTGCCTTGGCGCATGGTACAGCAACGCCTCAAGGGTATGAATCCCCAGCTCGCTGAATTTTGCCGCCAGCCTTGCGCCGACGCCGCTCAGTACGGTTAGCGGCAGCGCATTTAGGGCTTGCGATTGCAGATCGTCCTCGCCCGCGGGATTCGAAACAAGCCGCTGCCGCGGGGCTTGCGGTTTTTCTTGTTCGGTTAACTGGCGCTGCAAGGCCTCTAAAAATTGCTTGAGCGCTTCTACGTATTGCATACGCAGCGGCAATTGCTGGCTGGCGTAGCGTTCAAAGCGGGTTTGCAGCGTTAATAGCGTTTCGTCTTCGGCCAAAATCGGCGAGTATTGCGCAAGCAGTCGAAGGCTATTGACCACGAATCTGGAAAACGTGCTTTTGCGGCCCTGTAAATCTATGTACTTGCGCTGCGTTTCAAGCGCGATGGCTTGCTTGAGCTCATTCAGCTTATGATGAAGTTCATCGTGCATAATGGTGGTATTGCAAATCTGCAGGCAAGCACAGGCAAGCATCTGATTTGCGATTAAAATGCGCTATCAGGCTTTAATTTGGCGTTTTATGAGGCGTAATCGGTGCCTTACCCGAAAATGCGCGACTATGGCAAATTACGTCTAGATTGATTATACCTGCTGGTCAAGTTGCATGATGAGAACAAAAACGCTGTTCGCGCCCAGAAGGCGCTTTGTGTCCGGTCTGCCATGAATTCATTTTTCCCATACTACTGTGCCCAAACCGATGCGCCGTTCTGCGAGCGCGTTCAGTTAATGAATCTGGCGCTGGGCTACGAAGATGCGCAATACGCCTTACCCGTGCTTGCGCAATTGCAGGGCGCCGAGCCGCAGGTGCTTGCGGCACGTTTGATTCAGTACATCATGAGTCGGGATTGTTTTAAAAAGCCATGGCTTGCCGTAGACGCCACTCAATGCCCAAAACGCGCCTTGGGTGAATGCTGCTGCCAGCAGTCTCCAGATTAAAAGCGATTCAGATATCAGATAGTTGTATTGCTACCGCCGCTTACGTGGCTTCGGGCGTGGCGGTTTCTAGCTTTTCAAGTTCATCCAGAATCGTTGGCCCCGCGATTAGTAGCAGGTTGTTTCGCGCCCGCTGAACATCGGCTTGCGCTTGGGCAACCTGTTGCTGCTGCGTTTGCACCAGGCTATCTACCACCACGGCAAACCCTCTGGGTAACGAGGCTTCGGCGCTGTTAGCGTGCTTACCTACTGTGCGGCGTGCTTCTTCCGAGAGTTTAAGGCGTTTTTGCGCGTCCAGATAATCAATGTAGGTTTCAATCACATCCTGCTGAAGCTTCGCAACGGCTTGCGCCAAAAACAGCATGTCAGTATCCGTAATTTTAGGTCGGTTGGCGTCTGCTGCGCTTGGCGCAAGCATGTCCTCGACAACACCCGTACCGATTAATCCTGCCGGGTTGCCCGTGGCCACCGTGGCCGCAGTGCCGCCCAGTTTGCTAATTGTGCCAAGTACGCGCTTGCCAAAGCTGGCAGAATCTTCTTTGCCCTTGGCGCCGGGGTTACGCGTCGAAAGCTGCTCAATGGCGTAGCGAATCGTGTCGCTGCGTTCAACCGCCGATTGCCAGAGCAGCGAAATGGCCTTGAGTTGCGTTTCTTCGTCGTCTCTCAGCTGGTTTGCAATTTGTTTGTCCAATACGGCTAGGGTTAACGCATCCGCTCGGGGCGCTTTAGCGTCCGGGTTGGACTGCGGGTCTACAGAGGGCAACGCTTTAATGGGTTGCAGTGTTTCGGCAGCCGATAGGCTGCTTGCTGGATTCTTTTTTACCACCGAGCCCATTGCACTAAGCGGCTTTAGCGGGATTGGTTTGGTGGATGGCGCGATGGCTGGCGTTTTTGCCGTGGTTGTGGCTGTTTTTATAGGCAGCGCCGTATTAGCCTTTTTGTCCGTGTTAGCTTTTGCAGCGGTTGCACTTGTTGCGGGCTTAGCGCCGGGCATTGCCTTAATACCAGCGTTATTTACAGGCTTAACTGTGGCTTGCGCATTAGTTTGCGCTGCGTTTTGATCTGCCGGAGCAACGGTTGTAATGGGTTTTGGAGCCGCAGGCGTGGCGGTTGTGCTTTTAGGGGTGCTGTTGCCAGAGGCTTGTACGGCTTGTGGCGTTTTGAGCGTAGGCGCGTTGTCGGCGTGCGCGGCTTCTGGCGTGAGCGCGTCGGGTTTTGCCCCGTTGGCGTCTGGTCCGTAAGCCTCGGGCCCGGTAAAGGGATCTATCAGGATGGGGCCCAGGTAATCCATCGAGGGCGATTTGCTAGATTTATTGGCGCTCTCAGACGCTTTTTCAGTTTCTGAAAGCGCGTTTGCCGGGATTTCAGTTGTTTTATCAGGCGATTTTTTAAAGCCCCACGCGTGCGCGTTGTTAATTGTCAGCCCGTGCAGGGCAATCGTCAAACTAAGTGAGAGCAAGGCCAGTTTGCGGCCAGATAAGCCTGTTTTCAGGGCGCGAGCCATAGGGTTATAACCTCTTGGTCGGTTGCTTAGGGGCGGATTCTAATGCGGTTTTCGCCGTGTTGGCTTCCTGGGCTTCTTGCGCTTTTTTGGCAGCGTCGGTTTTTTGCAGTTCGGCCAGCGCTAACGCGGTATCGAGCCACTGGATTTGTCCTACGGCCTCAACGCCTGCCAGGCGCTCCAGGCGCATTCTGTAGCGTTGCGCTTTTTGCCGGGCAAGGGTCTCTTGCTGCAACGATTGATAATACGCCGCGCTCGAGGCCAGCGCTGCCGAAGGGTTTGTGGTCTGCAACGTCGAAAGCTCGTAAACATCGTGTTGGCGCGTGGTTTCGTCGCTAATGGGGCCCAGCGCAGCTAACGTGTTCTTATAATCGTAATAGGCGTTAATTAACGAGACTTTTAAGTCGTCGACTAAACCCGCGAGCTGAACCAGTTCGCTAGGGCTCAAGACTTGTTCCACGGCCTTATTACGGCCCGTTACCAGGTTGCGGGCAATATCGCTACCTGCCATTAAGCCCATATTTTGGTAGCTGCCCGCGCCGGCGCCTGCAAACATGCTGGCCCCCAGCGCTGCGCCGGTAATCAGGGCGCCCAGGGTTTTGCTGGCAAACTGGCTGGAGTGTTTTTCGTGTAAATCCACGGGCAACGCCAGTTTTTCGAGCGAGAACCGAATCATGGGGTTCAGCTCAACGCTTGCCGTCCACAGGGATTCAAGATTTTTTTTGTCGAGCGCTTCCGCCTTGGCCAATAACGCTTCAGCCTGAGAGGGCTCCTGGGGCTTAACGACCGAAACGGCGGCGTTTAACAGTTGCTCTCGCTGGCGCTTTTGCGTGGCGATTTGCTCCAGGCTAGGCGCTGCTTCTACGGCAGTTAGCGCCACAGGGGCAAGCAGGTCTTCGGGCGTTTCTGCGGGGCCTTCTGCGCCTAGCGGGCTGGCTTTAGGGCTTGCCGAGGCGGTAACGGGCAGTTTGTCTTCTGGATTCGCGCTCGGCGGTAAAAACTGTAAGCTTTGTTGCGGCTTGGCTTTGCAGGGGCGCGTAAGCGGCGTAGAGTGCTCGTATTTATCTTCTGGGGCAGATTTGGCTTTGCCAAATCCCCATAACGCGCTTGCGCTCAAGGGCTGAAGTGCCAGAACACTCACGCTCAATACAAATGCAAGCGTTTGTGTTTTAAGCCAGGGCTTGCAAGGCCAGAAAACTGGATTAAAGTCGGTTTTAGACATTTTTAAAGCCTTTATGCGTTCTTTTGGTGTCTAAATTTAAATAGGTTTGGATGCGTTATAATGATCAAGTTAGACGAATTTAATAAAATACATTTTTTTTAAGTAAACGGTCTAAAGCAAGGTCAATGCTGTACAAGGAACAATGCTATACAGCGCTATGCTAATCGATAGTTGATATGTATCTCTTGTCGAGAAATTTTAAAACAAGTTTCCAGCGTTCGTTCAGTCGTCGTTCAGTCGTTGTTTAGTCAGTCTTTTTTTCAGTGACTTGGAGCCATTTTTTAAAAGCGTTAAAAATTTAACGTGTGTCTATTATAAAGCCTTAAAATTAAAAAGCGTGCCTTATGCCTTTACTCAGTCTCAATGTCGATCATATTGCAACGGTGCGTAACGCGCGCGGGGGGCCGTGGCCCTGCCCTGTGGCCGGTGCGTTGCTGGCCGAATCGTTTGGGGTCGATGGCATTACCGCGCACCTGCGAGAAGACCGCCGGCATATTACCGATGCCGATGTAACGCGCTTGCGTGCCGAAATAGCGACGCGCCTGAACCTCGAAATGGCGCTGACCGACGAGATGGTGGCTATTGCGCTCAAACTCAGGCCCGACCAAATTACGCTGGTACCAGAGCGCCGCGAGGAGCTTACCACCGAGGGCGGCCTGGATGTTGCCACCCTGGGCCAAGACCCTGCTTTTAAACGGCGCTTAAAAATGCTCCTGGATGCCGATTTGCCGGTGAGCCTGTTTATTGATCCGGATTTAACCCAGGTCGAAGCCAGCCAGATGGCCGGCGTACAGTTGGTCGAATTCCACACGGGGCAATACTGCGAGGCTTTTGCGCAAACAAACTCGTTAAACGCCAAGGCTGCGCTTGATTTAGAAAAGCTTAAATCGGCGGCCCAGAGCGCTGACGCCCTTGGGCTAGTAGTTAACGCCGGACATGGCCTTAATTTCAAGAACACGCCCCCGATTTTAGCGATGAAAAACCTGCACGAATTAAATATCGGGCATTTTTTAATTTCTCAGGCGATTTTTGATGGCCTGGGGCCCGTTTTGCAAACCATGAAGCAAGCCATGCAAGCTACCTAAACGTTAGGCGATTTTTTAAAAATTTGTTTTGGGGGCTAAAAAAGTCAAAAAAACGCTGTTTTTTTGCGTGTTTTTGGGTGCTTTTTAGGCGTTTTTAGCGTGTTTTTGAGTGTTTTTTAGCGCGTTAAATTTTGTCTTGCTGATTTTTTTGGGGTGCACGGGGCTATTGCCTTGAGCGCGTTTTTTGCCAGTGCCGCGCTTGAGCCAAATCCTCTGGGTAGTGGAGGGCAGAATCCACCAGGCGGGGTAGATTAAAGATAACACCCGCAATGCGACCCGAAGCAAGGGTTACGGGCCCCTTAAAATCCGTTTTAAGCGCGTTTTTAAAGTTTAAACTTTGCCTAAACCTTCTGTTCCAAATCCGTTAACAGAGAGAGAGCCTGCGTCTGATGATGAATTTACTGAGTGCTGGTGGTCAAGCCGGCAATGCGCAAGCCCTGTGGGCTCCGCTGTTTGATACCGCTAAACAGGGCGCGCCGGGCAGCTCGCCCATGTTGCACGCCCGGATTGATAACGCGCCTGATGGCCTGAATCCGGTTTTGCCGCAGGGTGCTGCGCAAGGCGCTGGCGGTTTGATGAACTCGTTTGGGCATACGCTTGGGCAGGCCATAGAGCAGGTGAATACCTTGCAACAAAACGCCAATGCCAGCGTAGAAGCCTATGCAACCGGCCAAGAGACCGAGCTGCACCAGGTGATTATGTCTGTGGGTAAAGCCGAAACGGCGCTGGCGTTGACGGTGCAGATTCGGAACAAGCTAATTGACGCGTATCAAGAAATCAGCCGTATGAGCGTTTAATTAGGGCTTTCAGGTGGTGCGTCAAAGTCGCTACGCCCGTGCAGGCGAGCTCCCATAAAATTTACGTGCCCTAGGTTCATATTCTCCTTATTCGCTTAAAACATTTTCTGCGAGGGCCGCTCCCTCCCTCGCGCTCCTTCCCTATAACCGATTAACCCTTAGCAATAGATAGCAAATTTTTTAAACGGTAAACCTTATGCCTACCGAAATGATTCAGCAGAATATTAACCGGGCCGGTAGCAATGCCGGTGCGCTTTGGCAGCGCCTTAGCTTTGGCCAAAAGCTGGCCGTGGGCACGCTTAGCCTGGCGGCGGTGTTTGCCACCGGTTTTTTTGTATTCGAAGCGCAAAATAACTACGACGTGCTTTATTCCAACATGTCGGTGGCCGATGCCGCGGCGACCGTGGCGAAGCTCAAGGAATCCAACGTGCCCTACCGGTTAACCGATGGCGGTACGACGATTCTGGTGCCCGCCAGTAAAAAGAACGAGCTGGTGCTGGATACCGCAAGCGAACTGAGCAGCGAACAGCCGATTAACCTCTCGAAGATTCCGCCTGTATTGCCCGGAGAAGTTCAGCGCGAGTGGATTCGTAAGGTGAATACCGAATCTATCGAAGAGATTCTGGAGTCCATTCAGGGGATTCGGCAAGCCAAGGTTATTGTGACGACGCCGCAAGAAACCGTGTTTCAGGATTCGGAGCAGCCGCCATCGGCCTCGGTGATGATTGTGGCCGAAGCAGGCTTTAGGCTTAGACTGGAACACACGAAAACCATTAAAAACCTTGTGGCCCACGCCGTGCCGGGATTAAAACCCGAGCAAGTTGTGATTGCCGACAACATGGGCCGCTCGCTTGAAGGGCTTTCTCAGGAAAGCAGCCCGGATGGCCTCACGGAATCAGACGTGCGTCGCGTGCGATTTGAAACCGAAATGAAGAAAAAAATCGAGGCGCTGCTCACGCCCATTGTGGGCCATAACAACGCGGTGGTTGCGGTGAGCGCCAAGCTTAACTTTGACCAGACGCAAGCCCGCATCAAACGCATTATTCCGCAAGGCGGCACGACCGATGCGCCGACCGGTGTGATGGTGAGTCAGCAATCGCACATAGAAGAATACAACGGCGCAAAAAAAGATGCCCAAAGTCAGCAGGCAGCAGGGGTTCAATCGAACGCCTCGCCCAGTTACCAGTCGCCCAAAGGCGATGGCTCGGGAGAGGATAAAAACGGCTTGTACAAATCGAGCGATCAGACGACAAGCTATGCGCACTCTGAAGAAGAAAAAAGCATTGTCTACGCGCCGGGGACGCTGGAGCGTCTGTCGGTGTCGGTGGTACTGAATAAAGTGCTCACCAAGACCGAATCCGAAGAAATTAAGCAGGCGGTTGCCAATGCTGCGGGTATCGACGCGGCACGCGGTGATTCGATCGATGTGAAGGGCTTCCAGTTCTCTGAATCGCCCGAGACGTCTCAGAAACAGGCCGAAAAGGCGGTTCGCGAGGCCGAGCAGCAAGCGTTCTGGATTCAGATGGCTTACTTTGCCGCCGTCATTATTCTGGGGCTTGCGGCACTGCTGGTGCTGTATAAACTGCTCCAGAAGCCCTTAGAGGGCCAGTTGATGGGCCGCATGGATGTTGAATCTGAACCCGGACAGTACGGGGGGTATGCCGCCAACGAGGCGTATGAGGCCTTGACGCAGAGTATCGATCCGGAGACCGGACAGCCGATTTTAATTAGCCAGGCCGATAACCCGCGGTATGCCTTGAGCAATGTGCGTGCGGTTGAGGCGCAGCTGGAGCCCGAAGTCGAGATTATGCGCCAGAGTATTCATCAACTGATTAAAGAAGAGCCGCAAGAGGCTGTGCGCGTGATTAAAACGTTTTTAAGAGACATGTAAATTGCGCTCTATAAATTACTCTCTGTTATAGACGCTCGCGGAGGCCGTTGTTTCGGACACTGGCCGCAGGCGCTCCCCCGAACCCCTTACCTGGTATAAATTATGCAAACCCTGTCTTTAAAATCCATGACCAACATTCAGAAGGTGGCTGCCTTCTTGATTGCGATGGGCCCCGAAGCCGCCGCCGACATGTTGCGCGAGTTGAGCGAGGAGGCCGAGGTCGAAAAAATCGCGATGGAAATCGCCTCGATGCAGCGCATTAGTCAGGAGCTGATGACGGACGTGCTCGAGGAGTTTTACACGCTGTTCCAGGCGCGGGGCTATTTGGCAAGCGGCGGTGTGGGCTATGCCCGGCAACTGCTCGATAGCGCCTTTGGCAATGAGCGCGCCTCTAAAATTCTGGAAAAACTGGTGGCCAGCCTGCAAACCAGCCCGTTTGAGTTTTTTAACAACGCCGATCCGACCCAATTGGCCACGTCGTTCCAGCACGAAAACCCGCAGCTGGTGGCGCTCGTGTTGTCTTACCTAAAACCCGAGCGTTCTGCCGCGATTATGGGGGGACTTTCGCCCGAGATGCAAACCGAGGTTGCGATGCGCATTGCCGAAATGGACCGGACTAACCCCGAGGTGCTTCGTGAGGTTGAGCGGATTCTGGAATCCAAGTTCTCGTCGGTGGTTTCTGCCGACTTTACCCTTGCGGGCGGCATTGACGCGCTGGCCGATATTATCAACCGCAGCGACCGCACCACCGAAAAGATTATTCTGGAAGGCCTGGAGCTGAAAGACCCCGAAATTGCCGAAAAAGTGCGCGAATTGATGTTCGTCTTTGAAGATATTATTCATCTTGACGATCGTTCGGTGCAGCGCGTGCTGCGCGAGGTTGAGACCAAAGACCTGGCCATGGCGCTCAAGGGCAGCAACGAAGACGTCAAAGAGAAAATCTTCAAGAACATGTCGGAGCGGGCGGCTGCGATGCTGGCCGACGACATGGAGTTTATGGGCCCTGTGCGCGCCAAGGATGTTCAGGAGCGGCAAACCATTATTGTGGGCATTGTGCGCGCGCTGGAAGAAACCGGCGAGCTGGTGATTAACCGCGGCGGCACGGATTCGGACGATTTTATTAGTTAAGACGCTGCCAAGACGCTTCGCGCAAACTTAGGCCGATACAGCCAGGCAAAAAAATCAGTAAACAAAGATCCCAGCCTTCGCTGTCCTGCCGCGCCAGAATAAATAAAGTACTCCAGATAGCAGGCCAACTTAAATTCGTCATTCCAGTGAAAGCCGGAATCCAGGCAATGTACTTTTTAAAAGGAAAATAAATACCTGCCTTTGTTGGGATAACAAACAAAGCGTATTAACCACTTGTTCGCCTAAAAACCCTTTGAAAGACCTCAAAATAACCCTATGACTCGACTGAGCGGACACCACATACAGCTAGACCCCGATGCCCTTGCGGTGCAAACCAGCACAGGCGTACGCGAGGCGCTGGATAGAATGGTTGAACGCATTAAGCGCGAACGTTTTGAGGCCGCAGAGCAAGAGGCCGAGGCCTATAAGCAGCAGCTTATGCTGCAGGCGGAATCGATTTTGAATGATGCCCGCGAGCAAGCCGAGGCGATTATGGCGCACGCGGCCTCGCAACAGGCTGAGTACGAGCAGCAAGGCCAGCAACTGGGCTACGAGGCAGGGTTAAGCGAGGCGCGTGCAGAAATGAGTGCGCTGCTAGGGCAGACTCAGGCTATTTTTGAGGCTGCTACCCTCGCCGAAGTGCAATGGCTACAGCAGCGGCAAGCAGATTTGGGCCTATTATTGGCCGCGCTATGCAAAAAACTCTGGGCGCAGGCGGTTCATCAGCAGGCGAGCGTGGCCTACTGCGGGTTAATTAGCCAGGCGGCCGATGCCTTGCTGGATGTTGCACCGCTGAAGGTGATTGTTGCCGCAGAAACCCTGAACGCGCTACAAGCCCAAGGGCCAGACCTGACCGAGGCCATGAGCCGCCTGATGGCGCACGTGACGCTGGTTTCGGATGCTTCGTTAGAGCCTGACACGGTGTATATCAGCACCAACGAAGGACGATTTTACGACGCAAGCCTGAATGCTCGACTTGAAAAGCTGATTGCGGATTTTGCGCCTGCGATTCGACAAGCCTTAGCGGCAGATGAATCTGTTATTGAGCAGGCCGAAGCCGCTGAGGCTGCCATGGCTTATAAGGCACTTGATGTTAAAGCAAATTAACTTTGCAAGTGTGGTTACTAGCAAAACTGGCTTTCTGCAAATTCCGAGAGCAAGTTAAGGGCTTCCATTTCTCGGTTAATGGCCTGCCTCAGGTTGGTGAGCGTTTCTGGGGTCCATTGCAGAACCTGGGCATCAATTTTGCCCTGGTGCCCGTTCCAGAACTTCTGGTAAGCCTGGAGCGCATCGGGTTGGTAGCCTGTGAGACCGTTTTTAAACGCCTGCCAGTGGTATAGCTGATGAATCATGTAGCTTAGGCTAATTTGCTTTTTATTAAGTAAAAAGAGCCCGTTTTGCAGGGCGGCCTGTTGTTTGGCTTTAGGTAAAAACTGGTTGCACAAAATGCTAAAAATCGTGTTATCGGGGCTGGGGGCAATAAAGCCATATTGCAGGCTGGCAATGGGCAGCACAAGGCTTAATAGCGCGCTAAGACCCTGCCCTTGGAGCCCTTCTAGCAGAATGACAGGCGTATTAAGCGCTTCAATTTCGTCGAGCAGCCCTTCGGGCTGGTGTCGGTGCTTTTTAATCAGCTTTTTAAGCGTGTTTTTAATCTGCGCCTTAATCAGGCCCGAGGCGTCCAGCTTGGGCGTCGCAAACGCGTTTGTTGCCTCGGCTGGGCTTGCCGCATGCTGGGCTATAGTGGGTGTATGCATGGTCATACTCTCCTGACGCTGAACCTGCCTAACTGCTGGCTTACAAGTTTAAGTACGGGTCTGATTTACTGGCTTATTGGCAATCTGGATTGCCTGATGATGCGTTTATGACGATTCTGAATTGGATTATGCCACGAGTTATAAGCCGGGCCGCTAATTATGAGTGTAGGTTAAATATCGCTACCCAAAAATAAAACGCTGCCTAGCAGAAGGCTGCGCGCTAAATGCTGTAAAAACTGCCTATTGCTTTGCTAAGTCCTGTAATTGTATTAAACCGCGCGGGCCCTAAAATTGTGCTACAAAATTGCGTGCTGGTTTTGGGTATCGGTTTTTAAAGACTAAACATTGCGTTCTGGCCGGCCAGGGCGGGCGTTTTTAAATTAAAAGTGCTGCTGCGGGCCCTGATACTGGCCATGTTGCGGATTCTGCTCCGTGTATAGGGCTTTAGAGAGGTCGATATGGTCGATTATAAACGCTTCTAGCCGGTTAATTAGGCATTATGTTTAATCGCTCGTTATAAAAGTACCTCAGCTTTTGGGTGCGTAGGGCTGCAGCTAGCACGATTGCGACGATTTAGCGTTGGCCGCGGTGATACGTTTAGTTACAAAATCGAAAATTAGGCAGTTTTAATCTTAATATTGTTTTTATTAAATTAACACACAATGATTGATTAAACCGCGATAGCAAACCCCATCGCTTTGCCATAATGCATTTTAATTTTGCCAAAGCGTAGTTGACTGATTTTGCACTTAAGCAGACTTCTTTAGCGTTTATCTTTCTCCCTCTTAATTCATTCCCGTAAATTGAACTGTTTTGTACAACGTTTTGTACATGCCGGTTTAGGTGTTATGCGTCTCAACGGGCCCTTGTTTTAGTCTCGTTAACTAACGGTCACGTTCGATGCTCGGTTAGTGCTTGGGCAAGCTCGGGACGATGTTTAAGGCATGGATGATATTTAATAGGCTAATTTTAGGTTTACTTGCGACTGTAAGGTACTCGCGAGTGCGTTAAGAGCGTGTTGCCAGTAATTGCTTTTTTAAACGGTTATTTGTTGTTTTAGGCCCTGTTTGGGCAAAACGAGCAACCCACAGCCAGATTGCCGAGCCGCAGTCTGATGGCGTAGATTTTTTCTTCTCTAGTTGGCGTTCATTCTCTTCTTGGGCAAGCACCCCTGAGTTAATCAGGGGTTTTTTTTGTGGGTTTTTATTTACGACGCTGGCTTGTAAAGCCAGAACACAAAAATGCTTGAAAAGCAAGCATAAAATTGCTATGATGAATTCAGTAAGTGAATCCGTTGAGCACCTAAATCAACCGAGACACTTTCGTCGAAAAAAGTCCGCTGAAATAAGCGCCGGCTCAAGGCTCTGATGTTTATGCTCTTGCGAGGGCTATAGTTCAGGTCTCGGTAGTTTGGTTCAGTCCGCTTTTTCGGCCTAAGACCCGGCAGGATGCGTTCTTACGCGTCCAGGATCAGTGCAAGCGTGCTGTTGAGCCCTAGGTTGGGAGGCGGTGCGACGAGCCTGGTTATTGCAGTGATTCGTTTGAATCGGCCCCCGTCGCGAAGGCGGGGGTTTATGCTATGTGTTTTCAGCCTTACGCGAAACGGGGGCGTTAAGGTATCTAGCCGTAAAAAGCTTTTTTAAGCGCGTCTTGCGGTCGCGTTTTATTGCAAACGTTTATGCGTACACTTGCGTGTATGGTACGCTTGAGCATATCCATCGTGCGGTTATAGCATGGTGCGCCAGACTAATTGCCTTTTAAAGGCTTGCGCGCGGTGAGACGATACGCTTAATTCTGGGATGTATGAGCTTAAACGACAGGGAATGATTTACCTATGACGACGCTGACCGAAACCACGACGCCCACCGTGACGCGTGAGGAAGCTTTTGATGTACCGTTTTTGCCCGAAAAGGGACGCCTGGTAGAGTTCGAAAACGGGCATCAGTTGGTTTACGTGCCTAAGCGCGGCGAAGTGTTTAACATTAGCACCTGGGTGACGACGGGCTCTATCCACGAAGATGACGTGAACAACGGCGTGTCTCATTTTCTAGAGCATTTAATGTTCAAGGGTACCGAAAAAGCCAAGCCAGGCGAGTTCGACAAAGCCATGGAGTCGATGGGGGCGATTATTAACGCCGCTACCTGGAAGGACTTTACGTTTTACTATATTACCGGCCCGAATATGAACAACGGCGGCAATTTTTTAAAAGCGCTCGAGATGCACGCCGACATGTTGCTGAATTCGACGCTGCCTGAGGCCGAAATTGGTCCGCAGTACGACCCGGATGATGCTAGTTATAAAGGCGAAAAACGCGAGCGTAGCGTCGTCATCGAAGAAATCGCGATGCGCGAAGATCAGCCTTGGACCAAGGTGTTTAACGGCATGAATCACGCCATGTACGCTAATCAGCACCCGTACCAACGCGATGTGATTGGCACGCGGCAGATTATTGGTAATATTCCCCGAGAGACCATTGAGCATTATTACAAAAGCTGGTACGCCCCCGGCAGCATGATGACGATTGTGGTGGGCGATTTTGAATGGGAAACCCTGCAATCCAACGTGGCGCAAGCGTTCAAGTTTGGCACCGAGCACCTGAAGCACCCCGGCAAGCAACTTTGGCAGCTAGGCCAGCTTAACCCCGATGTGGCTGTTGCGCCCAAGCCGGGCGCGCCAATAGTGCAAGAGGGTGACGTGCAGACCGGGTTTGCGATGCTGGGCTTCCATGGCCCTGCGCCCACCGATTTAAAGGCAAGCATTGCGCTGGATTGCATTAGTTATTGCCTTGGCGAAAGCCGTAGCAGCCGCCTGCACCAAAAACTGGTTGAACAAGCCGAGCCGCGGCTGTTTAACAGTATTGGCAGTGGGCAAAGCGCGCAGCGTTTGGGCAATGTGTTCCATATTAGCGGCAACTTTGCGGGTAAAAATTATCTGGCGGCGTTGGGCCAGGTGAATAGCGAGCTGACGCGGTTGCTTGAGGCTGAGCCAATTGCCGAGTTAGAGCTGCAACGAGCCAAGCAGAACTTGAAAGCCGGCTTTGCCGAAACCGCCGAAACCGCCAGCGGCATTGCCGAGACCATCGGCGAGAGTTATACGATTCTCAATAATCTGGATGGCTACATTAAGTATTTGTCTGTGCTGGAGCAAGTAACCCTGGATGAGGTGAACGCCGCGGCGCGGCAGTATTTAAACCCCGAGCTGGCCTACACCGCCGTGTTGCTGCCCAAGGGGTAAGCTACGCCAAGGCTTTTAAAACCACGCAGAGCAAGCGTGCTAAACTTTACGCTAATAGCTTTAACTCAGGTTATTCTTTGTTGGTAAAAATACGCGTGTTTAGCCTAAAGCGGGCGGTTTGGTTTTCGTTAGTCTTGGTAGACTGAGTTAATCCTAAGTCATCATCAGGGTTTAAATTTGCCTAACTCCGGGCCAGAAAAACTTAGATTCAAACGTTTATTTGCAAAAATCCTTTTAGTGCGAGTGATGCTTTTATGCCTACTGCAACCTTGAGTCCAGCGTCTGCGCAAAAACGCAGACTTGAAAACGGTGCCACGCTGCTGTTCCAGCCGATGCCGGGGGCGCCGCGCCTCTCGATGGTGTTGATTACACCGGGCGGCAACCGCCTGGATGCTGTGCCCGGCACGGCTGATATTCTGGATCGTTTGCTGCTCAAAGGCTTCCAGAGCGAAACGCGCGCGATGGATCAAGAGGCAATTGCTGCCGAAATTGACCGTTTGACGCTGGATTTAGACACCGGCACCAAGCGCGATACCAGCACGATGAGCCTGACGATGATGCCGGATGTGCTGGATGAAGCGCTGGGGTTGGTGCGTGATTTGTACCTCAATTCCACGCTGCAGGAGCACGCTCGCGAGGCCGAAATGATGGCCGGCGAAATCCAGATGGATTTGGATTCGCCCAAATCTGTGGCCTCGGATGCGCTGATTAAAACCATTTTTAAAGATACGCCCTATGCCACGGTGGGCTCGGTGATGCTTGAGAACATTCCGAATCTGCCGAATCTGGATTTGCTGCAGCCGCACTACCGGCAGGTGTATCGCCCGGAGCGGCTGATTATCTCAGTTGCGGGCGATGTTGACCCGGATGTGCTGGCTAAAAAGCTCGAAAAAGCTCTGCCGCAAGGCCACGATTCGGGCGCGGCCACCGGCACCGCCAGCTGGACGCGTTTGCACGAGTTACAGCTTAAAGAGTCGCAGCAAATCCGTATTAGCAAACCAGACAGTAATCAGGCCCATATTTACCAGGCCTGGCTTGCGCCAGAAGCCGCGCACGACGATGTGTACACGCTGCTGGTGTTAAACACCATTCTGGGGGCTGGCGGCCTAAGCTCGCGGATGTTTTTAGAATTGCGCGATAAACAGGGGCTGGCCTACACGGTGCGCAGTGCCTACGAGGCCTATTTGTGCCGTGGCCTGTTTAGCCTTTATATAGGCACGGACCCCAAAAACATTGATAAATGCCTGAAAGGCTTTGAGGACGAGTGCGGCAAGTTAATGGACACCCTGGTGGGTGCGCAAGAGCTGGCCGAGGCCAAGCAAAATCTGCTTGGGCGTCGTTCGGTGTTTCTGGAAACCAGCAACCAGTGGGCGAGCTACTTGGGCAGCCAGTTTGCGCTGGGCCGCAGCCTGGAGGATATTGCCGTCATACCGCAACGTGTGCAGGCGGTTACTGCGGTAGATATTCAGCGCGTGGCGCAAAGCGTATTCCGTACGCCGAGTGTGATCTCGATGGTTGCGCCGTAGCAGGGATTACATTAGAGATTTAGCGTCACTTTTGATTGAGCATGGTATTCGCGGTGTTACCTAATTGTATCATCATGGGATTGTTTTTATATTTTTTGCTTTGACCTTTAATGTGAGCAATTAAATTTTTAGGTATTGCTAAGCAGATGAGATATAATATTCTCCAAATCACAGAAGACTGTTTTGGAGAGAGACAAGATGAATTGTCCTGGATGCGGCTCAGAAAAACAAGTTAAAGCAGGCTTTCAAAGTCAGAAA
>JAYKHY010000046.1:0-12166 GCA_035285025.1 Vampirovibrionales bacterium | reverse complement strand
CCTCAGACATTACTTTGCTCGTTTTTCACGTCGTTGCAAGTCATTTTCTCGTGCATTGGACATGGTTGAGATTACAGTGGGGCTTTTTGCGACACTAAACAACAAATCACTCAAAAACTAACACTCTCTTAACGTTTATTGCGTGTTAATTTAAATAGTTGTTAATATATTTTTAATAAATATTTACAGTTTTATAGCGAATTTGGGCTGTTTAACCGATGAACCCACCGCCGTAACACGCCAAAATACTCTAGAGAGGGTGTGAAATTATGGTGCTAGGACGCGTTAGCAACAGCATTTTAAGTAACCGTGCTGTACGCTATTTACAAAATAATCTGGGTCAATTAGGCCAACTCCAGGGTCTGGTGGCCTCGGGTAAAAACATCAGCAAACCCTCCGATGATCCGGTGGGGTTGACGCGCGTGCTAAGCCTGAACAATACGCTTAAGGCCGATGCGCGCTATACGCGAAACATCGAGGCGGCGCAGGCCGAGCTTAAAACCGTTGATACCACCATGCTGGCTATCAATAATCTGGTTCAACGCGCCGAAGAAATCGCCACGCAAGGCGCGTCGGCCATATACAGCCAAGCGCAACGCGATACGCTGGCGCAAGAGGTTAGCAACCTGATGGACACCCTGACTCAGTTGGGCAACACCAAACTGGGGAATCAATACCTGTTCGCGGGGTTTAAAACCAATGCCGCACCGTTTTCGCGCGGTACAGGCGATGCCGTAACCTACGCGGGTACGCCGCCGACCGAAGACACCAACCGAGAAATCGAAGTGGCCGAAGGGTTCTCGATTACAGTTAATATTAACGGGCAAACCTTGCTGGGTAATTCGGTGGCGGGCACCCCGCCCACCGGCAACGGCCTGTTTAAAACGCTCGCCGTGCTCAAGCATCACTTGCAGGCGGGCGATGTGCCCAATATACGGGCGCAAATTGACATTTTAGGTACGGATCTGGACGCTATTAAAGTGAGCCACGCAAACGTGGGGGCCCTGCTGAACCGTCTGGATGATATGGTGGGCCGAAACGAGCAGCGTAACGCGACTCTCAGCGGTCAATTGGCCGAAATTCAGGATGTTGATATGGCCAAGGTGCTGAGCGATTTGCAATACCAGCAAAGCGTGCTGCAGGGCTCAATGTCGGTGGCGGGGCGTGTGCTGCAAACCAGTTTAATTGACTTTTTAAGATAATTACAAAACTTTTGTTCTGGGGCTTGCTGATGCGTGTCAATTAACCCTTTGGCCGATGGATTGATGCTCTGGGCTGGATAAACTGCTCAGATGACCACGCCTGCCGAAGCGCCCGCGTCAGCGGTGCCTAACGATCGCCGTCAGGCGAACCACGATCGCCGCGGTAATAATCGCAGTGGAAAATTCGATCGCCGTCGTAATCGTTGCGGAACCTGCCAGTATTTATCGCAAAATGGCTTCTGCCAACAACATCAGCAGCCGTTTGAGGCTGAAAGCTTTGCCTGCGTCTTGTATCAGGCACGTTAAAAGGCTGGCTATGGCGCGATGCCTGCCCAGCGTTCAGGGTAAGGCTGCATAAGCTTAAAGCGTAATCAGCGTAGACGTTTATTGCACTTTTCGTGCTTGATATGCCTATTTTAGGGCGGGGTTCAGGGTTTGCCCTTAGCTTAGGGGCGTTTATGCTCTAGCAAGCTTAGGCACATAGAGCCCTGCGTTGGACAAGACTAGTTAGCGCTAAATACCCACGAATGCCCTAAAAACACGGGTGTTAACAAAATGTTTTAAAAAACTTAATAAAGATAATCTTAAGCGCACTTTTTGTCTTAATTATTTTTTTATATAAATATAAGACTTTATTTTTCATTGCAGACAAGTTTCAAACCGCCTTTTTTCTCATTTCCCCAGATTCCCGATTATTCTCTCGATTTCTGTTTAGGACAAGGAGTTTTTAAGCATGGCACCAGCGGGTCACATTGAACGTACGGTTACGCAGCGTTATCTCGAAGAGTGTTCTCGTGCCGGTTACCAGCCGAGTAGCCGCAACGATGCAGCCGTGATTCACGACTCATTAATGTTGTTGTCGTACATGAATCAATCGGTGTTAATTTCGCGCTCCAAAAAAATGCGCGCTAGCGCCTAAGTCTAGCTTTTAAATATAGATTTTTAAAAAGCCCCGTCTGATGCTTCAGGCGGGGCTTTAAATTGGCTTAGTTTATTTGGGCGTTAATACAAGGCGCTTAAATAACGTTTGGCGCCTGATGCGGACCTGCTACGTTAGGGGCTTGGGTCGCAGCGGTTTTGGGGCCGGATTTACCGGTCATCGCCATCCACATGGTTTTTGCAGAGTTCAACATGGCTGGCAGCCAGTTCATTCGCTTTAAGGCAACGCCTGCTGCTTTAAACGGAAATTTCAGCCCGCCGGGCATCACGTCTGCGGTTTTTAACATCAGCTCGCCCAGCACGCCCGAAAGTTTAAACAGCCCTAACATGGTCATGTTCCACATAAACCGGGCCCCCGCATCCAGCGGGTTTTTGGCGTGCGCCATATCTAACGAGAGCTTGGATAAGTAATACGATTCCATGCCGCGCGTTTGCGAGGCGTCTGTTAGCAGTTGTTTAAGCCAGTTCGGGTCATTAATGCGCAGCCGGGTTTTAAGCCCCTGAAACATGCCGACGACGGGCAGCTTAAACACGTCATCAATCACATCGTTATAAAGTTTTACGGCCCGGTCGGCTTCTTCGGGGTGTTTTAGCAAATCATCCAAATCACCAAAACGGCCCAGCTCGTAGGCGTGTTTACCCGCCTTAGAGAGCTGCGAGGCATCTACGTTTTTGTGCAACGCGTTGCCTAAATGGCCCAACCCGTAACAAGCCGGAATACTCGCTAACGACACCAATAACCCTACGCCAAGCGGCATGCTGCCTACGGCACCAAAGCCAATAGCTGTTGGCAAAATAGTCTTGAACATCACGGCGCTTATGGCCAGCGTATCCTGCTTCCAGTTTGCTGGGCGGGTTTGGGCCTGTTTTGCCGCCTGGGCATCCGGAGCGCTGGGGCTTGGTTCAGGTTGCGGCTGCGCTTGCGACGCCGATGCGGCTGTCGATGCAGCTGTCGATGCGGCTTCGTCAGAGTGCGTCGCGCTGGCCGAAAAAACCGCGGTGTCTTTAGCCGGCGGCAAGGCTTTTAAAGGCTTAGCCACGGCAGTAACCGGCTTTTGCGTGTCATCGCCAGGCGTGCCAGCTACAGCAGGGTGCGCCGTGTTGCCAAAACTGGGTTTAAGTGCAAAAAGCTGCGTCACAATAAAAGCCTAAAAATGATGGGTCTTTAAACAGTTCTGTTTAAATCTTCCTGTTCTGTGATTCAAGCCAGTATAGCGAGTTAAATTCGTATTAAGACCGATTGTTAGCTTTTCGCCGACTGCTTAACGGCTATGCCTTGGCTTCGTTCGTAATAAAGGGGCTAAAAAGTATTTGATGCTACATAAAACGTAAACGCATCATACTTTGTAACAAAAGTGATTGGATTCGACTGGCATTAGGGGATAAGCAGCGTAAAAAAGAACGTGGTGCCGTGAGCTTCTGCAGGGGCCGGGGTGCTCTCTAGCCAAATGTGGCCACCATGCACCTGAATAATATGTTTGACGATAGAAAGCCCCAACCCAGTGCCGCCCATGTCGCGCGAGCGGGCTTTATCGACGCGGTAAAAACGCTCAAATAATCTGGGAATATGCTTGGCCTCAATGCCTTGCCCGTTATCCGAGATTTTAAACAATAATTTTTGCGATCGCGGCTTTGCATTGCCTGAATTACCCGAATTACCCGAAATGCCAACGCTACCACCAGCGCCTGTTGGTTCGAGTGCTTCGGCAGATACGTGAATGGCCCCGCCCTGAGGCGTGTATTTGATGGCATTGTCCAGCAGGTTTGTCATCACTTGTTCTAGGCTATGCGTGTGCGCCAGGACACAAGGTAACGCCTGCGGAAAACTTTTGGTTAGCGTTATCCTACGCGCCTCTGCTGAATGTTGATGCAGCGCCAAAACCCGATCAAACACGTCGCAGGCATCCACCGGGCTGAGTTCAATCTGATAATCGGCTTGCTCCAGGCGCGATAAATCCAGTAAATCCTCTACCAGCCGCGTGAGCCGCTCGGCGTGCTGATGCATGATTTTGACAAACTCTTGAGCAACGGGCGGTTCCTCCAGCGCGCCGTCCAGCAGCGTTTCGGCGTAGCCTTTTAAAATGCTCAGCGGCGTGCGTAACTCGTGGCTCACGTTGGCCACAAAATCGCGTCGCATTTTTTCGGTGGTTTTAATGGCGGTCATATCGCGCAGCAGCGCAATGTGGCCTTCCGGGCCTGGCAGCTCGGCGTTGAGCTCTAGCGGGCTTAAGCTTACCTCAAATAAACGTGGGCGCCCCACATCGGCCCGAAACGTCTCGGGCCATTGCCAATCGACTGTCAGCGTTTGAGGGGCGAGCGTTTGCGACACAGGGGCCGTTGCTAAACTGTTACCAGGCGCGCCAGAGGCTCCGGACGCGCCAGAGGTTTTACTATGGCTGTTCGCTTGCCCCATACAATTAGCGTAAAGCGCTTCAAGCGCAGTCGTCAGCGCCTCGTGTTGCCGCGTGTGCGGCCGAATGTAAAACAGGCACTTAAGGGGCAGGTTCAGCCAGCGAACTCGCCCCGAGGTATCAAAAATCGCCACGCCATCGCCCAGTTTTTGCAGCACTTGTATCAGCGGGCTGGATTCATCCAGCAACGCCTCCAGGTTGTCTGCATCCAGTGGGGGGGTGTGCGGGGAGCGCACGGGTTCAACAGACGACATAAAATCACACCCTAATGTGTTTGAATGCTTTGGGCGTATCACCCGTATAAGCGTCTACCGTGTGATATTGGCCTTTTAGCCGGTATTGCGTGCTAACCAGCCCGTCCAGGCCCACGGGGCCGCGTGCGTGCGTGCGGCTGGTGCTAATGCCAATTTCTGCGCCCAATCCGTACCGGAATCCATCGGCAAAGCGCGTCGAGGCGTTGACAAATACGCTGGCGGAATCGACGGTGTTTAAAAACTGCTCAATATCCGCCTTCGCCGTTTGCGGATCCGCCAAAATGCCATCGGTATGATGAGACCCATTACGGTTAATGTGCGTAATGGCCTCTGGCGTGTTAGCGACCATTTTCGCGGCAAGCGTCAAGTCGCCGTACTCGGTATGCCAATCTTTAACTTCTGCAAGCTCCGGGGACAGTTGGCGCAATTGCGCGCAGCCGCGTACCGTAACGCGGGCCGCAAGCGCCGCTTGTAAAAACGCTTTAATCTGCTCGGCCGGAACGGCTGCATCAATCAAGACGGTTTCGAGCGCGTTACAGGCAGACGGGTATTGCGTTTTAGCATCCAGCAGCAGTGCAATGGCTTTTTCAGGTGCGGCGCTTGCGTGCCAGAACAAATGGCACACCCCGTCTGCGTGGCCTAGCACAGGAATTTGCGTGTTCGCCATTATATGCTGCACCAGAGCATTCGACCCGCGCGGAATCACTAAATCAACGTATTGCGGATACTTCAGCAGTTCGGCTACGGCGGCCCGGCCTTCAATCAACGTCGCCCAATGCTCAGGTAACTCGGGGTGTGCCTGATTTAAGGCGTCGATCACGGTCATCATTGCGCGGTTGCTATGCTGGGCTTCGCGGCCGCCTTTAAACACCACGGCGTTACCGCTTTTGAGCATGAGCGTTAAAATTTGCGGCAACACGTCCGGGCGTGATTCAAAAATAATGGCAATCACGCCCAGCGGTACGGTGCGCTGTTCAAGCGTTAGGTCGTCATCTAGCAAAGTGGTTTTAAGCACGCGGTGCGCAGGGTCGTCAAGCGCAATCACTTGCTGCACGCCTTCAATCAGCGTCCGGATTTTTGCGGCATCCAGCTTCAGGCGTTGCATCAGCGCGGGTTCCAGGCCGTCGGTTTTGGCCTTTTGCACGTCCTGCAGGTTAGCATCGAGCAGCGCATTGCTGTGCGTTTGTAAAAGTTTTGCAAACGTAGCAAGCGCCGCGTTTTTTTGCTCGGTGCTCAGGCTGGCCATATGCTGCGCCGCGTGGCGGGCGCGCTGGAGTTGGACGACAAGATCAGAATGAGCCATGGCGCGATTTTAAACGATTTTTACGCATAAGGCCATTCATGTTAATACTCGCTTTCAAGCGTCAGTAAATAAGACTACTAGGAATTTCATAAATCATTCGCGGATCAGGTTTCTGTTGATCAAGTTTCTATTGTCTCCGAAACGTCTGTAGCGGCCTCCCACAATACCAACTGGTCGCGGTGGATGCACTCGGGTTGATGGATGGGCCGTCCCAAAATGGCGCTCATCTGCTCCGAGGCTTGACCCATAACGCGTCGCAATTCGCTTGCGCTGTATTTGCATTCGCCCCGGCCCAACTCATTGCCGGCCTCGGTTTGCAGGCTAACCACTGCGCCGGCTTCAAATCCGCCCAATACCGCGACCACGCCCACCGGGAGCAAGCTGGCTTGCTTACACGTAAGTGCCTCGGCAGCACCCGTGTTTAATACTAATACGCCTGCGTAACCACTGGCCAGTGCAATCCAGCGTTTACGGCCCTTAAGCCGTTGTGCGTTAGGAGCTGGTTGTAGGGTCGTGCCTATCGTGTTTATGGCAGCCGGCTGCGAAAGTAGCGCGCCCAATTGCGCCGGCACCCGTCCGTCGCAAACCGTAACGCGTACGCCGCTTTTAACGGCCAGCTCTATGGCTTCGAGTTTCGCGGCCATGCCGCCGCGCCCGTATGCAGTACCGCCTTGGGCCGAGATTTGTTTGAGCGCGCTTAACGATTGCACGCCGCCCAGCTTTGTGGCGCTAGCATCGGAGGCGGGGTTTGCGGTGTAAATGCCATCTACGCTGGTTAATAAAATCAGCCAATCGGCGTTGAGTTCTGCCGCCAGCAGCGCGCTCAGGCGGTCGTTATCGCCAAAACTCTGGCCTGTGTGGGTTTCGGCCAGTTCTTGCGTCGAGACGGCATCGTTCTCGTTAATCACCGGAATCACGCCCATCGCAAGCAGGGTTTCTAGCGTGTCGCGTAGTGCCAGGCTCCGTTTACGATCCTGAAAATCATCGTTGGTCAGCAACACTTGCGCGGTGGTTTTACCGTGGCGTGCCCAAAGCTCGCGGTACGTTTGCATCAGTTGCCCTTGGCCCACGGCGGCGCAGGCCTGCTTTTGGGGCAGCAAGAGCGGGGGCGTCAAGTCGAGCGCCAAGCGACCCAAGCCCACCGCGCCCGAGGTTACAATCACCAGCGACATGTTTTGCTCGCTGAGCGGCTCGGCGGCATTGTGTTTGGGTTTAGACTTTGCAGTTAGAGCTGTGGCCAGCTCGCTCACCAGGGCGCTGAGGCGTTCGGCCTCGAAGCGCCCGTTGGGCGCGATGAGGAGCTGTGTACCCAGCTTAACAATAATGCGTTGTTTGCGATTAAGCATACGCATGATTGAAGCATTAAGCCATTAAATTGTTAATGTTTATTTTTTTCAATGACCACTTTCACTTCATTGGAACCCTTGCCCTCAAATGGGCGTAAACCGATTGTAAAAACATCTACACCTTGTTTTCGTAAATAATCGATTCTTTTTAACTCATCGTGAGGCTTTAATTCCAAAATTTTTTCTTCATCATCTTCACTGCCAAATCTGACAACTTTTGAGCTGTAGGCTGGATGGGAATTGAACTGGATCATTTAGGGTTGTCTCCTCTAAATGGACATTAAGTAACGCGTATTAAACCCGGCTTTACGTACTCCAAAAAAAAGTAGGGCTCAGCCGTGCATAGTAAAATAACGCTTTAAATTTTCGCGTCAAGCCAATTCAAGCAAAAATAATGTTTTGTTAAGCGCCGCCTGCGCCAGAGGCATTGCTCCAAAGCCCAAATGCGCTAAAACCGGGCGGCAATGGTGTCAACGTGGGCCAGCATGGGGGCGGCATCAAAGCAGGCCTCAAGCCCTTCGGCACCCAACGCGGCCAGCACCTCGGGGTCTGCGCTAATCTTCGCCTTAAAATCGCCACCCTGCGTGTTCCAAATCGCCATGGCGTTTTTTTGCACCAGCGCATAAGCGGCCTCTCGGCTGAGCCCCGCGTTGACCAACGCAAGCAATACCCGCTGAGAAAACACAATACCGCCGTGGCTATTTAAATTACGCGCCATGTTTTGCGGGTGTACTTGCAAATCGCGCACAATGCGGCTAAGCCGCCGCAGCATGTAATGCATCAGCGTGGTCGCATCCGGAATCATTACGCGCTCCACGCTGCTGTGGCTAATATCTCGCTCGTGCCACAGGGCAATATTCTCCATTGCAGGCATCGCATACCCCCGAATTAACCGCGCCAGTCCGGTCAGGTTTTCGCTGCCCACCGGGTTGCGCTTGTGGGGCATCGCGCTAGAGCCCTTTTGCCCCTTGGCAAAGGGTTCTTCAACTTCTAGGACTTCGGTGCGCTGCAAATGCCGGATTTCGATGGCCCAGCGCTCAATGCTGCTGGCCAGTTGCGCCAGTGCTAATATGTACGCCGCGTGGCGGTCGCGGCCAATCACCTGAGATGTTATGCGGGCGGGATTCAGGCCTAACTGTTGGCAAGCCAGCGCTTCGACCTCGGGTGGGTTGTGCGCGTAAGTGCCCACCGCACCCGTCATTTGCCCCACGCGGGCCTCTTGTAGCGCAGTTTTAAAGCGCGCGGTTTGTCGCTCAAGTTCATCTTGCCAATTAAGCAATTTAAGGCCAAACGTGGTGGGTTCGCCATGAATCCCATGGCTGCGACCAATGCATGCAGTGTGCAAGTGGGTTTGGGCTTGCTCGGCAATGGCGGCCTTAAGAACGTCGGCTTCGGCTAAAATCAGTGCGCCTGCATCCTGCATCCAGAGGCTTAGGGCGGTATCCACCAAATCCGAGCTGGTCAGGCCCAGGTGCAAATAGCGTGATAATCCGGGGTCGTCGATACAATCGTTGATATACGTTAAAAACGCAATCACATCGTGCTTCAGCGTTTCATCCAGCGCGTCGATTCGCTGAATGTCAAAAGATTCAAATTGTGCCTTAGCGCATACTTGGGCGTGCGTACCCGATGGCACCAAACCAAGCTGTTCTTGCGCGGCCAACACCGCCAGCTCGATTTTAAGCCATGTGGCGTATTTATGCTGCGCATCCCAGAGCGCGCGCATTTCGGGGGGCGTATAGCGATCGATCATGCCTATAGCCTATCAGGAATGAAGATTGCACTAAAGCCTGCCGAATTTTTAACTGTAGTAATTGTGCTTGCAGCTTGAATTAAAACACTCCATTAAGATGATGCTCCGCAGTTAAAAGCCCAAGACAATAAAATTATGGGGATACTGTATTTAATGTCTTTTAAGCTGGGTAAGCTTAATAAGCCGCTGTTTGCGGGCTTGCTCCTGGGGTTGCTTGCCTTGGGCGCTTGGAAGGCCGCAGATTGTTACGCTTCAGCAGTATCCGATTCATCGAACGCAACAGTGTTGCCGCCTTTTGTCTCCGGAGAAATACCGCCGCCAAGTACGTTTAAGCAAAACGCCTCGCAAGCTGCGGGGCAAGCCTGGCAGCTCACCAAAAGCGGCCTTAAAAAAGGCGTAGAGCAGGGCTCAAAAGTGCTGCATCATCCCGGTGCCGCCTTGCAACAGGGCTTTAATTTGCTCACTGCACCTACAAATGTGCTTCCAGGATCCCAAGTGCCGGTGCAAACTGCGGTGATTATCGCCGTTCCCAGGCACGGTAACGAAAAAGTTTATAGCAACGTGAGTTTGCTTGTTGGGCGGGCATTAGCACGAAAACTTAAAGTCAAGCAGCCTGTGCTACAAGTGCTCAACCCGATAGAAACCCAGCAGGCACTTGCCGAAACCGGCCAAGGGGCACGCTACGCCAAATTTATCACGGATTTTAAACAAACCGCACAACCCGATGTAATACTGGCTAAGCCTTTGCTTACGGCGCTCAGCCAAGCCATGCAATTACCCACCGCAAAGCCTGTTGAGCGTTTACTGATTGTAGAGGCAGAGTTAACCCTAAATACGCCTGCAGTTGCGATGAGTAAAAAAGAAAAAATCAGGCAGTGGTTTACCGACGATATTCCCACGCAAATGCGCTACCCGATGTGGGTGCGGGTGCAGGCGTTTGACCCTAAAACCATGACGCGCCTCTGGATAGGCGAGGATACCGTAGCGGTGACCGCAGAGAACGATTTGCTGGCGACGCCCTCGGTGTTTCAGGATAGCCAAAACGTGGTGCGCTTTGAGATGGCCGCCGAATCCGTCTTTGATAAGCTCTTGATGACCAGTCCAGTCTCGTTGCTCTCGACGCCGCTTGCCGAAGTCAACACCGAGGCCATGATAGCGCCGTCTACCGCGCCGCCTGACTTGACGATGACGAATTCAGCAAGCTCGAACAGTTCATCTGGCTCAACGCCAACCTTACCATCCGTGTCTAACGACGCCGGTAAGGCTCAAGCGTCAACGGGTAAATCTGCGCCAAGCGTCTTGATCGTAAATACCGCCAAGCCCGCTAAAAAAATGCCTTTGCCAAGCATGCAAGCGTTTTGATACATGTAACTTGAACGCTGATTCGCTTTTGGCCTGCAACCACTTAATTTTGGGCAATTAATATGCTTTGCGTACCTGATTATCGCGCTTGGTATTAACTCGCCTTGCGCGGGCAAGCGCGATGCCGTGGCTCCCCTTCTGTTTATAGGGCTTGCGTAGTTTTTTAGATACAAAATCACCTTTTAATCCTATTAATTTAATCCTATCGTTTTAGTCGTTTTAGTGGCCTGGCGCTGGATGTTTGTTTCTGAATGTCCTGTTTCTTGATGCTGTGGTAACAGGCGTTAAGCCTCGCCTTTAGGGGCTTGAATCCTGTAACCTGACGCACGCATAAGCTGACGCGTTACGGCTTGTTTTAATGAGTAAGTGAGCAATGCAAGTTTCAGAGAACAAGTTCACAAAAAACGTTATTCCGTTAAATTAAAACACTGACCTGCGTTAATCGCTTACTCATTGCTTGCCAAATCAGATTGCTTTAAGGCAGGAATTGCTTTAGCTTAGCGGCATGATTAAAACATTGCGCGGTACCCTGATGTATAAAGGCGTTGACCCGGTTAGCGGCGAAGCCTCGGTTTTGCTAGAAACCGGCGGCGTGGGCTTTGGCTGCCAGCTCCCCGCGCGCGCGTTGGCCTATTTAAACGAGCTAGGCGCCGAGCAGATTTTATACACGCAACTGATTTTTAAACCGGATCGACCGGATGGTATGATGCTGGTGGGCTTTACGAGCAGCGCCGAGCGCGAATTGTTCATGCTGCTGATGGGCGCAAGCGGCGTTGGTCCAAAGTCTGCCCTTGCCCTTTTAAACGCGCTTACGGTGTCTCAACTCGTCGAGGCTGTGGTTGCCGATGCGCCCAAAGTCCTGACCGCCGCCAAAGGCGTTGGCTTAAAGGCGGCGCAAAAAATTGTGCTGGATTTGCGCGAAAAGCTCAAGGCGCGTCAAACGCTCCTGATGCCAGGCTTAACAGCAGAGGCTTCAGATGCATTAAATCAGAGCGCGCTCGCGGGCTTGCCTTCAGCGGTTGCAACCGAGGCCAGCTCGGTGCTAGAGGCTTTGGGATATTCGGCTTCAGAGGTTGCGCAAGCGCTGCGGGCCGTCAGTCAAGCCGTGCCGGTCAGCGGCGCAGACGATCGAGAGGCGTTCTCGGCAGAGGCGGTTTTGCGAGAATCCCTGCGCTGGCTAGCCCGGCAGGCATAGCTAGGCAAGCATTTTTTTGAAAAGTAGATGGCAAATAAAAGTTTAGGTATCGCAAATCATCCCAAATAGGTTGTAGGGCTTTTTAACGTTAGGAAGGTTCTTTGGTTTCAAAATGATAGGCTGGGTGTAAAATTTTCGGGAGTGTTAGTTTTTGAGTGATTTGTTGTTTAGTGTCGCAAAAAGCCCCACTGTAATCTCAACCATGTCCAATGCACGAGAAAATGACTTGCAACGACGTGAAAAACGAGCAAAGTAATGTCTGAGGTTGCTGTTAGCGCGTTCGATGGCGATGGTGTAGCGTTTTCCCTGCATCAGTAAGCCCTCTGGAATTACGTGATTGTAGGCTCGAAAGTCATCGCTGAAAAAAAGCCATGGATTCCAGGCTTTTAGTCTTTCAAACA
>JAYKHY010000045.1:0-29896 GCA_035285025.1 Vampirovibrionales bacterium | reverse complement strand
TGCAATCAGGTAGTGCTCACAGGCCGCTTCGTCTGAAAAACGTGCTGAAAATTCAAGAAAATCCATTCCTTTTTTACTCCTCTACAATGAAACCATTGTAGCCTGCTTTGATCGGGGAGTCATTGCGCGCGAGACGCTTTTTGCGCCCCGGTAAGTTTGCTAAGCTACACGCTATGATGCGTGACGCAATTGCGGCAAATCCAGAATCTCAACCCATACCCTTGGCACCCGTGCTCATTGGCGTCTCGGGTAAACAGTTTGCGGGTAAAGATACCGCTGCAAAATTAATGCAGGCGGCGCTTACCCAGGCAACGAGTCAAACCTATGGCATTACCCCCATTGCGTTGGCCATAAAGCAACAATACTGCAAGCACCACGGGCTTAGTTTGCATACTCTCGAAGCCTATAAGGCGCAGCATCGCCCCGGGTTAATTACCTTAGGTACCTGGGGGCGCGAGCAATCGGCGCTGTATTGGTTGCAGATTGCTTTGCAGCCTTATTTTGCAGGGCAATCGCTGATTATTCCCGATGTCCGTTTAATGCAGGAATATCAGGCACTGCGGCAATACGGCGCTGTATTATTACGCGTCGAGGCCACCCGCGAGATTCGTGCAGCACGGGGGCAGCTGGTCAGCGAATCTGACGCGACCGAAACCGAACTGGATACGCCTGCGCTGGATTGGGACGCCGTGATCGAGAACAACGGCTCACCCGAAGCCTTCGAAGCAGCCATTAACACCTTTGTGGCCGCGGTGCTGTTGCCGAGGGTTCAGGTGCAAGCTGCGTCGGGCGTTTTGGGTGCAGCGCCTACCCCACAGGAGCGCTGACGAGTACCACCATGAAAACCCACGTCAACATTCGCCGCCTTAGGCTTTTTGAGCAAATCATCACGTTTTTTATTGTCGCGTTGCTCATTCCACTGATTGTAATGAGCCTGCTGTTTTTTAATTTTAACCAGCGCGCCTTAAAAAAAGAATTACGCGGTTTTACCGAACATATGGCCAGCAGCATGTTTGATGCCTTGCAAACCGACTTGCAGTGGCACCGACAGCAAGCGATGCAAGCGCGCCAGGTATACTTGCGCTTGCGCGCCCAGGGGGCAACGCCGCCCGAAGCTTTGGCTGAATTAAAAGTCTTACTGGGCCCGCAGGCGGTGTTAGCGGCGGGTGTTTACCGTGCCGATGGCACCTTGCTGGCAAAGGCTGGATTTAGTCCAAGGCTGGTTTCGGTTGATGCGTTGGCGCTTGGGGCACAAGCGGCTAAAAGCGCTAAAACGCACGAGTCTGTTTCGTCAACATCAACAAAATTAAAAGCTTTTGAGGGCAAAAAATCGTTACCTGAGGCAAAATTTTATCAAACCGAGCATGTATTTGCCCAGCAAGTGCACCCCGCGCTAGGCAAGTCTACACAGGCGCAGATTATTCTGCATTACTTGCTGCCGCTCACCGAACTTGCGCAGGCTCAGCAAGAAACGCAAGCGGCAAAGACAGAGCCTTCGGCGGGTCTTTGGCTTCAGCAGCCCTTCCCTAAACTCGATGAACTGTTGGCGCGTCAGCAAAACGTGTTTGAGGGCGCTGTGTTCATCGTCGATGAAGCGGGCGTACTGAAAGCTGGCCCGCCAGCATTATTGGCCCGGCAGTCTCGCTTGGACCCGAAACAGATGGCTGCCTTTAACGCATTGTCGCCAGGCAGCGTTGGAGAAATCAGGACGACTCTCGTTGAGACGCAATCTCTTGACACGCGCGACGCTAAAGCGACAGAAGCTGATGCCGATCCAGAAGTCTATCAAGTCGAGGCGGTGGTGCTCAAGCTGCCCGATGTGGGTTGGGGCCTGGTGATTCAATCGCCGTATGTTCTTAAACAGCAATATATTAAACGCGCCCGCGAGCAATCGTTGTTGCTGGTGGTGTTAACCGTCATCGGCGTGACTATTCTGGCTGCCGGCTATATTGTAGGCCTGACCAGAAATTTCAGGCAGCTCATTAAAGGGATTAAAGCCATTGCAGACGGGAATTACACGCGCCGCATCCGGTTGATTGCAAACGCGCTTACGCCCTACGAAATCGTATACCTGACCGGCGAATTTAACCGCATGGCGCGTAAAACCCACGAAGCCTGGGAGCGGACGCAAAAGCTGGACGAGTTAAAATCGACCCTGATAGACACCGTAAGCCACGAGTTGCGCACGCCGCTTACTAACATTAAGGGCTACGCAAGCCGCTTGTTACGGCACGATGCAGAGTTATCGCCCCAAATGCGCCAGCAAAGCCTAAAGCGCATTAAAGTCAATGCCGATCGATTAAATCGCTTAGTCGATGATTTGCTGGTGATTCCGGAGCTTGAACAATCCGGGCTGCGTGTGTTCGAAGATCGTGTGCCACTGATGCCGTTGATTGAGCAGTGCATACAACTGATTCATGACCGGGAGGCCGAACAATCCGAGCCGCTTAAGCCGCTTGATCGAAACCAGCCCAATAATACGTATAATGACGCGCAAAAAACGCCGCGCCGCCCATCAATCCAAATCACCGGCGATGCCGCGCAAGTGTCTGCGCTCACGGTCTTGGCCGATCCGGATCGACTGGCGCAAGTGCTGATTAACTTGCTGGATAACGCCGTTAAGTACGCCGCCGATGCCACGCAGCCGGTTGTTATCGAGGTTCAGACTTTACCGCACGAGGCGCGCGTGCAGGTTCGTAACGCAAGTTCGCCCGTTTCTGCCGAGGCGCTCGCCGGCCTGTTTGATAAATTTGCCCGCCTAGACGACAGCACCACCCGCACGACGCGCGGTACTGGGCTAGGCTTGTACATTGCACGAGAATTAATGCACGCCATGGGCGGGCAAATTATGTTGGATTACGCCGAAGGGCAATTTACTGCAACGCTGATTGTTCGCCAGGCTTAAACTTAAAAGCCTTAAGTGGTTTTAAGCGTAACCGGGCCATGGGCGTAACATTGGCACGATAATCGATCGTCCGGGTCCAGGTAAAACACGGCGGCTTCCAGCTCGGTTTTAGCCGAAAGATGTTCGGCACCGGCGATCACGGTCACCACGCAGTTACAGCACGCGCCCAAGCCGCCGCAGCGATCGTGCACATCGACGCCCGCCAGATGAGCGGCTTCTCGCAGGGTGGTTTTGGCATCTACGGCAAGCGTAATGCCGTCTGGCTCAAACGTCACCTCGATGGTGGACGCCGGGGATAAGGGCTCAGTCATGGGGATACAGTCACGGAGATACAGTCATGAGTGCTCAGTCAAAAGCAAACGATTCGGCGGGTGCATGCCGGCGTATACGGTTTAAATCCAAAAAAATAACACACTTAGGGGTGGCCTAAGCCTATATCCAGACGGTGTTTTGGAGTCTAAAAGAGGGCGCCTTAAAGTGTATTGGCTAGAACAGTTTAGCCTAAACCTGTGCCTGCTGGGTTAGGCGAGCATCTGTGAGCACCTGCTAGCCTTTGGTATTGTAACGCCGCAAACGCATTTTTATACAGCCTGTTTTACACGGCAGGCGGTACTTAAGCGGGGATTTACACGGCCTGCGCGCGGGGTTGATTTAAAGGCATTGCGCATGCGCAGGGTTGCGCATGCTTGAACCGCCGCAATGCTCTGGGTAATATAAATGCAACTCAATCGATACAGGTGTCCAAAAAGCGCTGTTAGCTCAGTTGGATAGAGTGCATGGCTACGAACCATGAGGTCGGGAGTTCGAATCTCTCACAGCGCGATTTTTACAACTGGTTCTGATTGATCCCCAGGCAAGCTTTGGCAGCCAAACAGCAATTGCGCTTAAGAGTTTGTACTGTCTAAAAAAAGTACATCAGCCCTTTTAGGTATGTAAAACACACATACCTAAAAGGCGTGTTCAGGGCGTGGGACAGTAAGGTGTGTTCAATATTTTCAGACGCTACTGCGTCCTTACTTAGTATTGCTTAACTGACAGGATGGCAGATTTTGGCTGGCTAGGTAAGCCAATACAATCGTGTCTTTTAAATAGATTTACTCTATCTGCGCTGCGTTAGCGCGCAGGGCGCTTAGTTTATGATGCGCCTGCATAATCTGGTTCATTAACCGGTACTGCGGTTCGTGCTGCGCCACCAGCGCCCAGAACCGCCGGCTATGATTCGCTTCGATAAAATGCGCAAGCTCGTGCAAAATTAAATAACGCAGCGCATGCGCCGGCGCCTGATGCAAACAATACCGAGAGACGGTAATGGTGCCCGTTGTAATATTGGCTTGCGCCAGCCGGGTGCTGACCGCATTGCCAATGCGGGCCTTGCTAAAGGCCACTTTATACGTGTCGTAGTTCAGGCGGCTAACATAACGCGATAAACTCCCGTTATCCTCAAACGTTAAAGTGGGCCACGTGGCGGCGTGCGTGAGCAGCGTTAGGTCTTTTTGCAGGCTGTGCTGGAGTCTTTGCGTTAACTCGGTAATTGCGTTTTGCTGGTCTTGGGTGTGCCACCTGGCTGGTACCCGAATCAATAGCCCATTGCTCGTCCAGCGCGCCGAGGCTGTGCGGCGGGCGTTGGTGCGCTCCACGCGGGGCGCAGCAGCCTGACTGAGCAGGTCTGCAAACAATGGTTGCGCGTTAAACGCTGCTTCGGCAGTTGCGTCAGCGTTGGGAGGGGCAACATCAAACAAAAGGCGTGCTTGCATAGGGTAAAGTTAGGGCAAAGCGTCTGTTGAGCTTCTTGAAAATTTGTCTCGTGATTATTCTTCTGAAGGCTTTTTAATGGTCGCCAGCGCGGCCAGGGCTGCGTCGCGCGCCGCGTGATGATCCACCATGGGCTCTGGGTAGTCGTTAAATTGCTCAAACACGGCGCGTAACGCTCGGGGCCTAACGCCCGCTGGTTTAAGGCCGCCAGCCGCGTGAGCCGTTTTAAACAAAGCGCCTTTGGCATTAAGTGCCGCGCGACCCGGATCGTATTCTGGCACCCATTGGCGGGTATAGGCCACCTCAGGATCAAACTTCTGGGCCTGAAGCGTCGGGTTAAAAATCCTAAAATACGGGGCGGCATCCGCGCCGCAGCCGGCAACCCACTGCCAACCCAACGTGTTGCTGGCCAGGTCGGCATCCACCAACGTATCCCAAAACCAGCGCGCGCCCTCAAGCCAGTTAATGCGCAAATCTTTGACCAAAAACGAGCCCGCAATCATGCGCACCCGGTTGTGCATCCAGCCGGTGTGCCACAGTTCGCGCATGCCCGCATCCACAATCGGGAATCCCGTCAGCCCGGCCTGCCATCGTGCCAGGCCCGCAGGGTCATCGACCCACGGAAAGGCGTTAAACGCAGGCTTAAGCGGCGCATTGGCCGTATGCGGAAAATGCCAAAGCAGGTAATACGCAAATTCTCGCCACAAAACTTCCTGAATGTATTTAACCGCGTTCTGCACGCTTTTGGGCGAGCCTGCCGAGACGCCCGCAGTGCCTTTGGCCCAGTTAATCGTCTGGCTTGTGCCGTCAACGCTTTCCATGCGCGCTATCGTCGCCTGGATGATTTGACGGGGGCTTAGCTCGCCAAACCGTAAATGCGGCGATAGTCTCGAGGTGCCCGGTTTGTAGGGCCTATCGCGATCGTGATTGTACGTTTGAACCCGCGTGCTTAAAAAGTGGGTCAACGCTTTACGTGCGCCTGCTTCGCCCGGTTGCCAGTGCTGGTTAAACGCGGCATCCCAGCCCAGCGGGCTAAGCAGCTTTAGCGCGCCAAGCGCTTGTGGCTTGGGCGCAGTCAAGGTGGCTAGCGCGTCTTGCGTGCTTTGCGGCAGCGTAAAAAGTTCGGGAGCGGTAAGTAACTTAAATTGCGTGTCGGCTAAAGCGGGAGCCCAGGCGCGCCACAGCGCAGAATACACCTGATACGGTTCGCCTTGGCCATTTTTAAGCGCATCGTGATCAAGCACCCAATTGCTAATGAGCCATTCGGGCGCAATACCGGCTTGCTTTAGAGCCTGATCGACGCGTTGGGTTTGCGCGCGCGCTGCGGGCTCAACGCGACAATCGGCCCAGACGTGCTTGACGTTAAGGTACTTCGCCAGTGTGGGCAGCGCTTGCTCGGGCGCCTCGCGAATCAGCATTAGCTGGCTGCCGCGCGCCGTTATGTCGCGCTCAAGGGCTTGCAGGCTGTAATGGAGCCACCACTTGCTTGCGCCGCCTAATGGCCAGTCGCCTTCGCCCTCGGGGTGCCAGCAGTAAACAAATACCGGTTGCAGCCCCTGCGCGAGCGCCGCCACGAGCATGGGGTTATCTTGCAGGCGCAAGCATTGTCGGAGCCAAATCAGGGCGATGGGCGCGGCATCAGTCATCATGTCTGTGTCTTGTCAGTTTGCTAAGGCTAAAAAATCAGCTAGAGCGATTCAGCAATCGCATCGATCATCGCTTGCCGAACCTGTGGATGCTCGCCTATCGGCGGTAATTGTTCTAGCTCGGCTTCGGGGTAGCGCCGATTAAACTCGGCCAGGATTTCGGGTACGTCGCGGTTCAGGTGCCCACCCCCCGAGGCCATAAACAAGGGCAACACCTGCACCATGGCGGTTCCGTTCTGCTGTAAAACGGCTTCCAGGGTTTGGCTCAGGCTGGGCGAGGCCATTTCTAAAAACGCCAGTTTTATTCTTGCATGCGGCGCCTGTGTTTGCGCGCGTTCGCGAATGTGTTCAAACGGAGCGCACCAGCGCGGATCTCGGCTACCGTGGGCAAGTAAAATCAAAGTGTTCGGCATTAGGGGTGTGTGCTCAAGTTATTCGGCGCGCGTAAGGGCCGAGGTGGTGAGTAGTACGGTTTTTTTGCGTTTAATCTGGTGCGGCGAGGCAATTACGCTGCTACGATTTAAAATCACCTGCCACAGGGGCGAAATGCGCCACTGGGTAAACGCTTGCAGTACGGTGTAATGCTGGCGTGTTTCGTAGGGTAAATCGTAATAATCGCGCTCCTGTATCAGCAGGCTGTGCTGGGGCGCGACAGGTGCTACGGGTGGCCTGGCTTGAACAGTTTGCACAGATTGTTCAAGTGATTGCTCAAGGTGTTGCTCAGGCTTAGATACGTCAGATTCAGTGGCATTAGATGCATTTGTGGTCGTATTCGGGTTTGGGTGTTTGAGCCCGCACGGCATATTTTTTTGCCAGTTAAGTTTGGCGTGCGTTGGAGCCAGCCACGCGCTAAGGCCCAGTTCGGGCGTTTGGCTCATCGCAATCTGGGGCTGAGGTGCCTTGAGTAATTGCTGCCCCCAGTAAGACTGAACCGCCGGAGATACGACCGGCAGCACGCCGTAAAGCATCCAGACGGTTAGCACGGCAACGGTAATGCCTTGCGCAATCAGGGCTTCGTTAAAGCGCCGCAATGCCGAAAAAATCAAAACCATTAACACGCCCAACAGCACCAGCAACAGGCCGGGTAAAAGCCACAGCTTCCAGAGCGGAATAAACGTTTCGGCGTCAAAAAATACCGGCAGCGCATCCGGCCCAGGCATCCACCAAGGCACTCCGCCCAGGTACCGATCCGGTAAATCGGTAAACAGCAGCCAGCTTAACCCGAGTAATCCCGATAAGCTGACTAAAATCCAGCCTTCCAGTGTAATGGCGTGCCAACGACGCACTTCGGGCATATAGTCGCCACCGAGTAAATCACTAATATAAAGGCTGGCCCACAAAATCCAAGGCGAAAACACCACAAACAGCGGCACAGAAACGCCAAAAACACTCAGCATTACCGCAAATAAGCAACTCGGCAACAGCCATGCCATAAGCGCGCCGTAAGCGGGCTCAAGGCTGTTTTGCCGGTTCTTGCGCATGGGCGTATTCCCAGCGGCAGCACTGCGGTGGAGCGCTGCGGGTAAAAACAGTAGCGCGGGCATTAAATCGCGCAGCAGCCAAATGTATTCCCACACCGAGGCGGGCCAGCTGAGCCAGGGTTTGAACGCTTTAACGCTCAGGGCTGTTACGGGCAGCCAGCATACCAGCACCAGCGCGCTGCCCAGCAATAAATACCCTACCAGGCCAGAAAGATCCGCCGTGCTGCTATGACGCATGGTTTGTTTTAATTGCTGCCACAGGGCGCAGGCGGTCAGCACACCAATAAGCATAACGGGCCAGCCGCAAAATAATCCGGTAGCCCCCAGTAAAAAGCCAAAGCCAAGCCCTTGCCACAGGCTTAATCGACCTTGACTGGTTTGCGCCAGCGCCGTAACCGCTACGCCCAGCCAAAGCCAGCACGCCAGTCCGGGTGCGGTCAGGTCTGCGGTGCGGCCCGCGCTCACCACGCCCCAGCTCAGCATCAGCAGCACCATGGCAATTAGCGCCTTGGTGCGCTTGCCCGTCAAGAGCAAAATCCAGGTATAACCGCCAGCTAATGCCCCCAGTAAGGCCATCAGATTCGGCAGCCGGACGGCCCAAAGCGCGCCTAAGCCCTGTAACCCAAGCGCGTTAAACCACTGCGACAAAAGTTTTGCGGGCCAAACCCACGGATACGCCCAGCTGAGCAAACTACCCTGGGCCCAGGGCGGCACGCCAGCCGGATCTAGCGCGGCCATTAGCGTCAGGGTTTCTGCGCCGGGCGAAACGCCCACTAGCCCAAGCGCGCCTGCAAGCACGGCAAAAAAGCTCAAGAGCAGGATAATTTCTGGCCAAAACTGTAACATTAGGCTTGTACCGCGGCTCGGGTCGTTACAGCATTTTGGATGAGCTGCTGCACGATTGCCGCGCAAAACGCGGGTAAGTCGTCGGGCGTGCGAGACGTAATTAACGTGCCTTGCCCGGCGTGATTATCGGCATCAATCACCACGGCGTCATCGCGCCATTGTGCGCCCGCGTGGGTCATATCGTCCTTAATGGCGCAATAGCTGGTAACAACGCGGCCCTTCAGCACGTTGGCCGAGGACAGCACCCAGCCGCCGTGGCAAATCGAGGCCACGATTTTGTTGGCGTTAAGGCTGGCTTTAACGATGTCCAGCGCGGCCTGGTTCATCCGGATTTTATCCGGGGCCCAGCCGCCTGGCACAATCACGGCGTCCCAAGGCTTGGTTTGCGCCTGTTTAAGCGCGGCCTCGGCCTGTAAATCAACACTTACCGGTACACCGTACTTGCCCTTGTAGCTTGCCTCGCCTATACCTGCAACGCTAACGTTTGCACCCGCCTCTTTAAAGCGATACAAGGGGTAAAACAGCTCGCGATCTTCAAAATCCGGGCCGGCAAAAATCAGGATGGTTTGGCCCAAAAGGGTTGGGTCTTGTTGCAAAGGCGGCTGAATGGTCGTCATGGCGCACATGCTCTCCCTTAACGCAGACAATCGATAAACAGATTTTAATAGACAGAGTTAACTTAAAATTAGCGTTTAAAAAAAATGAATTTTCTGTAGCGCCATGGCGCGCTTTTTACTATCTATGTTCTTGTCTCAAGCTTAGCGTAAACGGCGGATTCTGTCTTAGACTTTTACGGGCCGCGTCTAGCGACTTGAAGCACTTTGGATAAAATCGCGGTATAACCTTTAATAAACCTGTCTGGCTTGGTTTATTAGAATCTGTATTTTTTATGGATGAACACGCGATATGTCTCCCTGGCGCGCGCCGTTACCGATTTTAAATTTGCCTCAAAACGATTTGGCGCAACATCTTGCCTCCGCCAAAGCATTGGTGCAATCAAGGTACAGCACCGCACCCAAAATTGGGCTGATTTTGGGCTCTGGACTCGGTGGCTGGGTGTCTCAATTGCAATCGCCCGAAAAAATCAGCTTTAGCAGTCTTGCCGGATTCCCCAAGGCCAGCGTGGCGGGACATGCGGGGCAGCTTGTAATGGGTAAGCTTTTTAACCAGCTCGATGTTGCCTGTCTGGCCGGGCGAGTGCACCTTTACGAGGGGTATACGGCGTCTCAAGTGGCGTACCCGGTTCGGTTGCTAGCCGCGCTGGGCGTTCGGCTGTTAATCGTAACCAACAGTAGCGGCGGCATCCGTCCCGAGTTTAATGCCGGCGATCTGGTGATGATTGAAGATCATTTAAACTTAATGGGGCAAAATCCGCTCACCGGGTTCGAGGCGCAAAGCGCAGAGCAAACCCAGCGCGCGCGCTTTGTAGATATGACCGAACCGTATTCGCCTGTTTTGCGCCAGGCATTAAAAACCTTGGCTAAAGAACATGGTGTTAAGTTAAAAACCGGCGTGTACGCGGGCGTGCCAGGCCCCAGTTACGAGACGCCCGCAGAAGTGCGTATGCTCGAAGCCCTTGGGGCAGATTTGGTGGGCATGTCAACTGTGCCCGAAGTCATCGTGGCGCGACAGTTGGGCTTGCACGTTTTGGGGCTTTCCTGCGTTAGCAACAAAGCGGCGCACGTGGGGCAAGCCCCGCTCAGTCACGCCGAAGTCATCGAAGCCGGTAAGGCCAGCGCCAGCCAGATGGGTCAGTTAATCAACGCGCTGCTATACGAGATGCTGCCGACGTTGCAGTGGTAGCAGTATCACGGAACGCAAAGTTAGCGTTGCGCAACTAACCCAAGCTTTTGCATCAGTTGCGCGTCACGATCTTCGCCCGGGTTCGGCGTGGTGAGCAGGACATCGCCGGTAAAAATGGCGTTGGCACCGGCCATAAAACACAGCGCGTGGGCTTCGTCGCTCAGCGTTAAGCGCCCCGCCGAAAGTCTGATTTTAGCCGCAGGTAAAGCCAGGCGCGTTATCGCAATGGTGCGCGCAAGTTCTATAGGGTCTACCGGCGGCGCGTCCGCAAGCGGGGTACCTTCCACGGGCACCAGGCAGTTTATCGGTACAGATTCGGGCGGTGTTTCCAGCTTGCACAAGGTTTCAATCATCTCGAGCCGTTGCTCTGGCGTTTCGCCCAGGCCCAAAATGCCGCCGCAGCAAACCTGAATCCCGGCCTCGCCCACGGCTTTCAGCGTCTCCAATCGGTCTTGCATGGTGCGGGTGGTAATGATTTTATCGTAATGGCTGGGCGCGGTATCAATATTATGATTGTACGCCGTCAGGCCCGCGGTTTTTAGCGCGTCGGCCTGCTCGGCATCAATCATGCCAAGCGTTACGCAGGCTTCTAGCCCTTCGTCTCGGACTGTTCGTATGAGACTTAAAACGTGATCAAATGCTTTGCCCTTGGGTGGCGTGCGCCAAGCCGCGCCCATGCAAAACCGCGTGCTGCCGTTGGCTTTGGCGGCGCGGGCCTGGGTTGTAATTTCTTCGGTGCTGGGTAAGTCCCAGGTTTCAATGCCGGTACTGTAACGCGCGCTTTGCGGGCAATAGGCGCAATCTTCGGGGCAATGGCCCGATTTGATATTGCTGAGCGTGCAAAGTTGCAGCGTGTTGGCCGCGTGGTGCGCGCGGTGTACGCGCTGCGCCTCAAACACTAAATCCAGCAAAGGCAGTGCGGCCCATGCCTTAAGCTGTGCAAGCGTGGTGCGGGGTTGGGCGGGCGATTGCAAAAAAGCGCATGCAGACTCTGCATGCGCCGGGTTTGTGGAGGGATTGGGGAAGTCGGGGGGCAGCAATTGGGCGTTCATAGCAAACGACGATACTGCAAACCATGGAAAACTTAAACTGCGGAAAACTTAAACCGCATCGCAGCGTCTAAAACAGACTCTCGCGGGCCGTGTGGGTGATGCAACGGCTTTGGCCTGATGGCTTACGAGCTTTATCGCGTATAGTTTTTGATTAAATGTTAAACGTGCCGCTAAACGGGTTCGATTTTTGTGGCATTTGCGCCAGTTGCAACGTAACCGGCCTGCCTAGCTCGTTTGCTGTTTTAATGGCAAACTTGCCTACTTCAGGATCAATACCCAGCTTGTTAAACGTTTCTGCCAGTTTGGCCATATCGATTTTTGAGTCCTTACCGCCAATATCCAGGGTATTGGGGCCACTCTGGAAGGGGTCTTGCTTGCCAACGGCGGGTTGCGTGGGTGCAACAATAATAGTAGGCGCAGAGGGCTTGCTCACGGTTTGTTGCCCACCCACTTGCGGGCTACCGGGTTGGGCCAGTTTAGCCTGCTTGCTGCCTTTTTTCTTACCAAATAACCCGGAAAAAAGATTTTTAATGGGATTAAAAATTTTACCAATTGCATCAATAGGATTTCCGCCTTTAAAAAGGCTTTTAAGCATCGGGAGGGCTTTAGTGGCCAGCGCAAGTAATGGCAATGCCATGGGTGAGTATCCTTCCAGTAAATAGAGCGTAATTCGGCTTAAGTAGTGTTTGCTTTAGCCTCAGGTTCAGCCATTGAGCCTGAGGCCACCACCATTGACGCCAAAATATGATTCGTTCAGGATAGGCGGCTGTTTCTGTGGCAATTGCGCAAGCATTTTTAGAACCTCGGGGGGTAGGGCGATGGCTTGCGCCTGTGTTGGGTTACTATTGCCCTCAATGCCTTTGCTTTTTCGCTTTCGTCCGCCACCTAACGCACGGTCCAAGCCTTTCAAGGCGCCGCCAGCGAATTTTTTGATTATTCCAAATACCATTACGCACCTCCTACGCGCCGGCGGCCCAAGTGGCCTGCCCGAGCGCTAAACCTTACGAAAGTAACCCCACACACTGTTTTGTTCACTTGCCGCTTATTCTAAGGCTAATTAGGCAACCGCAGGCCCGTGTGATTCAGGCTTAAATTGCTGATCAGCGCTTAAGCAGTAAACTGCCCTTAATGAGTCGCTGCTAAGTGTCATTACGTTATTTTGACTGAGCTAGAGAGAAAGAATTAAAAGAGAGAAAGCGTTGCTAGAGAGACTGTATCCCTTGAGGCGTATCCGTTTCGTTCGGTTACCCAAGGGGGTAAAAAATCCAAAAAAAATGAGAGAGAGACAAAGACGCTGGCTGAAACAAGGAGGCTGTTTAGCCTTGGTTTTTTGTTCGACCCCTTGCTTACATAAGCATAAAAACAATCATTATTGACTTTGGAACGCATCAAATCTAAGGGCTTTCTTAAGCTTGGCGCTTTCTGCCATAATAGGCCCATGCCCGAATCGTCTCCAAGCACTCAAACGCTTCACCCTGACCAAAAAACAGCGTTACTTACCGCCACGCAGCAGACTGCCTTAAAGCAGTGCGTCGCCATTCTGGATTGCGGCGCCCAATATACCAAGGTCATCGATCGCCGCGTGCGCGAGCTCAATATCGAGAGCCATTTGTTTCCGGTTAGCACGCCTGCGGCGCAATTGGCGGGTTACGGCGGCATAATTATCTCGGGTGGTCCCAATAGCGTCTACGAAACCGGCGCGCCGCATTGCGACCCTGCGCTCTGGACGCTCAATGTGCCGGTCTTGGGGATTTGCTACGGCATGCAGCTTATGTGCCAGCAATTGGGCGGGCGCGTTGCGCCTGCGACCGAAACCAAAACCCGCGAATACGGCCAGACGGATATTTCTCTAAGCACTGCCGAAGGCTTATTTATAGCACTCGCGCCAGGCCAGACCGTACTCATGAGCCATGGCGACAGCGTAACGCAACTGCCAGAGGGGTTTGAGGTCATTGCCCGCTCGCAAGACCGCGAACATAGCATTGCTGCTGTGTCTGATGCGACACGTGGATTTTACGGCTTGCAGTTTCATCCAGAAGTCGAACTGACGCCCAACGGCGGCCAAATGCTCGCTAATTTTTTACGAGAGATTTGCCAGCTAACCCCCAGTTTTACCCTTAATAGCCGGCTCGAAACGACGCTTGAGCAAATCCGGACGCAGGCCGCTGGGCGCATGGCGTTTGTGCTGGTCAGCGGCGGCGTAGATTCCAGCGTGACGGCGGCGTTGCTGCTGAAAGCCCTTGGCCCCGATAACGTTTACGCTGTGCATATTGACTCCGGCCTGATGCGTCAAATTCAGGGCGAACCCGAATCTGATGCCGTGATGCGCGAGCTGCAAGCGCTGGGCCTGAAGCATTTTAAGCTGATTCGCGCGCAGGACGCGTTCTTGAACGCTACCGGCCAGACGCGCGATGGGCGTGCCATTGGCCCGCTTCGTCTCGAAACCGACCCCGAGGCCAAACGCCAACTGATTGGCGACGTGTTTTTCCGGTTGATTCAAGCCGAAATACGGGCCGTGGGCGATGTGTTTGGCTGCGATCTGGACAATGTGTTGATTGCTCAGGGGACGCTGCGTCCGGATTTAATCGAGAGCGGCAATAGCGGCATTAGTAGCGGCGCGCATACGATTAAAACGCATCATAACGATGTTGACCTGATTCGCGAACACCGCGCCAAAGGCCTGATTCTGGAGCCGAACGCCGATTTGCACAAGGACGAAGTCCGAGCGTTGGGCCGCATGCTGGGTTTAAGCGAGGCGTTGGTTGCGCGCCAGCCGTTCCCGGGGCCAGGGCTGGGCGTGCGTATTTTGTGCACGCAGGGCGCGCTTTACGCGCCCGAAACCTATGCCGAGCAAAACGCGTTGCTCAAAGCCCAGGTTTTTAATCTGGCTCCCAATGTGCAGGCGACGCTGGCACCCGTAAAATCGGTGGGCGTGCAGGGCGATGGCCGTAGCTACAAGCATTTGGCCCTCATAGCGCCTGCCTCGCCCAAGCAACTCGACGATAACGATAACGATGCCGCTCTCACGCCCGCGTTTTGGCGTACCGTGTTCCAGTTGGCCAAAACCATTCCCAACAGTCTGCCGTTTATTAACCGGTTGGCCGTTGTGCTGAATCACGAGGCTTGTCCGCTGCCAGAGGCCTTTACCGAGGCCACGCCCACCACCTTAACCCCCCCAGTGATTGCGCAAGCGCAGGCGTTAGACGATGCCGCCATGCGGATTTTGGCGCAGCACGGCTGTTTTTCGGGGCCAGGCGCGTTGTCTCAGGCGTTGGCGGTGTTGGTGCCTGTGGGACCCGTTGCAAGTCGCTCGCGCAGCGTGGCGATACGTGGCGTCATTACCAGCGATTTTATGACGGCGCGTGCGGCGCGCGTGCCCGAAGAACTCTCGTTAGACGTCATCCGCGCGTTGCGCGAGACGCTCCAGACTCAGCCGGGCCTGGCGTGGATTATGCTGGACGTGACCAGCAAGCCGCCCGCCACCGTGGAATGGGAATAGCTAAAGGCCAATAAAAATATCAATCCAGCGTTCGCCGAAATAACGGCTGGAAGGACATTGCCCCCATCGAAGCCAATTTAACAGCGCTCACGTCACTCTGGCTGCATAATATCTCTTACTCTGGAATGTACTCCTAATTGAAGGCATTTTCTATGTCCTTGACTGAAACCCCACCAACCCCGCCCCTGCAATGGCAAGTGCTAGAGGCTCAAATGCTGGATTCGTTGCCAGCTAACCTGATGGCGCGCACCGAAGATACGGCGCCCGCCATTGCGCTGGTGGGGCGCTCGAACGTGGGAAAATCATCGCTCATTAACGCACTGTGCGCGCGTAAAAAACTCGCCTACACCAGTGGTACGCCTGGCAAAACCCGACTGGTGCATCGTTACGAAATCCGCCTGCGAGAAACCCAGAGCCAGAGCGAAGATCGGCGGATTTTAATTGATTTGCCCGGCTACGGATACGCCAAGGTTAGCAAAGCCATGTTGGCCGACTGGGGCAAGGGGCTCGATGTGTTTTTAAAAAAACGCGATACCCTGCAGGCGATTCTGTTACTGATTGACAGCCGCCACGGCCAGAAAGAAATCGACCTAAACACGTGGCACTGGCTGCAAACGCTTGGTAAGCCCGTGATGCTGGTGGGCACCAAGGGCGACCAGATTAAACAGAAAGATCAAGCCGCCCTGCAGGCTGCGTGGGCTGCCCAAGGGCGGGTGATGCTGACTTCATCTCTGGATAAACAGGGCCTGCAAGCGCTGTGGCAAAAATTACTCTTTAATGACTAAGTATTAAAGCCACCATTCTGATTTGCGTCTAGATGTAAGTGCGACGCCTCGTATCGATTCAGCTGCGTCAATCAATTTTTTAAAATAGTTAATATTTGCATTAAATTGTTGATCTGAAAAAATGGTACGTTGTGCATTTCCTGAGTTTGGACTGTAGATGGTAACGGCTTTATTACGGGAGTCTGCGTTTTCATTGCCCCAAATTGTCAGTTCAAAAGAGTCTAAAGGGTTATTAAAACTCTTATTATTGCTGCTCAAAGCGGTCATTTTATAAGTAAAATCATCGTATGAATTTGTTAATTCCACTGGACGAGTTCTAGGGATCTCTAGTTCGTACAAGCCTCGAACATTTTTTTCACCAGTGCGGCCGGTAAGAGTAAAAAAACCAATGCTGTCATTATGAGCTACGCTGCCAGGATTTTTCCTAAAGGCTCGTACATTAGGAAGAGAGGGGTTGCTTTCTGCGAGCAAGCTCAACATGTCTGCAACAGAATGTGGCATTATCATTGGCTTCTCCTCTTACTTCTTTCTTTAAAGAACAAACAACGCAAAGCCTAATTAAGTGCATAAAACCCTTAGGAGAACTTTTTTTGTTACCCTAAATCGTATGAGCCTTTTTATTACTCAACTAGGGCAGGTGTGTTTACTCGGCCTTGGCACCGCGCAGTCCGTGCTGTCGCCTCGGCTCCGCTGGCCCGAGGTCATGCGCCAGAGCTACCTGCTCGGCGTCGCGTCCGTGCCGGTGGCGGTCATCATCTGCGTGATTGCAGGCAGCGTTATGGCCATGCAGGCCGCGCTCAAGTTTTCTCAAAACGGCGCAGAAGCCTACATCGGTGCCGGGGTCTCACTCAGTATCGTCCGAGAGGTGGCCCCCATTTTTAGCGCGCTTGCCGTCACGGCGCGCTGCGCCACGGCGGTGGCGGCTCAGTTGGGGCACATGGCCATCAGTAGCCAGCTCGATGCGCTGCAGGTCATGGGCGTGCATCCGGTGCGGTTTTTAGTGGCCCCCCGTGTGCTGGGGTTTGTGTTTACGCTGCCGCTGATTACCATTTTAGCCGAAGCCCTGGGCGTAAGCGGCGGCATGCTGGTGGCTAAACAGGTTGCAGGCATTACCTACGGCCAGTTTGCAGATTCTGTCTGGCTGTACCTGACCCCGGATGATATTTATAAAAGCCTGTTAAAAGCCGTTATTTTTGGCGCGATGATTGGGTTAATCGCCTGCTGGAGCGGCTTAAACTGCAAGGGCGGTGCGGCCCAGGTCGGCGAGGCCAGCACCAGCGCCGCCGTTGTGGGCGGCATGAGCCTGATCGCAATCAATTTTCTGCTCAGTTGGCTGCTCTATAGCAACTCGGCATTAGGTTAGCGTGCCAAGGGCGCAACGCCCAGGCGCGTGCCCAGTAAAATCCTGCTTGCCGCGCGATAAAGTCAAAGTCGTGGGCTTGCCCTCTTTAAAAAAAAATACCTTTGTGGCAGCATCTGCTATTACGGACTGTTTTTGCGTTTGCGCGTTAAAACACCGCAGGTTTTTACCTTTGCATTCATTACTCGCACGCCGCTCGCTCAGGAAGGAGCTTTGTTATGGCCCGTCAAAAATTCGAACGGAATAAACCCCACGTCAATATCGGCACCATTGGTCACGTTGACCACGGTAAAACCACGTTAACTGCTGCAATTACCAACGTTTTGGCTGCTTTAGGCCAAGCAGATGCCCGTGCGTTTGACCAGATTGATGCGGCCCCCGAAGAAAAAGCGCGTGGTATTACCATCGCCACCGCGCACGTTGAATACGAAACCGAAAACCGTCACTACGCCCACGTGGACTGCCCAGGCCACGCCGACTACGTAAAAAACATGATTACGGGTGCGGCCCAGATGGATGGCGCCATTCTGGTGGTTGCCGGTACCGATAGCGTGATGCCGCAAACCCGCGAGCACATCTTGCTGGCCCGTCAGGTGGGCGTGCCCAACATCGTTGTGTTCATCAACAAAGTCGACATGGTCGAAGACGAAGAGCTGCTCGACATGGTCGAGATGGAAGTTCGCGAACTGCTCAGCAAATACGAATTTGACGGCGATAACATCAAAGTGGTTCGTGGTTCGGCCCTCAAAGCCCTCGAAAAAATGCAGGCTGGCGCCAAAACCGGTAAAGGCGAAGACAAATGGGTTGATACCATTTGGGCGCTGATGGATGCCGTTGACGAAACCATCCCCACCCCCGAGCGTCCGCTGGATCAGCCGTTCCTGATGCCCATCGAAGACGTGTTCACCATCACGGGTCGTGGTACGGTCGTCACCGGTCGTATCGAGCGCGGTCAAGTGAACGTGGGCGACGAAGTCGAAATCATCGGTTTGGGCGAAACCCGCAAAACCACCGTCACCGGTGTCGAAATGTTCCGCAAACTGCTCGATAAGGGCATGGCCGGCGATAACATCGGCGCGCTGCTGCGGGGTATCGATAAAGCCACTGTTGAGCGCGGTATGGTGCTTGCCAAGCCGGGTTCGATTAAGCCGCACACCCGCTTTAAAGCAAACGTGTACGTGTTAAGCAAGGATGAAGGCGGTCGTCACACCCCGTTCCTCAACAACTACCGTCCGCAATTCTATGTGCGTACCACCGACGTGACCGGTAACATCAAGTTGCCTGAAGGCGTTGAGATGGTGATGCCGGGCGATAACGTCGTGATGGAAGTTGAACTCATCACGCCGGTCGCCATCGAAGCCGGGATGCGCTTCGCGATTCGCGAAGGCGGCCGCACCGTGGGCGCCGGGGTTGTGGACAGCATCATTGCTTAAGCCATCGCCATTAAGTTAAAACACGTTATAATGGGTCTATTGCCTTGTGCTTTAGGCCCATTGTGTTTCTTGCTTTTGTTGAGCTCGTTTCTATATGTCAACCGTTGACCCTGAATTGCCTTTAAACAAATCGCTCCCTGAGTCCGCTTTAATATTGCAGCGTGTAAATAGATCGACGCGCCGAGCTTTGACCAAATTGGCGCTAACCACAGGGCGCTCTAAAGCGCTGTTGATCGAGGAAGCGCTAAATCACTATTGTGAGCTGCTCAGTGGACAGATCGAAGCCATTGAAGCGGGCTTGCAAGACGCTGATGCTGGCCAGTTTTACTCGACACAAGACATTTTGACGGATTTGGAGCAAGTGCGTGTCTCGCGTTTGCCGATGGACTAGTCTGGCTCGGCGGGATGTTCGCCACATTGAGGCTTCGATTGCAAAACACGATCCCAAGACTTCTGTAGTGGTGACCCAGCGTATTGTGCTAGCGGTAGATGCTTTGCTCATCGAGTATCCCGAAGTGGGGCGTGTTAGTAGACACCCTGCGTGTCGAGAGTGGGTCATTCCAAAGTTGCCTTATTGGGTTGTTTATCGCGTCGGTAAAACCACTATCGATATTTTGCGCGTATTGCATACGCGTCAGTTATGGCCTGCAACGGATCCATAACGTTTGATGACAATACCTCTTTGCAACAAATGATTGCGAGCTTAAGGCGGTGTGTCAGGGGGATTGCTTGCGTTACACGTGTCTTTCTTATTTAATACCTAAACGTGTCCTGCCTTGTGTCTGCAAGTGTGTTTTGGCTTGGGCAAGGTTTGTGTTCTGGTCGTCCCGCTGGGGCGTTTTGCATTTAAACTAACTCATCAACGTCTTTAGTTGTCCCGTCTTAAAGTCATCATCAAATAAATTTTATTTAGGAACTCGTATTGCTATGGCTACCGCCACCAAGTCTAAAGATGCCAAAAAAGCGAGCACGCCGCGCTCGCAAGCTAAAAAACCGCAAAAAATGAGAATTCGCATTCGCCTGCAGTCCTACGATCATCGTTTGCTGCACGCGTCGGCTGCAAAAATCATCGAAGTCGCTAAAAACGGTCAAAGCAAATTTATTGGGCCCATTCCGCTGCCCACACGTAAGCGGGTTTTTTGCGTGCTGCGCTCGCCCCACGTCGATAAAAAATCGCGTGAGCATTTTGAGCTTCGCATTCATACCTTGATGATTGACATTGAGGAGCCGGGTAAAGAGTTTGCGGCGCAACTGAGCCGCATTGATTTGCCGGCGGGTGTCGATATCGCGGTGCGGTTATAAACTGGCTTCCAAAGTATATGGTTGCTCTAAGTCGCTCACCGCTACAACCGACCAGGTTCATCTGAGAGTAACTCGAAACAAGCCTGCTAATTGCACTAAATTTACTTTATTGGCGCTGAAGGTGCTCCCGAGTCCCTGCCCCTGTTCTATGGCCAACGCCTCGTTGATACTTTGAATGTACTAAACATTACGATTTAACGAAAATTCTCTCTTAAAGGCTTTTTATATATGCCCCACCCGAATAAACACCCCGAACTGGTTGCCCGCAAAGCCGGCATGACCACCATTTTTGAAGCGCAGACTGGCAAAGCCCTTGCCGTAACCGTGCTCGAGCTGTTGCCGTTGACCGTCACGCAGCTTAAAACCAAAGCGACAGATGGCTACGAGGCCGTGCAGTTTGGCTACATCGAAGCCAAGCCCAAGCACCTGACCAAAGCCGAAGCGGGCCACACGCTCAAAAACAACTTGCCGCGCTTCCGCAAATTGCGCGAAGTTCGCATGCAGCCCGGCTTGGTCGAGGCGTTTGCTTTGGGTCAGGTCGTCGAGCCCTCGTTTTTGTCCGAAGGCGCAATGGTTGACGTGATTGGCACCAGCAAGGGTAAAGGCTTCCAGGGCGCTACCAAGCGCTGGGGCTTTGCTCGCGGTCCGATGGCGCACGGTTCCAAGTCGCACCGTCTGCCCGGTTCAATCGGCGCGGGTACGACGCCGGGTCGTGTCTACAAAGGTACCAAAATGGCGGGTAATATGGGCAACAAGCGCATTGTGCAGCCAAACTTGCCGATTGTTAAAATTCTGACCGAGAAAAACGTTGTGATGGTCAAAGGCGCAGTGCCTGGCGCCAACGGCGGCTTGGTCGTCATTCGAAGCAAAGCTTCGTAACGGTTTACGGTTTACTTTTAAAAAAGGTTTTAGCTATGGCGATTAAAGCCCCAAAACTCGACGCAAAAGGCCTGGCGGCCGGCGAAGTTGAACTCAACGAAGCCCTGTTTGGCACTACGCCCAATACCCACGTAATGACCCTGGCCCTGCACCGTGAGTGGACGCACGGCAAGCCGCACACCGCGTGCGCCAAAACCCGTGCCGAAGTGCGCGGCGGTGGTAAAAAACCCTGGAAGCAAAAAGGCACCGGTCGCGCTCGTGCCGGTTCGATTCGCTCTCCGTTGTGGGTTGGCGGCGGTGTTACGTTTGGCCCTCGGCCGCGCGTAGTCACGCTTAAGCTCAACAAAAAAGTGCGCGTGCTCGTGCGTCGCTCAATTTTATCGGCAACGGCAAGCAAGCTTAAAATCGTCGAAGATTTCAGCTTCATCAACGCGCCCAAGACCAAATTGATGGACGCGTTCCTGAAAAACGTGCTGAAAGAAACCAGCGTTGCTAAAGGTCGTACCAAAGTCCTGATTGTGGCAGACCTGCGGGAAAACAAAAACCAGCACGTACTGCTGGCGGCCCGTAATCACCCCCGCGTCATGGCGGTTCGGTTGCCCGAGCATATTTCGGTTAGCGATTACGTGGGTGCCGATGTCATCATCATGAGTCAGGATGCCCTGGCCATGATTGAGCGTCTCACGCCTGCCAGTGCGAGCAAAAAATCCGCTTAATCGATACCTTTTAAGCGCGATGTTCGCGGCATAACAGCCTCTTAAACTTCATTTTAAACAAGTTCAACTTAAAGGAATTACCTCCATGTCTTCCACGCCAAAAAGCGAGACCGCTCGTGTTCAGGTGCCCAGCCTGATTCAAAAAGCCAAGGCGTTTGATTTGCTCAAGACGCCCGTCATTACCGAAAAAGCCACCGCTGAGCTGGCCAACAACTGCTACACGTTTATCGTTGATGGTGACGTGAATAAAACGCTGCTAAAGCACGCGTTTATGCAGGCTTTTCCGGGGCGTAAAGTACTCGCGATTCGCACCGTTAAGCGCCCGTCGCAAGCAAAGCGACTGGGACGTTTTAAAGGCAAAAGTCAAGAGCAAACCAAAGCGATTTTTAAAATTGCCGGCGAGCCCATTGATTTAGGCTTCGGTGAGGTGTAATGCAGTCAGTAAGCCGTAATAATATCTACCCCTTTCCTTCTTTGGTAAAGCGTTTATCTTTAACAGCGAGCGGTCTTGGATCGCAAAGGATAGACATACCCGAAGGCTTCACCTCCTTCTACAGAAAAAATTTTATAGATTCGATTAACGCTCAACCGCTCTTGTCTCCTGAACATCATTTAGACACAGCGCTTCAGAAAATCAGAACATCAAACTATTTTTCTTTGCCGTTAATTGCTCGGTTTCTTCAGCGAAACGCAGTTTTCCTGGAAGCAAAAAGGCCTGGCTTCCGATCTTTGGTTCACCGACTTAGTTCAAATCCCGAAACTTTAAAAGGTTAATTGATATGGCGATTAAACAGTTTAAACCCCTGACCCCCGGCACGCGCACCCTGGCGCTGCCCACCCGCGACGAGATCACCACGGGTGATGGCAAAAAGGCGCCCAAGCGCCTGCGCAAGGCACTCAAAGGCCCCAAAGGTCGTAACAACCTGGGCCGTGTCACCTGTCGCCACAAAGGCGGCGGCCACAAACAGGCGTACCGAATCATTGATTTTAAACGCAACAAACACGGCGTGCCGGGTGTGGTCAGCACCATCGAGTACGATCCCAACCGTAACGTCAGCATTTGCCTGATTACCTACGCCGATGGCGACAAGCGCTATGTGCTGCACGTTAAAGACGTTAACGTGGGCGACACCGTGATGAGCGGTTTGTCCAGCGATATCGCTGAAATTAAAGCGGGTAACGCGCTTCCGCTCGATGCGATTCCTTTAGGCTGGCAAGTGCATAACATCGAGCTGACGCCTGGCAAAGGCGGTCAAATGGTTCGCTCCGCTGGCGCCTCGGCTCAAATCGTCGCGAAAGAGGGCGACTACGTCACCCTGAAGCTGCCCAGCTCCGAGATGCGCAAAGTGCTCAAGCGTTGCATGGCTACCATTGGCGTGCTGAGCAACGACGAGTTTAAAAACCGTTCACTCGGTAAAGCGGGCCGTAAGCGCTGGATGGGTGTTCGCCCGACGGTGCGCGGTTCGGTGATGAACCCGATTGACCACCCTCACGGCGGTGGTGAAGGCAAGGCTCCGATTGGTCGCTCCGGCCCGGTGACCCCTTGGGGTAAACCAGCGTTGGGTGCTAAAACCCGTTCGCCTAAAAAGCATTCGAATCGCCTGATTGTCCGCCGCCGCACGAAGTAGTTTATTGTCCATAAGGTTTAACTCATGACCCGCTCTCTAAAAAAAGGCCCGTTCGTGGCCGAACATCTCGAACTTAAAGTCGAACGAATGAACGAAAAAGGCGATCGCAAGGTCATCAAAACCTGGTCGCGCGCTAGCACCATTACGCCCGATATGATTGGCCACACGATTGCCGTCTATAATGGCAAAATCCACGTGCCGGTCTACGTCACCGACCAAATGGTAGGCCACAAGCTGGGCGAATTCGCCCCCACGCGCGTCTTTAAAGGTCACCCAACAGGCGGCAAGGCGCAAAAAGGTAAGCGCTAGGCGATTCCTGACCCTTCGTTATTTTCGTCCAGTCTGCTTAACAATCTGTTGCCTTTGCGCACGCTTCCTTTGTTCTCAAATTGACACGTCTTTATTTTTTTAAGACGCTAGTAGTTACCTTTTCCAGTGTGTTTTTCAAAAAAATAGGCTTTATTATGACTACTGCCAAGTCCAATGCCCCTGCCAAGCCCTTAATGCTTGAAACGCGTGCGCATCAACGTTTTATTTTGCTCACTCCGCGTAAACTGCGTCGCGTCCTCGATGCGATTCGGGGTAAAAAGGTGATTGAAGCCTACCAAATGCTGCGTTTAATGCCGTATTCTGCTGCGCCAATCGTTCTTAAAAAGCTGATCGAAGCGATTCATAACGCTAAGCAACAAATCAACGCGAGCCCCGAAGAGCTAATCGTCTCGCTGGCTTGCGCCGACGAGGGCCCGCGCTACCGCCGCTTCAAGCCTCGCGCCCAGGGTCGTGTTTACCGCCGCGAGCGCCGGACGAGCCACTTGACGCTGGCCGTGGGCAAGCCAGTTTAGCCACTGCGTTAGCGCCTAGGCTGCGCAGGATTCAAGCCTTAAATTTGCTAGACTTAAACTTGAAAGTTACCATGTATTTTTACTGATTAGAACGGATTTTTTTAACAAGATGGGACAAAAGATTCACCCGCGCGGCTTGCGCCTCGGTATTATCCAAGGTTACGACAGTAACTGGTACGAAGCTGGCAAGTCTTACGCCGAGTATATTCTCGAAGACCATAAAGTCCGGGTTTTCCTCAAGGATAAACTCAAGGGCGCGATGCTAAGCCGAATCGAGATTGACCGCAAGGGCGGTAAGCTGCTCATTCGTTTGGTTACGGGGCGCTCCGGGATGGTCATTGGTCGCGGCGGCCAGAACCTGGACACGTTGCGCAAGGAATTGGCCCAACTGACCGGCAAAAAAGAAATCCAGCTCGACGTACTCGAAGTGGCCCGTATCGATGCGGATCCACAGCTCACCGCGGAATCGATTTGCCAACAGCTCGAAAAGCGTGTGGCGTTCCGCCGCGTAATGAAGCAAACCATGCAGCGCGCGATGCGCTCGGGCATTAAAGGCATTAAAGTGATGATTTCGGGTCGTTTAGGCGGCGCCGAAATTGCCCGTACGGAATGGTCACGCGAAGGTCGTATTCCGCTGCATACTTTTAGGGCCGATGTGGAGTACGGGTTTGCCGAAGCAAAAACCGTGTTCGGGATCATTGGCGTTAAAGTCTGGATCTTCAAGGATGAAGTTCTCCCTGGCGCGTTTGCGATTGCCAACGTTAAATCCCGCAGCAACCGCGGCGACGAGACCGATGCCGCCGGACAGCCGATGGGGCTGCGTGGTGGTCAAGGTCGTCGTGACGATCGTGGCGGCCGTGGTCCTGGTGGCGAAGGTCGTCGTGGCAAGCGTCGCGGTGGCGATACCCGGGCCGGTGCCGTTGTGGTTAAAAACATGGCCGATGAAGCGCCGAAGCCAGATGCCCCTCAAGGGTAACGTGCGCGCGTAAAGCACGAAGACAAGTTTTACTGCTTTTAAACTTTAGGATAATTCCCCATGCTCCTCCCTAAACGTACAAAATATCGCAAGCACCAGCGCGGCCGGATGACCGGTACGGAAACGCGCGGCGTCACCGTTCACTTTGGCTCGGTTGGCCTGCAGGCGCTTGAACCGGGGCAAATCACCAGCCGTCAAATCGAATCGGCTCGTCGTGCCATTGCCCGTAGCATTCGCCGGGGCGGTAAGATTTTTATTCGCATCTTCCCCGATAAGCCCATTACGATGCGCGCCGCAGAAACCCGGATGGGTTCCGGTAAAGGCTCCGTCGAATATTGGGCCGCGATTGTCAAGCCCGGTCGGATCATGTTCGAGATGGCTGGCGTCAGCGTTGAAGCTGCAACCAAAGCTTTAAAACTCGCCTCGCAAAAACTCCCGATTGCAACACGTGTTGTGTTGGCGCAAGTGCCGGCAGTCACCGAGGCCTCAGAAGCACAAGCGCTCCAGGAGGCACAATAGCATTATGGCAAATAAATCATTCCAGGCATTAAACGAGCAAACCAGCGAAGCGCTGGAGCGTGAAGTTTACGACATTAAAAAACAGTTGTTCGAGATGCGCCTTAAGAAGGCTTCCCGGCAAATCGAAGACAGCAGTCAATTCAGAAAACTGCGTCACAAAATCGCGCAGATTTTAACGGTTTTAAGCGCCCGCCAGAAGCAGGTCAGCTAATTTTTTAGGAGTATTGTTCATTATGCCGCGTCGCGAAAAAATCGGCAAAGTTGTCTCCAGTAAAATGGATAAAACGGTGGTCGTCCTGGTCACTGACCGCATTAAGCACCCCAAATACGGTAAAGTTACCGTGGTAAGCCAGAAATTTATGGCGCACGACGAAGCCAACGATACGCCCGAAGGCGCCTTGGTTCGCATCCGTGAAGATCGTCCGCGTAGTAGACGCAAACGCTGGATGATGGTAGAAATACTTGAGCGTCCCGTCGATTTGGCGGCAGTTTAAGCGGTTTAGCGCACACGCTACAAACCACTTACCTAGCAACGTGTGTTTAGTTTACCGGCATTATCCGGCCGGCTTCGTCAAGTAAAATGCCTAACCCGCACAATTGGCTTGCTAAGGGCATCTGATGCAAGAAACACGGATTCACCCAACCGATTGATGCCCCACGGGCTCTGGATTGCAAATTCACTTTTAGACTATCGCCTCTTAAATAAGGTTTAATCCAATGATCCAACAAGAAAGCTGGCTTGAAGTTGCCGATAATACCGGCGCTAAGCAACTCGAAGTCATTCGTGTCCTCAAGCAAAACGGAAAATACGCAGGCGTCGGCGATGTCGTGGTCGCAACCGTCAAGGTTGCCACGCCTAACATGCCGGTCAAAAAGTCTGATGTCGTTAAAGCCGTTATCGTTCGTACGCGCTTTAGTATTGCGCGCGATGGCGAAACAATTCGCTTTGATGATAACGCTGCCGTGTTACTCAAGCCCGATGGCAATCCCCGCGGCACACGTGTGTTTGGCCCGGTTGCCAGAGAGTTGCGCGAAAAGAACTTTATGAAAATCGTTTCTTTAGCGCCCGAAGTTGTTTAGTTTCTAAGTTTTTTGGTTTTTTAAGTTTTACGTGTTAAACCCAAAGGGTCTCAAATTATGAATCAAGCCATGAAGCGCGCGGTTCGCAAAAAGCCCATCGCGCCCAACCACCTTCGTAAGTTCAGAATTCACAAAGGCGACACCGTCGTTGTCCTTGCAGGTAAAGACAAGGGTAAAACCGGCGTAGTCCGTCGCATTCTGACCAAATCGGGTAAGGTGATTGTCGAAGGTCTGAACATGGTTAAAAAAGCCGTTAAGCCCAACCCTATGGCGGGTCTGCAAGGCGGCCTGATTGAAATGGAAGCACCGATGCCCATCTGCAAAGTCATGGTGATGGACTTGAAGGTCAACAAACCCACTCGCATCAAGATGACGATGGTTAAAGATGCCGCTACCGGTAAACCCCGTCGCGTGCGCACGTCGGTTAAATCCGGTGAACAGTTCGATATTTAATGTATTGCCTATAAAGTTTATTCAATCCTTCATTCCTAAGAGTTAACGATTATGTCTCCTTCTAAAAAATCTGCTAACGCTGCAGACAGCAACGAAAGCCTGAAAGCTAAATTCCAGGCAATGGTTCATGATAAACTCATGGCGCAATTCGGGTTTAAAAACACCCTCGAAGTGCCGCGCTTAATGAAAATTGTCATTAACATCGGCGCCGGAGACGCAGGCGGCAACGCTAAAATCCTCGACACTGTGCTGACTGAACTGACGACGATTGCCGGTCAAAAAGCCGTTGTCACGCGTGCTAAAAAATCCATTGCGGGCTTTAAGGTTCGCGAAGGCATGCCGATCGGCGTTATGGTCACGTTGCGTGGCGAACGCATGTATGACTTCTTGAGCAAATACATCTCCATCGTGATGCCCCGTATTCGGGACTTTAGAGGGATGAGCGTAAAAGGCTTTGATGGCAGCGGCAACTACAACGTTGGCATGAAGGACCAGATCGTTTTTCCGGAAATCAAATACGATAAAGTCGATAAACTGCGCGGCATGAACATTACGTTTGTGACCACCGCAAAAAATAACGCCGAAGCACTGGCATACTTTGAGGCCATCGGCTTCCCGTTCCGTGATAAAAAAGCGGATAAAGCCGACAAACAAGACAAAGCTGCCGCGTAAAAGGTTTCGTTTAAATCGTTTACACCCTGTTTAAGAGATTTTTATGGCAAAAACTTCAATGATCGATAAAGAAGCCAAACGCCGCGCGTTGGCTGCCAAAGGTAAATACCCCAAAGTGCGGCTTAAAAACCGTTGTCAAATCTGCGGCCGTCCGCACGCCTACTATCGTTTTTTTGGCCTTTGCCGTTTGTGCCTGCGTAAAATGGCCCACGAAGGTAAACTGCCTGGCGTGACCAAATCCAGCTGGTAGCCGCGCTTCTGCTGGCTTGTTTAACAAACAGCTCGTTTTTTTTGTTTTGACCTTTTCCGCTCTGGCGGCAAACAATCTATTGACTTCTCTCTCTCAAAGGATAATTAAATCGATGTACACCGATCCCATCGCAGATATGCTCACCCGCATCCGTAACGCGTGCCGTGCGGGCTTAAGCAGCGTCGATATGCCATTTTCTAAACTTAAAAGCGAGCTGGCCAAAGTGCTTTTGGCCGAAGGGTATATCAAAAGCTTTGAACTGCTCGAATCGCCCGAAAGCAAAGTGCACAAAACCTTGCGCCTGGTGCTGAAGTACGATACCGAAGGCTATCCAGTGATTCGTGTGATTAACCGCATCAGCCGCCCCGGCTTGCGCCAATACCGCAACGCCCGCCGTATGAAGCGCGTGCTGAACGGCGCCGGCGTCGCGATTATTACCACCAGCCAAGGCTTAATGACCGACCGCGTCGCACGCCAAAAGGGCATCGGCGGCGAGGTGCTCTGCGAAGTTCTGTAAGCACTCACGCACAGATTCTATTACTTTAAGGAAATCTCCCCATGTCCAGAATTGGAAAACTCCCCATCGAATTGCCCGCTAAGGTGACGCTCACGACAGAGTCCGCCGCGGATGGTTTTACCAAAATTGTGGTTAAAGGCCCGCAAGGCGAACTAACCCGTTTAATCCGGCCAGAAATCTCGGTCGCCCTTGAGGGTACTACCGTCCAGGTGGGCCGCAAAGCCGATGACCGTAAATCTCGCGCATTGCACGGCCTGAGCCGCACCCTGATTGCCAACATGGTGATTGGCGTAAGCCAGGGCTTTGCAAAAAACATGGAAATGGTGGGCGTAGGCTACCGTGCCGCTGTGGCCGGCCAAACGCTAACCATGCAGCTGGGCTACAGCAATCCGGTCGTCATCGAGTTGCCTAAAACCATCAAGGCCACCGTCGAGGCGAACACCAAGCTTAAAATCGAAGGCGCGGACAAGGAAGAAGTCGGCCAGGTTTGCGCTAACATCCGCGCGTTTCGTCCGCCAGAGCCTTACAAAGGCAAAGGCGTACGATTTGCAGGCGAAAAAGTCCGCCGTAAAGCGGGTAAAGCGGGTAAAAAATAATCTCATCTGCTTGATGCGTTTTTACATCCTTTTAAATACAAAGAAGAGCCCATTATGCTTAAAACTCTCAACCGCAAAGTTCTGCGCTTAAAGCGTCATCGTCGTATCCGTAAACATGTCACGGGCTCCACGCAGCGCCCGCGTATGGCGGTTATGCGCAGTAACATGCATTTGTTCGTGCAAGTCATCGATGACACCGTCGGCAAAACGCTTGTTTCTGCGAGTACTCAAGAGGCAGACTTCCGTAAAGCCCACAAAACCGGTGCCAACGTTGCTGCCGCAGTCGCGATTGGTAAAACCATTGCTGAGCGCTGCAAGCAAGCTGGTATCGAGGCCATCGTCTTCGATCGCGGCGGCTTCCTGTATCACGGTCGCATCAAGGCCTTGGCCGATGCGGCGCGCGAAGGCGGCCTTGAGTTTTAGGTCGGCTCCGCCCATTTATTAGCTTTGACTTCGTCCCCGATGCACCCGCGTTGGGGACGATTTGTTTAAGTTTGTTCGCGATGCTGTTGCTCTCGCGTGGCTTGAGCGACGGGCGCGCAAACGTTCGTCTCGCAATCGAGCGGTTTTAGCCCAAGCCAGCCCGAAATCCGCTGCCGATGATTCGAAAATAACTGGTAAAATGGCTGTCCCATTGTCGCTACGCCGGGCAGGTTCAAAAGCGTGCCGCAGGCCCTAAGCGCAAGGGGTTTGCATTGCGTGAGTAATACGCCAATCGCTTTTAAGCCGCCATAAAACGTTTTACCCGGGGTAAGCACGTAAATTTGCCGCTGCTGCTGCCTTAAGGCATCTAGTTGCGCGCCAAACTCAGGGAGTTGCGTCAGCAGGTCGGGGCTATTGGTCGAGATACAAACCAGCGTGCTTCGCGCCGTGCACCATTGAGACGTAAGCCATTGCCGGTAGC
>JAYKHY010000044.1:0-21015 GCA_035285025.1 Vampirovibrionales bacterium | reverse complement strand
TGCAATCAGGTAGTGCTCACAGGCCGCTTCGTCTGAAAAACGTGCTGAAAATTCAAGAAAATCCATTCCTTTTTTACTCCTCTACAATGAAACCATTGTAGCCTGCTTTGATCGGGGAGTCATTGCGTAATGACTAGGACTGCGATAACTAAAAAGATCAAAAAAGTTTTGCATAGATAACCAATCCAAATACCTATAGGCGGCTTGTAACCTGGAACATTTAAAGCCCCCGGGTTTACAGGCAAAGCTGGACTAGCAAGGTTAGGATTAGTTGTAGAAGAATTATTAGTAGTCGCTTGAGATGAAGTCATTTAAATCGTAACCTAACTTATTCAAACGTACAGACATTGCTGCTGAGCTAACGCCGAATTCTTCAGAAAGTTCTTTTAAAGTTGGATTTTTTAACTTTGAAATTAATGATTCTAAAAATTCTTCTGGCATCAAAATACAAGCCGCAATCTCATTAGCTTCTATTTCAGCAATATCTCTTTTAGATTGAGTTCTACGCTCAAGATACCCCTCAAGAGATAACTTCTCTTTTGAGAAGCTATCAGCTCTATAAGAAATAATATGACCTAATTCATGAGCTAACGTAAATCTTTTTCTGTTTTTTGAGTGTGTTTTTTTCAAATATACTTCAAAGCTATCGTTTGCTTGGCGTTTTACCATTCCGTTAATATCTTGATCTACAAAATCTGCCATAAAAACTGATACATTTAGTTTTTGGCAAAGTCTATTAAAATCCACTTTGTGTGAATCATAAGTATCTTTCAAAATTTCTTGTAATTTAGTGTAAACTTGATCATCTAATCTCATAATCGTTAAAGTCCTAAATTTAAGCCACGCCGGCGGTCTCGGGCGTCTCGGGCACTTCGGTTACCTGACCGCAATTATCTTTATCGGCGCACACCAAAAACGTGCCCTTTTTCAGCACTTTCTCCATCGTCAGGCCGCCGCATTTTTCGCACGGCTTGTTGGTGGGCTTTTGCCATAAAACATACTTGCACTCGGGGTATTGGTTGCAGCCGTAAAAAATCTTGCCCTTCTGGCTCCGCCGCTGAATAATATCGCCCGTGCGGTTGGCCTTTTTGCAATCCGGGCAACTGACGCCGGTTTTTTGCACCAGCGGCTGGTTGGCCTTGCACGCCTCTTCGGTGCATTTTAAATACAGCCCAAACCGCCCGGATTTGATCACCATCGCGCCGCCGCATTTCTCGCATTTTTCGTCGCTGGGTTTATCCGGCTCTACGGGCTTTAAATCTTTGGTCAGCGGTTGCGTGCCCTTGCAGTCCGGGTAGCCGGTGCAGCCCAAAAACTGGCTGCCCCAGCGACTGGTCTTGAGGGCCATCGGCTTGCCGCAGCCTTCTTCGGTGCACACAGCGCCGGGCATAATAATCTGGACTTTCTCCATTTCGGTGTTGGCTTTTTTGAGCGTCGCCTCAAACGGCTCGTAAAAATCGCGCAACACGTCCTGCCACGGCAGGTTTTCGTCCGCAATGGCGTCCAGCTTGTTTTCCATATTGGCCGTAAAGTGCGTGTCTACAATGCTGTCAAAATGCTTCATCAGCAGTTGCGTCACGGTTTTGCCCAGCTCGGTCGGCTTGAGCGCTTTTTCTTCCTTCAGCACGTACGTCCGGTCCTGAATCGTGGCAATCGTGGCTGCGTACGTACTCGGGCGACCAATGCCCAGTTCTTCCATCATCTTAACCAGGCTGGCCTCGTTGTAGCGCGGCGGGGGCTCGGTAAAATGCTGCTTGGGGCGCAGGGCGGCAAGCGTCACCGAATCGCCTTTTTTAAACGGCGGCATGGGCTTGCCTGCCGAGGCTTCGTCGTCTGCCTCATCGTTATCGTCGTTGTTTTTGGGTTTTTTATCGTCCGGGTCATCCGCCCGGTAGACTTTAAGAAAGCCCGGGAACAAGACGTCCGTATGCGAAAGCCGCAACAACACGCCTTGGGCATCCAGCTCGAACCCGCGGGTTTGCATGCGCGCCGCCGCCATTTGCGAGGCCACAAAGCGGTTCCAGATCAGCGAATACAGCTTGAACTGCTCGTCGTTGAGATCATTGCGCAAGCTTTGCGGCGTGCGCCAGACGCTGGTCGGCCGAATCGCTTCGTGCGCGTCCTGCGCTTTTACAGCAGCTTCTTTTTGGGCTTTGCCTTTTTGCGCGTAATAACGGGGTTTTTCGGGGTAGAACTCGTCGCCAAACTGTTTTTTGATAAATTCCTGTGCTTCGGCCATGGCTTCATCCGCAATGCGCACGCTGTCGGTACGCATATACGTAATCAAGCCCACCGGGCCCTCTTTGCCCAGCGCAATGCCCTCGTACAGCTTTTGCGCGATTTGCATCGTGCGCTTGACCGGGTAGCCCATCTTGTTGCTGGCGTCGCGCTGAAGCGTACTGGTAATAAACGGCGGCGCAGGGTTGCGGCTCGATTGCCGCTCGGTCACGTTGGTGATTTTAAGCGGCTCGCTTGCTTTGATGCGGTTTAAAATCTCGTTGGTTTTGGCTTCGTTGGGCAGCTCGGCCTTTTTGCCGTCGATTTTGGCGACTTCGGCCTCCCACGTTGGAGCCTGCTTGCCCGCTTCGGCTAAATCGGCGTGAATACGCCAATATTCCTGCGGCGTAAAGGCCTCGATTTCGGCCTCGCGCTCGCACACCAGCCGCACGGCCACACTTTGCACGCGCCCGGCAGAGAGGCCTTTGGTGACTTTCTTCCAGAGCAGCGGGCTAAGCTTGTAGCCCACCAGCCGGTCCAGAATCCGGCGCGCCTGCTGCGCGTTAACGCGGCCCATGTCGATGCTGCGTGGATGTGCAATGGCCTCTTGCACGGCGGTTTTGGTGATTTCGTTAAACACCACGCGCTTGATTTTGTCTTCGGGCACGTCCAGCAGGGCTGCAATGTGCCAGGCAATGGCCTCACCTTCGCGGTCCGGGTCAGGTGCGAGGAAGATATTCTTGGCCTGCTTGGCGGCGCTGCGCAGGTCGGCGACTACGTCTGCCTTTTTGCTCATCACCTCGTAGGTGGGCTCAAAGTTGCTGGTTACATCAACGCCCAGCTTTTTTTCGGGTAAATCCCGAATATGCCCGACGCTGGCTTTAATAAAAAAATCTTCCCCCAGAATTTTCTTGATGGTTTTGGCCTTGGCTGGCGACTCTACAATCACCAGGTTTTTGCCGGCGTTGTTAATAAGGCCTTCGGTTCTTTTGCTGCCCGATGCCGTAGTTTTGGTTTTTGCCGCCGTCGATTTTGTTTTGCTGGTTGCGCCAGCTTTAGCGCTTGTTTTTTTTGGTGCAGTTTTTTTGGGTTTTGCGGGCGGCATAAAAACTCACTTAAGACAGGATTTAAATACGAATAATGCGGGCAGGTGTTGTGTGTAACTGCGTTTGGGTTGGCTTTGGCTCATTCAGGCAGTTAACGCGCAAGAGACGCTGTGACAATTCGTCTCTAGTGGGGTCATAACATATAAGTTACGTTAAGAACAATAACCGATTTTGTCTTGGGGGCGCACTGGCAAGACGAATGGCGTGTGTTTTCGGGTCGAAATTGCTTAGGCTTGGTAAGGGTAAAAAATGCGGCCCTGTTGACCCTTGCGAGCCTACAAAAAAATAGTCAACCTGGATACTACAGATATCGTTTGTTTTGGTCGTGATGAATGGCGTTTGATGCGATGTGTTTAAAGTTTGTGGCAAGGTTTTCAAATACGTTTAAGGCTGACTGAGTAAGCCTGTTTAAAATAATCAAGCGGTTGCTTCAACAAGTTCTATCAGGATGCTTCTATCAACGTCATTAAAAACGCTGTTTGGTACTTTAGCAAGTTTTTAAACATTCTTTGCGGGGCGTTCTACTATAAGGTATGCGTCAAGGCCTTGTGTTGCAGGCCCAAACCGTATAATATACGCATGATATATTTCTTAAACTCTGGTGTGTTAGCTTAACGGTTGTTTTGAAACTTTATTTTATTGCGTGATTAACGTGCGCTTTTAGCTGTTTTTATTCGATTAAGCCCTTACGGGCATGCTGCTGCGCTGGTTTATGGTGATTTTTTGCGTTGCTTTTTAAAGGCCAGGCTGCAGCGGGTTTAAAATTCAGGTACTAACCGGCTAAGCCTGGGTGTAACAAAGATTATGCTTGCTTGCGATTAAGGCAAATTGCAAATTAAGTCGCTTTTCATAACGTCATCATGTGGTTTCTTGTTTAGTCATCAATTCAGGAGGAGACGGTAGATATGCGTTTAAACGCTTTGATGTCCGGGCTTTTGGCGGCTTCGGTTGCGGTTTTTGCCAATGCGCTGCCCGCTTTGGCCGATGGCCCAGGTACGTATAACAATACTTACAGTAGTTTTGGCAGTTATCAGCCGTTTTCGGGTGCTTCTGGCGTCAATAGCTCGTACACCCCTAACGATTACTCTGGGTATAGCAGTTTTCCGAGTGCGGTTAATAGCGATAGTTATTTAGGGTTGAACAATTCGGCTTCAAGCGTTGCTAATAACGCTTCAAGTACAGCTATGGCATCGCCGCTGGCGTTGCGCGGGCGTGTTGCTACGATTCCGGACGGGACAACCCTAATGGCCAGCCTGGATCAGCCCATCAGCTCGTTTACCGCCAATCTGGGCGACCCTGTTAGCGGAAAAATCGAAAACGACGTGTTTGTTAACGATGCCATTGTGATTCCGGCCGGCTCCGAGGTGTTGGGGCAGGTGGCCAACGTGTCGCCCTCGGGGCGTGTGGGTAAGCACGGCGAGATTGATATCAAGTTCTTTAGCGCCAAAACGCCCCAGGGTAACGTGATTCCGTTGCGCGCCAGCATCGTGACCAAGGATGATTCGGGCGTGTTAAAAGGCAATAGCTACGCCGTTGATGTGCTGAAGGGTGTAGGCATTGCCGCAGGCGCAACGGGCGTTGGCGCGGTAATGGGCACCGCCGCAGGGGGCCTGTTGGGCGCTGCGGGTAGCGGCGCGGTTTTTGGAACCGGCGTTGGCGCGCTTGCGGGTGGTACTTACGCGTTAATGCGCAAGGGTAAAGATGTTTTATTGCCCCGTGGGGCACGCGTCACGCTGATGACGACGCAGACAACATCCGTAAACCCAATGTAAATTGCTGCCCAGCGCGGTTAATTCGCTTTTATACAGAATTTACGCCCCTGTTTGATAAAGACGGGGGCGTAATGTTACAAATTTTGTTTAAACCGTAGGTATTTGGGGGCGCGAACGTTTAGAAAAACTCCTCTCGCTGTATCATTCAAGCGGAGCAGCCAATGCGTATGATGGTAATAGGGTCGTGTTTACCATATGGCCGAACATCCTGCTTTGTAGAATCTGTAACTGTTTCAGGGGTGCCAGCATGCCGTTTATGCCCAAAACCAGCGCGTTTATGTCGCCGGTAACGCCGCCGCACCAGCAGGCGCAAGTCCTGGAGCAAGAAACCGAGCGCGTCTTTACGATTTTGCCTCAAGTTTCGCTGTTTAATCAGTTCCTAAAGCGCACTCATCAGGTTGCGGTTCGCGGGATTCACCCCAACCTTAAGCGCAAAAACACCCTCAGAATCCAGGTTGAGGGCCCACTAAAACAGCTGATGCGCTTAGAGCAACTTTTGGAAGAAGCGCAACTGCTCATTTAGTCATCCCAGCAGATTTGCGCGTAATGCTTTAAGGCACCCGAGGCCGGGTGCCTTTTGTGTGTTAACTATTTTAAAATGCAACATCGTTGCAAATAAAAATGTTTTTCGTTACCATCAGGGCACAAACGGTTTGGCTTGTTTTTTTTGCTGATTTTGGATGCGTGCCCCGTATTCTGGCCTCTACGTCAGAATGCTTTTTAACAGTTGGGGCAAGGCTCGGTATGGTGTAATTTTCAAGCTTTACATCAGGGCTATTTTCGATATTTTCGCTGTTTTAGGTGATCACCCAGTTTTTTTTGCGTTTGACTATATTAAGGATTGTGTAAGGTGTTTAATCGTTTTTCGTCCGGGGTTATGTCACGGGTTGTTTTGGCCGGGTTGCTTGCCGGTAGTTTTTCGCCGTTTATCGCGTCGTTTATTGCGCTAGATGCTGCTGCGTGCAGTGGTTGCGCCGTGAGTACCACCTCTGCGGTGGCGGGGGCCGTTACGGCTTCGAATGGCGCTTCGCACGACTCTGATTCGTCGTTGATTTTTAACAGCATGTGGAGCCGCACGTTGTGGTCGATGGCAGTGGAGCGTGATGCCGAATCGCAACGCTGGCAAAAAAAGCTTGGCAGTATTCGTGGGCAAACGATGTTAGGCTTTGGTGCTGTCTCGGGCTTAGCGCTTGCGCAGAGCATTACCTCGTTAAGCATGTCGCATCCGGCGCACGCCGATGTTGCGGCGCACGATGATCACGAAGCGATTGAAGAGCATGGCGTGAGCAAAGCGCCCGAAATTATGGGCGTTGTGGGCAGCAGTTTATCGGTGCTTACCCTGGGCGTGGGCGCGGTTCGTGGGCGCTCGGCAAGTAAAAAGTTAACTCAGCGCCTAATTGCCCTGAAAAAACAAAGCGATGAAGTCGTGCATCAGCTTAAGTACCACGGGCAAACCGATTCGGTGGTGATGACCTTGAACGAACTGGTGGGCGAAGAAGCCGCCGAGGAGTTTTTGGCCTTATGGCAAGCGGTTGGCCCTAAAAAAATGCATACCGCCGACGATGAAGCAGCGCACGGACCGATTAGCCTGAAGTCATCCCAGGCCGAACAGCGCTCAAGCGAGTCGGGTTAGCCTGCGCTCGCTATTGAAGTTTTCAGTGAGGTAGTGGGTCAGTTTATTAGATTCAATATCCTCAAGCGAGGGCCGTTCCCTCCCTCGCGCTCCCTCCCAGCGTCAAACTGGCCCATGACCCAAATGTCTGAGGGGTTGTCATTTGAAGCTGTTGCACTGGCCGCATCGATTTGGCGTGTTTGGGTTTAACGCCTTTGTAACACTTCTGCGTAATTGCGCCCGGATGACTTGGCGCGGTTGCGCTCATTTGACTAAGATACGCAGTTATGAGCTTAAAAGACTGGTTTGAGAGTAAACGGCGCATTAAGCGTCTTGATGCATCTGATGCAGATGTGCCAGGGGCTGAGCGTGCTTCAAAATCCGCCGAGCAAGGCCCGATTGCGGTTCTATTGAACGAAGAAACCCTTTGCAAGCTGTGGACCACGTGCTTTAGCTGTAAAAACACCCTGCCAACCAAGCAGCTGGCCGATTTAATGCACGTTTGCCCAGAATGCGGGTATCACTTTAGGATTAATGCGCGCACGCGCATAGCGCAACTGGTAGATAAAGATTTAGACCTGCCGCACGGCCTGATGTTTGAAGAGCTCGATGCCGGGCTTTCGCCGGCTGACCCGCTGGTGTTTACCGATACGCAGCCCTACCGCAAGCGCCAAGCGGAAGCCCGCCAGAAATCCGGACTGAACGACGCCATTATTACGGGTCTGGCGCAAATACAAGGCGAAGCGTGCGGGCTGGCCGTGATGGATTTTGACTACATGGGCGGCAGCATGGGCAGCGTGGTGGGCGAAAAGCTCACGCGCCTGATTGAACGCTGCTTGAGCGATCGGTTGCCGCTGCTGATTGTGACGGCGTCTGGCGGGGCGCGCATGCAAGAGGGCATGTTCTCGTTGATGCAAATGGTTAAAACCGGCGTTGCCCTTGCCAATATGCACGATGCGGGCCTGCTGGTAACCGTGTTGCTGACCGAGCCTACGTTTGGCGGTGTTACGGCCAGCTTTGGCATGCTGGGCGATATTATGATTGCCGAAGAAGGGGCGCGCGTCGGGTTTGCGGGCCGCCGGGTGATTGAGCAGACGATTCGACAAAAGCTGCCTTCTGATTTTCAGACGGCGGGCTATTTAATGCAGTACGGTCAGGTTGATATGATGGTCAAGCGCCCCGCGTTAAAAGAGACCCTTGGGCGTTTAATGCGTCTGCACCGAATGAGCGGACAGTTTAGCCGTCAGCCGGCGATGGTCTAGTCCAAAGTCCATTTTTAAATCTGTTTCTTTAAAGATTTTTGGGCAAGCAATGCGTTTGCTTGCGTTAAAACGTAGGGTTTGTGATCTTATTTATACGGGCTCGTTTCGCGCTAAATACGAGCCTACGGTGAGTATTCGGCGAGAATAGGGCAAGACAGGCCATGGCTGCGCAAGCAAAACGAGCAAAGCTTTTTGGGCCTTTAAGGCGCCAGTTGGCCCGCAACGCGATTGGTTTTTTTGGCCCGCTGATTATCCAGAGTGCCTGCGCGACCTGGCGTAAACACGTTTCGGTGCATCCGGAGACGCAAGCGCTGGTGGCGGCCGGCCGCCCGGTGTTGTTTGTGATGTGGCACGGGCGCATGTTCTCGATGCTGACGCTGCCAGTGGCGCGTAAAAATTTATGCGTGCTGATTAGCGGCAGTAACGATGGCAAGATTATAACTTCGGTGGCGCATCAGTTGGGGTTTGGCGCGGTGGCGTCAGGGTCGGCGCACAAGGGCGGGGCGCAGGCGGCGCGCACATTGCTTGATAAATTGGGCCAAGGGTATAGCCTGGTGGTTACCGCCGATGGCCCGCGCGGGCCGAAGTACCGGGTTAAGCCGGGCGTGATTAAGCTGGCGGCACTGGCCAATGTGCCGGTGGTGCCCGTTATTGCCAGTGCTGCGCAGCCCATACTTCAGTTCCCGCGTGCGTGGGATGACTTCCACGCGCCCAATTATTTTGCAAGTATTCAAGTTCAGATTGGTGCGCCCTGCTCGCCCAGCGAGGCCGCCGTGCGGCTGGAAGCACAGTTAATCGAAGGTACGCGCGCGCTTGATGCGCAGCATCCGTGGTGTGCTGCCCGCATGCCCGCGCCGGTTGCTCCCAAGCATCTGACCGCAGGCACTCTGAAGGATCGCCTGGCCAATTAACATACATTAAGCCGTATTGTTGCCCAAGGGGTTTAAATGTTCAGTCGAGGCGAGTGATTTTTTAAGTCTGGTTACCTAAAGTATTCAGGGAATATGCAACGACTGACAGTACAAACTCTTAAAAGCATACGCTGTCTGAAAAAATGCCATATTATCCTTTACGGGCTAATCGCCAGTTATTTTTTAATAGCTGCTTAAGGTTCGAGTAATCTGCGCGCAACACGGTGCGCACCCAGGCCATCCACTAGCGCCATGCCGGCTTCGGCCATTTGTTGTCGCTGCTGCGGCGCGTTAATAAATCCGGCTAACGCTGCTAAAAACGCGGTCTCGGTTAAAAGGCGCGCTTCGCCCAAATAAAGCTGGGCGCGTTCTGCCGCAACAGCTTCGCACAGTTCAATCTGGTTGGCTGCAATCGCCACCACAAGGGCTGGCACGCCCAGGCAAAGCCGCTCCCATGTAGTTGTGCCGCCTGCGGTTAGCATAACATCGTGCGTTGCCATGGCTTGCGCCATGTTGGGCAGGTGTTTAACGTATTGGGCGTGCATTAGTTTTTGTGTAGCGGTTTGCAGCGCGTCGGCGTTTTGATTGGCGAATCCGCCCACGATGGTCCAGTGCAAGGCTTGCGCCTCGGGGTTTTTACTAAGCCATTCAACCAGTTTCAGGGCGACGCCGTCAGGGTCGCTGCCGCCCAACGAGAGGAGCGCCGTACATGGGCGTGCCGGCTGAGCGTATTGCGCGCGCGCGTCGCGCAGTTGGGCAAATTCTGGGCGCAGCAAGGCGTAACGGGGGCCAAACAGCGTTGCCATGGCGGGAGAAATCAAATTTGCGTAGCGTTGCTCGGGGGTTGCGTGCTGATTCTGATCTAACAGCAGTTGCCCGCAATGCGGCCGGTCCGCCAGGTCGTCGATAATCATCAGGCGGCCGCCGTTGCTAACGAGTTGTTGCTCGCAGGGCTTTTCGGTGGCAAGCGCCCACTGGTACTGGTCAATCACCAGCCAGTTCGTCGGGTTGCTTTGCAACCATTCGAGCGTCCGTTGCGCATCCTGTGGGCTGCCGGGCCTTAAATGCTTGTTTAAGGCGATTGTTTGCGCCTGCACGGTATTGAGATCCACCCACGTATGGCCGCACGCCTGAATTTGTTGTACGACTTCTGGCATCGTGTTGGCCGTTAAAACCGAAATTTTACAGTCAGGCGCGAGCGTTTTTAAGGCTTGCGCCAGCGTGTTGCAGCGCATCCAGTGGCCTGTGCCGGTCTGCGGGTTGGCTTCGAGTCTGAAGGCGACGTGTAAGGCGGTCATCAGTAGGCGTTTAGGGTTGGCTAAAGTGTATAGGCTTTAGCGTAAAACGGCGTCTGCGTTTGCGCTGGTGGGTACAGGTTCGATTGTGACCTGTTTATCCCAGCGTAAATCCACGGACTTCCAGGCGGGCAGATTAAGCTGCGGCTGGTTGTGCGTGGCGTTGGCCAGCCATTCAAACCGTCGCATGCGCCCTTCTAACGAAGGATCCAGCTGCCCGGCCAGCAGTTTAATCTGCGTAACGTTACTATTAAGCTCGGTTTGCGGCGGCCGCACCCAAACGATTAAATGATTCGTGTTGCGCGCATCAATGCGCAAAAGCTGGTACCCCGGGGTGCGTTGCATCAGTTGATAAATCTGGTGCAGTTTTTGCCATTGCGCCGTGCTTAACGCTTGATGAAACGCTTTTTGGGGCGACGTTAAGACGATGGGCATGCGCTGGCGGATGCTTTGTGGCGACGCTTGCCAGGCTTGCTGATACGCCGCGCTGGCGTATGCGTGGCCCTGTGCGCTGATAAACGCTTGCAGGCGTTTGTTGCCTCTGTGTTGCTCGTGGATGGCCCACAGCGGCCGTTGCTGAATTAAAACCTGAAGCTGGGCGTACGGCGGCTGAAACGAAACGGAACGGTGAATCCGTGCGTGGGTAATCAGGCTAAAGCGTTGCTTTAAGGCGGCTTCTAGGCGTTGCGGCGATACCAGTAACACGTGCGCGGGCGGACTGACGGCTTGCAGGGTTTGCTGCACCTGCGCTTGCGTAATTAAGTGCGGTTGCACGGCATGGCTTGCGTACGGCGCGGGCTGGGTTTCTAGCGTGTAGTTTAATGCGCCGGGTTTTGCTAAATCGAGTTGCCAAATTGGCGCGCTTATGCCGTAGTACACGCCAAACCAGCAAGCCAGCATGACGGCAAGTTTGACCAGAATTTTTTGCCGGTATTGCTTCACGCGTTTTTGTTTGGCGTTGCGTTTACGTGCAAACCGGCTTTTGAGCGGGCTGGGCTTCGTTTTGGGCGTGCCTTCCTCGTAAACTTTGGGCCCGGTTTTAGCGCGCTGCAACGCCTGGGGTTGGGCTTGGGCTTGCCCGTTCGCCGCCATGGGGCGCGGCTTCAGTCGTGCGGTGTCGCCGTATTTTTTACGGAGTTTGGGCGGAATTGGTCGTTTGGGCGGGTTAATGGTTTCGGCCTCGGCGGTTTGCCTTGCCCGCTGGACCCACACGCTACGGGTTTTGCTTGCGGGTAGCGGCGGCAATTGAGGCGATTGCGCCGACTGCAAAGGTTGTGATGATGAGGCCTCGGGGTTATGCATCATAGAAGTTGGGGATCAGGATTCGTGGCGCAAATTAACTCTTGAATCAGGCGTTTGTGCGGCATTTTTTAGGCCAGAGGCGACGTTATAGCAAATACCCTTAAGGAAGGTTGGCAGATTTTAAAAATTTAAAAACATAGTCTGGAGATAGATTTATGCCAGCCTGGCGGGCGTGTGTTATTTGCGGATTTAAACCGTGTATTATTCAAAAGTTTAGCCATTGCGGATTAAACGAGTATAGCGCGCCCTGCATACGGGGCGGTATTTAGTAGCAACTGAACCAGCTGGTTAAAGTCGATGCCCATGGCTTTGGCCTGCGCGGGTAAATCGCTCAGGGTGGTCATACCCGGAATGGCGTTAAGCTCCAGAATATAAAACGGGGCCGAATGCGGTTGCGAGCTGTTGGCGTCGGGCAAAATAAAGTCCGTACGCGAGACGCCCGAGCAGCCCAGGGCCAAATGCGTCTGGATGGCGGCGTGTTGCAGTGCCGCCGTAAGCGTTGCGCTTAGCGGCGCGGGGAGTAAGAATTCGGTTTCGCCCTCGGTGTATTTCGCGACTTCGTTATACCAGGCTTCGTTTTTTGGCTTTAGCATTAGCACCGGGGTTGCCACCAGTTGTTCGTTTTGCATGAGTACGCCCACCGTGGCGTCAACGCCGCTCACAAAGGGTTCTAACACAACTTGTGCCAGGGTTTGTGGCGTGGGCACATCGAGCGCGGCTTTTTGCGCTTTGGCCAGCGCTTCGGGCAATTCGTGCCATTGGGATACTTTACTTGCGCCGACGCTAGAGCCTTGCGCGGCGGGTTTGATCATTAGCGGTAGCGTCAAGTTGCTCTCGGCTTGCAGCGCCTGGGCTTGCGCAGCTGGATCGTAGGGGCAGGCCAGCGTCGTATCATCGAGTACCGGTAGGACGTTTGCCCTGAGCACTTTTTTGGTCAGGGATTTATTCATCGAAAGCGCGCAGGCCGCCAGACTGTTGCCGGTGTAAGGAATTTTAAGCCAGTCCAGCAACCCCTGTATTGCGCCGTCTTCGCCCAGGGTGCCGTGCAGGGCCAAAAACGCAACATCGAGCTGGGCCGATTGTAAAATGTCTAGCAGTTGTGGCCCAGGTTGAATATCGAGTAGTTGGCTGTGCGTATAACCTAAGGCAAGTAGCGCCTCGTGAACAGCTTTACCCGAGCGCAACGATACGGCGCGTTCGGCAGAGGCACCGCCGCATAAAACACCAATGCGAAGGTTTGACGGCGGAGTGGAAGGCGTTTGCATAATTTAAAGGCGCTTGTTGTTTAGAGTGCTTGGAAGCAATCCAGACTGGATTTAACGTCGTTAAATGGCGGGTAAAAGTGCCGTGGCCGCTTATGCTGCAAGGCAAGGGCTGCCCGTTATAATGTTTTGGGCGTACGTACCGGTTGCGATAACTGCCCTAAATAAGCACGATTCTAGTTTACCCGTTACGCGCCAGAAATTAAACGATCTGTTGCGGTAACATGCTGCTGCTAAGGGCGTGCCGAAGACTTTGCCTGGGTGGCCCAACGGGCGGCATCCGAAAGCGAGGAGGATGTTTGCTAATCTGAATATTTGTTCGGTTGCGTGGTTGGTAGATGCACGCTGGGATTTAAAGCCGTTTGGCTGTATCGTTGTAGTATGTGCAGTAAGGATTCAAAGGATACGATTGTTTTATTAAATTTGAAAATTTACGCAAAACAAGCAATTATTTTTCATTCATACTAAAAATCGAGATACGTGCCTGTTTAAGGGCCATGACAAATGGTACCTAAATAGTGGATTAAATGACCCTGAATCAGGCGAGATTAATCCCTGATGCAGAACTTGTTTAAGTGGGTGTTCGTTTAAAAAAGCAGTGTTTCAAATTTAATAGATGGCTTGAAGTCTACGCCCGATTGATAACCGAAGTTATTCTAGCAAACAGACACATTGGCTTTGGCATGCCAAAGCTAACTGATTTGGTTAATCTCTGCCCCACCCAGAAAGGGATTTATGCGTTTAGAGCAGTTTACCGTTGGACTGTGCGAGCTAGTTCGAGCAGCGCAAGCTTTTTATGAGCAAGGCTTGCAGGAGGATCAATCCGCTCGATCTCTGCTTGAAATTGGACAAAAAAGTCATCTGCAAGTGCTTCAATTGAACCCTGGCGAATAAATTCGACCAACGCGTGCAGCAATTCCTCAAAAGAATATTCATCCATAACGCGCATGGCCTTCAGCTTGGTTAGCGTCATTTCTCCAGAGGCCATAAGTGGGGTTTTAGCCAGCTTTACAAGCGTTTCGTTTTTAAACCGACGACGGCCGTGTATTAAATTGGATAAACTATCGGGCGAGATATTCATTTGGCTTGCCAGCAAATCCATAGAGGCGCCGTGCTTGAGCAAAAAAAACTGGATGGCCTGGCCGAGGTAAGTCGAAGATTTTTTCATGATGCGATATCGTACTGTAATTAATAATGAGCTAGGGCATGATTCATTCCGTCAGCGATTCATGTCGCTGGAGGGGATTATTGTTAAGGCCCGGCAACGATTAAATTCTGAAGAAGATATGACATCATACGATGATAAAAAATGATTCAGCGGGATTTGTAAACAAGTATAATAAAAGTGAAAGAACGTCCGGTGTGTTTTTGAAGTATTCCTTTCTATTATGGTAGTATTTATTTCGTAAATCAAAGGTTTGTTCTGGTTTAAATACATGCGTTACGCACGCTTGGCATAATTTATAGGGCTAGCGTAAGCGCCAGAAAACGCCTCGTCATCAGTAAAATTGCTGGCTGCTTTCAGGCTGCCTAAAGTGGCCTTGTTTAAATAAAATGTACGTTAAAGCAGCCGCGATGGACTGATGTGTTGAGGGCGTCTCTGACCCATCTGGTTAAGATGGGGCCGCTTGGCATGTGTTTGTATCCGTGATTGTGGAGGATGTTTTTTTGAATTTTTATTCGTCGCCCGATGCCGATGCCGTGTCGCCTGCGTCTCAGCTTCTGGCTAACCCTCTAAACACTGTTGCCGGTGCCTCTGCCGCTGTTGGCGTTACGCCCAGCAGGCGCGTAAAATCGCCCGAGAAACGACGACAAGCCAATCCGGTGGCGATTCATCAGCAGAGGGTTTCGCCCTGTTTAATGCGCCTGCGCGTTGCCGAAGCGGCTGCGCATTACCGGCGCTGGACCATGAAGGAGCTTGCCGAGGCGCTCGATGTGGATCATCAAACCGTGATGTACTGGAATCAGGGGCGTGCTTACCCAAGAGTGCCTATGTTGGTGCGGCTGGCTGGCTTAATCGGCTGCTCGGTCGCGGATTTATTCCACTACGATGGCTGTTGCCAGCCTTGAGGCGTTGCCAGCCGTGAGGCGTTGCCAGCCTTGAGGCGTTGCCAGCCGTGAGGCGTTGCCAGCCGTGAGGCGTTGCCAGCCGTGAGGCGTTGCCAGCCGTGAGGCGTTGCCAGCCGTGAGGCGTTGCCAGCCGTGAGGCGTTGCCAGCCGTGAGGCGTTGCCAGCCGTAAGGCGTTGCCAGCCGTAAGGCGTTGCAAGGTGTTTAGTATCGTCGATTTAATTCGCTGAATATTTGCGTTGCTTTTGGTTTGAGACAGGCTGCATAAAACGTCAGATTCAAAAGTCAATTTGCGCGCGTTATAAAACTAAACAAGAAAAAAGAGGCTGGCCAAGTGCAAGCCATTGGCGTATCGTTTTGAGCATGGCTTTTCAACATTTGTCTCTTGCGTCTTGCGCGCTGGTTACTGCGGTTATTACGCCTTTTACCCCTGGCGGCAAGGCAATCGATGCGCCCGCGCTGACGCGTTTGTGCGCGTATTTGATTGATACGCAAGCCAGCGATGCTTTGCTGGTGTGCGGCACAACCGGCGAGAGCCCCACGCTTGACGCGGACGAAAAAACCCAGATCGTCCAGACTGCGCGCCAGGTGACGCAGACGCACCAAAAACAGTTGTGGGTGGGTGTTGGCAGCAACAACACCGCGCGTAGTATTCTTGAGGCGCAGCACATGGCGGCGTTAGGCGCAGATGTGCTGCTGGCGCTAACGCCGTACTACAATAAGCCGTCTCAGGCCGGATTACTGGCGCATTTTAAAGCCATTGCGCAGGCGGTGCCCGATACGCCGGTTGTGCTGTACAACATTCCGGGCCGCTCGGGGACCGAAATTGCGCCCGAGACCATGGTGGCCCTGCGCGAGGCGTGCAGTAACATTGTGGGCGTTAAGCAAAGCGTGGCCAGCCTGGATACCGCCTCGGAGGTGTTGCGTGTTTTGCCGCCTGAATCCGGGTTTTATCTCTGGAGCGGTGATGATTCCCTGACGCTGCCGATGATGTCGGTGGGTGGTGTTGGCGTGGTGAGCGTTTTAAGTCATCTTGCCGGCGCTTCAATTAAAGCCATGATGAACGCGCTAATGCAAGGCGACTTAAAGCAGGCCCAAACGTTACACGCGGCGTTGTTGCCGCTGGCGCGCGAGTGCTTCTTTTTGCCAAACCCCACGGTGGTTAAGTCTGCGCTTGCCAAGCTAGGCCATTGCGATGCCGCGTTGCGCTTGCCGTTGGTGGAACCTAACGCGGCTGAAGCAAAGCGCATCGAGGCGTTGTGCCAAGCGGTGCAGGCGTTGCGCTAAGCCGCCTGTTTTGCGCTAACGCAGGCGTAAATTTTACGGTCAGGGCTGTCGGGGTGCTACAAGCTAAAGCGAAAAGCATAAACGTTTGGCTGCACAGCTTGAATGCCGGTTTTTGCGGGCAACGCGCTTGCTGCTTAAAGGAATAAATTTGAGCAAAAGCCTTGCGTTTATGTTGCGTTAAAATGAACATGCTTTTACTTACGGGCTTCTTGCAGAAGGGTTAGACGCGTGGATACGGATTTTTTATTTAAACTGCCCGACATAGGCGAAGGCGTTGCCGAGGGCGAAGTGGTGACCTGGCACGTTAAGCCAGGCGATGCGATTACTGAAGACGCGCCCTTGCTTGAAGTGATGACGGATAAGGTCACGGCAGAAATTCCCTCGCCGGTGACGGGCCACGTGGCCGAAATTTTGGCCGAAGTTGGCCAAGTGGTTAAAGTCGGTCAGGCACTTGTGCGCTTTAGCGCGCAACCTGGTTCGCCCGATAGATCTGACACGCAGGCGAGTGCATCCAAAAATGCAAGTACGCCAGAGGCCCAGCCAGAGCAGGCGGCGTCTGCCCTGCAGCCAGATCAAGCTGCGTTTGCCACGCAGGCGAATGCGGCTGAAGGGCCTGAACTCGCGGACGCTGCGGATACTCAAGCCGCTATTCAAGTTTCGGCGCAAGCCCCGGTTCAAGCGCCTGTGCAGGAGGCAAACTTGCAAGCGTCTGATTCGCCTAAGCGCGACAAGGCTCCTGATGCAACGCCTGTTGCTAGCCCGTCGGCTCAAGGCGGTTTAGCGCCCAAGGCCACGCCTGCGGTGCGTAAGCTGGCGCGCGAAAAACAGGTGGATTTGTACGCACTGGTCGGCAGCGGCGAGGGTGGGCGCATTACCGCCGAAGATGTTTTACAAGCTGCCGCGCGCCCTCAGCCGTCGCTTTACGAGGCCGCGCCCGAAAAGCCTTTATCATCTTCAGTTGTTGTGCCGGCTTATGATGCAAGCCGCGCGGTGCCATCTGCAACTGCGGCGGGCAAGATGCCTAATACTGCTGCGGCGCGGGCGCTAGATACGCCTGAGCCGTTGAGCCCGATGCGCAAACGGATTGCGTCTCATTTAAGTCTGGCCAAGCAACAGGCACCGCATTTTACGCTGGTGGAATCGATTGATTTAACTGCGCTTGCCGCGTTGCGCAAGCAGCTTAAGCCCATTGCCAAAGCCGAAGGATGGCAGCTGAGCTTTTTACCTTTAATCATCAAGGCGTTGTCACTGGTTTACCCCGTGTTTCCGGATTTTAACGCCACGTTCGATCAAGCTTCGCAAATGCTAACGCGCCACAGCGACTTGAATCTAGGGGTGGCGGTAGATATTGCTGAAGGCTTGGTGGTGCCGGTGCTGCCCGTGGCGCAGCGTTTAACGTTGCGACAATTGGCCGAATCGATTGCTGATTTGGCTGCGCGCGCGCGTGCGGGCCAGTTAAGCTCCGCGCAAATGCAGCACGGCACCTTGACGTTGACCAACATTGGCGCCATTGGCGGCCTGTTTGGCACGCCGATTTTAAACTTGCCGCAAGTCGCAATTATTGGTTTGGGTAAAATCGAGCCGCGTGCGGTGGCCATGGATGAATCCACGATTGCGGTGCGCACCATGGCCTATGTGAGCGTGACGTGCGACCACCGGATTATTGATGGCGCAACCGCGGCCCGGTTTTTAAACGCGCTAAAACAGGCGCTCGAAGCTCCTGAGCGCTTGATGCTAGCGTAAGTTTTATAAGCCGCATGGCTTAGTCGTCAGCGTACTCTACAAAGCTGTAAGATTCGATTTTATGAACCTTAACGGGCTTTTCGGGTTGCGTGTAGTAGCTGCCCAGTTGCTTAAATTTGTTCATAATCTCGAGGCCTTTTTTCTTGGCGGCCACCTCGAGCTTGTTGCTCTGCAGCGCCAATGCCGAGACCTGCAGCTGATATTTGGTTTGCGCCTCTTCCTCGGTTAATCCGCCCGAGGTATCTGGGCCTTGCGCAATTAAATTTTGCAGCTGTGCGCGGGCCATATCGCGCTGTTCGGTGGTGGTTACGCCGGTGCGGTATGCCGTAACCGACGACGAGGGTAAGTTGTCGACTGTGTTTTTGGCAAACGCAAACACGTTAATATCTACGGGTGAACCCGAAGCCGCACTCGCCATCATGTAAGCACCAAAAACGGCTTCGTTCTCTTTTTGCTGTGCGCGCTGTTCGGCATAGGTGGGCGGCTTCGGCGGCGCGTTGGGGTTCGGCATTACCGAGGCTGCGCCCTGATTGAGGGCACCCCGGATACCTAAAGACGTGCTCGATAAAATGGAAGACATACGCTCTTCATCCTAAAAGCCTGCGGAAGGCTGTAAATTTTGGATTCGGACGGAAATAGAGACTGCGGCGTGATTCTACAAAATTGTAAATAATGGCCAGAGGGCTATGCCACTCAAAAGCCACTAAAACTTATAATAATAAAAACAATTTATTATGATGGATTGCTTTTTGCATGAAGAAAAGAACAAATCGTAACATTGCAGCGCCGCATTAATGCTTAAGTAAGGCAAAAAAAGCTTCTGGCCTAAAATATGTTGCCCTGTTATTTATGTTGATGGGTATCGCTTTTGAGTGTTATGCGAGCCGATAAACCGTGTTACGCGGCGGGGACGTAAGGCTCAAAGCCCAGCACGGGCACGTTTAAATAGTCGGTGAGTACGCTGGGCAAAAGCCTCAAGGCAGCATCTTGCAGATTTAGTGGTTGCGCGGCGTTAATCACAACGCCCAGCACCGGGCATCCGGCGTGCTGCAGCGCGTCAAGGCTGAGGCGGGTGTGGTTAATCGTGCCCAGATTCGGGCGAGTGACCAAAAGCACTGGGGTGCCAAGTGCCTGAATCAGTCCGAGCATATCGAGCGTGGGGGTAACGGGCACTCGCAGTCCGCCCGCGCCTTCAATCAGGAGCAGGCGGCCGGGCGTTAGGCGGGCTTGGCAGGCTGCAATCAGGGTTGCGTCGTCGAGTTCGCCCAGTGTATCGGCGACGCTGGGGGTTGCGGGTTCGGTAAACGTGTAAAGCGTCTCGCCGCTTAGCGCTGGGGTCGCTTCGCCCAGCGCGCTTAACACCCGAGCCACATCGCTGATGGTGCTTGCGCCAGGGGCGGGGGCGGGGGTGTGCAGATTGATGCCGGTTTGCACCGGCTTAAGCACGTGTACGGGGTGATTCTGCGTTAGGGCGGCGCTCGCCAGACGCTGCGTGATATAGGTTTTGCCCACATCGGTATCGGTGCCAGTAATAAACAGCGCGGGCCTGGGGGTCTCAAGTACCCGCGTGAGCAGCTTGGCCCAATCGGGTTTGGGGAGCGCGCTGAGGGGTGGGGCCGCGCTGCGCCATTGTGATTGAGGGGGTGTTGCGGCGGTCATTGGGCGCGCTCGCTTTCGATATGCCATACAGGCTGCCAGGCTTGTTCCGGGTGGGTGGTGTCTTCGAGATATTCAGGCGTTTCTGGGGTCTCGTCTGGATCAAGGGCGTTTCGCGTGGCGGCTGATGCATAATCAGGTTCAAAACCTTCGTTATCGGCTGTATCAAAGTCGAAGGAGTCTTGTTCAGCAGCATCAAGTTGGGCCGAGATGTACAATTGATTGGGCTGGCAGCAGGTTTGGCAATCTTCGATGTACTGTTGCTGGAGCCCGCCTGAGGCATCGACCCAGACGGGATTGCTTGAGAAACAGTAGGCGCAGGTAAATTCGGCGTTCACGCGGTTAGTTTGGGCTTATGCCGGGTGGTTGCCCTTGCGCAGGTGTTTAACGTGTTTGTAAACGTACAGCCCGCCGAGTATAAACAGCACAATGGCAATGGCGGCATCAAACTGGTGCCAGTAATGCTTAAAGGTCTCCAGATTATCGCCGACCTTGATGCCGACATACACTAGTGCGTAGCTCCACACCCACGAGCCGATAAACGTCAGGAGGGTAAACGTCCAGAAGTGAGCCTTTAAAATGCCTGCGGGCAACGAGATAAACGTACGCACGACGGGCAGCATACGGCACAGGAAAAACGCCCAGTCGCCGTATTTGGCTACCCATTTTTCCGAGACGTCTAAATCGTGTTGGGTTAGGAGCAAAAATTTGCCGTACTGGTTTAAAAACGCCCGGCCGCCAACCCAGCCAAGCCAGTAACTGGGTAGCGAGCCCAGTACACAGCCAATGGCACCGGCCAGCGCCGCCCCATGGAAGTTCAGTTTGCCTTGCTGAACGAGTAACCCTGCGTAAGGCAGAATCAGCTCGCTAGGCAGGGGGACGTTGGCGGATTCGATGGCCATGAGCAGGGCGATGCCCACGTAGCCAAATTGATCGATGGTGCCTTGGACAAAGGCGCGCAGGACGTCGAGGATGACGTGCATGCTCTGGGTTAAAAATTCAAGCATAGGTGGGAGGGGCGAAAAAAGCCTTAGTTTGAAGCGGGTACCGTCCAAATAAGGCTATCATAATCAAGCAAAAGGGTGTTAAGGCCAAAAGGGTGTTACGGTAAAGTGCCTTTTTCAAGTTGCGATTTTAGGGCTTTCCAGTTTGCTGGCGTCGCATCTGCTACTCGCGTGCGATTTTCTTCCAGGCAGGTGCCATTTGTAATGGCTTCGAATCGGTTATCATAACGGTCTGAAATAGTAACGTATGAAATGGCTTGTATATTCTCTAGCTCGGTTTTAGGCTTTAAGCAGGGAATAACGTTTGGCGTTGTTTTAAGGGTAATATCAGACGTGTGGATAGCCTGGATATTCTGCTTGGGATAAGTCGTCTTTATCTGCTCTAATTTTATAGCTATTGCCATTTGTAATAGTGGATTTGATTTTATTTTGTAAATCCCGGAAAAGCGGGGGGGGGGGGGGTATTTATCTTTTTGTAATACACAACCTTGTCTGGACCTTTAATAAAAAGCGAAACA
>JAYKHY010000043.1:0-37575 GCA_035285025.1 Vampirovibrionales bacterium | reverse complement strand
TGCAATCAGGTAGTGCTCACAGGCCGCTTCGTCTGAAAAACGTGCTGAAAATTCAAGAAAATCCATTCCTTTTTTACTCCTCTACAATGAAACCATTGTAGCCTGCTTTGATCGGGGAGTCATTCGCCATCAAAACAAATCACCCGCAGGAGTACAATTATTCTGACTGACCCTAGAAGCCGAATGGTGGGTGGCTCGCAGACATCGACCAAAATAGAGAGCTGACCGTCAACAAAATCTGGAATTTTGCTGAAGAGTCTAAAGATGTTGAATATCGACTTAGCAAATTACTGGGTCGACTCACACTTGAAAGTGGACTAGCTCAAAACCAAGGTAAGCATTTACCCAAAGTCAAAATTGAAGCTGCTTTTGGTACTTCTCGGCTGCATTACAAAAATGGCTTACGAGCGTCTCTCCCTATAGTCGTCAATTATCCAGAAATTGGCAAGCGCTCGGTACAAAAAGTCTGGTCGGCCGAAGAAGTGAACAACTATTTGGCTCCAAGTAAAGAGTGGGACGATATCATCGACCTCAATATACTGGATGCGAGTTTTGTACCCATGTCCTTAGCAGGAAAATCTTTAAACAAACATCTTGATTGGATTCAAAAATCACCTTTAATCTCTAAGCCAAAGACTAACCCACCAAACGCATCTATTGGCCGATGTTTGTCATGGGCATCTGGTTTACGCTATGCTCGTCTGAGGTGAGTTTTACTCCTATATTATTTTTGTCATACTAGAGAGCGCTTGACATGACCGTTGCCCCGATTTCCTCGATTAGCCCCTTATCCACGACTGGCGTGATTAACCCCGTCAGCTATATGCCCGTTGTGATTGAGCAATCCAGCCGCGGCGAACGCTCGTTTGATATTTTCTCGCGTTTGCTTCGCGAGCGCATTGTGTTTTTAGGCACTCCGATTGACGACATGGTCGCTAACCTGATTGTTGCGCAGCTCTTGTTGCTGGATTCTGAAAACCCCGAAAAAGACATCATGCTCTACATCAATTCGCCGGGCGGCAGCGTCACGGCGGGTTTGGCGATTTACGACACCATTCAGCACATCCGTGCAGACGTTAGCACCATCTGCCTGGGTCAAGCAGCCAGCATGGGCGCATTCTTGCTCTCGTGCGGAACCAAAGGCAAGCGGATGGCCCTGCCACACTCGCGCATCCTGATTCACCAACCCCTGGGCGGTGCGCAAGGTCAGGCAACCGACATCGAGATTCAGGCCGCCGAAATCAACCGTTTAAAACGCACGCTTAACGAGCTCATGGCGCACCACACCGGTCAATCGGTTAAAAAGATTGAAAAAGACACCGACCGCGACTACATTATGTCGGCCGAAGATGGCGTTGCTTATGGCATTGTGGACAAAGTCATTACCAAGCTAGAAGACGCACAAGGCGAGAAGAAAGACTAACGCGGCCCGAAGCGCGCTTTGTATTTTATAGGCGAATTGCCTTAAATTACGGGGCGCGCGCTATCGCCCAACCCCAGGCTCTATTAAACTTTTATAACACTCATCCGCATGGGCTTAAACTTTAACTAGAATAAGCGTATTGTATAAAATTATTCTTTACCGCAGCCGAACCGGGAGGCTTAGTTTATTTTTTATGGCAAAACACGATGAAACACGCCTCAAATGTTCGTTTTGCGGTAAAAGCCAGGATCAAGTCAAAAAGCTCATCGCAGGCCCGGAAGTTTACATCTGCGATGAATGCGTTGAGCTTTGCAACGAGATTTTAGACGAAGAATTCTACGAAGGCGGCGACAACGCCGATAAAACCGGTACCGCCCCCGAGTTTTCAAAAGTCCCCAAGCCGCAAGAAATCAAAGGCTTCCTTGACGAGCATATTATCGGGCAAGACGACGCCAAAAAGATTCTCTCGGTCGCGGTTTACAACCACTATAAACGTATCAGTCACAATCAACGCCAAGAAGCCTTGGCAAAAGAGGCGAAAGAATCCGCAAAATCGTCGTCTGCGGATGCAGAAGCCGAAGGAAACAGCACACTTGCAGCGGCCAGCGCCCTGAGCGGCGTCGAAATCCAGAAAAGCAACATTTTGCTGGTGGGGCCAACCGGCTCGGGTAAAACGTTGCTGGCGCAAACGCTCGCCAAAATGCTCGAAGTCCCGTTTGCCATTGCGGATGCTACTACGCTGACTGAGGCCGGTTACGTGGGCGACGATGTAGAAAATATTCTGCTGCGCCTTTATCAGGCTGCCGATTATGATGCAGCGAAAGCCGAGCGCGGAATTATTTACATTGACGAAATTGATAAAATCGCCCGCAAATCCGAAAACCCCAGCATCACCCGCGATGTCTCGGGCGAAGGCGTACAACAAGCCCTGCTAAAAATGATCGAAGGTACCATTGCCAATGTGCCGCCCCAAGGCGGACGCAAGCACCCGCACCAAGAGTTTATCCAGATTAACACCGGGAATATTCTGTTTATCTGCGGCGGTGCCTTTACCGGCCTGGAGCGCGTCGTGGAACAGCGCACCAACTCCGGTAAATCCATGGGCTTTGGCATGACTGTGCCGCGCTCGGCGTTTGAGCGCGAGTTGCAAGCCGCAAAAATGCTCAAGTTTTTACAACCCGAAGATTTATTAAAATACGGCCTAATTCCAGAATTTATTGGCCGAATTCCGGTGGTTGCCGTTTTGGATCCGTTGGATGAAGAGGCATTGGTGCGCATTCTGACCGAACCTAAAAGCGCCCTGTTTAAACAGTATCAGCAACTGCTGAGCATGGATGACGTTTCGCTGGTATTTGAACCAGGCGTAGCCGAAACCATCGCCAAGGAAGCCATCAAGCGCAAAACCGGCGCGCGCGCCTTACGCTCGATTGTTGAAGAGCTGATGCTAGACATCATGTACGATGTACCGTCGCGCGATGACGTGACACAGGTCTCGATTACGCAAGCAATGGTGGAGCGTGCCGCAGAAATTCGTAAGGAAGCCGCGGCAGGGAATCTCCCGCAGACAACAGCAGCTGGCGGTTCTGTTTTATCAATGCCCGAAAAGGCACCCATGGGCGAAACGGCGTAAGGTTAGCATTCAAGGGTTAAATTCTATGCCACATAAAGCTAGCGCTGTTGCAAACTTTTTTTTGCTCAAGGCCCGGCAAGAAGCCATGCCTATTACCCAGCTCAAACTCATGAAGCTGGTTTATATTGCACATGGCTGGCATTTGGCTTTATTAGGCACGCCTCTGCTCAATGAACCTATAGAGGCTTGGCGTCATGGGCCAGTGATTCCTTCTCTGTACCATGAATTTAAGCATTTTGGGAAAACCCCCATTGATACACTCGCCACAGAATATGATTTTTTTGAAGACGAGTCACCCCAAACGCCTTTACTGGAAAATACAACAACAGAATTCAAGGATACACTATGGGTGCTTGAAAAAGTCTGGGGGGTGTATAAAAAATTTCCAGCGACAGTGCTTCGAAAAATTACCCATGAAGACGAACCTTCTTGGCAGCAGGCTTATCAGGGTGATTACGTAAATGCCGTGATCGAGAATGACAGCATTCACGCGCACTTTAAACAGTTGCTTGAGGCTCTTGTAAAACCATGAGTTTTGACATCAATGACGAATTGATGCAGCAATACAAGCATCAATCGAATGAGGTTCTTGCAAGCAAAAGTCTGCTTGGTGTCAATCTCTCGCAAGAAGACATTGAAGATTTAAAGCGAAACGATCAATACCAGTTTGGAAAAACAAAGCAGGCGATTGTTAAGTGGTTTATGTGGGCGGGTTTTGGGGTCGTTGCTTTGATCGCCTTAATAGTTATTTCCGTTTTGGTCAGATATGTTTATTTGATATGGCCCAACAAGACAGAAGTTTTTAACGCTCTAAGTTTACTCTTTTCCCATGGTTTAGTTGGCGTTTCGGCGTTATGGGTTAAAACCTTGTGGGATAATCAACACTAGGAACAAATTTTATGAAAAAACACCAAACCACCGGCGTACTTATCCTCTCAATCCTGGTGCTTGCGGTGCTGTTTGTCACTACCGTGATGATTCAGCAAAGCGCCACGCTTGTGACAGAGATTCCATACAGCAGCCTGCTCAAAAAAATCGAAGCCGGACAAATCAGCAAACTGGTCATTCAGGATAATTTTGCGCACGCCACCCCCGCGGCGCCTAAAGCCGACCCGGCCGAAGCAGCCGCAGAAAATCGCTCCGAAGCGCCACAAAGCGGTGCCTTAACCCCGCCCGCGCTCAGCACAGACGACGCCAATAAAACAACCGACACCGCCGCCCAGGCAACTGGCTTAACCCCGCCTGCGGCCGAATCGCAAAAAGACGCGACGCTACAAAACGAATCCGGCACCACGCTTACCAAAGTGCCAGACACACTGCCGCGCCGCTACAAAACCGTACTGCCCGAAAAAGGCTTGCCCGAAAGTGTCTTGCAACTCCTTGACAAACAGGGCGTCACCGTCACCTTCGAAGAGCCCGAATCCTCTGGCCGGTGGTGGGGCATGTTATGGTCGCTGTTCTTACTGCTGTCCTTTATTTTGTTGATTGTTGCCATTTATCGCGGCGCGCAATCTGGCGGTGCACAAGCCTTAGCGTTTGGTAAAAGCCGGGCCAAACTCTCTAGCGACAAAGTTAAAGTCACGTTTAAAGACGTGGCGGGCATTGACGAAGCGAAAGCCGAACTTGAAGAAGTGGTGGATTTTCTTAAAAACAGCGAGCGCTATCACAAGTTGGGCGCGCGGATTCCCAAAGGCGTCTTGCTGGTAGGCTCGCCTGGTACGGGTAAAACGCTGCTGGCCAAAGCCGTTGCCGGCGAGGCGGGCGTGCCGTTTTTTAGCATCAGCGGTTCAGATTTTGTAGAAATGTTTGTGGGCGTTGGCGCAAGCCGCGTGCGCGACTTGTTTGAGCAAGCCAAAAAACAGGCGCCTTGTATTTTGTTTGTCGATGAAATCGATGCCGTGGGTCGCCAACGCGGCGCAGGCATGGGAGGCGGCCACGACGAACGCGAACAAACCCTTAACCAATTGCTCGTCGAGATGGATGGCTTTGACCCCACCGCAGGGATTATTGTGCTGGCGGCAACGAACCGCCCCGACATTCTGGATAACGCCTTGCTCCGCCCCGGCCGTTTTGACCGCCAGGTTGTTATTGACCGCCCCGACGTGGTTGGTCGGGAACAAATCCTGAAAGTTCACGCCAAAGGCAAGCCGTTTGCACCCGATGTTGATTTAAAAACGCTGGCTAAACGCACGCCAGGCTTTACCGGCGCGGACCTTTCGAACCTGCTGAACGAAGGCGCGCTACTGGCAGCCCGCTACAACAAAGATATTATTGAAATGGCCGACATCGAAGCCTCGATTGATAAAGTGATTGCGGGTGTTGAGAAAAAAGGCAAAGTCATCAAGGAAAAAGAACGCGAAATTACCGCGTATCACGAAGTAGGTCACGCACTTGTTGCCATTTTAACGCCCGGCTGTGATCCGCTGCGTAAAGTCACGATTATTCCGCGCGGCATGGCACTGGGCCTAACCTGGACGATGCCCGACGATGAACAAGTGCACGTTTCTAAAAGTCAGTTGCTCTCAACCATTTCGATGACGCTTGGCGGCCGGGCCGCAGAAGAGCTGATTTACGGCGAGATGTACACTGGCGCGTCGGACGATTTACAAAAAGTGACCCGTTTAGCCCGCAGGCTGGTGACGGTTTATGGTATGAGTGAAAAACTCGGGCCGCTAACCTTTGGTAAACGCAACGAGCACGTGTTTATGGGCCGAGATTTTGGCCACGAGCGCGATTATGGCGAAGCCGTCGCAGAGGCAATTGATGCCGAAGTGCGCCAAATTGTTGATGAACGTTATGTGTACGCAAAAAAACTGCTCTCAGATAATCGCGACATCATGGATGCTATCGTCAAAACCCTGCTAGAAAAAGAGTCACTCGATGACCGCGATGTGCAAGAAATCATCGATCGCGTGCGCGGACAAAGAGCCAGTAAAGAAGCGGTTGTGAACGTGTAACCGCGCAGCTCCTGTATCGCAAAACGAGCTTAGGATTAGGGGTTATCACGCTCGTTGAGAGATATAGGTAAAACCCTGCGCTAAAATTAATGTACTTGTGCGACACGAGTAAAAAATATCATGCCCTCATAAACTCCACGCTGTGCTTTTATAAGCAAACCGACTACAATGAACATATTGACGGAGGACTCATTTGCACATTGAAGTGCCAAAGGCGATCTCCTGAAAGTACATTTTGTGTGGAGCGTGTGCGTTATGGCAGGTTTTAACAAAGGACCAGGCAACTCTGGTGGTAAAGGTTCAGGCATGGGCGGCGGGCGTTCATCGGGTGGCGCACGGCCCCCTGCAAGAGCCCCACGTGCCGGTGGCGCGGCTCCGGGCGCTGGCCCTAGAACCGCAAGGCCCGCTAGACCAGCAGCAGGAGCCTCGCCAAAACGCTATGCTCGCGCGGCTGGCGAAACCGAAGGCGGATTTAAACCCACTTACGGCGATAAAAAACCGGGTGCGCGCACAGGTAGCTACAGCGACAAAAAATTTGATGATAAAAAATTCGGGGGGCGCAGCCCGGCAGCCGGGCGACGCTTTGACGGACCGCCACGTGCGAGATTTGGCGAAACGGTGAGCCGCCAGATAGAGGCCGCCGTACCGCAAGCCGTGCTTGATGTTGTTAAAAAAGCGTTTTTTATTGGCTTGGGGGCCTCGGCCGCATCGGGCGAAAAACTGACGGTACTTGCTCAAGATTTGTCTCAGGAACTTGCAAAGCAAGGCTGGCTACCCGCGAAAGAAGTCACGGGGTTTGTCAACGATCTTAAAGTGCGTGCCTCGGGGCTTGAGCCCCAACTCAGACAAGCCTCGGAGCAGGCGTTTTCGCGAATGGTCGATTCGTTAGGGCTTGTTCGCAAAAGCGACCTGGATGCCCTGAAGGCAGAGCTTACCGGCGTGCCACTGCCAGATCGTGCGCACAATACCCGTGCCGTCAGCAAACGCCCTGCAATTGCCGCTAAAAAAGCGGCCAAAAAACCCGCAGGTTCGCCCAAATCCATGCGCGCAATTAAAAAAACCACGGGTAAAAAATCCAAATAACGCGGTTTAAAGCAACTTTTAAAGCGCTACACATATACCTAGGGTAAGGCGCAAAGCCTTACCCTATACTGTTTAAATTTGCAAAAAAGCACACTTTAGGCTGGCATGAACCTATTGCCAGACTGTGTTTTTAGAGGCTGGGCCATGCCAACCGAAAGTCAATTTGCTTTAAAATGTACTTGATTGCACGTAGCGCGCAAAAACCGCTGCCCTAAACGGCCACGCGCGCTTTTTATGCCCTTGTTTTTTAAGTATAGTGTGCGCTATGGCTTCATCTGGTAACCTGCCCCCTTCTGCGCCTTCCTCAAATTCGGCCGAATCCGCGCGCGGCCAAACAGCCGAGACCCCCGGCGGTAATTTTACGGGGACCTACAAGCCTGGACAATTTGGCCCCACAGGGGTTAGCCCTACCAAAAAAAAGCCAACACGGCGCGGCCCTTGGTGGGAACTTGGTTTGCTTGGCGTTTTAGGCGCGGTACTTATTGCACTGCTAGCGCAATTTGTGCTGCAAAGCGGAGAGCCTCTTTCTAAAAATCTAGCAAGCTTTAAACTGCCTGGCCTCCCCGTAGGCGAACTCAAAGAAGACATTGTTCTGCTGGTGATGGGCGTTGACGCGGGCAATCGCATGGGCGAACAGGCGCACGCCAACCTGTTTGAAGGCGCTCGGGCGGACACCCTGCTGTTGGTGCGCATTAACCCCGAACAAAAAACCGTGGGCATGGTCTCCATCCCCCGAGATAGCAAAGTGTACCTGCCTGGCGGTAGCTTTAGCGAAGGCGGCACCCGGGTTGATAAAATTAACGCGGCGCACGCCATTGGCGGCGCAGATTTAGCCAAACAAACCGTCGAGAACGCCTTTGGCGTGCCCGTAGATAGCACGCTGGTGATTAATTTTTCTGGGGTGCAGCAAGTTGTAGACGCATTAGGCGGACTTGATATTTTTGTAGAAAAACGCATGCGCTACCATGATTTTTCGGGCAAATTGCACATTGATTTTGAACCCGGCTTGCAACACATGAACGGCACACAGGCCGAGGCCTATTTACGTTTTCGTCACGATACTTTAGGCGATATTGGCCGCGTACAGCGCCAACAATATTTTTTAGCCGCCTTGCTCAAAAAGCTCAAACAGCCTGCGGCTCTGGCGCAATTACCCGAGCTCATCAAAGCCTCGCAAAGCTCGTTAAAAACCGATTTATCCTTTGATCAACTGTTAAAAATTGGCATGTTTGCCAAACATATCACGCCCGCCAGTATTCGCACCGCCACGCTGCCTGGGCGTCCCTCGGCAGGGCAAGCGATCAGCTACTGGATTATTGACCCCGAAGGCGCGCGTCTGGTGCTGGATCACGTGATTTTAGGCACCGCGATTGCCGACATGCCACCACCCTTAACCGAGGACGGCAAACCGCAGTGGCGATTAGGTGTCTTCTACGATCCGCTATTGGCCGAACAACTGCCCGATATTGTGACGCAGATGGAGCAAGCGGGCTATGCCGTTACGTGTAAGCATCAGCGTAAAGGGCTGCAAACCGGCATTATCGAGCATCAGGTAGCTAGCAGTTTACAGGATTTAAAACCGTTACGCGCGGTGATGCCCGCATTAAAAGAGACGCGGTTGATGTTTGCGCCGCCGCAAGATACCTACGATAACCTGCCGTGCGGCAGCAACGAAGACTTTACCGTGATGCTTGGGCCCAGCGTGGCAAAGTAAGGCTATTAAGTAGGGGACTTCGGGTTGGTTACCGGGTTGTTGTCGACATACGAAAAGTCACAACTTGAGCAAGAGGCCCAACAAGAGTGGCCTAAGCTGGATAAAGCGATTGATTCAATAACGGCCGTTTTTGACACGCCTTATCAAGACACAACCGTGTTAGAAACCGTGTTTAATCATTTAATACTAAGATTTATTCGACTTTATCGAGGAGCAAAAGCACTGAATGGCGTTTCTGGCATGTCCATGGACGTACTGCAACGGGTGCTCCACGAACTGGCTATCGAAATTGCGTATCTGACGTTCGGCTTTGAGGATCAGGCCGAACTTGAACGCTATGCAAAGCGTTCTTGGGCACTTAATTTTTTAGATGATATCAAGACGAAAATTGCGCGCCTTGGTGTTTTATCTCTCCGTAGGAACGCAGTAGACCAAGCAGGTACAACCACTCAGTGCCAAGGCGTTCTACACGTTGTCTATTATGCTCAACCCCAGATACAGCAAATAGATGAGGATATTCAGCGAATGCAAACGGCGATACACAGTTATAAACAAGATATTGCGGATGAACTTGAACCCAATGATTTAACAAAAATTGAGACTTTTTTAAACACGCCTTTGTCGATAGAAATTGTTAATGATTTTTTGTCTCAACGATTTATATTTGAGACAAAACCTTTTAAAACACAGCCTATAGAAGCTAGTGTCGCTAAAAAAGTGTTAAACAAGTATGAAAAATGGGACATTGTTCAGCAAAAATTGAGTGTATTACCTCTTCGAGCTGATGTTGCGGACGTTTTAAAGACGACATCTCCGGGCCAAGCGAGATTACGCCTACATCACTCTGCACTAATTGGTAATGCAAGTATCCACGTTGTTTCAAGTCGAAGCCATGACTTGGTTGTTTCAAGTCGAATCCATGACTTGTTAGACCATTACGATGGAGAAGTAGACGTCATTAAAGGGAAAAACGATGAGTTTACGGCTCATTATGTCTTTTTAGTTCAGTTTCCCGTCGTGTTAGTCTCTGTTGCGTTTGATCATTTCCGAAAAGCCCATTTTACTAGCTCCCAGCCTTTGCCTGTGGGACAATAGGGCCCAATCATTTTTAACCAAGAGGGCTGGATACGTGATGTCGCTTCTTTCCAAAACCAACGCACGGCTTATGGCGGGTGTTTTATCGGGTGTGCTGCTCCTTGGCCTGGGCGCGAACCTGCCCCCCGCGCACGCCAAGGGATTCTTCGATAAACTCAACCCCTTCTCGGGCGAAAAATCAGAAAATTCGACGCCACAAAGCACGCCTGCCCCTCAGGCCGCACCGGCCATTCCGCCCGCGTTTATTGCCCCAGAAGCCGAGGCTAAACAAACTCAAGCGGGCACAACGGCAAGCCCCATGCCTAGCCTTGCGCCAACGTCCGTGCAGCTGGCCCAACCCGAACTAATGAACCCCAACGTGGCCGAACCGGTCGCCAGCAGCAAAAATCCGCCCACCAAGCAACTGCTGATTGATAACCCTAAAAACCCCTACGGGCTCACTTACGCGCGTAATCAACTGGCAAAATGCAATAAACTGTCTGGCGCCGGCCTAAACGCCGATGCCCAAACCTGCCTGACGCCCCTCAAAGAATGGCTCATCCAGGCTACCGAGGCGCATATTAACCTGAACAAAAGCCTGAGCCGCGTCCGCAGCGCGCAAGCGCAAGCCGAACTTGAAAAGCAGCTCGCGCTCAATTTTGCCCTGCTCCGCGATGAAGCCTTTTATCAACAAGCCAAGCTGATGGTCGCGCGCAATCAACAGAAAGAAGCCATTAAACTGCTCGTAGGCGTCGTTGAATCGCAGCCGCGCAACCAGCTGGGCGTTAAATCTTACGAACTTTTACAAGGCATTGGCTTTACCGAGCGCCTGCAACTGGTGGAAGCACCCGCAAACGAGCCTTCTGCCACCGAAGACGAAGTCCTGCCCTCTGGCCCTGACGCAAGCAATTAATCATAGCGCTTGCGCGAGTTCAGCCAACCGCATCGGCTGAGTAAAGCTTGCGCACCCTACTTGTACCAGCGTTGCGCCCGCATTAAGCATGGCTTGCGCGTCCTGCGCAGTAGACACCCCGCCTGCACCCGCAATGGGGATGCCTGCAAACTGTTCGCGCAGCTTGTAAACACTGGCCAGCGCAACCGGAAAAATGCCGGGCCCGCTGTAGCCGCCCGTTTTTCTGGGCAGCACCGGCTCACCGGTTGTTCTATCCATCGCAAGGCCAATCAGCGTATTAATCGCGGTAATGCCGGTGCTACCTGCCGCCAGCGCGTGCTCGGCCATGGCAAGCAAGCCATGCATGCCAAATTCTGCGGGCGATAATTTGGTCATAATCGGCGTATTGGGCAACGCAGCGCGCAGCTGCCGAATGCCTGCGGTTGCCTGCTTGAATTCGGGCATCGCATGATGCGCCACATTGGGGCAAGAGCTGTTGGCTTCAATCACGTGGAATTTATCTCGATGCGGATGCGAGGCGATTAGCTCAGCCATCTCGGCCCACTCTGCCTCGTCATCGCCCCAAACGCTTAACCAAACCGGCAAGCCGTGCGCATGCGCTTGCGGCAACCCAGTCTGCAACATCGCCACAAGGCCCGGATTTTGCAACCCAATACTGTTGAGCATGCCCACCGCGCCCAAATCCACGGTTCGGGGCTGCGGATTACCCGCACGCGGGTGACGCGTTGCGGTTTTGAGCACCAGCGCACCCATGGCCCGCTTGAACGCATCTGCTTCTGCAAGCGTGTGGAGCAGTGCAGGGTTAAACGTACCCGCCGCATTGAGCACGGGCGAAGCGTAAGCAACACCATCTTTAAAGGGAACAATCACGCAAAACCGGCCCTTCCCAGCACACGCGCGCGCCTGTTGTAACCTCGACGCATCCGTAACAGCTGCCTGTACCGCACGCCATGGTGGGTTTTGCGTATCGCAAGCGCAACGCGTCGGGGTAACGTTCGGCGGCCCAAGCTAAAAGCGCTGAACTCATGGCAGCGTCTTGCACGCAGACCCCAATCCAGTCAGGTGACTCTGGTGGCAGCACAGCCTTGTCTAAAAAAGGCTCTAAAGCCAGAAGTGTTTTGTCTGTGAGCGGCAGCGTAATCGGCGTTTGCGTTTGATTCGCCGCTAAATACGCAGCGGCCCAAGACCATAATGCAGGCTGAACAGCATCAGGCGACAAAACAAACACACGCGCCGAGGGTTTATCGGGGTGGGTTAGCGCCGAAAATACCGGCGCCGGGTTATAAGCATCCGCAAAAAAAAGCGCCGAATGCTGCACGTTAGGCCAGCCAAGGCCCATCGGGCCAGTTAAAGTAACTCGCGTGCCCGCAGGGCTTGCAACCAACCGCCGAGAGTGTGTACCAACCGCGTGCGCATAAATCAGCATCGTGCCATCGGTTTCGATTGCAAACGGAGTATACGGCCGCCCTAACCCGAATTTAGCCCCATCTAAATCGTGCGGAACCATCGTAAGCATTGCAAACGCACCGGGCGCGCCATAAAACTGCCGCGCAATCTCCGGCAACCAGCCTGCATCGGCTTTTAACGTGATTAACGCTTCATCCGGGCCCAACGTTGTATTGTGCGCCACAACACTCGTCCACGAATAAAGTTTGCCGCGCTTTCGGGGCATTTCGGCCTCATGATTAACAGACGAAAGGCCGCACTGCATTAGGCGTCAGCCCCCTGAATGGTTAGGCGCCACTGCTTCGGGATCCAACGGTAGCGAATTTCGCGCAGCACAACTGCGTCGCCCAGGCCAACGCCGCTGCCAAGGGCAAACGGTGTTTCATCGTTAACCCAGAGTTTTTCTGGCCGCTGCAATCCACCGATAAACTCTTTGCCAGAAAAGGCATCCGTCGCTTGCCCCTTGGGCGCGCATGTCAGGCCGATATTATGCTGCGGCCCACGACCCGTTGCGTAAATTGGGCTGGGCTGATTCAGCAATTTGGGCACGTTCGGCCCCAGCGCCAGCACCGTGCAAGCACGCTCGGCGCGCGCAGGATGCCTTAAATCATTCACCAGCAAGCCCAAGGCAATAAAGCCAGCGCATAGCGGCATAAACCAAAGCGTATATTTAAGCACTAAAGGCATAGATGAAACAAAGACCCCAACGCGGCGCACTAACTCGCGTTTTGTAACGCCGCAATGCCAGGGAGTTCGCGTCCTTCCAAAAATTCCAGACTTGCGCCGCCACCGGTGCTGACGTGCGTAAATTGTTCAGGCTTAAACCCAAACTGCTCAATGGCCGAAACCGTATCGCCCCCGCCCAGAATCGACTCGCCATGACCGCCCTCCGTCCAGGCCTCAACGGCCTCGGCCACGGCACGCGTACCCGCTTCGAACGGCGCAAGCTCAAACACGCCCATGGGCCCGTTCCACAAAATCGTCTTGGCGGATTGAATCGCATCAGCAATGGTTTTTCGGCTTTCAGGACCAATATCCAGCCCCATCCAGCCCTCAGGAATCGCATTAGCCGGGCAAATTTGCGTTTTGGCATCGGCGCTAAATGCATCGGCCGCAACGACATCGGTTGCAACGATGACTTGTTTACCCAACTGAACCGCCTGGCGCTTCAACTCGCGCGCACTCTCGATCCAGTCAGGCTCTACCAGAGAATGACCCACCGCGCCGCCCTGCGCTGCGATAAACGTAAACATCATGCCGCCGCCAATCACCAGCGTATCCACCACGTGGATCAACTGATTAAGGACGCTGATTTTACTCGAAATTTTACTGCCGCCAATAATTGCCATCAGCGGGCGATTGGGCGAATGAATAACCCGGCTCAGCGCCTCGATCTCATTCGCCATTAAAAAGCCGGCAACGCACTCTGGCATAAAGTGCGTCAACCCTTCAGTGCTGGCGTGCGCACGGTGCGCCGCGCCAAAAGCATCGTTTACAAAAATATCACCCATCGCCGCGAGTTGTTTGGCCAGCGCAGGATCGTTTTTTTCTTCGCCAGGTTCAAACCGGGTGTTTTCTAACAACAGCACCTCACCATTTTCAAGGCGTTCTAAAAGTGCCGTTGCATCATCCCCTACAACGTCATTCGCAAAACGCACCATTGTATCGGGTAGTAAGCTTTTTAAATGCATCGCAATAGGGGCCAGACTATACTTGGCCTCGTGCTGGCCTTTAGGGCGCCCTAGGTGACTCATCAAAATCACCTTGGCCCCGTGTTGCGTCAAGTAATTAATTGTAGGTAGCGCCGCACGCATCCGGGAATCATCGGTAATCTCGAGCGCATCATTCTGCGGCACATTAAAATCAACACGCACTAAAACACGCTTGCCATGTAAATCGTGTCTCGGAATATCCGCGAGCGTTTTTTTGCGCGGCGTGACGGTGTTGGTATTTGCGATTTGCTCGGGGGCAGTCGTGCTTTGGCTCATTTAAAAACTCCCTTAGCGCTTAACAATGGGCGCTCATTAATCATCAATGCTACATCAATATTTTAGTCAGGATTCACTTTCAAAAAGCAACTCCGCACCATTTTCAGCCAAAATCGTCTGCATTTGAGCACGGAGCGCTGGCGCGTTTGCGGCCAACACATGGAGCTGCTTTCGGGAAAGTTCCAGCGTTTTTTTCTCGTGGATGGCACCCACCCAGCCGCCAGCTTCTTGCACCAGCACCATGCCCGCAGCAATATCCCAGGGCGCGAGCCTGAATTCCCACAACCCATCATAGCGCCCGGCGGCCACATACGCCAGATCGAGCGCCGCCGCCCCCATACGCCGAACCCCCCGTGTATGCCGCATAAATTGCTCAAACAAGGGCACATTGCTGGCGCGCGCCGTTTTGCGATCGTACGGGAACCCCGTGGCGAGCATCGATTCAGAAAGCTGGCTGGTCGAACTCACACTTAATTTTTGCTGGTTTAAATACGCCCCAAACCCCGTAAGCGCGGTAAAACATTCATCCCGCATCGGATCATAAATCACGCCTAGCACCGGCGCGTTATTTAAACAGTACGCAATACTGACGGCAAAATGGGGTACGCCGTGGGCGTAATTGGTCGTGCCATCCAGCGGATCAATCACCCAGCAGGCTTCTAGCACCTCTGGCCAAAGCACCTCATTGGCGGTTTCCTCGGTTAAAAACCCATCGTCCGGGAACGCGGCTTGCAACCCTTCGCGAATCAGCTTGTCGCAGGCTTGATCAACATCGGTCACCAAATCCACAGGAGACGATTTGGTAGAAATCGTGCGAAGCTGGCCTAACTGCGCCCGCTGATACTGCCCCGCTTGTCGCGCTAACGATTCGGCAAGCGATAATCGCGCCCTTAACGCCGAATCTGCAAGCTTAAACGCACTTTCAAAGGCTTCGCCCTCGGCTGTAGTTTTGGGCAAATCAGGGTAAAGCGCATCCAGTGCAGACGGCATAGACTTTAAACATCCAACACTTGGCAAAGGGCCGCGTCAGCACACCATTACTCAAGCAACACATCGAACCAATAACAGGGTTATAGCAAATTAACTTTTGGCTAAGCCATTCTAAGTAAACATAAAATCTAGTAAGATTAAGCGTTTAGCCTATCCAAAGTTAATCGTTGCGCTTTAAAATAGTATAGCCTTGTAGGTAAGCGCAAACAAGGTTGCTGGTTCAGTCAAGGTGACCGCTTGCATCATAATAAAAAACAGAAAAAAGACTATTGAAGTCCACGGGGCGCATCCTCGTGGCATAATCGCTATCAATCAGCACTTCTGATGCAAATTGCCCATTCTCGCCAGCAATAGACGCTCTTTACCCGTGACTTATACCATGTGCTACAGGAGTTTCCTCTCGATGAAAAAAATTTTAATGCTAATTGCGCCACAACAATTTAGAGACGAAGAACTACTCGTACCGCGCAAAGCCTTAACGGCAGCAGGGTATACTGTTGATACCGCCAGCACAAAACCCGGCGATGCTACTGGCATGCTGGGCGCAAAAGAACCGATTGCGCTGACGTTTGATGACGTTGAGGCAACCGACTACGCAGCCATTATTGTGGTGGGCGGCATGGGCGCGCCCGAATTTTTGTGGCAAAACGCGCGGGTGCACCAACTGCTAAAACAAGCGGCAGCAGCAGAACGCATTACGGCAGGCATTTGTCTTTCTGGTGCGTTGCCCGCGCTGGCAGGCGTGGCCCAGGGTAAACGCTGCACCGTGTACGAAACCCCCGAATCGCTGGAAGCCCTTAAACAAGGGGGCACGCAATATACGGCCGAGCCGGTTACCGCAGACGGCGACGTGATTACCGCAAACGGCCCCGACGCTGCGACAGCTTTTGCAGAAGCGATTCTGGCGCGATTGCAGCAAAAGGCATCGCTCATTAACGCCTAACTCTGTTTTAGGCGATTATGCCACGAATGGCAGTGACGAGAATTTAACATACTGCCCGTTACGGGATAATCGCTTGATTTTAGGCAATTACCTTAAAAAGAGAACTTTCGATGACGCCCCAACACCACGGGCCAGCGCTTTGGCCAACCCCAAAAGCGCTCACCCCGGGCAGTACCATTGCCATCATTTCGCCCGCGTATCCTTCTGCGCCAGAACAACTGACGCAAGCCGAAGCGTTTTTAAGCGCAAAGGGTTTTACCCCAAAACGCATGCCCAACGCGGCAAATCACTGGCGTTACATGGCAGGCCAGGATGCTGAACGCCTGAGCGATTTTAACGCGGCGCTGCAAGATCCCGAAGTCCATGCCATTTGGTGCGCGCGCGGCGGTTACGGCTGCATGCGACTGTTGCCGCTGCTAGATTGGGACCTTATTAAGCAACACCCTAAATGGCTGATTGGCTTTAGCGACGTAACCGTACTGCAGCTTGCGGCCTACAAGCACGCCGGGTTAATCAGTGCGTACGCGCCAATGCTCACCAGTAATCTGATAGACCCGGAAGAACAGCCCGAAACCAGCTGGCAGCAATTGCAGCCGCTATTGCTTGGGCCTGACGCTTTGCCGCATGTGCTGAACGCACACCCCGAACACTATACCTGTTACCACCCCGGCGAAACCGAAGGCATATTGCTGGGCGGTAACCTGAGCCTGGTGACTGCGCTATGCGGCACGCCGCATTTACCTGATTTTCGGGGCAAAATTCTATTTCTGGAAGATTGGAAAGAAAGCGCGCACAGCCTGGACCGCCAGTTTGAGCAACTCCGGCAAGCCGGCGTTTTTGACCAACTGACCGCGTTAATGCTGTGTGATTTTAGCCTCATCAGCCGTAGCCCCCACGCCCCGAATCTGACCGAACAAGCCCTGTTTGAAGATCTTGTGGGCGGGCTCGACTGTCCGGTGGGCTACGGCTTCCGTATTGGGCATTGCAAAGCCATGGGTTCGTTATTGCAAGGCGTTCGCGCGCACTTTAACAGCCAAACAGGCACGTTAACCCTTTTAAAGTAAATCCAGCTCAGACTAACTTACGCATGCCCTGACTCTATTCTGAAGGTCAAAATATTCTGTTTTAAAACGGCCGTTCAGGCCGCAAGTCCTTGAGAACCGGGCCGCTTGAGCTGCTGGGCAAAAGATTCACGATTCGCCTCGCCCTCGAACGATTGCCGGTGCGCACACGCTAAAACCTCGTCAAGCACTTGCGCGACATCGGCGACCGTGCTGACTTGCGTTAGCTTTGCGCGTAAGGCGCTCGCGCCCGGAATCCCGTAGACGTATTTGGGCAAATGCGTCCGCATCTCTCGCACCGCAACGCCTTCGCCTCGATAATCGGCTAGCAGTTCGGCATGTTCAAGCGCCACAGCCAGTTTTTCGGCCAAAGTGTCTGGAATCTTCGCCGCTGGCCTCACGCCAGGGACGTTAGCCGACGGTGCCGTGAGGCTTTGTGTTTCTGCCGCGAAGCCTCTGAGGACTTGATCAATCTGGCCCAGTAACCACGGTTGCCCCTGCGCGCCTCGGCCAATCATTACGCCATCCACGCCATAAGTGCTTAAAATATGCTCGGCATCGGCCAGGCTGGTAATATCACCGTTGGCAATGACCGGAATACGCACCGCGCGCTTAAGCTCGCCATAGGCCTCCCATTTACAGCCCGGTGCATAACCTTGCGCGCGCGTGCGCGCGTGCAGGGCAATCAGTTTGGCGCCGGCGGCTTCGGCCATTTGGCCAAACGCCACGTAGTTCATGCTTTGGGCATCCCACCCAAGCCGAAACTTGACCGAAATCGGGACATCGACAGCACTGGCCAGCCGAGAGATCAACGCGTAGGCCGTGTCTAAATCGCGCATCAGCGAGCAGCCCTCAAAGTTACCCGTAATTTTTTTGACCGGACAACCCATGTTCAAGTCGATTAAATCGGGCTTACGGTATTTAGCAACGTTTTCGGCGGCCTCCAGTAGCACATCTTGCCGGCTTGATGAAAGCTGAAACGCGATCGGGTGATCGCTGGCAGTTTTATCCAAAATTTTGGCATCCCAGCGTTTGCTAAACACCAGGCCGTTGGCGCTGATCATCTCGGTGCACACCAGGCTCTCGGGGGCCCAGCGCCGTACCAAACTCCGAAACACGGCGTCCGTCACGCCGGCCATCGGCGCAAGCGTCACCCGGCTCTTAAGGCTGAGCGTGGGCGTAATTTGCAGCGGGGTGGTATGAGACAGAGACATCTGGCAAAAAAAATAAAAGTTAGCGCAAAGCGCAAAAATAAGTGCCTTAAAGCAACAGCGTCTTCGAATCAAATGAACACTGGCTTTGTTATTATAGGATAACTAAAAGTTCCATTTCATGCTGACCGATATCTTGGGGATTCCTGGAAGGCAAGGAAGGGTTCGACGTCATCCGTGCCTCGCGCTAAATGTTTACAAGCCATGACAGAGCCCGTTCTCGACTCCCTTACCCACGGTATCATTCGCGATAAGCGGTACGAACAAACCTACCGCCGCGACATGCGCAAGCAGCGCCGCCGCCGCCTGACGCGCCGTATACTCGCCAAACTTGAGCGCACGTTCACGCTCCCTCGCCTCCAAAAACTGAACGAGCGCCTCATAGCAAGCGGCATAAAACGCCCGCCGATCTCCGTCATGCTGCCGGTGCTTAACGGCGTTGGGCGCATCGAGCCTTTAGTTGCCTATTTGCGCGCGCACCTGCGCGATGGCGACGAAATCGTGATCGGCGTTGATAGCAAATGCACCGATGCATCGCTCGCCGTATGCCAACGCCTGGCCGATACCTGTTTTGAAGTAGATAACAACGCACTCACCTGCAACGGCATGTTGGGCGAGCTAGCGACCCATTGTAAACACCCCTGGATTTTACGCCTGGACGATGACGAATGGCCCGAACCCGCATTGTTTGAACTGCTGCCCGCGTTATTGCACGAGGCCGAACAAAAAAACATCACGCACGCTAAACTCCCGCGGTTACATTTATGCTTGCCCAAAACAGACCACGCGGGCGCACTTTACTGGATAGACGACGGCTATTTGTACCCCGATTACCAGTTGCGCCTGTTTAAAAACAACCCCTCGCTGCTAAGTTTTCCGGGCGCGATTGGGCATACCAACGTCAGCGTGGCGGGCAAATCACTCAAGTTGCACAGTATCAATCTAGTGCATTTAAACTTGGCGATTTACTCGCCAGCGCAGCGTACGGCCAAATTACGGCGCTATATCGATCGCCACGAGGGCGGCTGGGTTCACCCAGTCAACGAACACGCGCTGCTGTGGGAAAAATTTAACTACCAGTTGCACCCCTACCGCCCCGCCGATGCCACTTTTGCGCAAGCACTGCGCGCGGTGATTTACCCCGAGGCTTAAAGCGGGCGCTCGGCAAATAACGGACTGACCAAACGCCACACCTGCTCCGCAATTGCTTCAGGCGACTGAAGTGCATCAATCACGTGGATGCGCCGGGGGTACTGTCTGGCCAAATCCAGAAACCCCTGGCGCGTCCGCTCAAAAAACGCCAGATTCTCGGATTCCAAACGGTCAGGCTCGCCCGTCAGACGCGCGCGCAACGCGGCCACAGGGCCATCAAACAGCAAGGTACAATCCGGCACCAACCCGCCTGTACTCCACTGATTCATCTGATGAATCATCGCAACCTCAAACCCGCGCCCGTAACCTTGGTACGCCACCGTCGAATCCGTAAAACGATCGCAAAGTACTGTCTGTTGCTGCTCCAGCGCTGGCCGAATCACCTGGGTCACGTGCTGCGCCCGGTCCGCCAGATACAAGAGCAGCTCGGCCATTGGGGCGGGCGTTAAGCCGGTTTGCTTCTCGTTGAGCAGGAGTTGCCTTAGGTTTTTGCCCAAAGGGGTTCCCCCCGGGTTAAGCGTTAGCATGGTCGTAACCGGCGGCGAGACCTGCGCAAGCCGCTGAGCCAATAAACTAAGTTGCGTGGTCTTACCGCAACCATCCAGGCCTTCAACCGTAATCAGTCGTCCTTTAATCAGGGCGCCAGGGGCACGTTTCATTGGAGAATGCTCTATCTTATAAAAACAAAAAAATTAAAAACCGCGACTGCGTTGCTAAAACTTGGCGTTCATTCGCTCAAGGCGCGATTTAAACGCATCCATATGCTGTTGCCAACGGCATAGCGCATCCGAGCTTTGCGGCGGCGTAAAAGCAGAGCTTGGCCCCAAATCGGATTGAATCTGTGCTAAAACAGCGTTAAATTGCGGTAAATGATTCAGCGCGTTCTGAACATAAACAATATTTTGCCTTGGCCCCGTAATGGGTAAATTTTGCTGCAGCGCGTGCGCTTTATTATTTAGGCTACACGCCACCGCGTGGTAGCGTTTTAGAACCGGAGACGCCTCTTGAAGCGCCATTTGAGAATACCGCGCCAGCGCCAGCACATTGGGCCCCAAATCCTCGGTCGGCTCAATGCGAGAAGCCACCCGAGCAGCATCGTTTAAGTCATTCACCACCGAGCGCCATTGCTCAAAAAAGCCTGGCAACTTACCCTCGGCAGCCTGAATACGCCAAGCAGCTAATTGCGTAGAATTTTCGGCATGATTAAGCGCCGTGTTAAGCTTAGCAAGTGCGCCACGCGGATTTGCAAGTGTTTTAGACTGAGATAACACCCGCTCCGTGGCTTGCGTCCCTTCGATTAGCGCAATGGCTAAATCGTTCTGCGTTTCAAAAAAGTCTCGCAAGCGGATTGTATCCCGCAATTCTGCTTTTGCCAGTAAACGATCTTCGGGGGCGGTTGGTTCGGGCGACGGCGGAATTAAATCAATACTATTACCGCCAGCCAAGCCCTTAAACTGCACTGTCGCACGGGTTCCCGGAGGAATAGCCAATGCGCCCGGCGCAGTTCTCACGGCCAATCGCACGTTATTTTCTTGCAGCTGAACATCATTCACCACGCCCACATCAACGCCCAACAAGCGCACAGGCGTACCCGGTTTAACACTACTGGCCTGAGAGACATAAAAAACAATTTGTTGGCGCTGCCCCCCTAGCCAACCCGTAGGGCCGTAGCGCGCCATGGCGAGCGCCAAAACACCAATCACTGCAAACCAGAGTGCAGCATCGGTGCCCCAACCGATTAACGTTTTAAATGTAATCAAACGCGCCATAAGCCCTTATTATCGCACGCCAGCAAAACACCCATTTGGTTCGTACTTACAAGCACACAATCGAGCAACTAACCCAGGCCCAGGCTAGCGCGCACTGAAGCTGCTTAATAAAAAAATAAGTCGGCTGTGGCTTGCAAAAGCCCGCACGCTCCCTTATAACTAATAATTGGAATGCGCACGCCCTGACGGGCGTGAATGAACCCCGTGACATGTTATAAAAAACACCGAAGGAGCACTCGCTATGGCCCCCCAAATTGGCAAACTGGCCCCCAATTTTACCGCCCAAGCTTACGATAACGGCGCAATGAAAGAAATCTCGTTGAGCGATTACCGTGGCAAATGGGTCGTGTTGTTCTTTTATCCGTTAGATTTTACGTTTGTTTGCCCCACCGAAATCCAGGGCTTTAACCAAAACCTTGAGACGTTCAACAAAATGAACGCGCAGGTTTTAGGCGCAAGCGTGGATAGCGTTTACTCGCATAAAGAATGGAGCGAAGGCGCGCTGGGCAAATTGTCGTTCCCGTTAATCTCCGATATTTCGCACCGCATTAGCCGCGATTACGGCGTGTTAATCGAAGAAAAAGGCATCAGCCTGCGCGGCGCGTTTATCATTGATCCAGACGGCGTGCTGCGCAGCTACATGGTGAACGACCTGGCTGTGGGCCGCAGTGTGGATGAAGTTATCCGCTTGCTGCAAGCTTTCCAAAGCGGCGAACTCTGCCCCGTGGGCTGGAAGCCCGGCGAAAAAACGCTCGGCAAAGCCTAATATTAACACCCCCGCCGGGCTGAATGGTTTTTAATCATAAAGCCCGGCGAAAAAACGTTCGGCAAAGCCTAAATTTAACACCCCCGCCGGGCTGAATGGTTTTTAAATCATAAAGCCCGGCGAAAAAACGCTCGGCAAAGCCTAAGCGCTCATAAGCCTAAAATTGAATATATACAACATGCAAGCTGGTGCTTTTCTTGCGAAAAGGTCCAGCTTGTTGCTATATTTTGGTCTTGCTTTAGGCATTATTGTTGTTATTCTGTGCTTAAAACAGTGCCCTAAAATAGAGTTTTCAGCTTTTTTTAACTGGATGTTGATTAAATTTTTATGGCAGCAGACGTTAAAACCCTCGAAGAAACCCAACAAGAAACCCTCGGTCAGGCGCTCGGCAAACTCCCCAGCGGCGTGTTTATCGTCACCACGGTCGGAGCAACCGGAGAGACTCTGGGCATGCTGGCCTCGTTTGTACAACAGATCAGCTTTAAACCACCCATGATCTGCCTTGCAACCCAACCCGGACGCGCTTTTTATGAGTTACTCCAGCAAACCGGCGTATTGACGCTGAACATACTACCTGCAGAAGGCGCAACCTCTTTAATGAAGGCCTTTAGCAGCCCAAACCCCGACGCGTTTGATCAAATCGCGCACAAAAAAACGGCCTTTGGCGTTGATCTCGATGATGCACTTGCGGTATTACATGCGCAAGTAACGCAAATTATTGAACCTACAACCGGTGATCATCATCTGGTGCTGGCAGCTTTAAAAGCAGGCCGCTTACTCCAGCCTATCGAAGCAAAACCGATGGTTCACCTGCGTAAATCCGGATTTAACTATTAAACAAAACTATTTAAGACAAATTCGCCTTACACTAATTCACGCATTTGCTGGATTAAACACCTGATAAGAGTTTGTTTATGTCACTTGGCGTTCCTCCTTTTGTAATAAATTTAAAACATCGAGCGACCCCTCGAAGGCAGCCTATAAATCAAAACCGCGTCGAATTAACCAAAACCTCAACCCCTATAAAAACATTAAACCCATTCAAACTTCTCAAATCAAGCTTAAAAAAAATCTTTATGGGTTATGGGCCCTACGAGGGTCTTATACACAACCCTGACGGCTCGGTGGATGGTTTTTTACCAAGCGGCGAAAAGAAAAGGGTAGCCGACTGGGACGCCTATCCTAAGTTAGACAATAATCAATTTTTAATAGTACGCCGTCAGCGCCCTAATCTGCGAGAAACTGGCAAGCAAACTGGCTATGAACAGCCAAAGCTTACTCCCCTTGGATTGTCATTTCCTAAAAACGAATTCAGTAACGCGTTAATTGCCTTAAAAAACGAAATTGACCCTAACGATTAGCACGCCAATCGTCAATTGCTGTCAGACTCGCTGGATCAACAATCCATCCCTCCTGAGCCTCGGCCGCCTCTGGAATCCCGTAAGGCGCACCTGATAACGTTTTTTGCCGAACAGCCCAAGCCCCCTGCACACAGGCCAGCAACGCATCCAGCGCGTCGCCCGTGGCATCCTCCAGCAAGGCCTCTTGCATCTGAGCGTCTAATTCTACCCGAATCCCATAAGGCGCTAAGCCACTTAAGCCCTCTGAGTCTGCGGGCGCTTGCAACTGGCTCAGTATTACTTGGCGTGCATCGCGGTGCGCAGAAGTTTGTAAAGCGCGCGTGTCGCTTTTGTAAGGCGCTCGGCCAACGCACGCACGCGCCACCAGCGCAGGGTAAGCCTCTAGCAACACACAAGGCGCACCCGGCAGCGGTGCAACGGGCAACACACTAAACCCCTCGGGCCGACGAAGCAGCACAGGCCAGAGTTTAAACGCCATACGCCCCACCGGCACACGATACAACCGGACAGGGCTTGAAGATCGCGTGAGCGTGTCTGTCAGCCGGTACGGTAGCTTTTGCCCTACCAGCCGGGCCTCGCTGTACTGCTTAACAAGCGCTTCAAACTCCGCCATCGTCATCTTGCTTAAGCGCTTGGCATAAGCACGCCACCCACGACCCGAAGCCTCGCCCCAGCCCAGTGCCTGCCAAAACACCGCCGGAAAACTCAGCGGCGCGTCTATTGCCGCATACAGGGTATCGTTCGCGGGCGCAACGCCATGCCCGGGCACAAACCAGGCTTCGAACGCGGCCCAGGTTTTAGCGCGCAACAGCGTATGCGCCTGCAAAACCGCCACAGGCCCTGGCGTTGGCGCTAATGTTGCAAGCACGCCCGTAATCGGTTTTTGCGTGCGCGGCGCACTGGTAAAATCTATGCCTAAAACGGTTTGCTTCAGCATTTCGAACAAAATTCCTGTTTAACGCCGCCATGCGCTGGCACACGCATCCCCATCTGCGGTATAACGATACACAGTATCACGAAGCGCCGTTCGAGGGCCCATAGCTCAACGGTTAGAGCAGTGGACTCATAATCCATTGGTTGCAGGTTCGAATCCTGCTGGGCCCACCACGCGCCTAAGTTACGCCCTTTGCAGGCTGCTTAAGCCAATTTGCAAAGTGTTTGTAACAAAAAATAACTCACCCGGTGTGCAATGGTTTTGGCGCACCGTTTGCGTTATACGGCTCAAGATATCCAACGGATAACGCCTTAACGCAGCGCTTTGCTTATGAAACTAACAAAATTAATTGTTTATTAACGTTTATGTAATCAGCCAAGCCAATGCTTAAAAGCTAAACAAGTTAATGTTTATAAATCAACACGGGTCGGTTTTATTTTTTTTAAGGGGGTGTTATTAATTATGGGCATATGTTTTTTTGGCTTAGGGCAATGCAAACCTAAATCAACCACGCCAGCAAACACACTTAATACTAAGGGTGGGCCGGGAACGCAAAAAAAGTTTGCTGTGCATGAAAACGTGCAAGAACTATTCGTTAACGCAGACGGTCCAGATTATGGCGAACAAAAAGCTAATTTGACAATTAATGCCAGAAAAAATGGCGGAAAAATAAATATTGGCAATACTGAGCGATACGAAATAAATGTCATCGGCAGTGCCAACAACGACCATTTACACGTTGGCCCAGATGCTAAAAATTCAATTATTAATTTCTACCCTGGGCATGGTAAGAACGATACACTTGAACTCGATGGAAACGACTGGAAGGTTCTATTACCCGGCGATAGAAATAATAAAGATCACGCATTTGTTAATGACACAACAGGAACTAAAGTCTTCTTAAAGACTTATATACCTGGCAACAATTGGGCTCCTGAAAATACATTTATGGGCGATAAAAAAATTATATTCCAAGGCAATACGGGCTATTACGAGTTAAATCGATAAAAATAGCCTTGTTACGTCACTGCGTTTAATCACACGCGTTTATTCGCTAAAGTAAACACCATGCAGTGGCTTTTCAAAAAACTTATCGCCAGTGGCCTCACGCTACTGGCGATTATGGTCCTTACGTTTTTGCTGGTCAGGGCGATTCCGGGGGGGCCCTTTGACAACCCCAAACTCCCCGCCGACACATTGGCGCTGTTAAACGCGCGCTTTGGCTTAAACGATCCGCTGTGGGTACAACTGGGCCATTACCTGCAAGGCGTTTTGCACGGCGATTTAGGCCCCAGCCTTGCCAATCCGGGCCGCAGCGTCGGGAGCATTATTTTGCCCGCGCTTACGGTCTCCGCAGGCTTAGGCGCACTTGGGCTGTTATTTGGCGTTGCAATGGGCGTCTTACTGGCGCTGTCGCACTGCTTATTGCCCTGGGCAAGCTTACGCCACGCCATAGACACCTTAATGACGGCGCTACTGGCAACACCCAGTTTTGTAGGCGCAGGGCTGCTGGTTTTACTGTTTGCAGTGGCGTGGGCGCTGCTGCCTCCTGCCACCCTGGGCCGCTACACACCCGGCACGCTCAGCTTGCCCGAGGCACGATTTTTGGTACTGCCCGCGTTAAGTTTAGCCATTAGCCCGGCCACCATAAGTTATTTTTTAATGAAAAGTACGCTGCAAAGCCTGCAGCAAGCACCCTTTATTAAAGTTAAAGCCGCGCTAGGCCTGCCCGAAAAAAACATTCTTCTGGGGCATGTACTTCGCAACGCCTGGATGCCGCTTATGGCGCTGCTTGGTCCGATGGCGGCCAACATCCTGACAGGGTCGGTCGCCATCGAGACGATTTTTGCACTGCCCGGTCTGGGCAAGTATTTTATCAGCGCGGTCATCAATCGCGATTACACGCTGGTGATGGGCGTCACGTTGGTTTACAGCGTTTTTTTAGTTGGCCTGAATCTAGCGTCAGATCTCGTGCAAGGCTGGCTTGACCCCAGGCTTCGGCAAACCTAAGGCAACGCCCTAGGTTTAAATTAAAAATTCCGGCTGGATTGCACCAAAAAATCACCCCTCCAGCGCGGCCTTGAGCAACCGGTTAAGCGCCTCGGGGTTGGCGCGGCCCTGCGTGGCCTTCATCGCCTGACCCACAAAAAACCCGAACAGTTTATCTTTACCGCCTCGGTACGCGGCCACTTGTTCGGCGTTATCGGCTAAAATCTGGTCAATCGCGGCCTTCAGCGCGCCTTCATCCGAAACCTGCGCCAGCCCCTGCGAAGCAATAATGTCCGAGGGCATGCCGCCTTCAGCCAACAGAGTAGCCAGCACTTTTTTAGCTATGTTATTGCTCAGCTCGCCGCTGGCGACCAATTGCGCCAGCTCGGCCAACGATTCTGGCGTGAGTTTGGTTTCGTTTAATGCCAGTTTTTCGGTTTTAAGGTAAGCTGCAACCTCGCCTTGCAACCAGTTGACCAAGAGCTTGTTTAATTCTGGCGAGGCACTGGCGCCCAACGCCTTGGAAGCACTCAAAAACGCATCACCCAGTTCTTTAAATTCAACCAGCACACTGGCGTCGTATTCGCTCAAGCTAAAATCACTTTGCAATCTGCGCAAACGCGCTTCTGGCAATTCCGGCTGAGTCTGACGCAGCGTTTCGACCCACGCGGCATCTATAGCCATTAACGGCAAATCCGGCTCCGGAAAGTAACGGTAATCGTGCGCTTCTTCTTTACTGCGCATCGGCGCAGTCGTGCCTGTCGCCTCATTCCAAAGCCGCGATTCTTGTACGACGCGCCCGCCTTTTAAAATCACGTTAATTTGCCGGGCAATTTCGCTATCAATCGCGCGCTGCACACTCCTAAAGCTGTTCATGTTCTTCACTTCGGCTTTGGTGCCAAGCTTCGTTTGACCTTTCAGACGAACGCTCACGTTGGCATCGCAACGCATCGAGCCTTCTTCCATGTTGCCGTCGCTTACGCCTAAATACCGCGCCAACATCCGAATACGCGTTAAATACTCGCGCGCTTCGTCTGCGGTGGTAATATCGGGCTCAGTCACAATCTCGAGTAGCGGCGTACCGGCCCGGTTGTAATCGGCCAGGCTATGCGTCGAACCCGCCAAGCCATCGGCACCAGCGTGCACCAGCTTACCCGCGTCTTCTTCTAGGTGCGCGCGCAAAATACGCACGTGCCGCCCATTGGATAAATCCATAAACCCGTGCTCGCACACCGGTTCATCATACTGAGAAATCTGGTAAGCCTTGGGCAAATCCGGATAGAAATACTGCTTTCGGTCGAACTTGGTTAACGCGGCAATGTTGCAATTTAACGCCAATCCTAACCGTATTGCGTACTCAAGCGCCTGACCATTTAACACCGGGAGCGTTCCGGGCAAGCCTAGGCACAACGGCGTAATATTGGTATTGGGCGCATCGCCAAAATGGTTGGGCGCGGTGCTAAACAATTTGCTGTGCGTTTTTAACTGCACGTGCACCTCAAGCCCAATGACGGGCTCAAAATCATCCGGCGTCAACCGGCTCAAGTCCATTTCGTGGGCGTCAATACCGGGGGTCTGCAAAGGCATGGCGAGGCGTATCCTTAAAAGTAATCAGGGGGTCAGTCGCATCTCTGGCGTTTAACCGCATTGCCCATCGGGCAAAACTACCGTAAGGCTCTAGCGCGGCTGGATCAGGATATCGCCTGCGCGTACGCATTATGGTCTGCGATTTAAGTGATATTCTAGTATAAATAGCAGACAGGAGTGTTAAAGCCATGGCGTCGGGTTTTTTAAAAAATAAATTCAGGCCGCGTAAGCGCCTAGCGCGCAAATTGGCCGCGCAAAAAATGCTTACAGGCCAACCCAACCCAGGGTTTACACTTGCCGAAATTATTGTGGCACTAATTTTAATGGGGCTTGTGGCCGTTTTTTCGGTCAATTTAATCATGACGCGCCCCTCGGACCGGTTTGCTCGCATGACTGAAGACTACATTCATCATTTAGCCTCGATTTACGAAGCGCAAAACCTGCGTACCGGTAGCCCGCCCATTACAGCCACCACACCCGATGGCATGGCCGCACTACTGCCTCAACTCGAGAGCATGGCCACCCATACCACCAGCTCCCCCGAGCAAATCACATACACCAACCGAATGGTTGTTTACCTCAAGCCCGAGCAGGTCTCGGGCATCAGCAATCCGGTTTTAACTGGCACAGACAACCGAGAATGGCTATTGCTAGACGTAGACGGCACACAGGGCAGTAACAGCCTTACAAGCTCGGGCGATCGCGTGTTAATTCATGTCGATAACGACACCGGTCAGGTTCAGACCGCATGGCAAGTAGACAGTGGCAGCTTTAGCCAATCTTTTTATGATGTTTATAAAGGCTATTAACGCGCTTGAATAACGCTTCAATAACCTTACAAGACGATAATCAAAACAAAACACTTGAATCGCAAATAAATCTATTGGCAAATGAATTTATTGACTGAGAGACAGGCTCCCTATGCAAACCCTATTAAGGCCGCTTAGCCATTTAAACAACCGGGCCAACCGGATGCCGCAAAAGGTAGGCTTTACACTAGCCGAAGTTATAATTGCGCTGGCCCTTTTTGGCTTTGGCGTTGCCGCATTAACGGTCGGCCTGCAAAGCACCATGCGGGCCATTCGCCTGTCGATCGATCGCGACATTGAGGCCGCTTTTATCAACCAGCAAATCGCGGGCCTTAACCCGTGGGAGCTGACCGTAGAATCCGCTTACGACCAGCCCACCAAAACCGCGCTAACCCTTAACGATGGCCGCTCGGCCTATTACAGCCTGCTCGTGGATTCTGACGCCGCCACAGCCGATATTAAACGCGTTAACCTGTATCTTTATTCCAGCGCCACCGCCACCACGCCCTACCGTCGGTATCGCCGAGAAATCAGCCCCAGACAGGTTTCGATTGACCTGGGCCAGACAAGCAGTAATTACCGGGACGCCCTGGGCAATATTTGGGTCCCTGGCAACCAGCTTTACAGCACCACAGCAGGTAGCCGTGCGCCGGGCGTAATGACCACGCCCGCCTCGTTAACAACCTACAGTACAGCCAGCACCATTTTGCTCACAAACGATCAGACACTCTTCCAGACCGGTTACGAGGCGGTTCAGGATCTGGATTCGGATGCCGATTTTGATTTGGGCGTCACGTTTTTAGGCAGCTTGAATAACAGTTACGTTATCCAAATTGGCGCCGCCGAAATCGACGCCTCGACAACCGCTGGCGCCCGGAAAATGGACGTGATTATTAACGGCACCACCATGGGTACCTTTGATGCCCTGGCGGAATCTGGCGCATTAAATACCGCCGTTGTAAAAACATTTCGGGTTCAGCCGCGCGATTACGGCGATGGCGTAGGCGTGATTCGCGTGTTGCTCTCGCCCTCAACCGGTGCCACCAAAGCTGCAAGGCTGGCCATGATTTCGTCGGCGCTTGATAGAAATTAAGTAAAAACGAACTTTATCTGATTCAGGCCTGGGCAGAGGCGCTGGGCCATACCCGAAAACATCATCACGAGGCAAGCACAGGTGAATTTTTTAAGCCTAGAGGTCCTGCTGCAGGTCGGCTTAGGCCTGGTATTACTGGTATTGATCGTCGCCGATTGCGCGCTATTTACCAACGCCATCGAATGGCTTGGCAAACGCCTGAATTTGTCTGATGGCGCGGTGGGCAGCGTTTTAGCGGCAGTGGGCACTGCGCTACCCGAAACACTGGTACCATTGGTTGCGCTTGCGGCAGGCGTATTTAACCCGGATTTGGGTCGTCAAATGGGCCAGGATATTGGTGTAGGTGCCATTTTAGGCGCGCCATTTATGCTAGCAACCCTGGCCATGGGCTTAAGCGGGCTAACGTTCCTGGTTGCCCGAGCCCGTAACAAACGCACGGCAAGCACCATGACGATTGACGCGCCTTGGCTACGGCGCGACTTAAAATATTTTTTTGTTGCTTATGCGCTGCTCATCATAGGGCATTTTATACCAATGCTCTCGGCGCGATACGCGCTGGCCAGCATGCTCATTTTGCTGTACTGCGCATACGTAGTAAGAACGCTGCAAAAAGCACAAACCGATACTGATCTAGCAGAAGAAGCGCACGATACCATTGGCCCGCTCTGGTTTATGCCCAAAAACAAAAGCCCCCAAATGCTCGCAATTTGTCTTCAGCTAGGCATCTCGTTGCTGATTTTGATTGCGCTGGCCCACGCGTTTGTTGATGTGATTCACACCACCGCGCATTTACTCGATATTCCTGCGCTAATGCTCAGCTTGCTGATTATTCCCATCGCAACCGAACTGCCCGAAAAATTTAACAGCGTCATGTGGATTTGGCAGGGCAAAGATCAATTAGCCTTGGGGAATTTATCGGGTGCAATGGTGTTCCAGAGTTGTTTGCCCGGTGTAATTGGCCTGCTACTAACCCCTTGGCACCTTGAAGCCCTAGCCTGGGGCTGCGTCGTTGCTTGTCTGGCAAGCGCTGCAACCATTGCCCTGTTTGCTCGTGGCGGCCGCGCCACGCCTTACGTGCTACTCTCGGGAGTAGGCTTTTATGGGGCCTACCTCTGGTTTGCATTATCAGGCGCCCGCTAAGCGCTATGCTGATTTAAGTTTAACGTATTAACCTTGGGGTACGTTAACGCTAAAATAACCATACTTCTGCGTAGCACTCGCTGCGCGACGTCGAAATTACATACGCCACCACACATTACAGGATAGTGACTCTCCATGTCTGCTCTACCCAAAGCGGTTTTACCCGATTCGTTAACACTCCTTGAAACCGCCTCGCCCCGTCTGGGCGAGATTCCGCTAGAAACGCTTGCCGCAGACTACGGAACACCGCTGTATATTATGGATGCGGCCACGGTTGAACGCCAGGCCAACGCCTACCACACGGCGCTTAAACAGCACTACCCTGGTGAATACCAGATTTTATACGCGGCTAAAGCTAACCTGACCGTTCATTTAGCCAAAACCATGCATGCCCTTAACCTGGCGATTGATGTTGTGTCTTCTGGCGAACTTTACACCGCACAAAAAGCAGGCCTGCCGGGCAGCGCTATTTATATGAACGGCAACAATAAAAGCGCTGAAGAAATTGACATGGCATTAACCGCGGGCATCGCCCGGTTTATGGTCGATAACGAAGAAGAACTCTCGCTGATTCACGAGCGCGTCAAAGCGCTCAACCTGGGCGCTAAAGCCAACGTGCTGCTACGCGTCGCCCCGGGCATCGAGGCCCACACCCACGATTATTTAAAAACCGGCAACGATAGCAACAAGTTTGGCATGCCCATCAGCCAGATTAACGCCATTGTTGGCCGCTGCCTGACGCAATACGCAGACACCCTTGCGCTAAAAGGGTTGCACGCGCACATTGGGTCTCAAATTTTTGACGCGCTGCCCTATCAGGATTTAGCGCGCATTATGCTCGAAACCTACGACATGTTGCGCCAGCAGCACAACGGGCTGGTGTTGCCCGATTTAGACCTGGGCGGCGGCGCGGGCATTTGTTATACCTTGCAAGATGACGCCCCTGCGCTGGAAGCCGTGATGACCACGCTGGCCAAAACCGTTGCAAAAACGGCGACCGAAATTAACTACCCCCTGCCACGCCTGCTCGTTGAGCCCGGCCGCAGCATGGTGGCCACCGCAGGTGTTACCCTGTACACCGTGGGCACCGTTAAAACCACCGCCAGTGGCCGCGTTTTTGTGGCGGTTGATGGCGGCATGGGCGATAATATACGCCCGGCGCTCTACGGGGCGCAATACAGCGCCATTGCGTTGCCGCAAGGCCCTTCGGCCGAGACGCGGCGCGCCCAGCCTGCGCAACCCATAACACTGGTGGGTAAATACTGCGAATCCGGCGATGTACTGCTAACCGATTGGCTGGCGCCACCCCTGCAACGCGGCGATTTGATTACGGTGTTTGGCACTGGCGCGTATAACTACACCATGGCAAGCACGTACAATCGCATTGGCCGCCCCGCGATGGTGTGGGTCAGCGCTGGCCAAAGCGAGTTGATGCTGAAACGCGAAACCCTGGACGCCCTGCTAAGCCAGGACGTGATTTAGCAAATCACCCTTAAATTAACGTCGCAGCCAAGCTCTATCGTTAAAAACCCACGTAAACCATAAAATTATTTCATAATCCTTGATAATCCTTGCCTTAACAGCCTTTAACCAATCAGAAAGTCCGCTTTATGACCGTCTCTAACACCGCATCCAACGCCATTACGCCGATCCAGATTGCGGATCACGCCGACATCGAACGCATGCTCCAGCGCTTGGCGCACCAGGTCCTAGAAACCAACAAAGGCGCCGACAATCTGGTGGTCATTGGTATTGTTACGCGTGGCAAGTACCTGGGCGAGCGAATGGCAAAACTGCTGGGTCAGATGAGCCAATCCCAGGTGCCAGTCGGCGAGCTTGATATTACGCTTTACCGCGACGACGCTTCGCAATCCATTCGCCCTACCACGCAAAGCAGCGTGCCTGTAGATCTCTCTGGTAAAACGGTTTTACTGGTTGATGACGTTCTGTTTAGGGCGCGCACCGTTCGCGCCGCGCTGGATGCGCTAACGGATTACGGCCGACCGAAATCCGTGCAGCTACTGGTTTTGCTCGAACGGGAAGGGCATCGCGAGTTACCGATTCGTGCTGATTATGTTGGCAAAACCATCGAGACGCTTACCCAGCAACGCGTCAGAGTTTGCGTCCAGGAAGTCGACGGCCAGGATGCCGTTTTACTCGAAGGCTAAGCGCCCGCCCACCACAAAACAATGCGGGTATTCTTGTGAGTATTTACATGAATGATGCCCTTTTGCGGTATGATGCGCTGTACTAAACGCTGCATCACTTAGGGGTGGTGCTGTCGTTTACGATAACGCGATGAGCCTTCCCCCGTCAGGGTTTCGCGATTATCGCGATGTATTTTTTCCGTTTATTTGCGAACGTTCTCCCCAAAAGAGGTTTTTCCGTGGGCTTACTCGACAAAAAAAGAGTGCTAATCAGTGGTGGTTCTCGTGGGTTAGGCAAAGCCCTTTGCAATGTTTTTGCCCGAGAAGGCGCAAGCGTCGCCTTTAACTACAACAGCAGCGACGCTGCAGCAGACGACACGCTCTCGCTGATTCAATCTCACGGACAATCCGGCTTAAAGTACAAGGCCTCTGTAACCGATGGCCCCGCCGTTAAAGCCATGGCCGATGATATTGTTGCGCAATGGGGCGGCATTGATATTCTGGTGAATAACGCAGCCATTAATAAAGGCGATAATTTTATGACCATGACGGAAGCGGCATGGTCTGAAATCATGGACGTAAACATTAACGGCCTGTTTTACATGACCAAGGCGTTCTTTAAGCCCATGATGCGCCAACGTAAGGGCCATATTTTAAACATTACCTCGATTGCCGCGCTGCGCGCGCTACCCACATCGGTGCATTATTCAACCAGCAAGGCGGCCGTGGTGGGCTTTACCAAATGTCTCTCCCGAGAAGGCGGCCCGTTTGGCATCCAGGTCAACGCCATTGCTGCGGGATTGTTTGAAACCGACTTAGGTGACGCGCTGCCCCAGAAATTCAGGGAAAACTACGAAGCCTGGTGCCCCATGGGACGCTTTGGCAACCCGGCAGAACTGGCCGAGTTTGCCGCATTTATGGTCTGCGATCGCAATACGTATATGACGGGCGAAGTCGTCCAAATCGATGGCGGGGCCATGGTTTAAGGCTTTTTAAAGCCACATTAATCGGCGATCCACAGCCAACATTGGCTCAAAATCCTCTGCATAAACCAGTGCAGGGGATTTTTTGTGACGAAACCTAAATTATTCCCATTTGTTTTTGACAAGCCCTGAAACCTGAGTATTGTCTGCATTAAGGGAAGATTACGCTTAAACGCCCACTTTAACCCGCAAAGCTTAACTTTTTTTGAATCAGCCCCTAAGGCACGGTGTGGAAAAGCCTGCTTAATAACGTCTTGTTCAAACGTTAACTTGCGCTTCGTCATCAACAGAACAGAGTCTGCTAAGGTATGTCGTTTGCGATTCAAGCAATGCAACAGGGCGGCCCCAGTAGCGTGGGGCAAATCGAGCAACGCATCAACCAGCTAGAAGGCGTCCTGAGAAGCTTCGAAGGCCCCAGCCCTTTACCTAGCCTTCAAAATCAACCGATTGCACCCTTTAACACTCAGTTTTCACCGGCACAAGCGGTTCAAGGCGCTGTCAACGGCACATCTGCCCCAGCATTCGAATCCATCATTCAAGAGAACGCCATTAAGCACCGGGTGCCACCGGCACTCATTCAGGCCGTTATTCAACAGGAATCTGCATTTAACCCAAATGCTATCTCTAAAGCTGGCGCGCAAGGCCTAATGCAGCTGATGCCCGGTACCGCAAAAACCCTGGGCGTCCAAAACGCCTTTGATCCGGCACAAAACATCGCAGGTGGTACAAAATACCTCTCGCAATTGCTAGGACAGTTTAACGGCAATATTCCGCTGGCATTGGCCGCCTACAACGCCGGGCCCGGCGCTGTTAATAAATACCACGCCGTACCGCCTTACGCAGAAACCCAACAATACGTAAAAAAAGTTTTATCCAATTATCTGGCCAACAAGGCCAAAACCACCCCCGCCCCAACATTGGCACTAGACGCACCCCCTGGGATTCAACCCAGAAGCTAAATTAAGATTTATAAAACGGGCTTTAAACGGCAGCATCTGCACTTAACCCATTTTTAAGGAGCGTTTTTTATGGTCGCACCAATTGACGCGTTTACCAACGCCAACAATCCGTTCAAACTATCTGGCGCTTCTTTCGGCAGCGTTTCGGGCATGAACATGGCCAGCGGCAGCATGTTTGGCAGCATGCAAGGCGTAAAAGCCGCAAGTAGCTTTACCGCAGCTCCTTTAAACATGCCCGCACTGATGACCGGACAAGCCACGTGGCAACCCCCCGCTTGGGCGACGCCCTCGGTGGGTGCAACGCAAGCTAACGCGCCCTCGTTTAAAGGCACGCTGGCCAACATGCTTAAACAGGCCAACGATAGCCTGAGTCAGCCCGATCAGGTGCTGCAGGATGCGTTATCGGGTAACGGTAAAGCAGACGTTCACGATGTGATGATTGCCAACGCCAAAGCCGAACTGACCGTGAACATTGCCACCCAAGGGGCAACCAAAATCCTGCAAGGCTACGACAAAATCACGCAAATCCAGATTTAAACGCCCTAAAAAAAGGGCGGGATTGCCGGTGACAGGAGTCGAACCTGCAACCTACGGTTTACAAAACCGTTGCGCTGCCATTGCGCCACACCGGCACGCTGATTATTTTAAAGCGACTATACCACGACGTCACGTCTTGTCGGGGGTGATTCGTCCATACAAACGAGCCAACCCGTGACACGACAAGGGCTATTTTAAAATAAATCCGCCCGATGAGATACCGCAATATATCTTGACTGGCCAGGCTACGCTATACTGGGCACATGACTTTGCCTGCCGCCTTGCCGCAAGCCCCCAGCGTGTATGCCATTCGGGGTGCGATTGATTTACCAGAAGATTCGCCCGAAGCCGTGCGCCAAGCCATGGCGCAGTTAATGCAAACGCTCACCGAGCAAAACGCGCTAACCGCGCCCGACGCTTCTATTATTAGCGTGTTTATCTCGATTACCCCGGATTTAACGAGCTATTCGCCCGCGCTGGCGTTACGCGAGGTCTTGCCCATGTTTGGGCAGGTACCGTTGTTTTGCGCGCAAGAGGCGATGATTCGGGGCATGATGCCGCGCGTGATTCGGGTGCTGGTGCAGGTACAGCACCGGGCCGCAGACGTGCTCGCACCCACGCCCAAGCACGTTTACCTTGGGGCCGCCGCGCGTCTCCGGCCTGATTTGTAAGCTTTCGACTTTGTAAAGCTATTAAATAAAAGACTGCCAGTCTGTATCTCCTGCTTTCTTATAGCGATGTGGCTTAACGGGTTGAAAAAAAACGGCCTCTGTTTGTGAAGTATGCCCGTCAATATCTCCTAGCTCTGCATAAAGCCCTCCAGTGTAACCTTTTTTAGTTAACAAGCTTCGAAAAGCATTTTGGCGACTGGCGTTTCGCCCATCTATATTCTCAAACCAAGTTAATAGTTTCTTTGGGTCGTACTGGCGTGTACGCAAGGTTTCAAGAGCGTCTTTTGCATTGTCTAGATACTGTTGTGTTGGAATTGCACCATAGTAATCTTTGCGCCGGCTTAGGATAGGGTTTTTACTGGTCAATTTTTGCTGTAGATCAAGCTTCTCTAGATGCGGAATATACTGGGTTTTAATGAGCTGGATCAATTCTTGACGATAATCTTGAAGAGCCTTTTCAAGCGACCCTCTCGTTTTTTCTGATAAATTCTCCTGATTTAAGCGATTTTTTAAAAATAAAAAACCATTAGAGTTAGATGGCATTCTAGGATGTTGCGTGTTATAACCCCCTAAAAAAGCGCCCAATTTTTTGAAAGAAAAGAAGCTTTGTTGACTATCGGGTGTAATTTCGTGCAATACAGCATCAGATCCTTTTCTCTTTGTATAGTACTCTCCAAGCTTTTTTCCACCTGCATAAACACCATAACCAAAGTGCTCTTCTCGGCTAAAACCGCTGTAAAGGCGTCCATCATTAGGATATTTTACGTATGTCCCCAGAAGAGGAGGCTCCAATACCTTAAGCCCTTGGGCTTTTAATAAGCTCGTATCTCGAGATACAGCCGTGTTTGTAATGGGTTGCCAACCCTGCAAAATATCAAAAAAACGTTTTGGATTTTTAATCTCATTACCTCCGTGATAAAGAGACTGACCGTGAAACCTTTGCGAAAATTTATCGCTAACGGAGCCTAAAGGCAGGGTTTCTTTTAACGATTTGAAAGCTTTTACCGTTTTTTTAAGATGAATACGTTGTACCCTTTCCCAAGCCCAAAAAGCTTCTATTATTGGCATAACAGACTATCCTTTCTCTCTCTTGTATTTATTTGGACATATCTACTTGCTAATGACTCCCCGATCAAAGCAGGCTACAATGGTTTCATTGTAGAGGAGTAAAAAAGGAATGGATTTTCTTGAATTTTCAGCACGTTTTTCAGACGAAGCGGCCTGTGAGCACTACCTGATTGCAAA
>JAYKHY010000042.1:0-49049 GCA_035285025.1 Vampirovibrionales bacterium | reverse complement strand
ACCGGTGATTCCATCTAAATCAAACCGGAAAGTGAAAAGACCGCTGGATCAAGACCTGTATCGCCTGCGTCATCTAGTTGAGAACGCCTTTTTACACCTAAAACGCTGGCGGGGTATTGCAACGCGCAACGCCAAGAATTCTGAATCATACCTGGCTGCTATTCAGATTCGATGCATTATGCTTTGGAGTGCAATCTCATGACGACACTATCTAAGCGATTTAAACAGTAAATCAGTAACTTTACGCCGGTTAATGCTGGCCTTAAGTAGATTTACAGCGCCTGTAGCGTATTTTTCTGCTTAAAATTACCGAGCCATTAAAATCGTATCGATCAAGACCACGCCTTGCGCGCGGTTTAACGTGCGATTTGGCTCCAGGCCCTGGCCCGAAATTAACGCGCTCGGATAAAGCGCCATCACCTCGGCCAAAATCCCTGCCTGGTAGGCGCGGGCTACAGCCAGTTTGTCATTATCGGTAAGCGTCTCAAGCCCTTTGATTTTACCCGCCTGCTCCGCGGTGGTGCTAAACGGCGGCCCCAGCAGTTCCCAGTCGGTTTCGGTTGTCGTGCTCTGTTTTTCTGCCCCATTTGCGGCACCCTGTTGCGAGGGCTTTTGCGATACTGAAGCATACAGCCTGCACGCAGTCAGCCGCGTCACGGCCGCTTGCGCCGTCTCGCCCGTGGGCGGCGTTTTAAACCCTCTGAGCCGTGCGGCCATTAACCAGTCGTGTAGCTGTTTACGCGTGAGCGGTTGTTCGGGTTTAAATACGTCTTGGCTGCTGCGGGGTTTTAGCCAGCCAGATTCTAGTGCGTTGTGCATGGCTTGTCTAAAGCGAGCCTCAAATCGGCCCGAGCCAAGCGTTTGTACTTTCGCTAAATCCTTGTACTCGCCAAAACTGTTTAAGCCGCCCACCTCCGGAATTTCGGGCAACGGCGGCGTTGTTTTGCTGGCTAACGCGCCTTGCTGCGTTAATTCGGACGTTTCTGCTGCTTGCGATGCAGCGTCACGTTTTGATTCGGATTCGGTTAACGATTCTGGCTTAAGTAGTTGGGGCGCGGTCACCGTAGTCTCTGAAGGCGTTTTCGGCATGCCTTGAACGTGCTTGGGCGTCTTCTTTTTTGCGTACCAGGGGTCGTTTTTAGGGTCAATGCGCACTGGGCCTGTCGCCGAAGGATACGGCCCATCGGCCTGCACCAGCGCAGGTGGCTCAGCCACCTCGACCCACTGCGGCGCGTTAGAACACCCTGACGCTGTTAAGGCGAACAAACTGAGCCCCATTACCGTGGGCAGGGTTAGAGGGTTCAAGACAATCTGTTTTGAAAAAGACATAACTTATATTATTCATTCAGGCGATTGGTGCATCACAGAAAGCAGGCTATTTTTTGTCGGGCAGCGTCAATATTTTAAGGTCCGTACTGTTCATCGTGGCATAATCGCTTTAATTTAAGGCGACTGCTTATAAAAGCTACGCCGCGTTATCAACAATCAACGGTGCTATTATAAATCAAGTGATACGGTGACTAATCTTGAGTTGGGTTGCATCAGCTTCCCTGAAGCACGGTTTGTTGTTCTGGCTGGCAAAGTTTGCTGATTGACTCACGCCTGCTATATTGATTTAAGTGCTAAAGCAGTTGCGCATCTGCAGCGTTGCCTACTGGCGGTTATTGCGTATAAAAATGTGTCTGCTTCTTCTGGGTTGAGTCAAGTTTTAGATGAGCTTTTAACGGCTTATAGCTTTTCTTCAGGGCCTTAATGCGGTTCGAGTATTAAAAACGTGTAGGGTGTAAATCTTATTATGGCGGCTCCCGCTTTACCGGCTACGCCGGTTATTATTATTGCTGCGCTCGCCCTGGTTATAGGCTTGGGCGTTACGATTTTTTTGCTACTTAAGCTCGAAAAAAAACAGCTTGCCGCCCCGCCCATCAAGCCCAATCGGTCAACCGATGATGCCTGGCAAGCCTTGCTCCTTGGTGCCGACGCCCTCATTCAGCAGCAAGGCCTTGCGGGCGCGATTAAACTTTTCCAGCAAGCAAGTGTTTTACGAGACGCAGTAAGTTGGCCGGTTTTGTTCAAGTTGAGCCGTTTGCAGCTACAAAACCAGCAACCCGAGCAAAGCCTGCAAACGCTTAACGCGCTAAGCGCGCAACACCCTTCGGTTACGCTTGCGTATTACGCCCGCGCAGAGCTGTATCAGCAGGCGGGCGATGCGGCGAGTGCCCGAGCCGAGCTGGAACAACTAATCGCCCTAGAGCCCGACCATCACGGTGGGCTGCGGTTAAAGGCGAGTCTGTTAATCGAGCAAGGCGAGCTTGCCGAGGCGGCACAGCTTTTAAAATCGCTTGCAGATGCGATGGCGCATCCGGCACAGCTGGCACCCCTGCAGCAGGCGCTGTGCGCGCATCAGGCGGCTAAACCCACCGACCCAGACGTGCTTGCGATACGCGGCGATTTAATGTATTCGGGCGGTCAGTTCGATGCCGCTTTACGGTATTACCGCGATGCATTTAGGCAATCGCCCGAGTCCGACCCGCAAGTCCAGCAAAAACTGGTAAAGTGCCTGTTGGCCAAGGCCCAATCAATGGCGTCGCCGCAGCAGGCGGTTGCGCTTTTTAACGAATCCTTGCCACTTTTAGACCCGGCTGGTTCCGCCTACGAAACGCTTGCGGTTGCGCTTGCCAAGGCGAGTGCCGAGGCGGGCGATACCAGCACGATTCTGGCATTGCTTACGCCTTTGGCAAAAACCACCGAAAACCCCGAGTTGCATTATTTGTTGGGTCTGCAGCACGAGCGCCTTAAAAAAAATCCCGAGGCCATTGCCTCCTACGAGCGCTGCCTAAGCCTTGACCCGCGCCACGCGCTGGCGCTGTACCGGCTTGGCACACAAATGGGCATGCGCGGAGAACTCCAACAAGCCTTGTTGTACCTAAAAAAAGCCATTCAGGGCGATCCGCAATTGGTTGATGCGTGGTTTAACCTGGCCGTTGCGCAAGAGCAACAGGACGCCCCCGAGGCGAAGCTTGCGGCGCTCAGCGCTTACGAGCGCGTGCTCAAGTTAAATCCCAAGCACGTCGAGGCCGCCAATAACCTGGTGATGCTCAAGCAGGAAATCGGCGCCTGACCTTGCACAGCTGAGCGTTAAGGTTAAGGGTTTGTCACGCAAGAGCCCTGAGCCGTGAATCTTGCGCGTCTGTCACATGGGCCTCTGCTTTTAGCGCGCAAGCAGAGTAGGTCTGCGTGAGGTGTTTGATAATGGTATTATCCTTATCATGATGACAGATGCGCTTGTTAAACGACGCGACTAATGCACCTGATTGCCAGTTTTGCACTCTCGCTCGATGGTAAAATCGGCTGGCCGGGTAGCGCGAAACGCCTGGGCAGCGCAGACGACTTAGTCCGGTTTCAGGCGCTTTGCGTGCAGGCCGGCTGCGTGATTATGGGCGCAGAAACCCTGCGTGTGTTTCCAAAGCCCTTAATTCAAACGCCCTACACGCAGGTGATTTTTACGCGCTCGGGCCAACTTCCGTGGGATGCGCCGGTTTTTGCCGCGCCGCACGTGTATTGCGTGATTGCCAGTACGCGAATGCGCCCAGACGACTTATCAGCGCGCCACCACTGGCTGACGCTAGACCCTGCGCATCCCTTTGAGCAACACTTGCAAGCTGTTTTTACAGCGCTTGTGTCACGCGGCTGCGCGCAAGCTGTTTTGGCCGGCGGCGGGCAGTTATTTTCTCAGTGCGTGCAGGCCAAAGCCATAAATGAGCTGCACTTAACGCTTACGCCCACGCTGGTGGGCCCTTCGGGTACGCCTTTATGGACAAACGCAACCACTGAGGAGGAGTTTACCTGCGTAAGCGCCAAAACACACGGCAACGAGGTTTGGCTTGAGTATCGCTTTAAATCAAACTAAACGGCACGCGCAATAGTAGGCAGGCACGCGCGCCGCTTGACGGGTTTTATTATCGATGCTTACGCATTGAACGCCCTAAACGCCCTCGTTATATTTATTTTTACACGCATCCGAAAGTCTATTTCTATGAACGTGCCTGCTTCAAGTCATTTTTCTCCCATTGAATTTAAAGATCCAAGTCATAAACAAATTAAGCCATTCTCCGATGCCTCAAAAGCGCAAATTCAAGCGCAGCTTGAGCGAATTTGCCCCGATGGCTTACGTTTTACAGTCGAGCCTATCGAAGTGTCAGAGACGGCACATGGTAGCGGTAAGTATCAGCCCGGCAAAAAAAGCCAGTTTCATCAGTCATACCCGGGTGCTAAGATCACCGTGATGTTGTCGCCTTGGCAGATTGGCCGTATTGCTGCCAGCGCGTTGCGCGGTAAGGTATCTGTACTGGAGTGGCGCACGTTTAAAAAAAGCTTAGGGCTTAATTTAGATACCCAGCCCGGCACTGAAAATAATTCAGCCAAACGCTCAAAAACATTCCCAGAAAATGGTTCGCACGCTAATACGCCTCGCACAGCACTGGCTGCCGCCTGGCTGCAAGCGCTACAAGGCGCAAAAAAAGAACTTCAGACGTTCAATTATTCAATTATGGGCCCTCTAAATGCCAACACCGGCCTAGCCGACCAGACTCTTAATACGCTTAATTCCAGCCTCAATAGGCCTGACCTGAATTTCTCGACCGCAGGCAAAGCCTTATTAGCAGGTCGGAACGGGATAATGCAGTTTTTGCAGCGGTCCGTGAATGCGTTCCCAAATATTGTGCATCATTTCAAATCTGTCCAAAAGCAAAAAACTCCCCAAGATAAACAATCAGAAATAGACCGGCGTATCCGTGACTTCAATGATCTTGCGCCAATCCTGGACAAGCTGGGTTTAAACAAGCCCGATTAAACAAGTCCAGTGCTTAACCCGATTTAGCATAGGCCTCGGCCAGCAGCGAGACCGGGTGACACGCGCGCATGTCTGATTTGGCCTGCCGAAGCCCGGCCTGAATTTGCAGTAAACACCCCGGATTCCCCGTCACGACGCAATCGGCTTTTGTCGCGAGTACGTGGCGGGTTTTTTCATCCAAAATTGCGTTGGCGTAGTCCGGGTGCTGTAAATTATAAACGCCCGCGCTGCCGCAGCACATCGTGGCGTCTTTAAGCGGTTTAAGCGTTACACCCGGCACCTGCGCCAGCATCTCGAGCGGCTCTTGCACGACTTTTTGTGCGTGGTGCAAGTGGCACGCCGCGTGATACGTCACGACTTGCGCGGGCTGTGCCTGCGAAAATTTGGCGAGCGGCCGCCGGGCCAGCAGCGCCATGATGTCGATCACTCTGCTTGCCAAAGGATTGGCGGCATGTTTCAAAAACGCACTACACCCGGCAGCGTTCAGCACAATAAAGTCAGGATTTTGTGCAAGCAGAGCGTTCGCGTTTTGTGATAATAAGGGCTCGGCTAGCGCGGGCTCGCCCGCGTGTTCGGCCAGCGCGCCGCAGCAGGTTTGCCCCTGTGGAATCGTTACCCGGTAGCCCTGCTTGAGCAACACAAACACCGTGTCCAGATGAATCGCCTCAAACATGGCTTGCATTACGCAGCCTAAAAACAGCGCAACCGTTTGCCCGTTGGGCGTCGCCCCCGCAAGCTCGGGTTCGTAGCAGGGTTGGTTTAGGTGCTGAATGGGGTTGGTGCGAGAGTTGCGTTCTAAAAGGCTTAATTGTGGCGCCATCCTTAGCCACTGCGCCAAATGCGGGCCGCCCAGCTTTGTTTGAATGAGCGCCGAAAGCCCTTCGGCAAACGGCAACGCCAAAAAAAGCGCATCCAGCCTTAGCGCCTGAGTCAAGCGCAATCCCGCCGCCGCCAGCTTGAGCAAACTTGGATTCGGCAACACCTGCGCCACGGCAAAGCGCCGCAGCACGCGGGCCAGCCGTTCGCCCGGTGTTTTCGTGCGCGTTTCTAGTAATGTCGGGCGCGTTTGTGCTAACAGGCCGCCATAGTCAACGCCCGAGGGGCACGCGGTGGTGCACGCCATACACCCCAGGCAGGTGTCAATCGCAGGGTTGACCTCATCCGCCGTTAAAGTGCCCTCGTGCCATTGGCGCATCAGGTAAATGCGCCCGCGCGGCGATTCGGCCTCGGAGCCTGTCAGACGGTATGTCGGGCACGCTGGCAGGCAAAACCCGCAGTGAATGCAGGCATCGAGGAGTTGGTCAAAACTTTTGTCAAGCAGAGGAGTGTTACAGCCGGAAGTCATCAAACGCTATCATCCACCAAAGCCTTGGCTTCTGTTAAGTGCATAAATCAGGAATAGGTATTAAAGGTACTTTTGGGCAACGTGTCAGTTTGCGACAGGGGCTGAAGAAAACTCATCCACTACCTAAATTTGGATAATGCGCCGGTTTAAAGGCGTTCGTTACTCACAGCGAAAAACTTATTTTGACGGCAAAAAACGCACTTGCAGCAAACTATACCGCCCGCAATCTTGCTGCGAGGCCACGGCGCTGCCCAGCGCGCCCACAAACCGGGGCTTGGTAATCACCCATAGGGATTGTGCAGGCGTTTTACTGGCCTGCAATAGTAACTCAGGTACCTCGTCGGTGGCAAAATGCGGCACGCGGTGCGCCGGGTGATAAAACACCAGGCTGGGCTTCTGAATCTCGTACGTGGCCAGCGGCTGCGTGCCCACGCGCGCTAAAAAGTCTTGTAAGCATCCTTGGGTTGCTGCATTGACTTTTGGCACCACCGTATACACCGCTGTAATCGCCACCATCGCCATGGTGCAGGCTTGCATGACGAGCGCTTTGTTCGGCTTGAGCCGGCTCATTAACCACGCCGAGACTGCACTGCCCGTAATTAAAACGCCTAGCGGCAGTATAAACAGCGGGTCGCCACCGGTCAGCGTCGAGGCCTCGCGCGGCAGCAACTTGGCGGGCATGGTAACCAGTAAAATGGCCGGAATCACCAAGAGCACCGGCAACACCCATGCCCCTATTTTGAGCGCCTTGGGTAAAAACCCTTGTGGCTGGGCCCAAATGCGTTGATCTTGCAAACACAGTGTAAGTAACACAGCCAGTGACGGAAACACCGGCAAAATATACGTAAGTAGCTGCGTTTTAGCCACGGCGTAAAACACAAACACGCCCACAGCCCAAATGGCCGCACTGCGCGCAAGGTTTAAAGACTCGGCAGGGGCGTTTAAAGCCTTTTTTAACCAGCCGGTTATCGCCGGTAAATACGGCGTCCACGGTAAAAAGCCCACCAGCAGCACAATCGCGTAAAATCCCGGAATTTGCTTGTGCCCGGACACCACGTCGCCGTAGCGCGTGACATTATGCAGCACCAGCGCATCTAAAAAGGCTTGTCCATTGGCTGCGTACGCCGCCCAGTACCACGGTAGCGTGACCAGCGCCCAGCACACCAGCCCGATTAAAAACCACGGCGTTAAAAACGTGGCCTTAAACCGCTTGCTCCAAAACGCGCTTATGAGCGCAAGCAAGCCGGGTAATACGATGCCCACCGGGCCTTTCGTCAGCGTGGCAAGGCCCGACAGCACACCCGCCAGCAGCCAAAATTTTTGCGATTTATGAATCGTGTAAAACAGCGCAACCCACGTGGCCAGTAAAAAAAACGTGAGCGTCATATCGGTCACGCTCATGCGCGCTAGGCCAATTACCTCGATGCACGCGGCGCTGGCGAGCACCGCCAGCAGCCCGGTTTTCACGTTTTGCGTCTCTTGTCTTACCCAGTGGCCCATTAGCAGGCAAGTACCGAGTGCCGTTAGCGCGCTGGGCAAGCGTGCCGCCCATTCGCTGATGCCAAACACGGTGTAGCTGGTGGCGATCAGCCAGTAATGCAGCACCGGTTTATCAAAACGCACCAACTGGTTAAAATATGGCGTAATCCAGTCGTGGCGCAGCAGCATTTCGCGCGCGGCCTCGGCGTAACGGGGTTCGTCCACGTCAAACAGGCCATAGCCGCCCAGATTCACGAAAAACAGCGCGGCCAGCACAAAGGCGGTTATCGCAATCAGCAGCGCGTTTTGTTTGAGTTGATTAAAAAGTTTTTCCTGCTGCATTGGTTTATGACTTAACATAATTTGAGTAATAAGACATCTTTTTCGTTTACCTACATTTATACTGCATGACATCCTTATCATTTTAAATGTTCTATAAATTTGAGGAAAATGTTAATGCGTACAACGCCACAATCCAATATTAACATTAATCAGGGGTTAATTTTGTACAAGGAATGGCTATTACAACCTTTGCAAGTTGCCCCATATACTAAAAACGGAGTGACCGTTTCTTGGCCTGGAGGAGGCATGAGACAACCGAAACTCCATTTGGATGGAATACCAACCAGAGATGTTTTAAGAATTTTAAAAAAACATGATTTATTGCCAAGCAGAGATAAAAATAATAGTCAAAAATTGCATTCTTTAATTAAAGAGCCTTTGCTTAAAGCACTTATGGCACTTGATCTTCCAAGGCAAATTGAGCTGTTGGGTGAAGAAAAAGCCGAGAAAATGAAATCATGTCATGTGCTAAATTTTTTTAAAATACTTATTCCCGCTGAGGATGCACTTGCCCTGCCAAGTACAAACATTGCAAAAAAGAATGGAATAGAGCTTTTTTGGCAACATCACAAAGCCTCTAAATTTTTAAAAGACTGCTTTACTAATAAGCAAGTTGAACCTCTAGCATGTGCATCTGAGGCATTATTAAAAAGTGACAATTGATGACCAAACTCAATTATTGCCAACCGCCTGCTGACAGTGCACAATAACAGCCATGAACGCTCTCTTAAAAACTCCAGACACCGCGCATGCCCAGCCCTTGTTTACCCAGTCGGCCAGCGTCGCGTCCTGCGGCGAGCCCAAACCGGCTATAAACGTGATTCGACGCGCCAGCAAGCCAGTCACCGTGCGCGATGTCATCGTCGGCGGCACAGCGCCGGTCAGCGTGCAATCGATGCTGACGGGCGACACCTGCGACATCCAGGAATCGATTACGCAAATTAAGCGCCTGGCCGAAGCCGGCTGTGAGATTATGCGCCTGGCTGTGCCGAATAAAGAGGCCGCAGAAGCCCTTAAAACCATTGTGCCCGCGTCGCCGATTCCAATTGTGGCGGATATTCATTTTGACTACAGACTGGCGCTGCAAGCCGCCGAAAACGGCGTAGACGCGCTGCGCGTGAACCCCGGGAATTTGTCCGAAAAAGATTTTATTCGTCAGGTGGCGCGCAAGGCCAAGGCGCTCAAGCTTCCGATTCGTGTGGGCGTCAATTCCGGTAGCGTCGAAAAGCCGGTTAAAGCGCAATACCCAGACGATCGCGTCCGGCAACTGGTCGAAAGCGCACTGCTTAACGTGCGCCTTTTGGAAGACGAAGGCTTTGACGATATTGTGATTAGTGTTAAAGCCAGCGACCCCCTTGAAACCATTGCCGCGTACCGGCAGCTCGCGCCGCTCGTGCCGTACGCGCTACATTTGGGCGTAACCGAAGCTGGCACGCTCAAGCGTGGACTGGTTAAAAGCGCCTTTGCGCTGGGCACGCTATTGCTCGAAGGCATTGGTGACACGATTCGGGTGTCGCTTACGGCTGATTCGATTGAAGAAGTCTTTGCCGGCCACGAGATTCTGCGTAGCGTGGGCCTGCGTAACGAGGGCGTAAATTTAATTAGTTGCCCCAGCTGCGGCCGCTGCGAGGTCGATTTGCACGGGCTGGCTAACGCCGTCGAGACGATGGTGGCTAAAATCGAAACGCCGATGAACGTTGCTGTGATGGGCTGCTTTGTCAACGGGCCGGGAGAAGCCGGCCACGCCGATGTGGGCATCGCGGGCGGCAAAGGGCAGTATTATATTTTTCGGGGCGAAGAGCGCGTTAAAAAAGTTGCCGAATCCGAGGCGCTAGAGGCGTTTGCCGCCGAGCTGGCCGAAGTTGAGGCAGAAAAACGCCTGGCCGCGCAGCATTAAGTTTCAAAAATTTGGACCTGCTACATTTAAACCAGGGGTTTTAGCGCTTGGGCCACTTTACCGAGCGTTTTAAACAGCGCAAGGTCTGCGTATTTACGCGCAGTAGCAAGCGTTACGTTTACGCCCGCAAACCCAAGCAGGCATAAACCTGCGTATGCAAGCGTATTGTGGGGGTAAGCATACCAATGCGAGAACATACCTGAGTTGTTAGCGCTTAATGCAGTTAGCCCTAGGCTTGTGAATGTGTCCATTTTTTTTCGACGTTCAAATCTTCTTAAAATTTTAGGGTCAATCTTGTGCCTGGGAACAAGGGCATAATGCTGTTTAACCACCTTGTCAAATAAGTTCATATCATCTATTGGTCTGTACCCGTCAATGCCATCTTTACGAGCTGGAAAAAATCAACATCCTTATAGTAGCCGTGTCTTTCAGGGTCAGGAATACGGTATTTGCAATAGCTGTCTACGCCACCATACAATGCTGTTATAGCTTCATCACTGGGATGAAATTGAACTACTTTTTTACCCTTTTTAATCAAAACACGATCTTTATTATTAAAATTTAAAAATTTGTCACTGTTTTGCTCTGGTTCAGTTAAATGTGAATGATCAACAATTGGTAGCGCCCAAGAGTCCACAAATTATTCTTGAGCCGCAATTTTTCTTTGCGTCCATTTCGCCCGCTTGTAAACCGACTGTTTAAATCTGTCAAACTTAATCATCTATAAAACCCAACAATTCGCTGCAAAAGTAAACAAAACCAAACGCTAAAAATAAATTGCAAAGGTTTGTAGTATTTTGGCGTGCTTAACCATTTGTGTTATTTGGGATTAACCAAATCCCGATTTGCTCGATATATCTGTTACATAGCCTTTAAGCCAGGTTTAATGCGCTTAAATACTGGTCAATCCATAAACAGAATATTTGGGGAACATTCAAAACCAAAACAGGAGCCTGTTTCAGGGGATTCCAATGTTGGATTCACGCTTAACAAAGGCCTGTTTTATCGGGTTCACCCTTGCGGATGCCCTAATCAGCCTTAGCTTGGTTGGCGTCATTGCTAGCTTCAGCGTTCGTAAGGTGCTGGTTTCAACGCAAAACCATGCGTATAACCTGGCTGCCAAAGAGGCGGTCGGTACCCTTGGAGAAGCTTGTCAGGAGAGAAGCTTCTCAGGCCTATCAAATCAGCAACACCCCCTCGGCAAACACCCACATAGAGACATTATCAGCTACGTAAACTACACCAAGATAGATACATCGGGGGTTTTAGTCGATAAAAACTACGGCCATGGCAGTTGGGCGTGCGATGACTGGTCGCCCTGCGCGCGTCTGGTGAACGGTTCTGTGCTGCATTACGTCACAGGTTACAAATTTGAGGCGACGAGCAACAGTAACGCAATATTTTTCAAAATCGACCCCGTTGGCAAGTATAGCGGTTCAACATTTAGAAAAGGCAAATCGCTGAAAGCCTTTTAAAGAGTGGTGGGCGATACTGGATTCGAACCAGTGACCCCTTCCGTGTGAAGGAAGTGCGCTACCGCTGCGCTAATCGCCCGCTTAATTTTTTACGTCGCTAATGCAGCTTTTACGCCTGTTAGCGTAGCCTAAGCGCGTCTTAAAATCAAACCCGCCCAAAGCGTTTTGTGTATACGCCTAACCTGCCTGAGTTAATTTAATAAAAAATTAACGGGCCCCCTTGCACACGAGCCCGCGCCCGCGTTTTTATTGTTGTAAGCCCGCTCGCATTAACCGGGCTCGTAAATCATCACCACAATCAAAGATAGAGAAATCGAGAAAGATCGAGAGAGAGAAAAAAAGAAAGAGCATTCACTCGCCGCGCTTAAACAGTCAGCGGGCTAATGTGCATTGGCTCGGTAAGTGCTTGAGTTAATTTTTCTGAAGTTTTTTGCAGCATTTTAATTTAAGGACGCTAATGTATGTCATTTAACGCATTCAACACGTTGTCCATCAGCTACGGCAACAGCTTTTTTAACCGTAATTTTAATTCGGGTAACTATTTTAAGCCTGTGTTTACCAGCACCATCGGCGCAGGTAACGGCGAAGGCGGCTTTTACGCGGCCAACATAATGCATCAACCAATTTTTATTAACGGCTCCTTCGGTGGTCGTCCGGCGCCTGCGCCTAGCCCCAATTACGGGTTTGGTGGCGGTAATCCAACTTTTGGCGCAAATCCTTACGGGTTTGGTGGCTTCGGGTCTGGCGGTAACGCGCCATCAGCTTTTAATGGCGGGTTTAACGGCGGTTTTAATCCGGGTTATCCGCAGGGGTATAACGCAGGCTTTGGCGGTGCGCAGGGCTCGCCGTTTGGCATGCAAGGCTATTTTTAAGCCTAGCACCCCATTCAGGTAAGTTTTTTGCGCATTAGGCCATTCAAGCGCCAGCGCGTTGTACCGCGTGGGCTTCTCAATAGCCTTGCGAGTAGACACGCCCGAGGCGAAGCTGGTCGTGCAGTGAATGAGTGCTTTTAAGGGTAGTCAAAAGCGTAATCCAGTAGCGGGTACGCATCCCAAGTTGCAAGAACAACCTGGCACGCACGCCCGAGGCGAAACCGTGAAAGTACCGCGCATTATGTTAAAGCGCCCTTGCGCTATAAGCGCGCTAGTGCGTAGTGCTGCGAGGGTATTGATTCTCGGCACGCATCCCATAAGCGAAGCGTAGTGGCATGCGTGCTTTTAAAAATGATGGTGGAGCCGGAGGGATTCGAATTTTTTTAAAATAACAGGTTCTGAATCCCTCCAGAAATGAGCCAAGCACGCATTCCATAAGCGAAGCGTTGTGGCATGCGTGCTTTTAAAATGATGGTGGAGCCGGAGGGATTCGAACCCTCGTCCAAAGCGGAAATCCCCAAACGTCTACAAGCTTAGATCTCCATCGGGTTTTCATCGCGCCCTTACTGAGAAATCGGCAGAAAAGCGCGCCTAGCGTGGTTTACGCCCCGCCGGGCGGCACGTGCTTATAACGCAAGGGTGCCCGAACGCGTGCATCGGTTGCACCAGGCCTGCGACATGCATAGGGTGCCCACCACGGTCGGCATGCTGGAGCCGTGATGAGGGCCTATCCGGCAAGAAAACCGGATATCGACTAACCGACTAGTGAAAAACTAGGCAGCAACTTTTGCAGCGCGTTTGCGTGCAAAGGGAACTACGTTGTTTTTCGCGGTGTTGTCGACCACGAGGCGAAGAGTACCAGTGTTGGCATCTATCGTTTTTGCTCGTTGATAACGGGGAACAGCGCCCCGGCTTGCTGTTTGAAGCCTTCGGTCGCCCTGTCAAGTCCAAATCGGCCCCATGGCAAAAAAGTTCGTGCAGGGTAATGCCTGCTTAAGCAAACCCTTTTGCCATGGGAACGTTGTACCCGCGCTGAAGCCCGCAATCCGCTCGCATCACTAACGATCCGAAACCGACCAGGTTTTCAGCAAAAGGCAATGTCAAGGAACAATACACCTGTAAAGGCCCCATTTTGTCGGCCTGTGTTCTGTTAGCGTCAGTGCTTCCCGTGTGCGCCAGATTCAGAAAAAGCGATGGATCTGAACCCGTGGGCTGCTTAAAAACACTATCGTCTAATGGTTTTAATAGTTTAGCAGATGTTTTGCATTTGCCTAGTGGGCGATGCCACTAAAGCTGGGCCCACGCTGGTGCCTAATCGCTGCGCCCCCGCGTCAATCAGCGCATGGGCTTGCGCTGGCGTTTTAATGCCGCCGCTGGCTTTAATCCAAACACGTTGCGCGGTATAGGCCTCGCCCAGCGCTTCACGCATCAGCGTAATGATGTCGGGCGTTGCGCCAGCATCTTCTAAAACATAGCCTGTGCAGGTCTTAACAAAAATGCGCGTTCCGGGGCAATCGTTGGCTAACTGCGATGCAAGCTGGCAAAGGGCTTTGACCTGCTCGGGCGTCCAAAGTCCCGTCTCTAAAATCAGCTTGAGCGTTTTGCCCGTACAAGCTTCAGCCAGCGCGCGCCATTCGGTTAGGGTTTGCTCAAAGTCTGCCTGGCCCAACTGTCTCTGCCATTCTTGCGTAAATTGGGGGGCGTTGATGACCGCGTCGATTTCCTCGGCCTGGGCCGCGAGCGCTAGGGCCACTTCCGCCAGTTTTTGTGCGGTCGGCACGTTACCCGTCTTTGTAAGCGCTTCTGCTCGTGTCATTTTCTTTTCCGGGAATCCCGACACAGTTATAAGCTTTAAGCTCGAATCGTTGCCAAGCATGCGTCGAGTTTGCGATGCGTGCGCTGGCCGAACGCAAACCCCAAGCAGCGCTTGCGTCTGGGCTTTGCAAACCAGTTTTTCCAGACCCGCATCTGGCCTTGCTGTAAGCGCAGCCTGTTCGGGCAGCCAGGTATGCTCGATGGTTTGGTTTAAGGTCATAGCAAATAGCTTTCCAGGCAAGTAGTTAACTTTTCTTTTTAGCAAAACAAGCAAGTTTACGCACGCTCAACCGTACGTTAGGGCGTTAACTCCACGCAAGCGCTGCAAGACATCTTGATTTAGCTGGGAGTTCCTGCGGGCGGTTTATTGCGGCGCGCAGAACGCCCCCGACGACGGCGTGGTCTGGGCCGGGCTTTGTTTTCGCCTTCGGTATGCACAGGTTTGCCGTCTGCGCCCAGGGTGACGCCTTCAGCATCTTCCAAAGCCATATCTTCATCGTCCAGATCCAACTCCAGATCGTCTTGAGCCTCATCGAGATCATCAACATCGCTCATCTCTGATCTGCCGTCTGAGTCCCGAACCGCCTCGGCAATTCCGCCAAATGCAGGCGAATGACGTGTTTGGGTCGCTTCAGCAGCGGGTTTAGCCGTGCTGCGCCCTGCGGGCTTGACGCCAGCCATGGCTTCTTCTGCTGCGGCCTCATTGGCTTCTGGTAAAATAATGCCGCCTGCAAATGGCGTGCCAATCGTTGCAGACCATGCTAACGGTAACGGCGAGGCTGCAACCGCTGGGCGAATCACAGGGCTCGAGGCTGCGGGTTGCATCAGCGGCATGTGGGGACCGCTGGCAAAGCCAGGAGCTTGGCCATAGCCAGGTGCGCCAGGCCTACCGGCCTGTTGAGCGCCTTGCCCCGGCTTTGGCCTTGGCATACCGCGTTCAGCCTGCGCCTCATCCGGTGCGCCTGCGCCATTGGGTTTGTTAAACCGGTTATTACGATTATTACCGGCTTTACCGGCATTGCGAGCCGTCCCTGGCGCTTCCTTCATGGCTTCTGGGGCGTCATCGCCGTCATCGGCGCCACCGTTGTAATCATCGTCAAAGTCATCTTGCGGCATCATCATTTCGCCGCCTTCAATCATGGCCACCAACGTCATAATATCGTTGGCTTTTGGATTCATGCGACTTAAAATCGCGTTCGGCTCCGAGGGCGAAACCCCGAATTTACCCGTGAGCGCAAACTTTAAGCCCAGCTTAATCAGGAGTTTGTCCGCAATCAGCTCATCAAGGCCCTTCAGCTCTTCGGGCGATTTTTGAGGCAAATTCGGCCCTTGCTGCCCTGGGCGTCTGCCCGAGCGATCATTTTCGGCTTGCGTGCGCTTATCCGCCATGCGAGCTTCCTGCGCTGCGCCTTTATGCCGTTGTTGCGATTGCGCAAGCAGGGCCTGACCTGATAGGCCAGCGTCTGCCGCGGCGCCTGATTTACCGCCAGCTTGGCCTTGTCCGGCGCGTAGCTGGCGCAACGGTAATCTGGATTTCCAGTTCCCTCGCTCATTTGCGCGCGGATCATCGACGCCAGGGGGGGCCCAGTTAAACTCTTCCAGCGATTGACCGCTGCCGTTGCACGCGATGCATTGCTTTGCAAAAATTTCCATCAGGGATTGACCTTGACGGTGGCGGGTCATTTCGACCAGGCCTAAATCCGTCAGTTGTCCCAATTGCGGTTTGGCTTTATCCGAGGCCAGTTCTTGCTCGAACGCTTCCAGAATCGCCAGCTGATCCGCGCGCGATTCCATGTCGATGAAGTCAACAACAACCATGCCACCCACGTTGCGCAGCCTGAGCTGTCGCGCGATTTCCTTGGTGGCTTCCAGGTTGGTAATCCGAATCGTTTCGGCCTGCGATTGCAAACTGGTAAATTTGCCGCTGTTTACGTCCACCACGCATAACGCCTCGGTGGGCTGAATATATAAATAGCCGCCGCTGCTCAGGGGTACCTTGGTTTGCAGCGCCTGCCGAATTTCGCGCTCAACACCCATTGACACCATAATCGATTGCGTGCCCTGGTAATGCGTAAGCTTAATATGGCGCTCGAGTCGCCAGTTTTGCACCAATTGCTGCGCGCGCTGGTAGCCAAACGGCGTATCCACCACAATTTCTTCAACGTCTTCGGTTACGTTTTCCCGAATCACCCTGTAGAGCAGATCCTGGTCTCTGTAAAGCAGCATCGGCGGGGTGCCGGTGTCCGCCATCGAGACAATCGTCTGCCAGCGCTCCATCAGCGTTTCAAAGTCTTCTTTCAAGTCGCTTTCGCGCTGGTTTTCGGCCTCGGTCCGAATAATAATCCCAACACCCGAAGGTTTGAGCAGGCTTACGACCGATTTAAGCCGGTTGCGCTCCTGCGCAGATTCTACTTTGCGGCTAATGCTAATGCCGCGGGATTCAGGCATTAAAACCAGAAACCGCCCCGGTAACGAGATATTCGTGGTCACCCGTGGGCCTTTATGACCAGTGGGCTCCTTCATTACCTGCACCACTAGGCGCTGCTTGGGTTTTAAGCGCTCGCGCAAGTCGCCTTTGCCTTGTACATCGCTGTTGTGCAAAAAGCCCATTTTGTCGCTGCCAACGTTTACAAAACCGGCGTCAATGCTCGGCAGCACGTTCTCGACTTGCGACAGGTACACGTCGCCCAGCAGCATATCGCCACGGTGAATAATAAACTCAACGGCTTTGTCGTCTTCAAACAGGGCGGCAATATTATCGCGCTCCGAGACAACGATTTTACGTTTAGGCATGGTGAGTCGATCCTCTAAACCTTAAAAATTAAAAATAACTGTGCGCGCGAGCGATGCACCCCAAACAGAGGCTAAACCCACGCCTGAAAATAGATGGAAACGGTTTAAAAGCGTTTTTATACGCTTTAATACCGTACTGTGCCGTAGGGTTTCTGGTTTTTTCAACCGGCGTGCCGAATCAGGGCAATCCGTCTGAGCAATCAGAAACCGGGGTTGATAAACAGCCCCGATGTGCATAAAAAACCTTTAGAATTTTAAAAAATTCATCAAAAAAATAATGGGGTAACCAGCGCTTAAGCGCGATTGCCATATTTAAAAACCGTTTTAGCCAAATGCGCAGCGCATTGCCAAGGGTGCCAAAGGTTTAACCCGGCAGGAATTATTCCCATCGGGGAGAACGCAGTGTGCGTAGTTGGGGCTTGCACGAACGCCTCAGCGTAATCCATAAAAATAGCTTTAAATTTTTAATAAAAACGATTTTGAATTCAGCAAAGTGCAGAAGCGACTTTTAAACTCAATTAACCTGCAAATCGTAAAACATTAAAGGGTTAAGGCGTTAGGGGCGTCGATTCAACGCTTAACGCATTGCACCCTAAAGTTGATTTGCCTTAAAAAACTAAAAAACCTGTTTTGATTATACTCGGTTTTCGGGTTTGTCTCAAGCATTTGCGCAGGATTGCCAAGTCAGGTTCGGCTAAAAGGGGGATTTTCTCAGTGTAATCAGCCCGTTAGGGCCCGCTAAGCGTTAGGATAGCACTGGCTGGCGTGATGCCAGCTTCGCGTGCGTCAGTGTTTCATTCCCGAAGCCTTGTCGCATCAGCGGTCGTTTCAAAGCGAAATTCACGCTCAAAATTCGCCAAAAACAGACTTAATGACAGGCTAAAAATTTTTAATTCCAGCGTTTTAATAGCTTCAGGTTGTTTTAGTGAGGGCCCGGGCCGGTGTTTTTAGAAGAATTACTCTCGCTTGTTATCGAACAACGTGCCAGCGATTTGCACATGTCGGTCGGTTTGCCGCCGGTCATCCGGGTCGATGGTAAATTGATGCGCACGGATCATCCGCCCCTGAGCAAGGAAGAATGCACGCGGCTGATTTTCAGCATGCTCTCGAGCGAACAGCGCCGGGTGCTGGAACAGCAATGGGAAATCGACTTTTCATATGGGGTTACGGGCCTTGGTCGCTTTAGGGTAAACGTTTACAAAGAACAAGGCTTGTTTGCCGCCGCATTGCGGACCATTCGCTCCGAAGTCCCCACCATCGAGGCCATGGGTCTGCCGCCCATCGTGACCGAAATCAGCGAGCGCCCTCGGGGTCTGGTTCTGGTCACCGGTCCCACCGGCTCGGGCAAATCTACTACGCTTGCCGCAATGATTAACTACATTAACAGCAACCGGGCCGAGCATATTCTAACCATCGAAGACCCTATCGAATTTGTGCATACCAGCAAACGAAGCGTCATTCACCAGCGCGAACTGGGCCAGGATACCCGAAGCTTCGAAGCCGCCCTTAAAAGCGCCCTGCGCGAAGACCCGGATGTTATTCTGGTGGGTGAGATGCGCGACCTTGAAACCATCCGCCTGGCACTAACCGCCGCCGAAACGGGTCACTTGGTGATGGGTACCCTGCACACCAGCAGCGCCATGCAAACCGTTGACCGTATTGTAGACGTGTTTCCGCCCGAGCAACAGCAACAAATCCGAGTGCAACTCTCTAACAGTCTGGTGGCCGTATTTAGTCAAACCTTGTTGCCCATGCTCAGCGGCATTAAAGAAAAATCAGGCCGCGTCATGGCGCAAGAAATCATGATTGTCACCTCTGCGATTGCCAACCTGATTCGGGAAGGAAAAACCGCGCAAATGTACTCCGCGATTCAAACCGGTGCGCAATACCAGATGCAGACGCTTGAAACGGCACTGCGTGATTTGTACCACCAGGGCAAAATTACGCTGGAAGATGCGATGAGCAAAACCAGCCGCATCGAAGAGCTGAAGCGGCTAATTGGCGACAAAAGCTAACGCAGGATTGCCTGAATTTGCTTAAACCTGCTTAAGGCTGTTGATGCGTCACCAGATACGTTTTTGCGCCGTCAAACATCGCGTTAAGCAAACCCATGTTTTCCATCGGCTCAATGCCGCCACCGATTAAATATTGCTGCAAGCGAGCTTGCCAGTAGGTATACAGTTCTGCCGGAGAAATCTCGAGCACTTGCGCAAGCGCCCCTAACTGAGACCAATCCAGCGGCAGCGGGCTTGCACCGCGCCACATATCCACCATCGTAAGTCGCAGGCCTTTGGGTAACCGTTTAAGCAATTGCACGTTGCTAAGGCCCAGCCGCGTTTGCCGGTCGGTTAAAAACCTTACACCGGGGTCGGTTAACGCATCCTTGGGTGCTTGCGCGCTGCCTTTATATTCCGGAAACGTGTTGGGCTCGGTTTGCATCACCACTGCAATGCGCTCGAGCGTGGTGGTCCGTGTCGAGAACGACTGCGTGCCATCGAGCAAGTTATACACGTAAGACAAAGTCACGCCAATCATGTCGGCAAAATCTTTTTTATGGATGTGTTGCGCCTTGAGAAACCCTGCAAGTCGAACACTGCTGGTGGGGGTGCTTGCAGCGGTAGATTGCGTTTGCACGGCAGCGATTTGGCTGGAAGAATTCGTAGTCAAAGCTGGACACCTTTTTAGGTTAGGTCAGAGGGTGACTGCGTTTATTAAACGCGAATCCCGTATAAAAATGAAGATTTACAGGGTAAAAAACTTGCATTCCGGTACGGTGGTTAAATTGCCTACCGGTTGCGCTGACTGGCGAAGCCTCTGACCCTGAATAAAACAGATAGTTCTAAAACTTAACATCTAGCGCATTGCTTAAAACGAGCGCGGCTACATAGACTACCAACAGAAAAAATGATGTAGACGTAAAAGACTTGGCGTTGCAAGCCGTGCAGCTATATTAAACAGTGTTTTAGGGCCAGGCTCCGCAAAATCCGGCATTTAAAGCGATTCACTCGCCCTAGGTCATGCAGCCCAGAGATCAAATATAATACTAGCCTGCGCAAACCTAATTAAAAGCATTATTTTACAAATCACACTATTACTGTAACGCAATTTACAGAACCTACACCGAACAAAATTTCAAATAATAAATTCGGTTAAGGTTCAAACGTTTGCCAGGAGTACACAATAAATACTACGTATTTCCCGAGTAATTTTTTAACTGCTGGGCGCGTAGCGTAGCAAGCAGGTCTGCGGCGGGTACAAAATGGGGCTGCATCATCAGGCATTGCTTTAACATTAGCTCGGCTTCGTCTAGGCAGCGTTGCACCCGGGTTTCGGACGACGGGGCTTTTTCGCCAGAGGCCTCGGCCTGTGCAGGCGGCGTTTTTTGGGCTGTCGCTTGCCAGTATTGCGCCAAGTGATAATACAATTCGGCGTCCTGCGGGCAAAGGCGTTGACCTTCAGTCAGTAAAAAATGGGCCCAGTGCTGCGCCCCTGCATAGTGCAAGCTGCGGCCCGCCAGTTTGTAAGCTTCCAGGTTAATCGTGGCAAGCGCCTCGTGATAACTCAGGTAATTTTCGAGCAGCGCCATTTGGCCCGCAATGTACAGGTAGTAAACATCCATCTCCAGGTTGTTGCGTACGCCTAAAAACGTGGGGTATTGCTGCAACTGTTTACTGACCAGCCCAAGTAAAATGCCGCACCAATGCTGCGGTCGTTGCGCCAGTAAGGGCTGCCACACCTGATACGCCTGCTGCAAGCGCCCAGCCAACATGTGCGTGTAGCCCAAAAAGTAACGATGATTTGCGGCTTCAAACCAGGTCAGGGCTTCATCAAATTTGCCCGCGTGCCAGCAGCAAACGCCCAGCACAATTTGCAGTCGGGTTTGCAACCCGGGGGTTTTGCGAGAAATTGACGGCAGTGTTTTACGCGCTAACGCGTAGGCTTGCTGCGGTTGATGCGTTGCAAACAAGCTTATCCATGGGGCCTGAGCCATGTGCCCGGGCGCGTACCCACCCCCAGCATGCCCCGTTTGGCCTGTAGCGTGAGCAGACGTATCGGTTTGAGCACCCACCTGAACCCCCTTGCGGCGTCAGCCATTAAAAACCGGTCAAAAATCGCGAGTAAACTTTTTTCAAATTCGCAAAAAAAACACTCTAGGCGGGCATAAACCTTTCTCCAGATTGTGTTTTTAGCGTTAGCAACTTGGCAACCTAACTTGGTAACTTAATTTGGTAACTTAGCTGGGCAAGCTAAAGTGTATTTGTTTTACAAATCAAGTCAAATTCTATTCGGCACCGCATGGCTTGACGCGCTTTCGTCACTTTAAAGTATATAATTTGCGCTTACACAGAATATATTGCTAAATGTTAAACTTTTTGACTGCGTTAGCAACCTTATTGCTTCACACGGCTTAATGTGGGTATCGGGCATACCTTTTTGTTTATTTTGCGCGTTTTTGTTAATAAGCAATTTCGGTAACCCCTTTAATTAGCCATTAGTCCAAGTTTAACGCATCAACGGCGTGCCAAGACACGGTTATCGCCGCAAATCATCTGTTTATCCAGTCTGCTCGTTACACGTTAGATAAACGGTTCCAAACATTCAAAAAAATTTTTTTAAAAAGTAAGCTCGCCCGATTTTTTAATCCAAACGTTTGATTATTTTTCTGGATGGTTATCCAGGCACGGAGGTTCAAGGTCAACTTATGAATATTCGCGGAATTGCTAAGCCTGTCGCAACAAGTGCCAGCGCTATGCGTAAGGCGCAAGGTTTTATCGCAAAAGAGGTCGCGCACAGCCATACCATCGCTTCGGGCGCCATCGCGGGCGGTACCGTGCTTGGTACACTTGGTAAAGCAGCGCTGGGCGGCGGCGGTGTAAAAGCGATTGCTGCTGCCTTTACAGGTGCGTTTACAGCAACAGCAGGCATGGTTGCTGCGCCTGTAGCAGCTTTGGGTGTTGCAACAATCCCGCTGGGTGTGGCTTTATTTACCGCCCTGCACAAGCCCGCGCACGATCATCGTGTTGAAAGCGCCGCGGCGCAGATTGAATCGGGCAACAAGCCCGATAACGCGCTGCAATATTTTAGCAAATTTGCAACCGAACTGTTCTCATCTTTAACCGGCGGGAACAAAGCCGAGCAAGCCGCGGCAGACAAACTAAACACGCAAGCCTAGCACTGGTTTGATGCAAAAAATTTAAACGCCGCCTTTGTCTGATGAATCATGGGCGGCGTTTTTTTTAGGGCTCAGCCATAATTTTACGCAATAATCAACGGCCAGATGAGCGGCTAGACGGGAGCATCTTACAGTTTAAATGCCGTCTGCCCAAAACCCGCGCATTGTAGGGTACGCCTAGTTTGCCATTTAAAATAATTGGCAAAGGCAAAAAACAAATCTCTAGCCCCTCATTCCTGCTAGAGAAAGCTTGGCATTGAGGTGGACTTAAATTTCGGTTTTGTCCTAATTTGGTCCAATTTTGGTCCAACGCGTCAATGAATTCTGGACATTTTAAGCATTGACGGAAAAACAGAAAAAGGCTGCAACCCAGTAGGCAAAGCTTTTTTCTTGTCTAAATCTGGTGGAGGCAAGGGGACTCGAACCCCTGACCCCCTGCTTGCAAAGCAGGTGCTCTACCAACTGAGCTATGCCCCCGATTCAATACAGACTACTATAGCCAAAAAATAAAAATCCATAAACGCCTTAAATTAAAAGCGTGAGTTTAAACAAGTGACTTAATGCGCACTCCATTAAGCCCAATTTTTAATGGGCAGACCAATCCAGGGTAGCGCCCGACACTCCCCTTTTAGCGCGCAATACGCGCCCACCAAACCAAAAGCCAGCAGGGTAAAGCGGGCTATAAGTGGTAAAACGCCCAACAACGCACCCCAAATGGTGTAGCTCAAATCGCCAAGCCCCACCAGTACAAAGCCATACATTAACGTCGAACATAGCGCCACCAGAATCTGAAACACAATCGCGCTAAACAGCATCAGCATTAGGCTTTGCAATAAATGGAACCGGGTTTCGTAGGCCGTTTGTACGCGCCGATGATGAATAATCGCCCAGTACCCTAGCCCAAGCAACATTAGCAGTGTCGTCGCAACGTCTGCGGTCGGCTCGAATTTAAACGCAACCAGCAAATAGGCCGCAACGCATAAAAAACGCCCCGGCCAGCGCGACCCCCTTGCGGCAGTGGCGCGGCCACTTTGGCCGTTTTTAGGACGAAAAGGATAAATATTGTTCATACCTTTTCATCATAACTGATTCCTGCGCGGGGGTAATCCTTTTTGCTTGGGCGCGCGGGGTGTTGATGATGTAAATGCGCGTCAGTCAGAACCCTCATTTCAGTGTCTCAACGGTTGCACCTGGCGTTATCGTTTTATCTAACACGCGTAATCGTCGTAGCAGGTTGCTTATATTGTTATTAAACGCAAAAAAAAGGCGCTCCGGGCCTTGGGGCCGCGCAGAGCGCACAGAGAACAGGGAGAGAGATGGAGAGATTAACTTAGGAAAATTAGGCTTGTAAAACTTTTTGCTGGGTTGTTAAAAAATTTGCATTCAAACGTAAGCCCTTAAGCACCGGCTGGTTTAGGGCGCGACTTGGGGTCCGTGTTGCTAAAAAAATCAAAGCTGATGGGCAGTTAGCCAGTGTCCTAAAGCCATAGTTAGAATCTGGCTTTTTACCAGGCTTGCCAGCCGTCTTACAATCAGATTAAGCCTCCTGAACGGAGACTGGTGCGCGTTTTTCATGATTTACAACAAAGCTGTTACATCAAAGTGCATCCTCCCTATCGTGCATTATCCCTGCGCGCGCGTTAATCAAGTCTGCAGCAAGTAAGCATGCCAAAAAGCGTCATGTCGTTTCCGCCTGCCTAAAAACAGACTACCAGAGAACAGGCTCTTGCCAGAATTCAGGCAAGCGATTTTCCTGGATCAAGATGGCTACCCACCTTGGTGTGGGTGACCAATTTGACAAATAACCCCTAGGCGCAAAATTAAAAATGGGCCTACGTTTATTGCTTAGCCATTCACGAGACTGTACTTGCAGCGAAAATGCCGTTTAAAACGTCAATTAACGCATCGCCGCGAGCTGCGCCTCAATGTCGTTCGCGGTTGCGCGGTCGCCCCGTTGCAGTGCAAGTTTAAGCCCCTGATTTAACGTGCTTTGCGCGGCTTGCGCCTGCCCAAGTTTAAGCTGCACCTGCGCCAGATTCACGTGATGCGGCACGGAGTCGGGCTGCTTTTGCAGTAATTGCGTCAATAGCGGTAGCGCCTCGTGATGCGCCTCTAGCTTTATCAGCAGGCTGGCTTTACCGCTCAGCGCCAGAACATCGTCCGGAGCAAAGGCCAGCGCCTGGTCAAACAATTGCAGTCGTGCCCGCAACGCGGCCTCGTTGGGTTCGGGCGCACTGGCCGATTGCGCGTTAGCCCCTGAATTCGCCTGAGTTTTGGCCTCAGTTTTGGCCTCAGTTTCTGGCCGAGCTTGCGCGGCGTTTTGTTGCAAGCGCTCGGCCATGGCGTTGCTAAACGCAAGCGTTGTGGCCTTCGCCTTTTCGGTTTCAGCCGCTTCAATGCGGCCCAGCTTTTGGTAAAACACCGATAAATTGGTGTGCGCCATCACGCTGGCAGGGTCTACGGTTTTCAGGTCGTGCATCAGCGCAATCGCTTCGTCGTAACGCTCCTGGCGGCCCAGTATTACGCCCAGGCTTTCGTAGGCATCTGCGTAAAGCGGATTTTTTTCAAGCGCCTTGCGCAACAGCGCCTCAGCGCCAGAAACATCATTCTGGATAAATAACGCAGAAGCTCGCTCAAGCAGTGCTTTTGCCGCCTGATTCGCCATTAAAGCCGGTTGCGTTACGGGCCAGGCGCTTACGCGCGCCGGTGGCTTAAAGCCTGCTATCGCGATTTGCGTGCCGGGCTCGCGGGCGTGCTTGGCGAGCAGCGCTGCCCCAAAATACAGCGCTTCGCCTGCAAGCTTTTTACCAAAAGGCGTTGCTTCAGAATCCATCTCAAGCACCCCAGGGTCCCGAAACACCGCCCGAAACGTGAGCAACAGCGTGCCAACCTCCTGGCCGTCCAGCATAAGCGTTGCGCCATCTGGCGGTAAGGCTTCGGGTGCGCTTCGCCCAATAAGCACCCCGCAGAGTTTTTTTTGCAGGTTGCCGTGCGTTTTAACCCGCGCCACAGTCTCTTGGCCCAAATAGCAGCCTTTGCTATAGCTTACAGTGTCTACCTCCTGGCCGGTTTCAGGCAGCAGCGTGTTTTCGGGCAGCGCGCTGCCCGGCAGCAGCAGCCCCAGTTCTTTTTGTGCAAGGTCAAATACTTCAGGGCTTAAGCGTTGCACGCTCGCGTTTTGCCGAATCGCCTCCAACGCGCGTGTGTAAAACGCCTCGCAGCCAGTCAGCAAAAGCCCGCCCAACGGGGCCGACGCGCCAAAAGCCGCATAAGGCCGACTGATATAAAGCCCGTGCGCCGCAACGGGCGCGTCAAGCGAAGCAACATCAATTTTTTCTGGCGAATCGGGGCTTGTCGAATCTGTTGCGCTCAGCCAAGCCGCCTGGTTTGGCGGCTGAGCCATCAGTGCCAACGAGGCATTGGGCTGCGGCGCATTTAAATCCTTGTTTAGGTTGAGTAGGGGTGCAAGCGGCGTTACGGCCCCTTGGCCCAAAACCACCAGCGCCTTAAGGTTTTGCTTGTGCGCAATCGTCAACGTTTCAACAATATGGAATTTTTTTAACTCGGCAAGCGCCTGTGCCTGCAGCGCACTGGGCACAAGCAGCGTAAATTGTGCGTCTTCCAACCGAATCACCGTGCCCCAGACCAGCAATCGGCCTTTACGATCTAAAATACTGGTGGGCTGGCCTTGTAAAAGCTTCAGCGCATTCACGTCGCTGCTTAGGCGGCCCTGTAAAAACGCTTTTGCATCTGGGCCGCAAACGGTAATCAGCGCAAACGGCGCCTGTTCAAGAATACCGGTGATGATTTGCATAATATTGTCTATAACCCCATTTAGGTTTGTTTGCTTACGGTAACGCAAACAAGCGCCGTAAAAATTGCTTATTGCAAATTATTCTCAATAAGTGTATGCTGTATCGCATAATCAACTTTAATCTTTATCAGTATTAATCATTGCCATCTATACAAGTATCGGCCTTCCCTTCAAGAAGGTCGTTTTTTTTTTGCGGAACTATCCTGCTCATTCATACTATGTTTTAAGGCGCGCACCTGCTATGCGCCAGAGGGGCTTGTTTTTGTTGTTGCGGTATCACGGCGCTATAATACGAGCACCCAGCTTAATCCAGCATCGTGCGCTTTGCGGCGCTTTATTTTTGATCGCCCGGGGCGTCGAGTCAGACGAATGCTGGCTAAGAGTTAGCTTGAATTTTTAGGAATGCGTCCCATGCCAGACCTTTTTTCGCCCGAGGCCAATCCTGTGCCCCTGTCCGTGCTCGCGCCCGCGCCTTTAACCGATGACGCCTTTGCGCGCTCGGCTACTTTAATGCAAGAGGCCAGAACGCTTTTTCCAGGTGGCGTTAATAGTCCGGTTCGTGCCTTTGGCAGTGTGGGCGGCTCGCCCGTGGTAATGGCCCGTGCCGAAGGCCCCTACCTTTGGGATGAAGACGGCAATCGCTACATCGATTACGTGGGCTCTTGGGGGCCTGCGATTTTGGGGCACAGTCATCCCGATGTGATTCAGGCCGTGCAACACACCGCGGCGCAAGGGCTCAGTTTTGGCACGCCCAACGCCCTCGAGAACGCGCTGGCAAAAAGCGTCCTGCGGTTAATGCCGCATCTGGCGCGCATCCGGTTTGTCAACTCCGGCACCGAGGCGGTCCTCAGCGTGATTCGTCTGGCACGCGCCGCAACCGGCCGAAGCAAACTGATTAAATTCGAAGGGTGCTACCACGGCCACGCCGATGCCCTGCTGCTAAAAGCCGGATCTGGCGCAACCACGCTGGGCGTACCCAATAGCGCGGGCGTTACGGCCAATACTGTGGGCGATACGCTGCTTGCCGAGTTTAATAATCTGGCCAGCGTCGAAGCCTGTTTTAAAGCCCACCCCGATGCGATTGCGGCCCTGCTGGTAGAGCCTGTGGCCGGTAACATGGGCCTGATTAGCCCTGAGCCAGGCTTTTTACAAGGCTTACGCCAGTTATGCACCCAATACGGCGCATTGTTAGTGTTTGATGAAGTGATGACCGGCTTTCGGGTGGCACTGGGTGGCGCGGCCCAGTTGTACGGCGTTCAGCCCGATATTACCGCGCTGGGTAAAATTATTGGCGGCGGCATGCCGGTGGGCGCGTATGCCGCAACAGAGGCGTTAATGAATTGGGTGTCGCCCGCGGGGCCCATGTATCAGGCCGGTACGCTTTCGGGGAATCCGGTGGCCATGGCTGCGGGCTTGGCGACGTTGCAGGCTTTAAGCGCCCCCGGCTGCTGGCAGCGCGCCGCCGATGCCAGCGAACAGTTGACAAATGGTATGCTCTCACTCTGCAAACAATCAGGTATTACGGCCTGTGGCGGGTTTGTCGGGGCTATGGCGGGGCTGTTTTTTGCAGAAGGCCCGGTTAAAAACTACGCCGACGCGCTTAAGGCCGATACGCAGCGCTATGCCCGGTTTTTCCACGCAATGCTGCGCCGCGGCGTGTATTTGCCGCCGTCGCAATTCGAGGCGTGGTTTGTCTCTTCGGCGCATACGCCAGACGTGATTACCGCAACGCTCGCCTGCGTGCGCGAGGCGCTCATAGAGTCTGCCGCTTAAAATGGCCAATTAAGCTTAGCGTTTTGCTGTGGCTCTGTTGGGCTCAGACAGGTAAAAACAAGCCTAGACGGCCATTGCTTTAAGCTGTTGAACCCGCATTTTTAAGGCCGTTATCAAGCTGTCAAATTTCCGAAAAAATGGGTATTGGGTCAGTTTGGTGGATTAACATCCTGAAGTGAGGGCCCTGGTTTTTTACTGGTAAAAAGCGCTTTTCAAGCGTTATTCCTCGCGTTCCCTCCTCGAACCAAATTGACCCAATATACAAAAATTGGACTTTAAGCAATTTTTTGCATCAAAAGCCAAGGGCGCGATTTTATTCAGAAAAAGACACGATTAAGCTGCGCCGACCGTCTCGGCGGTTTCGGTTGTTGTCGCATCAGTGGCGTAGTTTTCGTCTGCTTGCGATACTTGCGGTCGCAGCATGTTAGCAAACGTGCAATTTGGTGCAATAAAGCTGGGTTCGCCTTGTTGCCAAACGCCCATAATCTCAAACAGTTCGCCTGGTGCGCTTGGCGCTTGCCAAACCAGCATATCGGCCAACATACCCGGCGCAAGCGCACCAAATTCCGCACGGTTTGCGGTATCTGCGGTCTTCATCAGTGCGGCCGGCACGGCAGACGCCTGGAAGACGGCTTGCGCAAAACTGAACCAACCATTCCGGACGCCCAGCGCAATGATTTCATTCAGCATTAATACACTGCCTGCAAGCTGCCCTGCACCGTTTACGGCGCGGTTGCCCACGCGCGTAATGTGCTGGCCGCCAAACGTTGCGGTATCGCCAATGCGCATCCCCGCAAGCGCCATGGCATCGCTCACTAAAAAGGTTTTTTGCGCGGGTTTACAATGTGCCAAAAGTTTGTACGCGTTCTGCGCAATATGTTCGCCATCGGCAATCACACTACAAAACAGCTCATCATTCATCAGCACATCCGGAATCAACCCGGGCGAACGATGATGAAACGGTGCCATAGCGTTAAATAAATGCGTCACGCCTTTTAGTCCGGCGTGAATCGCGCGCTGTAGCGTTTCGGGCGTGGGGTTGCAGTGGCCAGCCATGGGCACCACGTTTGCCGCCACAAGTTGCTCAATGGTTTTGCAGCTTTCATCGCGCTCCGGGGCCAGGGTCATCATTTTAACCCGTGGCCAGAGCAGCGCTTTGAGTTCGGGCTCTAAAATCTGTGCGGGCATCGCCTCCGCCGGATGGATGCCACTAAATCGCGGATTCAGGAACGGCCCTTCCAGGTGAATGCCAATCATTTCAGCCGGCCGGCTGCACGCCGCAGGCGTATCCAGCATAGTGGCGTCGTGGCTCAGGCTTGCGGCTTCTTCTAGCAGCTGCAACGAGCACATTAAATCAGTAACTGGCGCGCTAATTAAAGTGGGCATAAAGCGGGTAACGCCGTTTTGCGGCAAATGCCAAAGCACTTGCGCAACCTGTTTAAGGCTGGCGTTGTTAAACGAGACGCCAAAGGCCCCGTTAAGCTGTAAGTCAATCAGTCCGGGCGTTAACACTGTGCCTTGCGGCAACGTAATTAACGAGACGTTGTCGTGGTTTAAAAGCAGGGACGCCGGCGAGCTTTTGGTGACATCCAGAATCCGCCCGTGCTGAATCACCACCCAGCCAGGGCCGGCTTTAAAGCCAATCATCTGCTGCCCTGTGGCATCCATTTGCGGCCATAAAAGCTGAGGCGCGTTAATGACCGTCAGGGGGGCCAGCGGAGTCGGTGCAAGACGTTGATTGACAGGAGAAAGCGTCATCGGGAGTCACAAGCCTCTGGGTTAACGATATTATTTGTTCCGGTACAGACCAGATCCTCTATCTACTTAGATTTCACAATAACGTGTTTGAGCACAAAATCCAACGGCATTTTAAGTTTTAATGATACAAACAATCAATTCCGCAAAAACCCATTGACGCACATGCGCCCTCTACTTTAGGATGTACGAAAAGAATTTACAAAACCCGGTAAGCGGGGTGAACGGGTTGCTTTCAGCAAATATCAATTTTTACGCATTTAATTTTATACGAGAGGTTAGCGCGAGTTTAATGCGCCAAAATTCAAGTCACCCATTAACTCAGTTGCAAAAATTATCTTTAAAGTTGCGAGATGCAGATACCGGTTCATCAAGCGCCACGACACAAGTTCCGTATCCGGATTTATTGAACCCCTTAGACCCCAGAGGACCTGACACGATGCTCGATTTAAATGGCTACGCCGATTTGTCGCAAGAGCCCATGGTTGATATCAGCGATGATATTATGCCGACGCCGATTAACAACAGCATGAACACCATGACGACCGTTACGCGTCCGCCCCTGTCTACATTTACCCGCCCCGAAGGCCGCATTAACAGCATGAACTCGGGGATGTCCATCTCGGGCTATCATCCCGAAATGAACGAACAACGCCCCGATGTTGACGCGCAATTCTCGAGCAACGTGCAAACCTTAATGCGCCTGGTAAACGATTTACCTGAGGGCGTCACCAAGCAAACCGGTGCGCAAATCATTCGCATCACCATGGAAGCCATGGGCATCTCGATGGAAGAAGTCCTCACTGAAGCGCAAGCCGCGCAATCCGAAATGCTCGATGCCGTGCGTGCCAACATCAAAAAAATCGAGGAATTCAAAACTGTCATTCGTAAGCTCGAAACCGACATTAAATATTACCAGGGTAAAGCAAACGATCTTTCTGAAATCATCGATCTCTTTATCCTCTCTAACACGTCTTCGCCTAATCATATTGAATCCTAAACTTGGGGCGAATTCATAGTTTCAGCAAACCGCTCGCAAGGGCGGTTTTTGCTTTTTGCGCTTTTAACTTTTCTCTGGGCATCAATTTCGCATCCACGCGTAGATGTTTTTACGCGCACTTATGAGAAAATAAACACAGTTTTTGTCAGCGTCTCACGCATTTTAAAAACAATGCTTTGGTCGGCTTGTGTTGATATTGAAATCAGAAAACATTGAAAAGACACCGAGAACCAGAGCCAACGATTTTTTACAAGTTAACGAATGATTCGCGATTTTAAGCAGTATAGGGTTAATTTATTTTAATTTATGGTGCAGGGTCTTCAACATTTTTTTAGCCGTGCCGTTGTCGTAACGTTTTTCTGGGCTTTAGTCTCGGGGGGCGGGCTTAGTTTGGCGATACTTGCCTTAACGTTTAGTTCGGGCTGTAAACCTGTGCCGCCGTTACCCGACTATAAAACGCAAACCGACAGCCTGGGCTACCAGGCACTTTACCAACAGGTGTGGGAGGTTGTTGCGCGCGATTACGTTGACCCCACCGCAAACGGGCAATACTGGGGGCGTTGGCAGCGTAAATACGCGGGCCTGATGCAATCGCAAGAAGATGCCTACGTGGCCATCGAAACCATGTTGGCCAGCCTGGACGACGATTACACCCGCCTGCTGCGCCCCCGCGACATGGCAGAGCAATCCATTCAAATCGAATCACGACTGTTTGGCGTTGGGCTCGAAATCTCAAAAATCGATCAGGAGCTTCGTGTCATAGCACCTTTACCCGGCTCACCCGCCGAAGCGGCTGGTATTGCCTCGGGCGACGTTATTACTGCCATCAACGGCGAGCCTGCTGCATTGCTGTCGGCAGAACAGGCCGCCGATATGATTCGGGGCGAAAAGGGGACCGCCATTACGCTGACGCTCACGCGTAAACAAAATACAGGTGAGTCTAAAACTTGGGATTTGCCTTTGGTTCGTGATGAAATTACCCTGCATACCGTCTTTACCAGTGGCTTGCCGCAAGCCCCCGATGTGGGTTACGTTCGCATCAGCTCGTTTATAGGCGAAAGCGCACCAGAAGATTTTATGGACGCCGTAGAGCCGTTCCAGGATAAAAAAGCGCTCATTATTGATCTGCGTGACAACGCGGGTGGGCTGCTGAGTAATGCGGTTGCGCTCTCCGACGCATTGCTCGATTCCGGGCGGATTGTCTCGATTGAAGGGCGGAACCAAAAATTACTACAAACATACTCTGCTGCGCCTGGCCAGGTTTTCCGCAAACCCATAGCTGTGCTGATTAACGGCGGTAGCGCGAGCGCAAGCGAGATTTTCGCTGCGGCCTTGCACGATAATCACCGCGCGACGTTGCTGGGGACTACCAGTTTTGGCAAGGGGCTGGTGCAAAAGGTCGTCAATTTGGGCGAGTCGTCTAATCCCGTGGGGCTCAATATCACGGTTTCGCACTACAAAACACCCAACGGGCAAGATATCCACATTCATGGTATTAAGCCCGATATTACAATTGTCAATCAACCCGACCCCACGCTTAAGCAGGCGACCATGCGGTTGTTACGATCTAAAAGTGAGCACGTGAACATCGAGGCTATGCTGCTGCGGCAGGATGCCGTGATTAACCGTGCCGTGCAGGTGTTAACCCAAAACGTTGCCCCCACATCTCAAAACGCTATTTAAAGGATGTTTTTTAATGCAGCCTTGTTATACTGGCGCAGGAAGGCGCAATGCCGAATCCCTTAAAACGCGATTCAATCGTCTTGTTGGCCTATTTTTTGCGTGCCTGTTGGCCGGCGTGTTTAACGCCACTGCCTGGGCGCAACCGCAAGCAGAATTTTTTTGTAACACAATGACTTCATCTCCCGCGCAGACTTGTATCACGCTTTTTACCTTAAACGACGTTTACCAGATGGATCCGGTTGATGCGGGCAAACGTGGCGGTTTGGGGCGTGTGGCTACCCTGTTGGGGCGCCTGCGCGCTGATCATCCTAATAGTTTGTTTATTCTGGCGGGCGATACACTTGCCCCCAGCCTGGAATCCAAACTCACCGAGGGCGCGCACATGGTCGAGGCCTGGAACGCGCTGGGGATTCAGTTGGCAACGCTCGGTAACCACGAGTTTGACTTTGGCCCAGACGTACTGGCCAAACGTATCGCAGAGTCCAAATTTCCGTGGATTGTAGGCAACGTGTACCAGAACGACGCGCCCTACGCCAACTTAAAACCCTACGAAATCCAGACTTGGGACGGCATAAAGGTCGGCTTTTTTGGCGTGCTCACCCCAGAAACCCTGGGTATCTCCAAGGCTGGAGCCGAAATCACTATCGAAGATCCGCTCAAGGCCGCGCAGCGCGCAGTCAAAGCGCTTAAAAAGCAAAAAGTCGATGTCATTGTCGCGGTTACGCACCTCTCGTTGGGCGAAGATATTTTACTCGCGCGCCAGGTACCTGGCATTGATTTGATTGTGGGCGGCCATGAGCATACGCTGATTGAGCTGCTGGTGGGTAAAGTGCCCATTTTTAAAGTCGGCTCCGATGCGCGCAACCTGGGGCATATTCAGCTCACGGTTAATCAAAAAACCCGCAAACTCGATAACATCCAGTGGGAGGTCATTCCCGTCACCGATGCCACCGAGGTCGATCCGGCGTTTGAGCAAATGATGGTCAAGCACCGCGAACGCCTTAACGAGCAATTTGGCCAAACCGTCGCGCACACGCAAGTAGTGCTTAACGCCAAACAAGCGGCCGTGCGCACGCAAGAGAATAACACCGCCAACCTCATTGCCGATGCTTATCGCGAGTTGCTCAAAACCGATATCGGCTGGATTAACGGCGGCGCGATTCGTGCAAACCGCGATTTTGCGGCGGGCGCCATTACGTACCGAGATGTATACAGCCTGCTGCCGTTTGGCAACAAGATTTACAAGCTTTCTTTATCCGGCAGGCAAATCAAGTCGGCCATAGAACATAGCCTGGGCCAACTCACGCGCTACACCGAACCCGGCGGATTCATTCAGGTTTCGGGCATGCGCTTTGAGGCGGATTTAAAACGCCCCGCCGGCGACCGTATTCTTAAGCTCGAACGCTCTGACGGCACGCCCATCCAGTGGGATAAATCGTATACCGTGGCCATGCCCGATTTTATTGCGCGCGGCGGCAACGGCTACGATTTACTGAACGAAGACATGTTTATAGACATGGAGCTGCAACACGACGCGACACTGAGCGACGCCGAGCTGTTTGCCTCGTACCTCGAGGCGCTTATGGCCGAGCACCGCCCGATTGCGCCTCAGGTCGAGGGCCGCATGGTAATTCATCGTTAGGCGTTAATCCCATACAAACTATAAAGCGATTATGCAACGATTGAGCGTATGGGCTCTGAAAGGTTTGCTGTGCTTGACGAAAATTTGCCATAATATCAGTTATGGGATAATCGCCAATTATAATGAGTAACCGATTAACGCAGGTTAGCGTTTTAATCTGGCGGCAAAGGCGTTATTGTTCAAATTCCTCTCTAAAACAGAATGCCGTTGCCTGGATTCCGGCTATCGCTGGAATAACGTTTTTTGCTAGCGTATTATCTTAAACCTGCATTGTTCACTCACTCACTCACTCACTCACTCATTCATTCAATTTATGCTTGCGATTGCAACCAGTATTACGCTGAGCTCAAGACTTTGGGAGCCTTTGTTTGCGTTTGTTAGCACCGTAATTTATCTGTTAATGCAACGCAAGCCCGGATTACGGCAGTTGCTGCTTCGGCGGCGTGCGGCGTCGATGAGCACACAAGCCGCCTACGAGACGCTGACCGTGTGGGACGATGCGCCCACGATGCTCAAGTTTCGTAACACGGGGCTGCACGCTTGGGCCATGCGCATTACCCCACTGCTGCTGAGAGAAGCCCGCACTGCCCGCTGGAAGTGCGATACGGTGCCAGAATGGCCCGAGGCCGAGCAACACCTTGCCCAAACCGAGCCGTTTTACGGCGAAACCGGCGGCTTGTTCGCGCGACTTAAGCAGGTGTTTAAGCCGTAATTTTTTAAATAGTTACTACCAGTTAAAATGCGCAGTAATACGATTGTTTTGGATACGGTGCAAAAAAACGTGCAAAAAAGCGTAAAAAACACATCAAAAAAGCGTGTTTTTGAGTGCTTTTTTGCTCATTTTGAGCCCTTTTTTGCACGTTTTTTGCCCGCTTTTTGATACAGTTAAAATGCAGCATTACCGCATGATTAATCATTAAAGGCGTTCGAATCGCGTGATTCATCTGGGCATCATTGGGCATCCGTTGGGGCATACGTTGTCGCCCAAACTGCACGGCTGGCTATTGGAGCAAACCGGACTTACGGGTGCTTATACCGCTTGGCCCACCCCGCCCGAGGCGCTTGCGGCGCGCGTAGCCGAATTTAGGCTAAAGGCAGCCCAAAGCCAGTTACACGGTTTTAACGTTACGCTGCCGCATAAAACCACGATTATGCCCTTGCTCGATGCCGTGGACCCTTTGGCGCAGGCTATTGGCGCGGTAAATACAGTGGTGATTGATGCGCGGCAGCAGTTTTACGGCTACAACACAGACGCGCCAGGATTTTGGCAAAGCTTGCCCCAGCCCACGCGTGAGGCTTTAGCCGGGCAGACGGCGGTGCTCTTGGGGGCGGGCGGTTCGGCTCGGGCGGTGGGCGCGGCACTGCTTAAGTTTGGCCAAATCGGTCGGCTGGTGCTGGCGGTGCGCTCGCCCGAGGCGGCACAGGATACGCTGGCGTGTTTGCAGGCGTTGGCTTCAGCACTTGCGGCTGGCAAGCCCGCCTTGCAACAGGTTGATTTAATCCCGATTTCGCGGGCGCTACCCGACGTTTTGCACTCGGCGGCTTTATTGGTAAATACAACGCCGGTGGGCATGCATCCCAATGAGGATGCCATGTCATTGCCCGAGCCCGAAGCCTTGAGGGCGTTTAAAGCTTTACCGGCGCACGCGCTGGTGGTGGATTTAATCTATATGCCCCGGCCCACGCGATTTTTGGTCGCCGCTGCCGCGCATGGGGTGCAGACGGTGGACGGGCTGGGGATGTTGGTGCATCAGGGCGCGCTGGCGTTAGAACAGTGGACGCAGACGTCGGTTAATGCGGCTAAGCGTCAGGCGTTATTGGCGTTTCTGGCTACTGCGCTGTAAAAATAACTCATAAACTTATTGTGGTTTAGAGGGTATCTCGCTTTTAAATTTATGCCAGCCGTCAGGCGTTTTTACGCACCACAACCCTTTGTAATAAAGGAGACTGTTTGTTTTTGGCTGTTGCCGTATTTGAGTGGGTTTAGCTGCGTTTGCAACATCCCGTGCCGTATACCAATCACAATTGGCAGGCATTTGGGGAAACGAAATTTTAAGACCATCCGGTAGATTTAGCCGCTCTAGCGCTTGCCGCAATTTTTTAAGATTGCCTGTTTCCAGAAGTTTATAAACTTGAGCATTTTCTTGCGAGGTGGGTGTAGCGTTTAGGGTTTTTTGAAATGAGTCCAGTATGGGCGTTAACGCTGAACTTTCAGCGGCAGTTTGAATTTTATTTGCTAACTGGGCGTCATGTGTTTTTTTTGGCCAACTGACAACTAAATATTGTGGTGGCGTTTCGTTTTTGATTGACTTCAACCATTCCGGCATTTCCGGCATTTGAGGAGAGTTAGCTGTTGGTTTGATCGAAGAAGTCATGCGTGCAAAGATACCGAAGGATAGTCATCGAATAAAAAAGCGGTTATCCGGTTAGTTGTTCTGAAAGAAAAAGCGGTTTAACGCCCTTATTTAAGCGTCTTGATTGTTGCCCAGGGCATAATCGCAAAAAAACGTGTATCGCCTGCTATTTATAACCCCCTAAACCCTTTATGCGCGCAGAAATTTTAGCCATTGGCACCGAATTGTTACTTGGCGAAACAATCAACAGCAATGCCGCCTGGCTCTCGCGCGAGCTTTCTGCCTTGGGGATTGATGTTTATCATCATCAAACGGTGGGCGATAACCCCGCACGAATCATCGAATGCGTGCAGCAAGCCATGGCGCGCAGCGCCGTGCTGATTACCACGGGCGGGCTTGGCCCCACAGATGACGACCTGACCGTGCAAACGCTTGCCGACTGTTACGGCGCGCCCATGGTGCATCACCCAGCGCTTGAGGCGCAAATCCGGCTTTATTTTGAGAAACGTGGTCTGGCGTATCCGGCGATTAACCATAAACAGGCCCTGCTGCCCACGGGTGCGCTGCCGGTGCAAAATCCGCTAGGCACGGCGCCCGGTATGTGGTGGGATGTATCGGCGTATACCGGCCAACAGACGAGCGTGATTGCGACGTTTCCGGGGGTGCCTAAAGAACTTTATATTATGTGGCCGCAAGTGGCCGAACGCCTGAAGGCGTTGCAAGAAGCGCTGGGCGAGCAGCCGCAGCAATTGTACACGTGTGATTTGTGGTTTGTCGGTATCGGCGAATCCGGTTTGGCGGGCCAGCTTAAGGATTTAATGGCGCAATCGAGCCCCAGCGTTGCGCCCTACGTGGCGAATGGTCAGGTGAGAATCCGGGTGGCGTGCAAAGCCGCTTCGGTGGCCGAGGCGCAAGCCGCGATTGCGCCCGTTAAGGCCGAGGTGCTTAAGCGCGTGGGCGGCTACTGCATTTACGAGGGCCAGTCTAGCCTGGAGGCCGAGGTGGGGCGCTTGCTTGTTGCGGCCGGGCAAACCGTAGCGCTGGCAGAATCGTGTACGGGCGGATTGGTGAGCAGCCGCTTAACCGATGTGCCGGGCAGTTCGGCATACGTGATGCAAAACGTGGTGACATACAGCAACGTGGCTAAAACGCGCTTGCTGAATGTACCCGAGGCGCTATTGGCCGAGCATGGCGCGGTGAGCGAACCCGTTGCGCAGGCGATGGCCGAAGGCGTTTTAAGCTTTTCGGGGACGGATTGGGGCCTGAGTATTACGGGCATTGCTGGGGCTCATTCTGGTGCATCGCCAGTAGTGCAGCCAACAGGGCACATGCCGGAGGGCCCGACTGAAAAGCCTGTTGGGACGGCTTACATTGCCATTGCGGGTAAACAGCTGCCTAAAACTATTGTTAAACGGGTGCGAGCCAATGCCAATGCTGCGCGCGCCGATATTAAGTACTGGTTTAGTCAATACGCATTGCTGATGCTCAAGCAAGCGCTGGAGGGCCAACTTTCGGGCGCGCTGGATGAGTGGTGCGCTTTGTAATTATATTAAGAGTGTCAATTCAATGACTCACGTGAACCCTATTGTTAATGTTAAACCGCCTGCGGCATATAAGCCTGGTTGGCGAGCAGGACAAACACGCTATTACTGGATTCCCATGCGTCAGGGATTAAGCTCTGATAAACTTTACAACTCGTTAGTTAAAACATTCAAGCAAACTGATAGCTCAGAAACGTTTAAAAAATACTCAATGAATAATTTAAATTTTGTTCCTAAATTTGAGCTGTTGCACAGTATCACTTCTGAGCGGCCAAATACCCGCTCCGTATGCGAATATTCATTGCCAAGCCCCGAGTATTACAAAAATTGGCGGCCCAAACCCACGCCGTATTTTAATGTTGGCGTAAAGCTCAATATTTTAGATACGATGCCCATTGAGAACAAAAAAAAGGTAGAGCGAGTTTTATTCACGCTCTGGTTACGGCAAGTCCGTGCATTAAGCCTTAAAGTTGCCCCGCACCGGGCGGATTATTACAACTGGTTTGCCAAGCCCTATAATCGAAGCATGGACGATTATTGATTAAAAATTGAACTTGAATGAAAAAAACGTTGGCCGTAAGCCGGGTTCTGTTTAGGCGGTCATCTGTCTAGGCGCTTAATTACTTAAACGCTCAAGCGGCTTTGGGCATCGGGCGAGCCCCCCGTGCAATTAAAAAAATTAATCGCAAGCCCTGGCCTTGCACACAGTTGGGGTTTACCTGGCCTGGGTCTTTCGGCCCAGCCGGGGGTCTCTTACACCTCCGTTGCACCCTTGCCTGTGCAGTCGTTAAACTGCCATCGGCGGTCTACATTTCTGTGGCACTATCCTCGCGGTTGCCCGCACCGGGCGTTACCCGGCAACCTGGCTCTGTGGAGCCCGGACTTTCCTCAGGAGGTAACTGCTTGCGCAACACCTCCCGCGACCGCTTGGCCAACGTTTCGTGGGTTATACTAGCATTCAAAAGGGCTCCTCTGCAAATTCGATGGCTAGTCATTGGCAGGCGCGCGTGGCGATGAGTGGGGAGCGGCCCTCGCAGAAGTTGTCTAAAGCAGAAGCGTTTTAGTTTAAATTTTAAAATTTTTGAATTTTTAAACAAGGTATCTAATTATCCGATGACTACTTTACACGCCACCACCCACACGATTGGAACCTCGGTGCAGGGGCGACCGCTAAGGCTTACGTTGCTGGGCGCCGGGCAACCGCCAGAAGCGCCTTTACGGGTGTTGTACATTGGCGCGTTCCACGGCGATGAAGCAATTTCGGCCCGGTTGCTCGAACAATTTTTGGCCGAATGTCAGAAAAATCCTGGACAGATGCCTAAGTTGACCGGGCCCATTGGCATTTTGCCCATGCTGAATCCTGATGGCGTGGCGGCCAACACGCGCACGAACGCAAACGGCGTGGATTTAAACCGAAACTGGCCCACGCAAAACTGGCGGCAAAACCACGAGCAACCGGGTAGCGCGTATTACGGCGGCGCGCAACCCGCAAGCGAACCCGAAACGCAAGCGCTGCTTGCATGCATCGAGCAGCTTAAGCCACAAATTATCGTGAGCATACATTCGCCGTATCGGGTAATTAATTACGATGGCCCCGCACCGCAGACGCTCGCGCTTGCTGAGGCCATGGCCGCGTGTAACGGGTATCCGGTTACGGCGAGCATTGGCTACCCTACGCCCGGCTCGTTTGGTACCTGGGCGGGCCTCGAACAGCAGATTCCGACGCTGACGCTGGAGCTGCCTGATTTAAATGAGCCTTCGCCGGGGTATCCGGCTACGCCCGATGCGCTGGACGCGCGCGTGTGGCAAGAAAACGCACCAGCTTTAATGGCTTGTATAGCAAATTAACGTTCAAGCGATCGTTAAACTTGGGACTCAACGGCTTTAAAATGCCTTTTTAGCGCTTAAAAGTTTATCATTTGCGATTTAAAACACTATAGTACAGTCTAGACGTTTAAACGAAAAAGAGGCCTGCCATGTTTTTAACCCAGGATGCTGTTGAGAACCGGTTTGAAAAATCGCTAACGGCATACTTTGATTACATGTTTTTGGTAATCAGTGCCTGCCTGATTGCCACGTTTGGCCTGTTAAGCAATAGCGCCGCCGTGATTATTGGCGCGATGGTGATAGCGCCCATTATGAATCCGCTGCGGATTGCCGCGTATACCGCCATTAACAGTCAGTTTGGTCTGCTTCGGCAGTGCATGCTCAAAATTCTGGCGGCGGTGTTTATCTCGATTGCGCTCTCGGCGTTACTGGGCACTATGGTGGGCTTAACCGAATTTGGCGCAGAGGTAATGAACCGTACTCACCCCACGCTTCTGGATTTGGGCGTTGCGTTGGTGGCGGGCACCATTAGTGGTTACACTGCCGTAAATACCACGATTAGCGACGTGATTGCGGGCATTGCAATCTCTGTAGCGTTAATGCCCCCTTTATGCACTATCGGGCTGTGTTTGTCTCAGGGGATGACGACCGAGGCATTGGGCGCGAGTAATTTGTTTTTAACTAACCTGGTGGGCATTTTTATGGCCTGCATGTGCGTGTTTGTTCTGCTGGGCTTTTTTAAGCGCGGCAATATTCGCAAATCATTTTTGTGGTCGGGCGCGTTGATTTTTATTTTGGCGATCCCGTTGAGCATGAGCCTGTTTAGCATGCTGGCCAAAGCCCGCGTTGAAAAAGCGCTTAAACGCATTTTGACCCACCGAACGATTACGTTTAGTCGCGATGTAGAACTGCTGAAGACGCGCATGCAGTGGCAATCCAAACCGCCTGTGCTGACGATTACCGCAATGGTGAACAAGGCGATTACCGCAAATGAGCTGCGTTTGGTTGAGGCGTTTATGGCGCGCGAGATGGGCTACCCCGTTAAAATCCGCCTGAATATGCTAGTGGTAAAAAAGCTGGAATCAACACCGCCTGTGCAGGAGCCCAAGTCGCTGCAAAAGCCGATTCCGCTTGGAACGACGCTAAGTCAGGATTCAAAGTGGTCTGCGGGCAAGCCTCGCAACGATAATTAGGCGGTTCAGAACGAGTTTGCTTTTTGGCGTTACCGAGGGGTGTTTCATCGTTGAACTATGCGCCCAGAAGGGTTTATTGTGGCTCGTACGCGGAAAAAATTAAGATTTGTAACATCGTTTTAGCAGGATATCAACCAGAAATACGACGATAATTATTAAGTTTAAAAAAAGGCGCAATTTCACCCTTTAGCTTGTTTTTATTTTTGTACATCTATTTTTTTCGTCAGTAATCGTGTGAGCTATCTAAGTTTTTTCTCAGCAATTTTTTTAAGCAAGTTCCCTAGACCCTGAGGTTGTGAGTTTGAGAGGCATACCCCCCTATGAGCGGGATTAATTTTAATAACGTGCTATTTACGTCTCCACAGGTTTTGCTGCAAGGCAAACCCGTTGAGAGTTCATTGACGGCTAATTTACCTGTTAATGGTTCTGCACCAAATGCGTTTACTAATTTAAGTGAGCAGAATCCGAGCCTTGGTAGCGTGAATTTTTTGACCAGTTTAATGGCGCAAGATAGCTGGTTGATGAGCGGCTCTATCGAGTCGGCAGCTGCTCAGTTTTACAAGCGGCTATTTGCCGATGAGGCCGATACTTCGGAAACGAACGTCAAACCTGCAACCACAACGGCCTCTGAATCGAGTGCAAAACCTGCTACGAATGCTGCAGATGAAGCTGCTGCGACACCTGAAGCGCTTGCGCCCTCGGGCAGTGCATGGGGTGATGGAAAAAATTATTCGTTTTCGGCTAAAAAAACAGCCAAAGTGATTGATGGCAATAACAACACGTTTAATATTAAAAATGTTGATGATGTTGATAAAATTACCCTTGCAGGTGATGGTTGGGAGCTTGTCAAAGACGCTAATCCCAATGATGGTCTGTTATCAGTTAAAAACAGTATTACAGGTACAGTCGTCAATATTACGAATATTGATGATCGCATGACTGATGACTATGTTTTGAAAAACGTGTTACAAAACAAGGTGACAACAACCGCCAGCACGGCAAAACTAGCAGATACGGAGCCTGTTTCGGGTAATATCTCCAAAAATCCTTTTTTAAATCTGGGATTATCGCAGGCGTTGCGGTCGGCATCCGAGGATACGACCCTTAACACTTCTGGTAGCAATGCGACAGAAGCCTTGACCAATGCCGCGTTAGGCGGTGCCGCTTCATCGTTCTTACCCGCAGGCACGACAACGGCGTCTGGTGCAACCACGCTAGAAGCGCTAATGAAACAGACTGAAACGGATGGAACGAGTAATCCGCTCAAAGGTTTGGGTGCTTTAGGTGGCCAGTTTGGCAGCTTTACCGATAATTATTCGGGCGCAAACATGACGGGCCAAAAAGCGTTTAAATTGCTGGGCCTTGAGAACATGGCCGTGGGCTTAAGCGGTATGGATCCCGTGACGGCTCAGAAATACTTATCGCCGTTTGATAACGCACCCAGTTTAACGCCGGGGCAAGCATTTGGCGGCCTGGCGGGTCAAGTGCCCGACTACTTGCCAAGCTTGCAGCAAACCCTTGGCACCGGGGCGAGTATCTTGAATTCGCTTGGCATTGACGCGCTGGTGCCCAGCGTCGGTTAGCTCCAAGTGTAGCGTGCAATCAAAAAACGTTTAAATCAGGCTTGCTGATGACAATCAAGGGTTGATTGTGATGGGCGAGCCTGTTGGCTTTTTGGGGCGGATAGACGTGCCGTTTAAGCGTTTGCCGTGGCGTTTTAAATTACCGGATGACACGTGCGCTTTGCAAAATTGGGCAAGATTCGGCTAGGATAGCTTTAAAAGACGAAGTCGATGTTGACTGGCTAATGGACTCTAGGTGCTTTATGGGCGGATTTTAGTTGTTGCAATTAAAATCTGCGGTCGTTCAATCGTCGCTCAACGCGTTTTGTTGCTGTTGCAGTCTGTATCTTAATCGCTTAAATCGCTGTTAATTGGAGTTTTTTGTTATGACATCTACTCAAACCCAAGGCGCCGGCGCAACGCTGGATAAACCGCTTAAAACCCCCATTACCGTCGCCCATGGCGATGGTATTGGCCCCGAAATTATGGCCGCCACGCTAAAAATTATCGAAGCGGCGGGCGCGCAACTCGAAATCGAAACCATCGAAATTGGCGAAAAAGTCTACGAACGTGGCCTGACGGCGGGCATCGAAGACAGCGCCTGGGATAGCCTGCGCAAAACCAAAGTCTTTTTAAAAGCCCCCATTACCACCCCGCAGGGTGGCGGCTTTAAAAGCCTGAACGTAACCGTGCGTAAAACGCTGGGCCTGTTTGCCAACGTGCGCCCGTGCGTCAGCTACCACCCGTTTGTAGAAACCAAACACCCGGTGATGGACACCGTGATTATTCGGGAAAACGAAGAAGACTTATACGCAGGCATCGAGCACCGGCAAACCAGCCAAGTGTACCAGTGCCTCAAACTCATCACGCAACCGGGCAGCGAGAAGATTATTCGCTACGCGTTCGAGTACGCCCGCCGCAACGGTCGTAAAAAAGTGACCTGCTTCAGCAAAGATAACATTATGAAGCTCACGGATGGCCTGTTCCATAAAACGTTTGACGAAATCGCCAAAGAATACCCCGAGATCGAAAACGAGCACTGGATTATCGACATTGGCGCGGCCAAAATGGCCGATTCGCCGCAGGTGTTTGACGTGATTGTGATGCCCAACCTGTACGGCGATATTTTGTCGGATGTGGCGGCACAAATTACCGGGTCCGTCGGCTTGGCCGGTTCGGCCAACATTGGCGATAGCGTTGCAATGTTCGAAGCGATTCACGGCTCGGCACCGCGGCGTGCCGGTCAGGATTTGGCTAACCCGTCGGGCTTGTTGCTGGGTGCCGTGATGATGCTCGTGCATATTGGCCAGCCCGGTGTTGCCACCAAAGTGCATAACGCATGGCTTAAAACCATGGAAGACGGCGTGCATACCTACGATATTTATCGCGAAGGTACCAGCCACCAAAAAGTGGGCACGCAAGCGTTTGCCGATGCCGTGATTGCGCGCCTGGGCCAGAAGCCCGAAACGCTGAAGGCGGTCGATTACGAAGCGGGCAGCAAAGTGGAGCCGTTTACGCAAGAAAGCTGGACGCCGCGCCTGGTGAAACAAGCGCCGGTTAAAACCACGATTGGCATTGACGTGTTTGTGGACTGGACCGGCCAGGATGAAAACGAGCTGGCCAAAAAGCTGCAAGCCGCAACCATTGAGCAGCTTAAACTGCAGGTGATTACCAATCGTGGCGTTAAAGTCTGGCCCAATGGCTTCCCCGAAACGTTCCGTACAGACCACTGGCGCTGCCGCTTTATGACAGAGAACAACGCACCGGTGAACCATACCAAAATTGCGCACCTGCTGGCCAATCTGGCCGAGGCCGGCATTGATTTTATCAAGACCGAGCACTTGTGCCTGTTTGATGGCGAAAAGGGCTTCTCGCTGGCCCAAGGGCAGTAAGCTCTAACGCTTTGCGTAAAGCGAACAAGCCATAAAAACTTTACCCTCTTGCTCTGCCGGTTTTAATCGGCTAGGGCAAGAGGGTTTAAGTTTTTTTCTGAACCGCAATGGCGGGTATTCATTTTTTACAGAGATGACTTGCCTGGGAGTTGTCTTGCCTGGATGCCGGCTTTTGCCGCTATGACGGTTTTTGTTTACTTTATGTACGCTCAAGAATAATCAGTTAAAACGCAAAAGTCAGGCGACAGGTTTACACAGCCCTAAGACGTGTCGTTTTTAGAATGAGATAGTATATGCTGGTCTTGCTCATCTCTGCTTGCGGGTTGCGCAAAAAAATAGGCATTTAAGCACCTGAATGGCGCTTTGGCTTAGCTGACGCGCACCATGCCCAGCGTTTGGACGCGCGTGGTGGGGCCAACCTCGTTATAACTCAGCACGGCAATCTGCGGCAGGAGCCGTTCGGTTAAACGCCTGAAGGGCAAACGAATACGGGCGTTGCATAAAATTACCGGCTGCAGGCCGTGCTCTGCCAGCGATTTTTCGACTTCTTGATTGAGCGCCTTGAGCATTTTTTGCGTAATTTGCGGATTAACCGCAATCAGTGCCGATCCGGCGCTTACGCTGTTGTTGCTGCCGGTTAATGCCGTGGCTTCGCTCACAAGCCCCTGGGCAAGCTGTTCTTCGAGTTCGGGGGCAAGCGTGACGGCGGGTAAATCGCCGGATTCCGGGCTGGCGTGCTGTTTGCAAATGGCTCGGCTAAGCGCAACACGGCACTGCTCGCTCAGATAATCCGGATCCTTGCTGACGCGCACGTGGTAGCCTACGGTTTCCAGAATCGTGGTCAGGTCTCGGATTGAGACTTTTTCGCGCAGTAAATTCTGCAGCACCACATGCAGTTCGGCAGCGCTGATGCTGCCGGGCACCAGGTCGGCCACCAGCGATTCGGCGGTTTTCTTGGTGTGATCGAGCAAGCCTGCAACATCCTGGCGGCTTAAAATATCGGCGGCGTGGCGTTTTAGCACTTCGCTTAAATGCGTGGCCACTACAGATGACGCACTGACTACGGTGTAACCGTTTGCCATGGCCTCGTCGCGTTGATCGTCGCGAATCCAGATGGCGGGCAGTCCAAATGCAGGCTCTTTAAGGGGAATCCCGTTGAGGGGTTCGGCGTTATCCGGGTCGGTGCTCATCGCCATCCACATATCGGCAATAATATCGCCCGAATCAATTACGGTGCCGCGCAGTTTAATCTGGTAATGGTTGGGCGGCAGTTGCAGGTTATCGCGTACGCGAATCGAGGGCAGAATAATGCCCAGCTCCTGGGCAATCTGTTTACGCAACTGCGAGACGCGATCGAGCAGGTCGCCGCCGGAATCGGGTTCGATGAGCGTGACCAGCTTGTAGCCGACTTCGACTTCGAGCGGATCGATGTTCAGGACGTCCATCACGTTGTCGGAGGCGGTTTTTTTGCGTTTCTGGACTTTTTCGCCCGCTTCGGCGACCGCTTGCTGGGCTTTTAGTTTTTTCTCTTCTTGTAGCAACATCCAGCTTACCCCGCCAGAAACAATGCCAATGGCCATAAATGGTACCGTTGGCAAGCCCGGCACCAGCGCCAGTAAAAACAGTAAAATTGCCATCAGGCCCATTACTTTGGGATTACCAAACATCTGATGACTTAAATCATCGCCTAACGAGTTATCGGTAGATGACACTCGTGTGACTAGAATACCGGTTGCGGTCGATATCACGAGCGCGGGTAGCTGGCTCACCAGGCCATCGCCGACGGTAAGCACCGTGTACGTACTGGCCGATTCGGCCAGCGACATGCCCAGTTGCGCTACGCCAATAATCAGGCCGCCAACAATATTGATGATGGTAATAATAATGCCCGCAATCGCGTCGCCCTTCACAAACTTGCTGGCACCATCCATGGTGCCGTGAAAGTCGGCTTCCTTCTGGATTTGGTGGCGGCGCTCCTTGGCCTGTTGCTCGGTAATCAGGCCGGCGTTCAGGTCGGCATCTATACTAAGCTGTTTACCCGGCATGGCATCCAGGGTAAAGCGTGCAGCAACCTCCGAGACGCGGCCGGCACCGTTAGTAATAACGATAAAGTTGATGACAATCAGGATGATGAACATCAGTAACCCGACGACGTAGTTACCGCCGATGACAAAGTTACCAAAGGCTTGAATCACATCGCCCGCGTGGCCTTGTAATAAAATCAGCCGGGTAGAACTGACGTTGAGCCCTAGCCGAAACAGGGTACTGACCAGCAACACGGTCGGAAACGTCGAATATTGAAGCGGCTCGCTGGTGTAGAGCGTAACCAGCAAAATCGTGACCGAAAGCGCGATGTTGACCGTCAGCAGAATATCGAGGATAAACGGCGGAATCGGGATGATGAGCATGGACACAATTAAGGCCACGCCAATGGCCAGTAACAGGTCCTTGTGCTTTAAAATATCGCGCCAGCCCAGCTTGTTAAGCGTGGGTAAGCCCGCGCCAGAAGGTCCAGGAGCTGATGCAGGAACGGCCATAACGCTCAAATGCCCGATGAACGATTAACAGGATAAAGGCTTGCGAAGAGTGTGCTGTAAACAATCAAACACGATGAAACACGCGAATTTCGGGCTTTAAAGGCCCTTGTCATCAGTATGATGGAGCCCCGTTCGCGCGGCATCCTACAAGCAGAGGAAGCTTAAGCAAGCAGCAAAAGCCCAGGCGGAGGTAGTGGGTCAGTTTGGCGGGTTCAACACCCTGAAGCGAGGGCCGTTCCCTCCCTCGCGCTCCCTCCCCGAACCAAACTAACTCACTACCCTGGCGGATGAACAGTTGCGTTGGGTACGCGCGCCTATGGCAGCGGCGCTGGCCAGATTGATTCGGCTTTAACGCTTCCTGATGCTTGAACGCCAGCTTTAAACCGAAGATTTGGCTTGCGAAAGGCATTCTTCGGCCAGGCGGTTGATGGCGGCGTTCATTCTGCGGCTGTTATGTAGCAGCAGCAATGCGTTGGTTGATTCTTCGGCCTGACCCAGCAACTGGTTAAGTTGAGAAGCCTCGGGTAAGGGTTTCTGGATGCGCCCCGGCAGCGTCATGCCAGCCATTGCAGTCCTGTTTTGGCATGTTTTAGATTCTGGGGTTGCCTTTGCGGCGTGCGTGTCAGGCGGGGTCATGCCCGTTGTTCCTGTGGTTCCCGTTATTATTTTGCTCGATGGCGTTACGATAATGGGCGTCGCGGGGGTTGGGCTTGTTTCTCGTGCTATTGCCTGAGGCGTCTCAATTTCAAGAGCTTCGGGGGCAAGGCCAAGCGGTAGATCGGGCACAAGCAAATCTTGCGCGAGTAAATCCAGCTTTAGGGCTTGTGTAGCTTTGGCTTCGTCGTAATTGCCGGAATCGCCACGGTTACCGGTGTTGCCAAACATACTGTCCAGGGCCTGTTCAAAGGCTTGATGCTCGATTTCGGCCAATGTTGCAGGCGTTTTTTCTGATTTAGGCTCAAGTGCAGGATCGCTTTTCGGGGTTAGTGCTTTTGGCAGGGTTTCTGCAGGTAATAACTGTAACTGAACCGCGTCCGAGGCTTGCGGTTGAGGTTTCATTTCGGGCGTGATTGAAAATGATTTGGTTTGATCCGCTTGCACGCGTTTCAGGCGGGTTAAATGCGTGACTGCTGTAATAATGTCGTCATCGACAGGTTTTAAATTCTGAGTTGTAGACGAGGCTAAGGGTGCCGGCGTGGTAAACGCGGCCACGGCCGCTTGCCGGTTGGCCGCAGTTTGCCAGTATTGCTTGGCGAGCGCCGTCTGAAGCGGGTTTTGCGTCGCGGTGGTTTTTGGCGTATGCATCTCAAGTTTCGAGACGGCATCGTGCAGCACAACCACGGGAGACAGGGCTTTAACGAGCAATTCCAGAATAGGGTTCAGCATAGTCAATCGCTTTAAATGGCTCTAGAAGTAAAAGGGCTAAGCATGCGGTTTTACGCGCGCAAGGCATCGATCAATAAGCCTGTATAACTGTAGGGTCGTAATGAACGGCAGTAATTATCGTTTGGTCGCAAAGATTCAGGGCCAAAGAAGACCCCTTGTGCCGATATGAAACGATTCCCTGAAAGATGCGTTAGCGACAAGCTTAAAGATAAGCCTGCGATGCTATGGTATCGATATTGGCGTGCAGCGGCATCCGCTAAACGGATGAGGCCCTTGCGAGGCCCTGTTAAGCCTTAAAAGGCTCGCTCGCCAGACCATTGCGCCATGCCGTGGGTGAGGTTGTAAACCGGGCTGTAGCCCTGCGCGACTAACCATTCTGCGGCGGCCATGCTGCGCACGCCGTGCTCGCAAGTGATGGCTACGGGCTGCGCGGGCGAAAGCGTCTGGTAGGTTTGGGCAAACTGTTGCAGCGGCATTAAGCGCGCCCCGGGAATATGCCCCAAGCCGTGATACTCGCCGGGCGAGCGCACATCGATGAGCTGAAGTTGGGGCTGATTGGCTTTTAATTGCGCCAGCGCGGCGTTATCGAGCTGGATAATTTGCGGCATTTCGGGCGTTTCGGGCATCTTAAGTCTTTCGGGCGTTAAGGTCTGCGGGTGAGACTAAGTAACGATCACAATTATATTTATTGAGATTTTTTACGCGAATTGTCAGTTAGGTGTAAACAAATAATAAATCGCTTCAAACGGGGTGAGCAGAGCTGAATGTAAGCGCGAGAGCCAAAAATCAATAAAGGAGGGGGTAGGGAGGGTTACGCTTATATCTTAGATGCGTTTATAAACGCATGGCATCTAAAAGGATGAAAAACCAATATTTCTAAAAAACTAATATTTAGAGGTATCTAAGTCGAGGTTACCTGAAACGGTATTGCTATGCAGATGAGATATAATATTCTCCAAATCACAGAAGACTGTTTTGGAGAGAGACAAGATGAATTGTCCTGGATGCGGCTCAGAAAAACAAGTTAAAGCAGGCTTTCAAAGTCAGAAA
>JAYKHY010000041.1:0-6085 GCA_035285025.1 Vampirovibrionales bacterium | reverse complement strand
TTGCAATCAGGTAGTGCTCACAGGCCGCTTCGTCTGAAAAACGTGCTGAAAATTCAAGAAAATCCATTCCTTTTTTACTCCTCTACAATGAAACCATTGTAGCCTGCTTTGATCGGGGAGTCATTATAATCTGAGCCATTACCCTCGTAAGCTATGGCCTTCTTGTTTTCAAGTAAAGTATTGATAATATCCTGCTTTGAGCCGCTTAAGCCTTTATAACCTCTTCGCTGAGCTGCTTCTGTAATCTCGTTATAAATAGACGATATATGGGCGATCAAGCCGTTTTTCTGCTGCTTTTTGAGCCAGACATTGATTATTTGTTGCGTTTTTTTCTTGTTGGGTAAAGGCCGTGTGCCTATACTAGTTTTTGTTTTTTTTTGCGGTGCAGGAAACGTAAAGCTGTTGGGGGGGGGTAATTGAGGGCGTCTTATCGGTTTTAGAAAATGAAACTTTGCGGAGTTTGTTGCATTGCGCGTTAAGGTTAATCATAAAAAATTAAAGCTATGGCGTTACAGATAAATCAGGGTTAGTTTACTGTTTAGAGTAAAACTAACCCTGTCTGTATCTTGTTAAATAATTTAGTAATTGTAACTAGTATTTAATGTATTGCTCGGTTTCCCAGGGCGTTACGTTGGTGCGGAATTTATCCCACTCCATCGTTTTCGCCTTCAGAAACTCACTGAAGATATGATCGCCCAGCGCGGATTTGGCAATGGCGCTGTCTTTCAGCAATTCAATGGCTTCCCACAGGCTGCCCGGCAACGAATCAATGCCCATATTGGCCCGCTCGGATTCATTCAGGTGGTAAATATTCACGGGCGAGCTTGGCGGCGCTTGCAGTTTGTTTTCAATGCCGTCAATCCCGGCAAGCAACATGGCGGCCATAGCCAGGTAAGGGTTACACGCGGTATCGGGCGAACGCAGCTCAACGCGTGTTGCGTTGCCGCGTTTGGCGGGCACGCGCAGCAGGGCGCTACGGTTTGCCGTAGACCACGCCACGTATACCGGGGCTTCATAGCCAGGCACCAAACGTTTATAACTGTTGACCAGCGGGTTGGTTAAGGCGGTAATGCCACGGACGTTTTTCAGGATACCCGCCACAAATTGAAGGGCAATGGTGCTCAGTTGGTAATCGCCTTTTTCATCGAAGAACAGGTTTTTACCTTCCAGGCTGGCCAGAGACATGTTGCAGTGCATGCCCGAGCCGTTTATGCCAAAAACGGGTTTGGGCATAAACGTGGCGTGCAGGCCGTGCTGGGCCGCGATTTTGCGGATGATGAATTTAACGGTCTGAATGTTATCGGCCGCCGAAAGTGCGTCGGCGTATTTAAAGTCAATTTCGTGCTGGCCAGCGGCAACTTCGTGGTGGTCCGCTTCCATTTCGAAGCCCAGATTTTCAAGGGTTTCAACAATGTCACCGCGAACCATTTCGCCTAAATCATCCGGAGCGGTATCGTAGTAGCCGGCTTGATCGTGGGTTTCGGTGCTAATGGTGCCGTCGGCGTTTTTCTTGAAGAGGAAAAACTCAAGCTCTGCGCCCACGTTAAACACATAGCCCATTTTGGCGGCCATTTCGGTTACGCGTTTCAGGTTGTTGCGCGGGCAACCATCAAACGGGGTGCCATCGGGGTTGTAAATATCGCACAGTACGCGCGCAACGCCACGGCCATTCTCGAGCCAGGGCATTACTTTAAAGGTGCTCAGGTCGGGGTAAAAATATAAATCCGAGGTCTCGATGGTACGGAATCCTTTAATTGAGGAACCGTCGAGCATGATTTCGTTATTCAGCGCCTTTTCCAGTTGATCCACGTGGACCGACATGTGTTTGGCTTGGCCTAAAATATCCACGAACTGGAGCCGAATTAGCTTCACGCCTTTCGCTTCAGCTTCTTTTAAAATGTCTTTAACGCTCATCGCAGGTTTTCCTATCTTTTGCAAATCGGTCGTTACCATAAAGGGCTCCTTTTTCGCGCATTCACGCCTAATCGTTTAAGGGGGAGTAAATCGTCTAGACAAATTTCACCGCATTATTTTAGAACACTCAAGGGTTAAAGCCAATGCATGCGCGGTAAACCATCTTAAACTGCGCACTGGGGCAATGCTTTGGCCCCAATTTAGCTAACCGTGTCTTCTTTGGGTTTATCCGTATGGCGATGGTTGTCCTATGATGATTAAATGCAGCCGCTTTATACGCCGATTTTGCCCACTGTTGCTCGCCCAATGCGTTTTGCGCTAGCGTGCCCGGGCGATCGCAGGATTGCGCTGAGCGCGCTGGGGTATCAAACGCTGTTTAAATTGCTGGATACGCACGAGGCTGTAGACGCGATTCAGCTGGATCTTGATAACGCGGCCTCAGCGCCTGCCGCGCTGGATTTGATAGGGGTGTCGTTTCCGTTTGAGCTGGATATTCTCAATATCTTTAAACTGTTTGAGTCCATGGGTAAAGACCCGCTTGCCTCAAACCGTCCAGACGAGCTCTGGTTTGCTGGCGGGCCGGTGCCTACCAGTAACCCGGAGCCGTTTGTCGATTTTTTTGACTTTTTTTTAATCGGCGATGGTGAGCCTGCGTTCGAGGCGCTGATTGCTTTGTGGCAATCGCCGGGATTTGCTGCGCTATCTAAAGCCCAAAAACTTGCGGAAATTGCGCGTTCGGTGCCGGGAGCGTATGTGCCAAGCCTAGTAAAGGTTGCTTATGAGCCTTACGAGCTTGCAGTGACGCAATTGCGGCCGCAGGAGGCGGACTTGGCTTTTCCAGTGCAAAAAGCCAGTGTGCCACCCGGGCAAATGAATGCGTATTTGGCCACCAGCGCATGGGTGTCACCAGAGTCCTATTTCCCGGACACGTATCTTGTTGAGGTACAACGTGGGTGTGCGCACCGGTGCCGGTTTTGTTTGGCGAGCTACACGACGCTGCCCGCGCAAGGCGCGAGCTTGGCGCAATTGCAGTCGGCCATTACCCAAGGCTTGCGCTATAGCCATAAAATCGGGTTACTAGGCGCGCTGGTTGCGGATCATCCTGATTTTGAGGCGTTGTGCGATTGGTTGATGTTGCAAATGCAGCAGAATCCTGAAATCAAGCTGAGCGTGGCCAGTTTGCGTGCCGATACGCTGACGCCTAAAATTGCAGCCACCATGGCGCAAGGTGGCCAAAAGCAACTGACCATTGCAATAGAATCCGGGGCAGAAGGATTGCGCGCACGGATTAACAAGCATTTAAAAACCGAGGCGATTTTTGCAGCCGCCGAGGCTGCGTTAGCGGGCGGGATTGCGGGCTTAAAGCTCTATACCATGGCGGGGCTCCCTACCGAAATCGACGCAGATATAGATGCGACCGCCGAACTGATTAAAGCGCTTAAAAAGGCATTCCCAAGGCTTAAACTAACTCTGGGCTGTAGCACATTTGTGCCCAAGGCGCAGACGCCCTTCCAATGGCAGGCAAGGCTCGATACGGCAACCTTAAAGCGCCGCCTGGAGCGTTTACGAAAACAAACGGCGCGATTTGCAGAATGCCATTTTAGTAGCCCCAGGTGGGATTTCCTGCAGGCACTGCTTGCCCGCGGAGATCGACGCCTGGGCCCGGTGCTATGGCAGTGGTATTTGGCCGGCGGTGGCCCAAGCGCCCTTAAGCAATGCTGGAAGGCTCAGCAAAAGGCGCTGCAATTGCCTTCTATGGAGGCTATGGCCTGCGACGCGCGACCCACTTCGGCGTTGTTGCCGTGGTCTATGATTTCTCTGGGGGTTTCGCCCAAGGTTTTGGCGCAAGAGGCCGAGCTTAGCTTGAGTAAAGCTTAGGGTGTGGCTAGTAATATGCAGCCTGATTATGGGCGGCTTGCGCGTACAGGTTTACGTTGGGGGCGCTAAAAGGTGTGTTGGGCCAAGGTGCAGCGTAAGGCATCGGCCTAGGGTTAAACGGTGCGTTTAAAGCCGGGTTAACTTGCATATAGCCAGTTTGCAAAGGCTTTTGAGAAGCGACGGTGGTTTTTGTAAAGGCGTTTTGATGTAGAACAGGTGTGTTTGTTTTAGCCGTCTTATGCGAGGGCTTCTCGTTGCGGTAGCCGTTGATAATACGGTTATCTGAAGGTAAGAAGAAAAGCTGAATCGCTGGTCCAAAGAGCTCGCTGCCCATAGCGTTCAAAAGTAGAGGCGCGTCATCTAGGTGCAGCATGAGGTCCTTTAGCTCGGGGCGTCGTGTGCTGTGGGCCTGGGGTTTTAGGCTGGCACGTTTAAGTTGGTATTTTAAACTGCTGGGGCTTAAGTCCCCAGATTTAACCCAATCCACAACCGGATCGATTACTTTTGCGCCCAATGTGTTAGCAATTTTTGCCCCAAAAACAATCGAGACGCCTAAAGCACCTGCAAGTAAGCCTGAGCGGCCCCAGGGATGCTTGGCCTGAGTTAATCCTAGTTTTGTGGCCAGTTTTGCGGCACCGCCCAGCGCGAATCCGCATAGCGCAATGTTGGCCAAGTATTGGAACGTTGCCTCTTGAAGAATGGCTTCGGTTTTCTCGCTTTTCTGGTGCGGTGTCAGTGTATTATTGCTGGCGTTGGCAACCAGTCCTGCGGTCGTTGCTGCCGCGACCGATGCAGTGCCAGTCTTCAGGAAGGCAATAGCCTCTTCGACGCCATGGTCGTGACCGTGCCCGTGATCGTGATGATTCAGATTCTGAAGATTTTTAGTAACTTGTTCGAGTTTTTCAGTCAATTTTAGCTGTCCGTTTTTTAATGGCGCAATGGCGCTTTTAACAGCAGCTTTGTTTTGGGCAACTTCGGCCAGTGTAAATGGATTCCCCATCCATTTTTTTGCAGCCAGCAGGGTTGCAAGTGCTGCTGCACCCATGGCCAGCGTTTTTACTTTGGCATTGTGCCTGCCTTGTGGCGTAGGCGGTTCTTGTGCTGCATTCTGGTGCGCGGCATAAATCATCGCGCCGGCGTAGCCCAAGGGCGCGGCTTTGTATAGTTTATTAATAACTGCAGGTTGTTCTGCAAGATGAAACGCGGCGCTCGCGGCCTGCTGAGCCAAGTTTGGTAAGGGTTGCAAACGCGTCATAAATTATAATTCCGCAATCATCTCTACGTCTTAAAACACAGATTCTGGGAGCACAAAGTAGTTTCTTATTGATAATGATTCTCATTAAAGAGCACTGCAATAGTTTAACCCCACACAAAGACAAATGTAAATGAGAATTATTCTCAATTAAGTTTTGCGACAAATTTGGGGCTAAGTTGGGGCTAAGGTGGGGTTAAGGTGTCTGGGCAGTCAGGTGGGTTCAGCATCCTTTAAGCGAGGGCCGTTCCCTCCCTCGCGCTCCCTCCCTGAGCTAAATTGACCTACCGTTTAAGAAGTAACCAGCGTTTGCGGCGCTTCGTTCTTCGCCTCGTTATAGAGTGACTTTTTAACCCCTCACTCAAAAAGCGGGCGACGAGGCTCGAACTCGCGACCCCCAGCTTGGGAAGCTAGTGCTCTACCAACTGAGCTACGCCCGCAGTTTCACTTTGTGTGCGGGCTCTTTCTGAGCTACACCCGCAATGTCTCTATTCATAGCACACAGTCGGCTTCAATTTCTACGAGCCAATCGGGCTGAATAAACCGGCTAATCTCTACAAACGTGCACGCGGGCTGAATCGCCCCAAAAACTTCGCTATGCGCTGGGGCCGCCTCTTGCCAACGAGAGATATCGGTTAGCATGATGCGCGTGCGAATCACGTTTTCGGGCGTTGCGCCGGCTTGCTGGATTGCCTTAATTACCAATTGTAAGCAATGCCGCGCTTGCTCGTACACATTGCCTGGGTAAGCTGTGTTGCCGTTGGGCAAAATAGGCGCAGTGCCAGAGACTGCAATAATATTGCCGACACGAACCGCGCGGCTAAAGCCAATTTGAGTCTCAAGCGACGTATTCAGGCAAATATTTTGGCGCATGTCAATGATTCTAAGTATGTTTGGGCGATTTGTAGATACGCTAGATAGTGTCGTCATGAGATTGCACTCCAAAGCATAATGCATCGAATCTGAATAGCAGCCAGGAATGATGCAGAATTCTTGGCGTAGCGCGTTGCAATACCCCGCCAGCGTTTTAGGTGTAAAAAG
>JAYKHY010000040.1:0-34091 GCA_035285025.1 Vampirovibrionales bacterium | reverse complement strand
TCTCTCAGGCGCAGCAGGCATGGGCCCAAAGCTACACCGGCGCGCCATGGCTTAAAACTACAGACGAACTAAAGACACTCTTTAAGCTTGCGCAACATCAGGATGCGTTTTGGCCAGCCCACTGGGTTACGACACAATCGTTTTACCCAAAGCTACTCGGCTACGTGCCGCTAAAACTGTTGCGCCGCCGGATGCTGAACCGACACCTGCAGGTGCGTTAAGGCCGCGTGGACCGCATCGGTTATCCAGCCGGGAGCCAGCTCGGTTTTACAGCGGTTATGCGCGCAGACTTTGGCGTAACACGGACGACACGACAGCGGATTGTAAACGGCTTTAAAATAAACGCCGGGTTGATGCACGCCCCATTGAACGTGATGCGTGGGACCAAATACAGCCACAATGGCAGGCACATTGCACGCGGCTGCCATGTGCATCGGGCCGCTATCGAGCCCCAGAAAAATCTGAACGGATGAAAACAGCGCAGCCATCTCGGGGAGAGCGGTTTGACCTGCCAAATTAACAATCGGCTGCGACAGGCGCGATGATAACGCCTCGTAAACGTGACGTTCTGTAGCCAGGCCCAGCCCCAAAACCGTGTACCCCGCCTCCTGCAAGGCCAGAATCGCTGGCACAAAAGATTCCGGGGCGATGGTTTTACCGTGAGACGCCGCCGACAAATGTAAAGCCGCCAACTTTAAACGCGCGCCAGTTAGCGCACCCGATCCCGATAAAAACTTACATTCGGCAGGCAACGCTAACGCATCGAATTTTTGCTGCAAGGCCGCAAACGCTTGCGGCTCGGGCCAAAGTGCAAGCCGTAACGCCTCGGGGCTGGCGCATTGCTGCGGGGTTAAGCCAGGGTAAAGCTCACGCAGTAACAGTAAATGGCTTTGCGCCATTGGCAGCGGCTCGGTACGGTTTGGGTAGCGGCCTTGATGCGACAAAAAGCAGCCCCAGCGTTTGTAGCCAAACGGCCAGCGTTGTTTATCGTAACCTAAACGGATTTTTACGCCGGCCGCCGCCGCAAGTGCCGACCAAGTAACGGATTTTCTGAGCAGAATGACCCGCTGGTAACGTGCCAGCAGACGCACGCTGTCCGCAAGTTTTTTGGGTTCTGGCAAAACGTGACGGATGTAAGGGCAAGCCTGCATAAGCGGCGCTAGGGCAGGGCTACACAAAAGATCGATTGGTTCATCTGGCTGCGACACCTCGGACACCATGCGCAGCAACGGCACGGTAAGCAATGTATCTCCTAAAAACCGCAACGGAATCACGAGCGTGTGCGATGGTGAATTAGCGCCAGACGACATAAATAACCAACAGAACCGGGACTAAAACGAGCGCTTATGCCACGACGAACCGTAGGGGCGCAAACAGGCAAACGCGGCCTGACGAAAATTTGCCATAGTAAAAACTAGCCTTATGGACTGATGCAAAATAATCGTCTAAAACGCATCGAAACCACGCCATTAAACTGCCCAAAATCCGGTCGTTAAAACCAGACGCCTTACAAGGCGATAGAGATAAACGCTTCGTTTTGACTGTGTACAGTGTACAATAGGTTCGTTTATTAAAGGAGCGTGCGCCTCAGGCGTTGTTCACGCGCGCGACTTAACTGGGCATTTCGCCCTTCTCACCGGCGACCGCTGAGCATGCAAACGCGCCCTGGCAGTTCTATTTACGGCTTTATGGCTCAATCATCAAGTATTAATACCTTATGCTGCCGAACCGGTGCCTTGCAACCGTTGGCACGCCTAACACAGCTTGTTTTAGCCCTGCCAATGCGTACCCTGTGCGCCTTGATTAAGCTGTATCAGGTTGTTTCGGTGTGGTGCCTGCCCAAACAATGCCGGTTTTACCCCAGTTGCTCGCATTACGCGCTGGCGAGCCTAAAAAAAAACGGGCTTCGGGTTGGTTTCTGGCGTAGCCTGGTTCGAATTTTAAAATGTAATCCGTGGCACCCGGGCGGACTGGATTACCCGTAACGTGAACCTTTTGGCCAATTTTCAAAACATCTTTCTGGAGACGTAAAAACACTATGTTCGACATTTTAAACCTGGCAACCGTCCAAATTCTGGACTTGCTTAAACAGCTTACGGGCAGCTACGGCCTTGCAATTATTGCCATTACGGTACTACTGCGACTGGTGCTGTGGCCGCTCAATACCGCGCAAACGCGCTCGATGAAAAAAATGCAGCAGCTACAACCCAAGTTAAAAGCGCTGCAAGAAAAATACAAAAGCGACCCGCAAAAGCTCCAGCAAGAGATGATGCGCTTTTACTCGGAGAATAAATTTAACCCCTTTGCGGGCTGCTTGCCGATGCTGGTACAATTGCCCATTTTTATTGCCCTGTATGGCGCCCTTAATAGTCCAGAGTTTTTAGCGCGCGCGGGCAATGAGAGCTTTTTGTTCATCAACAAGCTGTATAACACCATGCAAACGCACCGCGGCGAACCGTTTGATCATCAGTTTGCAGTTCGCCCCGACGACGCCTTTGAAACGGCGCGCTCGGTAACTGTGCATTTAAATAGCGGTAAAACCCTTACGCAATCGGTTAAAGACCCGCACAAGGTGCTGCTGGTTAAACCCCGCCCTATTTTACCCGGCGAGCCGATGGGCGTTTACCTCAAGCTTTCGGGCATTGGGCTTACGCAAGATTACGCCTCGCTGGTGAAAAGCGTGGACGTGACCATGGTGAACCGTAACACGCGAGAAGTTGAACAGGTTTCGTTGCGCCCCATCAAGAACGGCTACATGGGTGTTAAATTGCCCACCGAGCCGGGCAAAGATCGCTTTAACCCCGATGTGCTGATCTTAGTCGTGCTCTACGCGCTGGTTACGTTTGGCTACCAGCTTGCGATGGAAAAAAGCGCCAACGCACCCAAACCCGATACGCCTCAAGCCAAGTTGCAGGCTAAACTAATGCGCTTTATGCCATTAATGTTTGTGGTGATGCTGTTCTTTATTCCGTTGCCTGCAGGCGTGTTGCTATACCTGATTGTAACCTTGCTGCTAATGATGGTGCAGACCCTCTGGGTGCATTATCAGGACAAGCGGACAGAGACCCTGACGGTCGATGCCGGCAAGGATGCCGCCAAGCCGCCCTCGGTGGTTCAAATTCAAGCTAAACGCTCTTGATTTGATTTTTTCTGATACTTTAAAAGCCCCGCAACTGTATATCAATCGCGGGGCTTTTTATTTGGCTTTAAGTTACTACAGCATTCTAGACTTCGAAGCTATTGACGACCGTTTCAAGCTGGTTTGCGATTTTATCCAGGTTAACAGCGGTTTCCGAGACTTGCATCGAATTTTCTGCTGTCTCGTGGGTCGCTTTGTTCAGCTCCTGGACGCTATCTGCCATTTCGCTTGCGCGCATGGCCAGCGCCGTCGCGTTCTGAGAAATCTCGTTCGTCCCGAGCGATAAATCTCTCAGGTGCTGTACAATCACCTGCACGCCCTGGGTCGCTTCGCGAGTTTGGCCGGCGACGGCGTTGCTCATGTCTGCGCTTTGTTGCACATTCTGAGACACCTCGTTTGCAGCCTGGGCGGTGGTCGCAATGCTGTGGCTGATTTCGTTAACGGTTGCGCTTTGCTCGACCGTAGCGCTTGCGATGGTGTTGTTAATCTGGTTCAGTTCCTGAATAACGCCCACGATTTGCGTAATCGCCTGAACCGCCTGAGACGTTTTGGACTGAATCTCTTCGATGCGTTGGCGAATATCTTCGGTGGCTTCGGCGGATTGTTTCGCGAGTTCTTTAACCTCGTTAGCAACAACCGCAAACCCTTTACCCGCTTCGCCGGCGCTGGCGGCTTCAATCGTGGCGTTTAGGGCTAGCAGGTTGGTTTGGCTGGCTATGCTCTTAATCACATCGACCACGTTGCCAATTTCTCGGGCGGCCTGACCCAGTGCGTTAATGGCTTTACTGGTGGTATCGGCAGTTGTTTCGGCCGATTGCGCCACGCGAGCCCCATTACTTGCACTTTTGGAGACCTCTTGCAACGAGGCGGTCATTTCTTCGACAGCCGAAGCAATGGTATTGACCGACGACGACATTTCTTCGGTCGCAGCAGCAACGGATTGCATGTTTTGCGCAATATGCTCGATGGATTCGCCAACCGTGGTGTTGCTGGTCATCACCTGTTCGCTGGTGCTGGCCACCTGCTGAATCGCAGCCGAGGATTCCTCGAGCGCCGCAGCAACGGTTTTAATACGGGTATCCAGTTCTTCGGTAATGCGCGTTGAGACATCGGTCGCGTTGCCGAGCGTGTCCACCGCGCGGTTCATGCCCTGAGACGTATTGCCCAACGTGCCCGAAGCGTTGGCCACAGTGGTCACGTTTTGTTTAATGTTGCCAATCAGGCCCGCAAACGAGTCAACCATTTTGTTAAAATACGTGCTGATCTGGCTCAGTTCGTCACGGCATTCAAGGTACAAACGGGTTTTCAGGTTTCCGCTGGCAACCGATTCGGTACTGCGGCGCAGGTCGGCAATCGCGTTCATGACCGATAAGTAGAACCCAATCAGCAAGTAGCCCACCAGCACCAGGCTGATTAAACCAATCGTGATGGCGTTGTCGCGATGCGGTTCGATGCCTTTGATGCGGGTTTCGACAAGCTCGAAGAATTTTTTGCTGCTGGCATCGGCAAACGTATTATAGGCATTTAATGCCGCTAATGCCGACTGATTAAGCTCGTTAACTGAAACGCGGACGCCTTGCGCACTTAATACACGGTTATCCAACAAATCAAAATAAGCTTCCATGGCGCTTACATATTTTTGATAACTGCCATCAAGTTGTGTTTTAAGTGTAGAATCTTTCGTGTTTTGAACGGCAATGTCATAATCGCCTTTGGTGATGATGTAATGGTCTTCGAGAATACTGCGTGCAGAAGTCAATTCGAGCAATTCATCTTGCGATAAATGACCGCTACGTGCAGCAGATTCTGCCAAAAGTCTAGTTTTACCAAGCAAATCCAGAATCCATACCGGTTGAATAACGGTAATATCCATTAAGGAGTAGCTGTCAGCATCCGGATCCAGAATTAGGTTGCTGTTAAAACCCACCAAGCCCATGTAGGCCTGTAAATCGCCAACTAAAGCGCGGGTTTGTTCGGCGTTTGCATTGCCTGGCAAGGCACTAAGTTTAGATTTTAGCGGGGCCCATTTGCTACTGGTATTCAAAGCACCATTATATGCGTCATCTTTACGATTAACTTCTGACGCAGCATCGGACATTCCCTGCGTAATACCAAACGAGACCTTTGACAAGGTTGTGCGTAACGGATCCATGATTTGCATCCCGTAATCTTCTTTACGAGAAAAATCGACTTGACCGCCCACGTTGTTAATGAGCTCGTAAAAGGGCGTGGCAGCAATGCTTAAAAACAGCACCGCAGTAACGCCAAATTTAACGGTAAAGTTCAAGCGGCCCATAATGGCGGTTGCGGGCGCAAACAACCCTTGCAGCGCCGAGCGTTTGGGGCTTTGGGCGCTCACCTGGCGGCGCTCATTGGCCAATAAAAAATCCAGGGATTCTTGCTGAAACGCCTTGCTGCCAGCGTGGCCATTGCCGTTGCCGTTTTGGCGCGGCTGTTCGGTATAAACATCTTGCTCGGGTAAAATCGAAGAACGCGGTGTCATGCTTAAAAACTCCCCAAAAGGCAAACAAACAGCAACTTAAAAGCCTACTATATTGTTTAAAAAAGCAAATCATACACTTTAGATTAGGAAAACACTTGCACGAACTGTCCTACCCTAAAGTTGATTTGCTCTAGCAAGGTTACGTTTAGCGTAACGGTTGTATTCGGGCTTGTCATACACTGTTTTGAGGAGATTTTGACGCCGTAAAGCCTAAAAACAGGAAAAAATTAACTACAAATATAGTAGCTTTTTTGGTTTTTTGTTTTGGATTACCCAGCTTACAGCGCTGCGTTACTGGCGCTAACAGCAGCCAGAATGGTGCGCATGCGCTTGGGGCGCGCTGACCTGCGCCGACGCACCCAAGGCATCCAGTTGCTGAACTCTGGGAGCGTGGCGGTCAGCTTCAAACGTGGTACTGAGCCAGGTTTCCACGATGGCACTTGCCAGCTCTGGCGCGATCATGCGTGCGCCCAGGCACAGCACGTTGGTATTGTTATGCAAGCGACTGAGCGCGGCGGTATGTAAATCGTGCGCCAGTACAGCCCGAACGCCGTTAAAGCGATTAGCGGCAATAGCCATGCCCACACCGCTGCCGCACACCAGAATACCGCGCGCCGTTTCAGGATCGGGCGAAGCGAGCAGTTGCTGGCAGAGTTGGCCCGCAATAGGCGGATAATCGGCGGGCACATCGGCGCTGGCGCAGCCTAAATCAGAGACGTGCAGGCCTTCGACCCGGCTGAGCATGGTTTTGAGGGCTTCTTTAAGGGCATAGCCCGCGTGGTCGGAGGCAAGAAAGAGGTGCATTGTAATTAGGCTTAGGAATCCAAAGGTAAACTTTTAGCAGCTTTTAAGGCTCGTTTACTCAGATTATCACGAGCTTGATTAGCGATTAAAGCCATAAAACCGTGGTAGCCATTAAACGATGCTCCTAAATGCGCTTTATGTGCTTTTTCTGGCGTGAGCTTGTTAGATATGGCGGCAAAAAGCTCTTGCAACGGAGTACTTAATGAATAATCTAATTTAGCTAAAAATCTATTGCGATTTAAAAGAAAAAAGAAGTCTTTGAGTTGTTTTTCGTTTGATTGACGGTTAGCACGCAGACCACTACGAAAAATCTGCTGCCTTGCCTTTGGATTATCCAACAAGGCAAGCATTTCTTGCTGAATTGCTCGAATAGCGTTAGTACGAGTCTCCTTGATTGTTTCCAAGCCTTTTGTGGGTATCAAACTGGCTTGCGTTGCTGAGTCGTTAGCATAATTAGGCATTGGAGTTCCGGCTTTTTGGTGCGTCGGCCAAGCATAGGTTGCATCCTTTAACAGATAATTTTTAGGATGAAACGCAGGAAATCCGTTACGTGTTAATAAAGCCATAAACGCTCCAACTGAACGAGTATTAAACACTAACCTTAGCAGATATTTTTTGCACGACCGAGGCGTCCATCTCGGACGGGATGGGCAACCCGAGCAGGTCTAGCATCGTTGGCGCAATATGATTAAGCCCCCACGCCGGGCTCTGCCCGGGGTTTAACGCCTCGGTAGGGGGTGCAAGCGTTAAAGACGGATCGTTACTAACCAGCAGTAACGGCACCAGGGCCGTGGTATGCGCCGTATGCGGGCCGCCTTGGGCATCCGTCATACATTCTATGTTGCCGTGGTCTGCGGTCAGCAGCATCACGCCGTTATGCGCCAGAATCGCCTTGCTGATGGTGTCAATCGCAGTATCAATCGCCTGAACCGCTTTAACAGCAGCCGCCATAATACCTGTATGGCCCACCATGTCGGGGTTTGCCAGGTTCGCGATGATGACCTCGTACTGACCACTAACTATGGCCTCGCACACGCTTTCGGTCACGGCGTGCAGGCTCATTTCGGGTTGCAAATCGTACGTGGCCACCTTAGGCGAGGGGATCAACTTGCGATCTTCGCCCGCAAACGGTTGCTCGATACCCCCGTTAAAAAAGAACGTGACGTGCGCGTATTTCTCGGTTTCGGCAGTTCTAAACTGGCGCACGCCGTTGCGGCTAAGTACCTCGGCCAGTCGATTGGTGAGTTTTGCTTTTTTATAAGCCACGGGTAGTTCAAATTGCGCATCGTATTCTGCCATGCAGGCAAAATACAGGTTTTTAAGCACCTTACTGCGCTCAAACACGTTAAAGTCGGCCTGCGTTATGGCGTTGGTTAGTTGCCGGGCGCGATCGGGCCTAAAATTGGCAAAAATCACCGCATCGCCATCAGCCATGGCGTCGTTGTTATCGCCATACGTAAAATCCGTCACCACCGGCGAGACAAATTCGTCAGTTTCGTCTTTTCGGTAGGCCATCTCCAGGGCGTGCACACTAAACGGATGCCGCTCGCCTTTGGCACTTACAAGGGTCTCATAAGCTTTTTGCGTGCGATCCCATCGGTTATCGCGGTCCATGGCGTAATAGCGCCCGCTTATCGTCGCGATTTGCGGATATTCTTGCTCCAGCAGCGCGTCTTCAATCGCTTTTAAATACCCCGAGGCGCTCTTGGGCGGCACATCGCGGCCATCAAGAAACGCGTGAAAGCGCAATTTTTGAATGTCGTTACGTTTGGCCAGCTCGATAAGCGCCAGCAAGTGCTCCAGGCTGCTATGCACGCCGCCATCGCTGACCAGCCCCATAATATGCAGCGTGCTGTTGTTGGCTTTGGCATGATTAACCGCAGCCATTAGAACCGGATTCTCAAAAAATTCGCCCTCTGCGATGGCTTTACTAATGCGCGTAAGCTCCATGTACATCACGCGGCCTGCACCCATGGTGCTGTGCCCCACCTCGGAATTACCCATTTGCCCGGTGGGCAGGCCAACAGCCAATCCCGAAGCATCTACTGGTACCCACGGGTGGTTGCGCATTAAATGCCAGTAATGCTCGGGGCGTGCCGCACCAATGGCGTCACCCTCGGCAAAATTAGGCGGCGGCGTCCCGTCTTCGGGTGGGCGCAAGCCCCAGCCATCCAGAATTAAAAGCAATAACGGCGTGTTCTGCAACTTGGCAGCAGGATTCAGGTCAAGCGTCATAGAGACAGTCTAGCCGAAATCCCCCTACGTTGGCCACAGGCCAAAGCATTGGGTCGTGGGTCAGTTTGACGCAGGGAGGGCGCGCAAGGGAAGGAACAGCCCTCACTTCAGGATGTTGCGCCGACCTAATTGACCGACTATGCAGAACTATTATTCGGTGGCTTTATTAGAGCTTGAGCCCTCAGGCACGCTGGAGGGTTCGGTCTTAGCGCCAGCCTGCATTGGCACAGAGGCAACGTCTGCAGGCGAGTGAGTTGGCAACGCCACAGACCCTAACTGGCCGAATTCGGATAGCTCTTTGTCTGTCAGCGGCTGATTCAAGGCCTCTGCATTCAGCGCGCCGCGTTGCAAGAGTTCATCAATCGCGATTTGCAGCATTTGCTTATTACTGTTCTGCAACGCTTGAGGCAAAAGCGCCTGCGCGGCACTGTTTTGATACGTCACCTTGCCCGTCGCATCAACCTTACCACCCATCACGTACAATAAGGGGCGAACGATGGTTTGCGAGAGCGAGTCGCTGGCAAACATACCCACGACCGATTGAAACTTGGCCTCATCCGAAGCGGATTGAGATTCAAAGATTTCTGGGGTTGGCAGTGGCGGGGTGATTCCCGGGGCACCTGCGGCCTGCGATTGAGATACCTCTGGGGCAGAAGGCGAGATTTGCAGGGTATCTTGCTGATTCTGCAGCTCGGCTAGCTCCATTAGCGAACTGGGGCCGTTACCGTTACCGCCGTTAGCAGCATGCGATTTAGCGCCCAAGGCAGCATCTGAAACTTGCGCTTGCGGCACAACTGGCTTTTTACCAAAAAAAATCGATTGAAGTCCCATGCGTGTGTCTCCCAACTGCCTTGTCCAAATAGGCAAAATGCCACTGCGCAAACATTATGTTTGACCGCAATGGCTTTAAACCCAAATTACTATTTTTTTTGCCTAGGCTAGGCAATGCCCACAGGCGGCTTACCATTAGCAAAGCCCTCTAACCCTGCAATGGTGCTAGGGTGTAAAGCATTAGGGTAGCTTTTGCCGCCAACTTTACCAATATTCTGGGTTGCTAAGAACTGGTTTTTAGCAGCATTGTTAGCAGCAGTAGAAACCGGTGCCGAACCAAAGCTAGGTTTTTTAGGCTCAGTCCCCTCGGTAACTGGCGGGTGCACCGGCGCTTTAGGCGGTTCGGTTTTTTTAGCAACAAACGGGTTGCTCGCCCCGCTAATGGACTTATGACCAAATTGATTAAAATTAATTACCATCTTGCACACTCCTTCGCAGTTAGGGGTTACAGCGGGTTCACCCTGAGTGTCCCGCGTTGACTTGCTCTCGCGTTTATTTGCTTAATCCCGGTTGCAGTGGTACAGCACATCGTTGCGAAACGTTAATGCTTGCTTTTAGCGCTGTTTGCACTCTGTGAACGTATACCCTGCTTAAATATTTCTCTTTTGTTCCATCGCGTTTAATTTAATTGCGTTTAAATTAGTCGCGCTGGATTTTTTGGGGTTATCGATTGGCGTCTCTTCTGTGGCATTGCTTTGTTACTAGAATAAAAACGATAACGCATGTCGGTTTGCCGAAAGAAAATATTAAATCGGTCATTTAACGGAATGCGCGCCTGAAACAGACCCGAAAACGCTTTTCTGGAGTGCGTTTATGGCATTATAAAGACTCTCTAAAGTCGCTATAAAATCTTGCTTACTGGCAAAAAATGCTGCATTTTTTGCCAGTAAGCACGAACAAATCGACTCATTTTTGCATCTAGCAACGGTGTCGCCTAGAATAAATCGTAGATACCTTATGTATCTTGAAGGTCTGAATCAGATATTGAATTAAAGGTTTAGTCAGTATTTTGGAGACGCCACGCACCCAGATGCCGCAAAACCGCTCTGCTAAGGCATTGCACCAGCCGCTGCAAGCCAAATTGCGCAACGGCCGGCTAACCGGTACCAGCAACGCATTAATAACCAGCCTTTTAATCGCGATATTGCTTATTGTTACCCCTGCAGTGCTTTGGCGCTTGTGGCACCCCTATGCAGCGCTTGCGACCACTGTTTTTTTGGGATTTATTCTGCTTGCCGCCAGCCTATACGAGGCCAAGCAAAAAAATGCGTGGCAAAACGCGCTACTGCAAAGGTTTATGCCCAAAGCCGTGCTGGAACAATGGAAGCCTGGCAGCCCAGCCCCCAGCGGCGGGGGCAGGCAAGATATTACCGTGATGGTGGTGGATATTCGGGGATTTACCGCCTTAACCGAGCATTTACCGCCTGCCGCAATGACCGAATTGCTGAACGATTTTTACAGCACCATTCTCCAAACCGTGAGTCCGCACCAGGGCATGGTTAACAAACTGCTGGGCGATGGCGCGCTTGTGCTGTTTGGCGTAACAGAACCCGAATCCAGCCGTCGTCATGCGGATCAGGCATTGCAAGCCGCTATTGCGCTAAAAAAAGAGCTTTTAGAGCTAAGCCAGCGCTGGCAAAAGAATCGTCAGCTGTCGTTCCACACAGGGATTTCGGTGCACAGCGGCCTGGCCTTTGTAGGCTTTATTGGCCCTAAAACCCTGATTGAATTTACCGCGATTGGCGATACGGTGAATCTTGCCGTGGGCCTGCAGCAAATTAACAAGCAACTGGGCCGGCCACTGCTGGTGACCACCGAGACGATTAGCCGCCTGATCAATCCGTACCCCGAGTTGAGCCCGCTAAGCAGCATGACCATTAAAGACCGCGATTTGCCGGTAACCTTATACACACTCTAGGTTAGGCAACTAGCTAGTTACACGCGGTACGCGCGACAAAGCGGTAATGCGATACTTGCCATTGCTCGCCCGCTTGATAGCCCCAGAGCTCTGCGCAGGCCATCATAAAAATTCGCCAGTAGTGCCACCAGGTTTTGGCTTGCGTTGGGCCGTACACGTTAACCAAAATCGGCATAATTTTTGCCCGATTCGCATCCATGTTTTTAAGCCACGCGTTGGCGGTTTTTTCGTAATGCGTTCCGCTTACAGCCCACTGCGCCTCAAGGCGCAAATCTTGCTGAAAATAATGAAACAGCGACGCCGAAGGCATGGTACCACCCGCAAAAAAATGACGCGTCAACCAGTCTGTGCCATCGGTATCCTCGTAATGGTAGGCGTGCGCACGGTGCGTAAAAATATGGATAAACACCTTGCCCAAAGGGTTTAGCCACCGAGCCAGCCGATTGAACATCATGTCGTAATTTTTCAGATGCTCCATCATTTCGACGGAGACAATGCGATCGAAGGTGCCCGGCGGCTCAAACGCGGTAATGTTCGCCGTCATCACCGTCAGGTTGTTTAGGCCACGCGCCTGCGCCTGCGCCTGGATAAACTCGCGCTGACTGGACGAATTAGACATGGCCACAATTTGCGCGTTGGGCAGCTGCTGCGCCATGTACAGGCTTAACGAGCCCCACCCGCAGCCCAGCTCCAGAATTCGCTGACCATCTTTTAATTGCGCGCGCTCTAAATAACAGGCGAGCATCGCTTGCTCTGCGTCTGCCAAACGGGTGCAGCCCGGCTGCCATAAGGCGCTACTGTATTTGTAATGCGGCCCTAAAACGTGCGCGTAAAACTCGGCGGGCACCTCGTAGTGCTGGGCATTGGCCGCGTCAGTCTCAATGGCAAGCGGGCTTTGCTTTAAGTCGTCAATAAACGCCATCAGTTTTTGCTGCTCAATTTCGATCGGCGAGCCTGTAAAGCGTTCATCGGGCTGAACGTATGCCCTGAGTTTATCGGCCAGTTGTTGCCGAATGCCCCAACGAATAACTGCATCCGGGAGAATCCCCATTTGCAGCACGTGATCAATCCATTGCTTGGGTTGCGCAACTTGCATCGTCAATTTGTCCGTATTGTCTTACTGTAGTTTGATTGAACAGGGCAACACATACCCGCGCATCGGTTTTGCGATTAACCTGTTACGGCAGTGTGGCAAGCTCTGGCATTATTTTTTAGCGGGCCCGGCCCCAGGGCGTTTTGGCGGCAAAAGGAAAAACGCCGACGTAGTTTGCTGATACCGAGCGTAATCTGGCCGACTAAGCACTGCCCGAGCTTCGGTTGCGGCAACGCCTGTAACGCGCGTTAAAAACACATACATTAACACGGGCGAAACCATCGTAACCCAGCCATAAGGTAATGGAAGGGCAACGCAAAAATAACCAAGCCACATCAGCCATTCGCCAAAATAATTTGGGTGTCGGCTATAACGCCACAGGCCCACTTGGCAGGTTTTACCGCGGTTATTTGGGTCTCGTTTAAATCTTGCCAGCTGTTCATCTGCAAGCCACTCAATCCCCCATCCGGCAATAAAGCTCACACAGGCGATAAAATCCAGAATACCCAGCTGGGCGTTCAGCAGCGCGCTTGATGCAATCGCCCAGGCCACCGGCGCAGACACCAGCACCATCAGCAGGCCTTGCAGCGCGTAAACGCCAAACATCATCCATTCTGGATGCCTGGGCCACGCGTGCCTGAAAGCCGTGTAGCGCGCGTCCTCGACGGGGTGCTCTTGCAGAAAACGCCTGAGCAAATGCAGCCCCAGGCGGGCGCTCGCTAAAAGCGCCATGGCTAATACCAGCCACCCTTTAGCGTTTAATGGCCACGATAACGCCGCATAGACCAAGGCAAGCGCGCCCAAGCCAAAGCCCCAGAACACATCGATAACGCCCGCATTTTTTATGCGCCGCGAAAGCACATAAATACCTGCGCAAACCAGCAGTGCAACTGGCAAAACCAACAGCAGACAGCCCAGCCCGAGCTTTAAAAATTGAAGGTTTACAGACATAGCATTTAATTTAATCCAACCATGCCCACAAGCCTAAGCGGCTTGGGCCGCTTTTTTAGGTAACAGTATCGCGGTTATGGGCTCACCTTTGGGCAATTTGGCAATTGCCAGCAGCACGTAGGCCGAAATGGCAATATTCCCTAAGCCCATAAACAACATCAGCCAAAGGATTTTAACGGACAATTTAGGCTCGCGGTAGGCAACCCACGCATAAATTGTCAAAAAGCCAGCGTAGGCATCAAACAGCGTGGCAATAAACCACGGATTTTTAGCCACCGGCTCCGGAATCGCCAAAAGACTCTGGGTAAAACTGGCCCAGGTCACCACCGAGACCATGGCCAAAAAGATGATAGAAAATAAAATGATAAGTCTTAGCTTCATAAGTTCTATCTATCCTCGTTAAAGTCTGTCCGGTACTGTTTAAATTCAAAAATGACGCACTCGAGGCTCGCTCAAACCTAACGTCAGGTTTTATTTTTAGTGTTTAAAGCATGCAAGCCAAAAGTGTCTATGCTATAGCGCGTTAATTCAAGTAAAGGTTCAAGTTGGCTCAGGGAGTCAGCGCGAGAGAGCACGCAGCCCTTGCTAGATAAATTCAAACCCGTCCAGTCAGGCTATAGCAATAATTTTCCCATATCTGTATTTCTGCTTTGCTTGCGGGTAAGTATTACAAACAATTAAGTTTTGGTAGGGGCGCTAGAGCAAATCGTTATCCGGGCGCGTGTAAATCGCCTGCACCACCGAGATGTGACGCATCTGGAAGGCCGCCGCGCAGTAGCTAAGATAATAGCGCCACTTGCGCATAAATGCGGTATCGAACCCTAATTGTTTAATATTTTCGGCATTCTGGTTAAAGCGGGACTGCCAGGCGCGCAAGGTTACCGCGTAACTGGGGCCAAAATCTTTTAAATCAAAGAGTTGCAGCGTTCCGCAACGCGCCAAAGCCTGATTCACGCGCCCAAGCGACGGCAACAGCGACCCCGGAAAAATATGCTTCTGAATAAAATCCACGTTGCTTTTAAGCACGTCATAGCGGGCATCCGGGCAGATAATCATTTGTAGGCCCATGGTGCCTTTAGGCTTAAGCAACGCCGTGCAACGGGCAAAAAACACGTCAAAATAACGTTCGCCCAGCGCTTCCACCATCTCGATCGAGACAATTTTATCGAACGTGCCTTCGGTTTGCCGGTAATCCTGCAGTTTAAACGTAACACGATGAGTCAACCCTTCGGCAGCAGCCTTGGCTTGCGCGTAGACGAACTGCGCCTCGGAAATTGTAATGCTGGTGACGCGGCAGCCATAATTTTTAGCGGCATAACAGGCAAACCCGCCCCAGCCCGAGCCGATTTCCAGCACGTGATCCTGTGGCGATAGCCGCAGACGCTGGCACAACCGGTCGATTTTTTTGATTTGTGCGCGCGTCAACGCGGCTTCATCGGTTGGCGAAGACGATGCACACGCGTCATACCCGGGCTCAACAGGCAAATCGTACAAACCCGAAGAATACATCATGGTTGAATCCAGCATCAGCTCGAAAAAATCATTCGACAGATCGTAATGCGCCCGAATGTTCTTTTTGCTATTGCGCACGGAGTTGTCTTTTAAGCGATGCGCCAGACGATTTAGCGCGCCCAACAGATTAAAACGCCAACTGGCGTTGCGCGCGCCCTGCAAAAACGCGGCCTGTTGCACATTAAGCAACACCCACTTTAAAAACTGCTCAATGTCCGGGCTGTCGCAGAGCCCATCGACGTAGGCCTCGCCAAACCCGACGTGGCCGTAGAGCAAAATTCGCTCAAAAAACGCTGCGTCAAGCACCGTCAGGCACGCCTGATAAGGATCGTTTGCCTGGCCAAACTGGCGCTGGCTGCCGTCGGGTAGGGTCAGCAGAAGTGAGCCTTTCCCCATGGCCGCAAAGGCGTTTATAACCTGTTGTTGGCACCAACGCTGCCAAACACCACGAAGCCCATTCGGCGCAGCGTACTGGGGGGCAGCGCCCAGCAAGTGCAAATCTGGCTGCAGTTCGGGCAGCGCCCCAGGCAATGTACCAGGCAATACATCTAGGGCAGGTAAATCTGCCGCTGTGCTGGTTAAAGCAGGCCCTGATGCTTTGGATGCAGGTTGAATCATAAATAAAGTACAAGCGGTAAAATCAGTCGAGTTCTATTAAATAGTAAGCCGAAACGCTCTTAAATGTTGCGCATCTTAATGCTAGAGCATCACAAAAACAAATCTAGCGAAAAGCCGCCTTGAATGAGCCTCGGCACTACGGGATTGCGTTATCGGGCCAAGAATGCCGTATTTTATCCTCATCGGGCGTGGCGCCGAGAGTAGGCTTGAAAGTGGGCTTGGGGCTATACGGCACGATGCGCCCCTGCTGCAACTGCGGCAATGCCGTTTTTTGACGTACTCGTAAGCCTAACATATACAGCCGAAGCGCATGGAAATGAATCAGGGCGATAATTTGCCACGCCATGGCCGGCAACGCAAACGTATGCCGCAATAGCGCGCGCGTAGTTAACGGCTTGAGCGGCCCGTGCATGCGGCTTAGCAATTGCGGCTCGCCCTGCCGGGATTCGGTATCAATCCGGATATCTAGCCCCTGTGGTAAAAACGACAAGTTAAACACAAAGTCGTCATCCAGATCAGCATAGGGCGAGACGTAAAACAACTTGGGGTGCCGCGCTTTAAACTGCCGGGCCTGCAACGTGGGATTATCTGCTTCGGCGTCGGCTTCGGCGGGCGGAACTGGGTACAGTTTACGTTCGTAGAAGGTGTTTTCGACTTCGGCCAATACAAACAGCGGCTCGGGCCGCTGAGGACTTGCACCACAAAATACAAAAAAGCATACCGGATTAAACACATAGCCCAAATGCGTTAACTGTCCGATAAAAAAAATGGTTTCGTCCGGGGCGGGCGTATAGCCATTTGCCCGGGCCGCATCGTGTAAGGCCTCGATAAGTTGCCCCGCTCCGGCCCCAAGATGATCCCGTTCATGGAACGCGTACAAGGCAAAACGGTTTTGTCCGAGCAACCACGGAGGCAGCAACCAGCCTGAGCCTGATGATACTGAAAGGTTTAAACAAAAAAACGAAACCCGATGCCGAAACGCATACCGCTTAGGCGCTAGGCGCTGATGCCACACGTCGCAGAGATACAGCCCGTTTTGGAGCATCACCGGCGGAGCGTTGTTAAAGTCGCCCGTCATTTCAGTCATCGATTAGGGCTCCCAGGCTTGCGCCAGTGCCGCCGCAGCCTGCTTGCCTGCCGTAAAGGCATCTTCGTGAAAACCGTATTTAAAATAACTGCCACAAAAGAACACCCGCTGCCGCATGTCGCCGTCTTGAGAGGCCGCGTGCTCTTGAGCGTTTAAGGTGGCAAGCTCTGTTTGCGCCTTGGCCGCCTGCACCGAGAACACCGGATGCTTGAACGCGAGGGTTTTCAAGCGTTTTTCGGGCGCAATCAGGTGTCCGCCTTCAATCGAGACAAAGTGCGGTGTGCGCGTTTTAAGCGATTGCAAATGACTGACCCAATAATGCGTCGAGGTTTTGTACGCTCCGCCAGAAGCAGAAGCAGAAGCAGAGGCAGAGGCATCGGCATCGAGCCGGTAATTCCATGCGGCCCAGCACCGTTTACGCTGCGGCATCACGCTTGCGTCCGTGTGCAAAATCGCCTCGTTAGGCTGATACGCAAATGCAGAAAGCAACGCCTGCTCTAGTGCGGTCGGCGCGTCTAGCAGTGCCAGCGCGTCATCTGCGTGCGTTGCCAGAATCACCGCATCGAACGTTTGACGCTCCCCCGAGGCAAATTCTAGTTGCACCTGATGGCCCTGACGGACAACTTTTTGCATGGTACAGCCAGTGTTAAATTGTATGCTGCCCTGACCTTGCAACGCCCTGACGTATTGCCGCGCGCCGCCAATGACGGTGTACCACTGATGATGCTCGTGCAGGCCCAAAAAACCGTGATTATCAAAAAAGCGCATCAGCGTCCGGGCCGGAAACGCCTGCATTTGCGCAAACGTAGCCGACCAGATGGCCGAGCCCATCGGCATCAGGAACAGGGTTTTAAAATCTTCGCTGTACCCGCGTTGCGCAATGTAATCGCCCAAAGAGAGCTCGCCCATCGAGGTTTCAAGCTCGCCGCGCTCGGCGGCTTGCTTAGCCTCCCGGTTAAATCGATCAAGCTGAAGCAACATGCGCCAGAACCGAAGGTTGAATAAATTGCGACGCTGGGCAAAAATTTTGTTAAAGCCTGCGCCGTTCCATTCCAGGTTGAGCGCGCGATGCTGCAGACTAAACGACATGTCGGCCGGCTGGTACGCAATGCCCAATTGATCGAGGAACGGCGTAAATTGCGGGTAAGTGCGCTTGTTAAACACCATAAACCCGGTATCAATCGCAAGCGGCACACCGTCTGGGTCCACGACGTCAATCGTGCAGGTGTGGCCGCCAATATAATCGTTTTTTTCAAGGACAGTCAGCGAAACCTGCCCGCCAAACTGTTGCTGCAGGTGATACGCCGCGGATAACCCTGCGATACCGCCGCCGATAATAGCAATCTTCTTCATGCCCGCTGTGCGCTCCATGCGCCTAATCTTGATGCACTTCAACTGAGTGCTCGCTATAGCAAATCAAAAAATACAGTTTGCGCAAATCTTTTGCGACCCCAAAAAAGTTCATTGGCCTTTTCATAGTCTAAAGCGATTATGCCGCGCGGGACAGAATGACCGTTACGGCATAATCGATTGTTTTAAACAGGCTTTTGCTGGCAATGCTTGCAAGGCGCTAGCCTGCTTTTAAGGGCGTTAGCTCGTGGCGTAACAAATTGACGTTGGGGCTGTTACGAATTTTTTTCAGCTGGCTGTAGTCGCTACGTTCAACAAACGTAAACGCGCTGCCCGCTTTTCCTGCCCGGCCGGTACGACCAATGCGATGAATGTAAAATTCAACATCCAGCGGTAAATCGTAGTTAAACACAGCCTCAATATTGTTCACATCCAGCCCGCGTGCCGCCACATCTGTGGCAATCAGCAGCGTAGTATGCCCCGAGCGATAAGCCCGCATAATGCGGTCGCGCTTGGGTTGCGGCATGCCGCCGTGCAGACCTTCGGCCATAAAACCGCTTTGCTGCATGGTTTTCACCAAGGCATCGACTTGCCATTTGGTATTGCAAAACACCAGCGAGCGCTGGAACTGATACTGTTCGATTAATTGCACCAAAGCCTCGCTTTTGGCTTTGCGCGTTAGCTCAAGGTATTTTTGCTCCACCAGCGCCACAGGCTGGTTGTGCTGCGCAACCTTAATATGCACCGCGTTATTCTGGAACTGCGCGGTTAAATCCAGAATCGCCTTAGGCATTGTGGCCGAGAACAATATGGTTTGCCGACGCTTGGCGGGCGTTTCGCGCAAGATTGTCTCAATATCGCGCCGAAAACCACGGTTTAGCATTTCGTCGGCTTCATCCAGCACCACCTGCTGCACGTGGCTTAAATTTAGCGCACCACGGCGCATTAAATCCATCACACGGCCAGGGGTCCCCACCACAATTTGGGGCTGGCGGCGCAGCGCGCGCATTTGTACCGGAATCGGCTGACCGCCGTATACGGCCATGCACACCAGACCTTTTTGGCCTTTGCCGAGCTGATTAAAAGATTCCGTGACTTGCAACGCCAGCTCTCGGGTTGGGCAGAGCACCAGCGACTGAATCGCGCGGTTACGCGCATCGACGGTCTGGATGACCGGAATCGCGAAGGCGGCGGTTTTACCAGTTCCCGTCTGGGCTTGGCCAATAACGTCGTGGCCTTCCAGTAAGGGTGGTATGGCTTGCGCCTGAATCGGCGACGCATGGGTGAACCCCATGGCAGCGATTGCCTTTTGCAAGACAGGATTTAACGGCAGCTCACTAAACGCGAGCGTATTCGCAGGGTTGGTCATGGTCTAATTGTCCTTTGGAATCCGGGGCAGTGGCCCCTTGAGTAACGGCCCGCATGGTAAACGCCTTAAACGGGAATCGGGCCGGGTATGCAGCGAGGGAACGTTTCGATTAAAACCCTTCGATCTCACTGCATAAAAAGGACAAAAAGGTTGCTAAGACAATTTGAGGAAACGACGCAAATACCAATAAATAAGTTTATCCGAATAGCGCGGTAGCCTAAAACTGTATTGATACATTTAAAGCTAGACCAAACACGCGCAGAATGCACGCTTTACGCAAAACTTCGACATATAGCGCATTAAAGGGGTCGGGCCATGTCGCCGTTTGGCCGTGCCGAGGCAAAACGTTCTGCAAGGTGGCAACCTGCTAAAAACCCGCTCGTCCAGGCATTCTGAAAATTAAAGCCCCCGGTCACGCCGTCAACATCCAGCAATTCGCCCACAACATAAAGTCCCGGGCAGCGTTTACTCTCGTAGCGCGCTAAATGCACCTCGTTAAGTGGCACCCCGCCTGCCGTCACGAATTCTTCTTTAAAAACGCCCTTGCCCTGAATTTGAACCGGCCAACGCTTGAGCCGCTCCGAAAACCGATTAAGGGTTTTATCTTTGAGGTCGCCCAGCGGCGTATCCTCAGTAAGGCCTGGGCAAACGTCTGTAAGCGACGCGTGCTGCAGCAAATACAGCCAAAGCCGCCTGGGGAGCGCAGTGGCACCAAGGAGTTCCTGCGCGTTTTTGAGCTGCCGTGCGCCATGGCGCTGCTTTGCCGCAAGGCAAGTTTGCCGGAATGCCTCGTGCTGCGCATCTGGGAGCCAATCCAACCATAGCGTCGCCCGGTAACCGGCATACGCCAGCGCACGTGCCCCCCAAGCCGATAATTTAAGTACGCACGGGCCGCTAAGCCCCCAGTGCGTTACCAGCAAAGGCCCCGTTTGTTGCGCAAACGCAGCGGCAGGCAGCGCCGTAAACGCGTCGGCAAAGGCTGGGGTTACGGCCTCGGGCGATACCGTTAAGCGCCCGCCAACGCGCGGAACAGACACGCCCGCAAGCGCCGTGAGCGCGTCGTCGTTCACACAAAACGTAAACAGCGAGGGAACGCCGTCAATCATCTGGTGGCCCAGCTGCTCGGCAAGCGATACCTGCTGATATCGAGGCCGAACGCCCCCTGTAGCCAATACCAGCGCGCGCGTATTAAGAGTTTGCCCGTCCAAAGCCTTTGTAGCCGTATTTGGTGCGTTAGGTGAGTTTGGTGCGTTTGGCGTCCCGGCACTTACCGTCAGTCGAAATCCCGCTGACGTTTGCTGCACAGCGCTTACACGACACGTTTTTTTGATGACCACGCCCAGTGTTTGCGCTTGCTGAAGCAGGCAGACCAAAACGCTTTGCGAGTCGTCGCTGACCGGAAACATTCGACCATCGGGCTCGGTTTTAAGCGCAACGCCACGGGATTCGAACCACGTAACCACCTGGCGGGGCCCGAAACGCTTAAAATTATGCACCAACTGCTTATGGGCGCGCGGATACGCCAACAGCAACTGCTGGGCATCAAAACAGGCGTGGGTTACGTTACAGCGCCCGCCGCCCGAAATTGCAACTTTGGCCAGCAACCGCGACGAGCCCTCTAGCAGTAAAACGCGCGCCTTAGGCGCTTGCTGGGCAAGGGTAATGGCCGTAAAAAAGCCGGCTGCACCGCCGCCGATAATGATAGCGTCCCAGTTTGTAGTGCCGTTCGCGTTCCAGTCCGCATTCCAGTTTGCATCCCATTTTGCATTTGGGGGGGGCTCTAAGTGCTGCGACACGCGCGTTGGCTCCGACGTTATAACAAATGAATGCTTAAATGAGCCGTTTTGAGCAGGCTTTTTATGCTAACACGGGCTTTCTTGGTTCAAGCGGTTGTCGTTTTCGGGTAAAAACAGACTCGTTAAAGCCTAAAAACGAGTCATAACAGCCGCGCGCGTGCTGGCGCAAGAGCATTTGCTTTACCCGCAGGTGATTCGCTCGCACGTATTGGGGCTCATTGAGTCGTTTAGCTTTGGCTCAACTCATTAATCAGCTTTTCTCTTTCGGTATTCTTTGCTTGGAGTTCTGCCAGCATAGCAGCATTGGCATCTCTCTGTTCGTCTGCACTCAAGGTCGTTTTGCCATTTGAAGGCTCTTCTGTACTCCCATTAGTAGCAGTACTTTTGGCTTTTTGCCCAAATAAGGGCTGACTCAAGCGGGCTATTGGCATGTTTATCATAGTGAGTATCTCCAAAAATAATGGCTTGCGCTCAATGGCTAGTATAAACCTTCTGAAGATGAATTATTGCTTTTAAATCGAAGTGTTACACGCATTCAAAAGTAGAAAACGCGATACTCCCTGTGGTGTAATGCTTAAATCACGACTGATAAATACAGTTGTCTCTTTTTAAACGCAAATCCAACACTTAGCTATTCCAGAAAGTGAATCTTTAAGTATGCCGTCTGCCTCGTTTATTGCTGTCAGCGTTGCCCTATTGGTCGCCCTGGTATTCGCCGGCTGTCAGCCGGCGTCTCAGTTGGCCAACGACCCCGAAGGCGTGCTGGACCGCAAACCGGTTGCCGAACTAAATTTAAAAGCCCAGGCCCTGCTGCAGGCGGGCGATGCCAAGGCCGCAATTGCCAGACTTGAATCTGCGCTGGACCTTGCGCCTAACGATCCGGGGACGCTTTACAATTTGGCACTCAGCTACGAACAATCAGGCGAGAGCGCGCGTTCAATCGCGTTATTTGAACAATTACTGCAACTCAATGCGCCTGGCATCCCAAAGCTGAATGTTCACAAAAGTCTGGGTGTGCTTTACGAAGAGCAAGCCGCGAGGGCGCTTAAAGGCGAACTTGGCACGCCAGCCGGCGAGCTGAACACAAGTGCAAGCCAGGACAACGGCGAGGCGCTCACCCAAGCCAAAACCCAGCCCAAGGCCGGCAAGCCCGATTTAGCGGCGGCAGAGGCTGCTTATAAAAAAGCCATCGCGCATTACACGCAAGCCGCAGACCTGGGCGGCCCCGAGACCGATTTGCTGCGTCAGCAAGTGGTCGATATCGAGGCCGAACTAGCTAAAGGGCTCAAGCCGCAAGCGATTGAATAGAATCTACCGCCTAAGCTGCGGGTTTAGCCTGCGCTGCGTCTTGCTTCGTCAGTTTTATGCTATCAATGGTTTTACCCGTGGCGTCTATGGCGTAAAGCGTCAGCGTATCGGCCGTGGCAAGCGCGCGCAGGTAATGGTGTACAGAAAGTCTGACCATTGAGCCGGATTCGGGTTTGCCAAAGCCGCGTAGCGAGGCGCCGCCGCCGCCCGAGATAATATACTGCACGTTTTGTTTAAGCGCAAAGCGTTCGTAGTTATGATCGTGTCCGGCTAAATAAATGATTGGCGTTTCGGTAGGCGTTTGGGCGGACGTTTGGGCCGCTGACTCAAGCACCGGTTTTAAAAGCTTTATTAAACTATTGCTGTTACCATGCTCACCCGAAGAATAAACCGGATGATGCCCAATCACGATGCGCCAGGGTTTACGGCTCTGGGCCAGTTGCGTTTTAAGCCACGCGGCCTGGAGCGAGTTAAACGTGTTGGTGTCAATCACAAAAACATCGGTGTAAGCACCCAGGCTCACGGGGTAATACCGGGCGGGCATGTTAAAAAACGCCATGGATGCTTGTGTGTGGGTGGTCAATACATCGTGATTGCCCAGTGCCGCAATAAACTGTACGCCAGCTTGTGCCAACGGCTTATAGGGCTTGGTAAAATACGCTTCGCCAAATTGTTTAACGTCTCCGTCGGGGTATATTAAATCGCCCAGTAGCAACATATGGGTATAAGGCGCTTTTGGATAATCCCTGACGAGCCCTGCGGCTAATGCATATTGCCCGGGGAGCCCGCAGCCAAAATCGCCCATGGCCGCAAACGAATCAAACGTAAGCGCAGGCTTGGCCGCCGATTCCGGTGCGGCCTCCTGATGTTGAACAGGAGCTTGTTGAGCTTCGGTGGTTAACGCGGCTTGGCCGTTGCACCCCGATAAAGCCATTGCGGCCACGATGGCCAGACAAAACGTGCTGATGGTATTGATTGATTGAGCAAACAGACGCATAAGCAACAGAGTCCTGACACAATGCGGCGATTATAGAGAGCAAAGGTAAGCGTTTTAAGCGGTTTGGTGCGGTTCTGCCACAAGGATATTCCCGGAAAGTTCGGCGTGCTCTTGCTGCACGCGAGCAGACGTGCCCGGCCAATATACAACGCCGTTATATTTGCCCGCGGGCGAAACGCGCTCAAGGCCTTTCCAGTGTAATGCGCCCGATTCAATGGCTTGCAGCGTTTGCAAATATTGCGCTGGGTTGCCAATATCGCTCCAGAATCCGCGCATTTGATGCGCCCAGATGACCGGTGTTTTATGTTGCTTATACTGTGCCATCACCGCCGGAAACACATGTTTTGCAAAATCAAGCTCTTCCAGCGTTTTAGGTTCAGGGAGCCCTTTGGCTTGCGCTTTGCGTTGTTCATCTGCCAGGCGTTGCTGATACACCTGCGTAATCAGTGGGTAAAGCGCTTCAGAAATCACGTAAAACCCGCAGCTGGCTAGGCGGTTTGCGCCGGCTTGTTCAAGCTTGGGTTTTTCTAAAAACAGCGTCACTTCGCCAGAAGGATCCGCCTGCTCGGCGTTGGGCGTGGCTAAAATGCCAAACAGGGGCACTTCGGCATCGGAGACGCGTTGGCAGCCAATGGTTAAAAGTGCGCCGCTGCGCGCGTGCGCATTTAATAAATCGGTAAAGTCGGCATTGGTTACGGCATCGCCCTGCACAATTAACACGGGCGACTGTGGATCAAACGCACCGAATTTATCGGGGGTTTGCAAAATGGCGTTTAGGCCGCCTGCGGTGCCGGTGGCGCGTTTTTCGGGAATATTTACCCAGCAAACCGTTTGGCCAGTTTCTTGCGTGGCTTGGCGCTCTGCCGTATCTAGGGCGGCAATCACCGATTGCGCCTGATAAAACGTGTTTACAAAGCAGCGCAATACATTATGGCGTGCCAGTTGCAGCAAAAGCTGGCCAATAACGGTGGTGTTGGCCCCGAGCGGTAACGCCGGCTTCGCGACGCCCATTGTATCGCTGGTGAGCGGCAAAATGCGCGTGCCAATGCCGGCGCCTAAAATCATGGCTTGTTGCGTTACGGTTTGCGCGTCAGCGCCAGCTGATGCTTGTGCACCGGCCTCGGTCGAGCCTTCAGGCAAAGATTCCAGCTGGCCGGGCACGCTCAATTCCAGATTAGGCAGCTTGAGAACACTACCCGGGAGTAAAAAATACACCAGATTCTGTTTAATCGAGCGTACCGAGGCGACAAACCCGCCTTTACCAAAAAAAAGCTCAATTTCGTAATAGCCAGGGTCCTGTATCGTACTATGCCACCTGATTTTGGTAATTGGCTGGGTATTGGCCGCTGCCTCGGGTGTCATGGCGCTAATTAGGTTGCCTTTAAACCAGCCCCCCGGCTCGTTGATTAACGCGCTAAGCTGGCCAGCGTCCGGCGCACCTTCGGCGTGGGTTAGCGTCAGCCATTCGGGCCAAACGGCTACGGGTGATGCAGTGAGTGAGGGTTGCGTGCTCATAATAAAGATTTAAAACTCCCAAGGGGTAAAGCTGGTATTAAGCGCTCAGCGCACAAGGCGGCGGAAGATTCGTTTAGCTGCTGTATTTTTCGGCAAAAAGCAATCAGGTTATCTCGTCGCGGGTAAAATAGATTAAATAGAGATGAAGTAGCGTTTTTGCGCCTGATACTGTCGAATAACTATGCTAACATAGCCAGAAAGGGAAGGGCAGGGTCTCGTTAAAGTCGCAAGTGCGCGCTTAGCCTGTTAGACAAGCTTTACAGCGAACGAGCAAATTATGTTTTAAGCCATAGTTGCCTAAATTAACTAGAGCAGGTCAAATCAGTTCTAAAATTGACTGTAAATGTTTGGTTTTGGCATAAAGCTTTCGTGCTCGATATAATGACTCTAATTTCCGTTAGTCTTGCTAGTATAATTTTAATAGTGCGATTTATCAGATAGAGTAAGCCCTATGCACCCTTCGGCCCCTGCCACGATCGAGATTCCCTCGAATCTATATAAGCCCAATGCGCCGTTTTCGGCCACTGTTTTAGGGAATCATCGTGTCACCGACCCGAGTTCGCCCAACGATGTGCGCCACGTGACGTTTGACCTGGCGGGCGGTAATTTAACCTACCTCGAGGGCCAAAGCCTGGGCGTGCTTCCGCCGGGCATTGATGCCGCAACGCAAAAACCGCATAAACTTCGGCTGTATTCGATTGCCTCAACCGCGCAAGGCGATAACGGCAAGGGCCACACGGTTAGTTTATGCGTAAAGCGCGTGGCTTATACCTGCCCGCAAACCGGTAACGAGATTAAGGGCGTCTGTAGTAATTTTGTCTGCGATTTGCAACCGGGCGATACGGTTCAGGTGACCGGGCCGGTCGGCAAATCGTTTTTAATGCCTAACGCGCTGGGCGCACCGCCTAACGCAAACGTGATTATGGTGGCCACAGGCACGGGTATTGCGCCATTTCGGGCGTTTGTCAAAAAACGCTTCGAAAACCAAACACAGGAGTCGGGGCAATATTGGCTGTTTTTTGGCGTCCAAAGCCGTGCGGATTTTATGTACGAATCTGAATGGCAGACCTACCAGAACGATTCAGCGTTTCATCTGGTGACGGCCTTTAGCCGCGAAGAAAAAACAGATGCCGGCGAGCGCATGTACGTGCAGCATCGCCTGGCCGAACACGGCGCCCAGCTGTTATCGCTGCTCACGCAACCGAACACGTATTTTTACATCTGCGGGCTTCGTGGCATGGAAGCTGGCATCCACGCTGGCTTAACGACGGCCGCGCAAGCGGCGGGCCAGGATTGGCCTGCCTTGCACGCGCAAATGCAAGCCGAGCATCGTTGGCACGTCGAAGTTTATTAGGTTTGGATTTATCAAGTTGCGATCAGATGCTTTTTTTAGGCACGGCTGCACGTATGCACGTAGCGCCTGATTAAGCTATACTGTTGGGCATGAGATACTCAGACAAGTGCTCCGGGCTGCCCGTGCACGCGTACCAAAGTAACGCGCTTTTTGAAAACGCGCTTTTAAAATCGTTATTTAGTCCTGCTTTTAGCGGCTTGGCGCGTGGTTTTGTAATGCGCCGTCTGGTGCCCGCCTTGGTGTTTTTAGCCTGCGTTGCCAACCCGGCCGCGCAAGCGTTTTGGCCTTTTTCTAGCAAGCCTCAAGCATCAGCGGTATCTGCTAATAAAGCCCCAGAAGATGCTTCAGAAGCTACGACTCAGCCTGAACCGTCACTCGAGTCCGATGGGCTCACCCTGCCTGCGGCGGCCGAGCCGGAGCGCTCGCCGCTCGAAAAAACCGCGTTGCTTGAGCCGCCTGCGCCAAACCTGATTGAAACCGAATGCGACCCCATCAAGGCTAAAATCCAGAAAGAGTTTGCCCGTTCGTTTTTAGTACGCCCCATTATGCGTCCGTACCGTGCAATGTTGGTTTCTCGCCACCGTAAGTGTTTACGCAAGGCGCACACCCAGATTTTTAACTACCTGCAAGCGCAGGGCCAATAAACCGGGTAGATTTATTCATTTACGGCGACAATGGCTTGAGCAGCTAGCCCTCTAGCTCAGTGCCTCTGTCACAGTGCATCTGTCATAATCATAGTGGCTTAAATCCTTCAAATGGACTTTTGCCTCATTTTTAAAGGTCCCAATGCGTTATTGCGGCCTAAGCACACGGCGAATGCTGTAAATCGGCTTTTGTTGCGATTCAAAATACGTACGCACCGAAACCTCAGCCAGCAGCCCGGTCGAAATCAACTGCACGCCCGATAAAATCATCAGCGCGCTAAACATTAATAATGGGCGTCCGCCAATGTTATGGCCCAATATAAATTTATCAACGGTTAAATACACCGCGCCTAGTAAGCCCAGCCCCATCAGGATCATGCCCAGACGGCCAAACATGTGCAACGGACGGGTGACAAAACGTTTAAAAAACACCACGGTCATTAAATCCAGAATCACTTTAAAGGTTCTGGACAGATTGTATTTGCTGACGCCGCGTGTGCGCGGGCGATGATTTACCGGCACTTCGCAGATTCGGGCGCCATCCTGGCTCGCTAGCGCTGGGATAAACCGGTGCATTTCGCCATAAAGCGGAACGCTTTTAGCCACTTCGGCGCGGTACACTTTTAACGAGCATCCGTAATCGTGCAATTGCACGCCGGTGGATTTCCCGATAATCCAGTTGGCAATTTTCGAAGGCAGGACGCGTGTCATCGCTTTATCCTGACGATTTTTGCGCCAGCCGCACACAATATCTAAATCATCGCGCAACAGTAATTCAATCAGCCTGCGGGCATCCGCCGGATCGTTTTGCAAATCGCCGTCAAGCGTTACAAAAATCTGGCCCCGCGCTTGCGCAAACCCTGCGGCCGTGGCTGCCGTTTGTCCGTAATTACGCTTGAGGCATACCACGCTTAAATTTGGGAGTCGCTCAACCAGCATATTCAAGTGGGCAACGGTTTCGTCCGTCGAACCATCATCAACCACTACAAGCTCAAATGCGGCATCGCCCAAAAAGTTCGAGACATCCACGCCTGCAGCCATGATTTCGCCCACCATGGCATCCACGTTATCGGCCTCGTTATAAACAGGCACAATAAACGAGACAAGGGGCTGATCGGAAGGCACGGCGGGAAGCTGCTGCGTTAACGAGGATACAGGCGAACTGGAACTGTAATTATGCTGAGGCGCAGAGCGACCCTCGGTTGTCACAAAATTCATAATCGGGGCAGGTCGTATCTTTAAAAAACGAGAAACATCGCAATCGCTAAATTTGTAGCGCTATTCTAACCGCGTCGGCGGGCGGCGTCTAGCTTTTCTGGGTGCAGTCAGTCTCAGTGAGCGCAAACTAGTGGCAATTTGCTTTTTAGACTGTTATCTATTCAGATATCGTGCCTACAGAGACGTGAAGCACCTTAAATTGTTTCACCCATTGGCGCATTAACCAATAAAAAAACAAGAATATGCCGTTTCTCGCTTAAGTCAGGCTTAGGCGGAATGTGATGACTTAGCGCTTCGTACAGTTATTCAGGCCAGCGTCCTTATTTGGGCGAAGTCCGGTCCAGAAACTGGTTTAAGCTGTAATTGGTCCGGCTTGTGTGTTGCTGCGCTTCCTTGTGCAACAAGGTCTCGTTAAATCCATCGTTCATGGCGGTTTTTTCGTAGGGCATTGTGGCGTTGTTATGATTGTTTTGAGATTGACCGAACGGCCATAAACGCTTTAGCAGCGTTTGCCAAAATCCCGGCTTAGCGTGTTGATTATCGCCATCCGCGCTGCCCCATGCGTTTCTTACGCCTTTATCGTTTAACGCGGTTTGTTGCCCGGTACTGCCCAAGCCCGCTAAATCAAGCGCCATCTGCCGAATTCCGACTACGAGCTCGGCTTTGGTGCTAACCGCCCCCAGCGGGCAGCCAAGGCTGTTGGCCTCAACATTCAGATTCCAGTCGTTGGGCAATCGGTAGCTCACCGGGTGTTGGAACGCCTCGACCAGCCGGTGATTCGACACCCCGTATGCGGCTTTCAGGTTCCATCGGTTAATGACCAGTTTACATTTGGCGTCGCTCAGATACTGCCGTGCCAAATCCAGATACTGCCGGGTGCGGTACAGCGCCGGAATCTCGAGCCCCGAGACGACAAACACATCGGTTGATTTTTCAATCAGATATTCGTGATACGGGTCCAGCACGTGTGTCGGCAGGTCAATCACAATATACTTATAGCGCTTGCGTAACCGCGCGATGCACGCATCGAACAGCTCCAGCGGGAGCATCTCGTTTTCATCCAGGGCATCTTTCGAGCCCACAATCACATCCAGCCCGGATTCATGTGAGCAAATCAGCTGGTTAACCAGTGCTTCATCCAAATCACCGGTTGCCCCAAGCCGGCTAAGTTCGCCCAGACAATGGGTTGGCTTTAAGTTAATTAACACCGCGGTGTTGTTAAACACTTGATCAAAATCAATTAATAGCACGGGCGATTTGGTGCTTTGGCGCAGTTCAAACGCCAGGTTAAACGCAATCGTCGAAACGCCGCAGCCGCCTTTTGCGCCAAACAGGGTCACCAGTTTACCTTCGGGCGGTTTTGCAAGCTGCTGCGGCCCGCTCCCCCGGTTTAAAATGTTCATCTGGCGCTTTAGTGCCGCTTCCAGTGATTTTGGATCGCTGGGGTATTCTATAAACTCACGCGCCCCCCGCCGAAACGTCTCAAGCAGAATCGTGGCTTCCAGGTTTTTATACAGCGCAAAAACCGTCAGCGGATTTTCGGTATCGGTGGCTAACGCCTCAATAAACAGGCCTGCGTCTACTTCGCGATCGGTCATCTCGACCAAAAGTACGTCTGGCAACTGTTTTTGACAAGCTCTAAAGGCTTCTTCCAGTCGCAGGCATACCGTATTCTCGTGTAACTGAATGCCCGGAATGGCTAAAAGTTGTTGTTGTAAACTTGCACGCGTTTGCTCAGAGGTGGCTACAGCGACCACCCAGAGCGGTTTATTCAGGTTAGGGTCAAAGACCATGGAGTATCTGTAATTCCGTTACTTCCGACGATGGACGATGCTGTTTAAATCAGCTCTAAAACGCTTTTTGTCTCCCGAATCATTAATCAATGATGCATTGCGGCGCTTTTTGCACGCCGGTCATGGTTTTAAAAGGCTCATTAATCAGGGAATGCTTTGCATAAATGGTTGGTATTGCCTGTTACGGGCTCAAATACTTGTTTGCTATACGTCTGTTTTTCTTTCTGTAGCGTAAATTCCGTGCCTTGCGCTTGCAGCTTTGCTTTCTAACACATCGGGCTAGTCTTTCGTATCGGCATTTGGGCACAGAACTAAAGTTTGACGCCAGGATTTGGGGTTAGCACAGACTTTAGTAAGGTGCGGTGGCCTAGTCCTCTGCTGTCTGAAGATATTGCGTAACCCGTCATACATTTGCTGTAATTCTGGTTAAACTTGATAAACTAGAGGGATGAAAATGCCTTTGATGCGGTTTGCCAAAGTGCGGGCTCTAAATAAGCGAATCCCGGTTTTGGTAAATCATCAAGCGATAACGGGCCTGTTATCGCCTGTGTATTCTGGCTTTTGGTTTGGATTTTTTACCGATGAGTGGCAATAACCCTATTCCCGCCTTACTGGGTACGTTCCTGGTTATTGGGGCGGTTTACCAGCTTTTTTTCAGGTACGAGCATTGGCAAGGTGGCCCCAGCAATACGATTACTTTTGAGCGCGACGGCCTGACTGGCGTTGTGCGCCAAATGGAGCCGGGTAAAAGCGTGAACTGGCTGGATAGGCTTTTGGGTAAAGGTGGCCAGCCGGGTGGGGGTAACCTCCCCTTTATGGGTGATGCGCCGCCGAGCTCGCCCGGGTCCGCGCCCTCGACTGCTCGGACTGGAGGCGCTCCTGCGCCAGCGAGCCTGCCCCCTGTACCGGATGCCGATAAAACCGAGCCTACAACCCGCCAGATCGCAGGATCGACTGTGCAAAGCGGCTTTGATCTGAATCAGGATGGTCACGGCGAGCAGTTAATTCAAACGCCTGTGGCGGGCCAAACCGACGATAAAGACATTTCGATTGTGACGCAGGACGGTAAAGAGCTGTTGTACACCCGCGGCAAAAGCGCGGCGGCGCTGCCCAGTAAAACTGCAGGCTGGCAAGATGTTGCCCTGCAAACCGTTCAAGGCCAGCAGGTGATTTACCGGTTTAACGCCACGCTGGGCAGTTACGAGCCCGCTGGGGCGCCGGGCATTAAGGCCGCCGCGCCCCCCACACGGTAAATAAATGGCTTTACAAACTTATATATATTCAAGAATCATGGCAATTTTAAACATTTAGGCACTTTATGATGCTTATGAACCATGTAAGTAGCCCTATTCACGCTAGGAAAGCGGTTTTTGGTAAGGCTTTGGCGTATCGTTTAAACGATGAAAAATCGGCTGTTAAATCGGCTTCATACTGTGAGCCACTCATTCGATACTTTGCGAAGCCTCAAACACGTAACGAGCAGGTGTTTTATCATCATTACAAGGGGCTTAGCAATGGCGTGCTTTGGCCGCTCGTTTCGTTGTTCTCTTTGACAAAGTTATCCCTTGCTGCCGCTACAGGCACCGTCGCGATGCCCTTGGTAGCAGGCTATGGCGTAATTGCTATGGCGTAATTGCTATGGCGTTCACCGGCTGGAGACATTTTGATGCTGGTAAGAGTTTGAAAGCACTGATAAAACTTGCTCAAAACGGGCCTAAAAACATTAGTTAGAGACTGTTTCCGCCTTAAACTACGCCTTTGCGCCCGCGCCAAAATAACGTTTAGATGGGCGTTGACGTTGCGTGCCAGAACTAAGTTATCGTTTGGCCCGCGCCAACGCCATGGTATTCAGGTAATCCACAACGCCCTGCGCAATCCCGGATACGGCACGCTTGGGGCGATCAGAGGCTGCCAGCGCCGCACGCTCGTTGGGGTTAGAGACATAGCCTACTTCGCACAAAATGGCGGGCACGCTGGTGTGGTGAATCACGTAAAACATCGCGCGCCGTACGCCACGGTCGTTGGCACCCGTTGCGCCCACAATGTACTTGTGAACACGGTCTGCAAACGGCTTGCTGTTGTAGTTATAAAAGTAAGTTTCCAAGCCCGCAATGGCGCTGTTGTTATTGGCGTTGTGATGAATACTCACAAATAAATCAGGCTTAATCGCGTTGGTAATACGCGTGATTTCGGGCAGCGGCACAAAGGTGTCATTTTCGCGTGTCATGTATACAGTTACGCCCTGCGCCCGCAGCACATCGCGCAACCAGAGCGCCATGCGTAAATTCAGGTCTTTTTCTTTCACATCTCCCCGAATTGCGCCGTGATCCTTGCCGCCGTGGCCGGCGTCAATAACCACCCGCGCCGGAAAAGGCAACTTAGAGCCCGCCACCGGCGGCTGCAACGTGGGCTGCGTTTTGCCGTTGAGCGTAATCTCGTGAATTAGTTGACCCACCTGTGGCATATTCCCCGGCACCGCGCCGTTCAGCGCAATCACCGTCAGTAAGCCATTGTTAAACGTGGCTTTGTCAATGCTCAGGCTTTGCTCTGCCGCAGCCGGAACACTCAGCGGCACAACAATGCGTATATTCTTGCTGTTAGGGCCAAAAGGCAATACATGCAGGCGGTTGCCCCAAGGTTGCATCGAACCTTCTACGGCAAACCCTGTTTCAGGGATCTGCACGTTGCTAATCGTAATCATTAAGGCCTTGTCGCCATCCAGCTTATCTTCGCTGGCCCACGGAATCACTCTGGATTCAATCTCCGAGGCTGCCACCGGGCGAGAAGTTTTAAGTTGTAATTTGGGCAGTGGCCCGGCTTCCAGCGTGACGCCCTGCAATAGCGGCAAGCTGTTGGCTTCGGCCGAGGCGGCCCGCTGGGCGTAACTGTATAAACTCGAAACCAGTGGCACCGTAATGGTGTTTGTTACCGGGTTAATTCGCGCAAGCAGAGCCTTGGGGGTGGGGCTTTCAATCACAACCCGAATCGTGTTTTCGTCAAAGCGGCCAATGCGAACCTGGCTGGCCCAGCTGTAGCCGGGGGCGTCTTGCAGTGTGATGGGCGTTAAAAGCGGATTTTTATCTGTCGATTCAGGGGTTTTATCGGCGGCAGCGCCCGATGCAGTACTGCCCTGTTTTTGCGGTAAATGCAAATCCAGCACGTACCTGTCCGGGCTTGCCAGTAAAAACTGTTGCTTAACCGATAACATTTGCGCATCGGGCAAAACGGCCGAGGCTTTGGGTTGCGGCCCTTCAATCACCAGCACGCCATCACGAACATAAATGCTGCGCAGCGGGCCGTAACTCCCCTCGTTTACGGGTTCTTGTCCGCTTGGCCCTGCTTCTAGCGCGCTGGCCACAGGGGCTTGCGCTAACTCAACCGAATATGGCTTTGTGCTTGTTGCGGTTTGGGCGAATGTTGGACTGATAAAGGTGGTTTGAGAAAAACCGGACAGCAATACCCCTGCAATAATCGAAAAGCCAGACAAACGGCGTTTTAAATGAGTCACAAGCACTCTCCTCGGTTGGTGTAAACGTGCGAGCGTTAACCTGTATAAACCGTATTTAAGCAACGGTTAGGATGTGAATTGCTACTTAAATTTGTGAATCCTCGCGCATACACATTCGTTAGCATCACATTAAACGGATCTATCATGACATAAAACAGTTACGGGTTCACAAGGTGTAATCCTACCCTTGGCAAGGGGTAACAAAGCCTGCCAAGCTGTTTTAGACCCATCCGCATACCTTTTTTAAAGCCCAATTTAAAAACCCAATCAATCTGGCCTCGCTCGATGAGCGATCGGAGATTGAATAAACTAGCACACAACTAAACATAAGTAATACTATCATTTTAACGCGTGTTTAGTCAAAATGTAAGCCTGCAGGGCGTATTCGCCCATAAAGCCGTTTAATTAGCCTAGTTTTTTAGGTATTGCTATGCAGATGAGATATAATATTCTCCAAATCACAGAAGACTGTTTTGGAGAGAGACAAGATGAATTGTCCTGGATGCGGCTCAGAAAAACAAGTTAAAGCAGGCTTTCAAAGTCAGAAA
>JAYKHY010000039.1:0-87273 GCA_035285025.1 Vampirovibrionales bacterium | reverse complement strand
ATGCTGCTGACTTAACCGTAAACGCGGGAGACCTTGAGCCAGGTCATTTAGCGCCCGAGCCAACACTCGATTTGCTGCCGCTTACGCTCGCGCCGTTTATCGCGGCGCAGGTGGCGGCGCTCCAGCCGGTGGCCCTACAGCAGGGCCTGAACCTTAAATATACGTGCAGGCTTTCGCCCGAGGCGGTAGACGCCCTGACCGTGCGCGTAGACCGCACCGCGCTTGCGCAGGTTATTTTGAATCTGGTAAAAAACGCCTTCGAGGCCTGCAAAGCCAAAGCCGAAGATGATACACCTTTGCAGGCGTTACCTGAGCCTGCGGAGCAAAATAAAGCGGAGCCTGACTTACCTGATGTGCAGCCCGATGTTTACTTGCTACTTGAACAGCACGGGGCGTTTGTACGGCTCACGATTCAGGATACTGGCTGCGGCGCTGATGCTGGGCTGCAGAAAAAAATGTGCTCGCCCGGGTTTACGTCAAAAGTATCTGGCAGCGGCATTGGGCTGTGGCATAGCCAAAGGCTAGTACAGGCAATGGGCGGGCGCTTGCAATTCGAGTCGCCGGGGCGAGGCAAGGGCGCAACTGTTACGCTCCAGCTCCCTGTTTTTGTGTCATACTAAAGCAAAGTATTTTTTTGAGTCATTTTTAATTTTCGTGGAGACTAGCGCCTGTGTCATCCAACATGATTGATTTAGCCCTGGATTTAAAAGACAACCCCGAAGTCACCAATCAATACGAGCTGGTGCTTCAGGTCTCCGAAATCGCCAAGGGCCTGCTCGATGAAGAGCGTCAGCGCCGCGGGTTTGATCCCTTTGCCGAGGGCGTAACCGGCCCGACCACCGAGAAGGTCATCCATCAGGCGTTGATCATGAAGGCCAGCCAGCTAGATCTCTCCAACGAGCTGATCGGCTAGCGTTCTGCTCGTTCTTAGGCTTCTTGTTTTAAGATAGGCTTATTTTTGCGGCATTAGAAATACATTAAGCTTTGATGATTCAATTTGCATGAGCAAAGCCGTTTCTTTTCTCTCAGGTGCCCTTTTTGAGAATTTGAACTAAGGGCGAGGCTAATGTTTGTGCCTGAGCGCCTGCCTAAGCGCTTCTAAGGTATATTTTTGTGATAATGCTCGATATAAGTTTCAAGTGCTTGCCGCCTGCTTGTTCGCCCGAGCATCTGGCCACGCTCCAGCAGATTGCGGTGGACACCTTTACCGAAACGTTCGGCCAAAACTATCCCGCAGACGATCTTGCTGACTATCTGAGCAATCGCCTGAGCGCGTCCGTATTGGCTCAGGAATTGCGCGATCCGACCGCCCGGTTTGCGCTGGTGTTTGTCGATGATGCGCCGGTGGGTTACTTAAAATGGCTTCTACCGTGCGAGCGTTATTTAACCGCGCAAAATCGGCCTAGGCACTGGCACGCCCGGCATAACCTTGCTTTGCTGGAGCGGTTTTATTTTTTAAGCCAGGCGCAAGGCACGGGCGCAGCACAAATCGCCTGGGCCTGGTTGATTGCTGGCCTTAAAGCGAGCAAAATTAACACGGCTAACAAGCCTAATAATGCAGCGCCAGCCTTAAAAGCAGACGCCGTGTATTTGTCGGTTTGGGAGCATAACTACAAGGCGCAACGATTCTATCAAAACCTGGGCTTCCGCACGTTTGGCAGCATGGCATACCCTGTGGGTAACACGCACGATGTTGAGCTGTTGATGTCGCTTGAGTTATAACCCGATGCTGTTTTGTGTACTATTTAAACAAGTAAAACAACCACATCAGGATCGAAAAATACATAGCCTGGCTGTAGTTTGCAGGTCATCGAGTCCTCACCTGTCGTAACTTTAGGTTGATTTACTGTAACAAGCGCCCGCTTGCGCTTTGGACAAAGCCTAACGTTTACGTTAGACTTTGCACGTGAGCCTCAGCCTCACGGTTTTGACCCCCTACCTTAAAGCACACTGCCAGGCGTATTAAACCCAATGCAGTCCCTGGCGTCGCGGTAGGCCTTTTTTAGGAGCCACACCCTTTATGACCGCCGAGCCCGTGCACTTTAAAACGCTTAACGCGCCGTTGCAAGATGTTCAGCAAAACGTTGATGCCCGTGGTGTTGTGTTAGATGCGGTAGGCATCAGCCGATTTGATTTGCCTCTGGTCGTTGTCCAGAAAGATGGCGCGCATCAGCGTGTGACTGCAAGCATCGATTTAAGTGTCGGCCTCAAGGCCACCGCCAAGGGTGCCCATTTATCGCGGTTTGTGGCGCAGCTTGCCGAATGGCACGCCAGCACCGAGACACTTTGCTATGATTTGCGCCGCTTTTTAACCGAAACCTGCGCCTTGCAAAGCTCGGAAACCGCCAGTAGCGATAGCGCGCACGTCGAGATGCGCTTTAAATATTTTGTTCCCAAGGCGGCACCAGTCAGCAAGCTGGTTGCGCCTATGGCTTACGATACCGTGTTTAAAGCCAGCCTAACGCCCGAGCAAGGGTATCGTTTTGCGCTGGGGCTCACGGTGCCGGTATCCACGCTGTGCCCGTGTAGCAAGGCGATTTCTGAGTTTGGGGCGCATAACCAGCGTGCCGAAATCAGCGTCATGCTTGATTTACCCTCGGACGACGACACCATGCCCGTGCTGTGGATCGAAGATTTAATCGAGGGCCTTGAGGCGCAAGGCTCCTGCGCGGTATACCCCATGCTTAAGCGCGTCGATGAAAAATGGGTTACCGAGCGCCAGTACACCAACGCCAAATTTGTCGAAGACGTCGCGCGCGACGTAACGCTTTACCTGCGCGAAGTGGGCAAAGCGGGCAACATCAGCGGGTTCTCGCTTCAGATCGAAGCCTTGGAAAGCATCCACGGGCACAACGCTTTTGCCCGCCACGCCGAAGTAATGCCCTAAAGCGGTGTTGGTGAATGAAGATGTTTCAATTCCCGGTAGTGGGTCAGTTTGTTGGGCTTAATATCCCGAAGCGAGGGCCGTCGCTTTTACCTGGTAAAAAGCGCTATCTCTCGCACTCTCTATCAGTGCCAAACTGACACAATACTCAACTTCTTGAAGCTAGCGCCTTTCCGCCCAGGCTGGCACCAAACCACAATACTTATCTCTTTTAGGGAGCGTTTCCTCGGTTTTTGCGCTTTAATCAATTATCATGATGCTTCTTGCTCGCCCCGTGCCCCAATCAAGTGCTGCCAGCACAGATCCGGCACCCCTGTTTTTAGCGACGCCTTGGGCGGGCAAACTGGCGCGCGTATCGTTTGGCAGCCAGGCCAATACACAACCCATCGATACGTTTTCGCGCTTGTCGGAGCAAAAATTAAACGCACTGGCTCAAAAAAGCGTACAGCCGTTGCCGCATGCGCTCCCCTTGGCCAAGGGGGTGCAGGCTTTGTTGCAGCAGTCTGGCATCACCGAGCCAGAGCTTCGTGATTGGGTGCGCCAAGCCTACGAGGTTGCCAAAACCACGAGTAAGCAAAACGTTAATAAATTACCCGAGGTGTGGGGCTCCGCGCTGGTGTTTCAGTCTCCTGCCCTGTCGCCAATCCTTAAAACAAGCATTGCATTCGCCCCCGATGACCCCATTTGTTCGGAGCGTTTGGCCCTCAAAACAGCGATGCAGGTACATCCGCAAGCGCCGGTCAAGGCGCTGGTTACAATTACCTCGCGCTATGCAGACCCTTACCTGGCCACGCAATGCGCTTGCCACATTTGCCAGCAAACGATGCATAACGTGGTTGCGCAAAACAGCACGCTCAAGCCCGATACCCTGATTGGCTACATTGATCGTGACGAAAAAGGCGTGCAGCAGCTTCAGGCCAAACCGCTCAAGGCGCTTTTCCCGCTCGCGAGCCAAACCTGCGATGTGCCGCCGGATGTCCCAGCAGATTTATCGGCGCTACCGGTTGAGATTTCGCCTAAAGCCCAACAGGTGATGGGATCTTTAAAGCCGAACGATGTTATTGCCGCGTTAAAACAGGCGCAATCGGCGTATTACAATGCGGTTTCGTTTAAGCGTAGCGCCAGAAACGGCCAGTACGCGGGCGCTGCGCTATTGCTGCACCCCCCCCAGATGCCCGCTCCCGTCGTGGTGGCCTCGGCCAGTTTGCACCCCAAGCAAACCACGCCCATGTATGCCGATTTGCTCGCGGCTTCCGAGGCCTTAAACGGTCAGTACCCCGAGCTTAAATCAACCAATCATAAACTTTTACCCGGCCTTAAGCTGGCGGCGTATTTTGGCCAACCCAAGGCCGATATGCCCAGACCCTACACGCTTGGCCAATTATTCAAGCTCTCGGGCAACGATCATCTGCTGGTAACCACCCTGGAAGCGGGCAAAATCCGCGTGCGCACCCAGCGCGAGTGGCTGCCGGTGCAATACACCAAAACCCCGGATCTCAGCCTGCCCAATGCCTAGGCCGGTTTGGGCAAGCTCAGCGCGCAGTTTGCCCCCCAAGGCGTCATTGCAGGCGCGGTAATAGCCTTCGGGAGTGAATTGCGGCTGGATTCATGAATCATACGGCAGACAATCGTGATATAGTAAATCAACGTCAGGTTAGGACAAATCAGATCCAGGAACCCTAAAATGCAGGCAGGGTAGGCGTTTTGATGACCTTGCGTATATGATTTATTTTTTAAATAGCAGCCTTTAAAGAACATGATGCAGTTTTTTGGTCACAGCCTAAAAGGCCAGGTGCTGGTGCCGGGCGATAAATCCATCAGCCACCGTGCGCTCATGTTTGCCGCCCTGTCGCCGCTTTCTAGCCAGATACAGGGCCTACTGCCCAGTGCAGACGTAAAGGCAACCGCCGGCATGCTGCGCGCGCTGGGCGCTAAAATAGACTGGCCTGGCGATTCAGCCGTAAATGCGGCCGATCCGTACGCGCCTGGGCAGCCCGTGCTGGCTACCGTTAAAGGCGGTTTGCCCTTTAACGAACCGTTTGGCATCCTTAATGCCGATAACTCCGGGACCACCATGCGCCTGATGACCGGGCTGCTGGCGGGGGCCATGGCCACCCGGGAAGATGGCGGTTATGCCGTAATAACTGGTGATAACAGCTTGCTGAAGCGTCCAATGGGTCGGGTTTTGCTGCCGCTGGCCCACATGGGCGCTAACGTTCATGGCAGAGCATCTAACACGCTTGCGCCAGTTAGCATTTTACCCACAGGCGGGTTGCTTCGGGGGTTAACGTATTCTTTTCCGGTGGCCTCCGCGCAGGTTAAATCGGCTTTATTGCTGGCGGGCCTGTTTGCAGATGGCCCAATGCGCCTGATGGAGCCGGTGTTTACGCGCGACCATACCGAGCGGATGATGCAATACTGCGGCGTGCCGCTAACCATTGAGGCGGAATGGCCCACCCGCGAGGACGGTGACTATGATGACTTTGATGATGAGCACGGCGAGGCGTCACAGTTGCCGATTGGCCAAACCCTGATGCTCGAAGGCTTTGACTGGGAACAGTTTTACGAGCCCGAAAAATGCCACTGGCCTACGCAATGGCAAGTGCCGGGCGATATTTCAAGCGCCGCTTTCTGGATGATTGCCGCTAGTCTGGTGCCGGGCGCAAGCGTCAAGCTGCTCAACGTGGGCTTAAATCCCTCTCGTACAGGCCTGCTAGATGTTCTGCTGGAGGCGGGCGCAAATATCAGCGTCGAAAACCAGCGCGAATTTTGTGGCGAGCCTGTGGCCGACCTGATTGTCGAATCCGCCGAGTTATCGGGCGATATTACGCTTGATGCAGATGTTCTACCGCGTCTGATTGACGAAATCCCGGTACTGGCCGTGGGGGCCGTTTGGCTCAATGGTGTACTTAAGGTCACGGGAGCAGAAGAGCTGCGTAAAAAGGAATCCGACCGGATTGGCCTGATGGCCGCGCTGCTCAACAGCGTGGGCGTCACGCTCGATGTGCAGGAAGATGGTTTTACCCTCCAAGGCTCGCCAGAGCGTGCGCTTTTGGCAACTGTGCTGCTAAATCAAGCAGGCCAGTTAAGCGTTACCACCCATGGCGATCACCGAATCGCCATGGCGGCAAGCATTTTGCAGTGCGTAGCTCAGGCTCGGGGTCAATGGCCCGAATCCCTCTCGCTGGCGATTGACTCACCCGAATGTGTGGCGGTGTCGTATCCAGACTTTTTTGCCGATTTGCAGCGCCTGCGCCAAGCTACGTAACTTTCTACAGCTTTTTTGCAGGCGCTATAAGTTAAGGTCTTAATGTTTGCTTAAATATACCGATAGATGGGTATAGCGCCCTAAATTTTGTGCTGGGTTGCGGCATAAAAATTCCCCACCCAATTCATAATATCTCCCCAATAAGTCTTGACGAAGTAATTTTAGGTCTCGTCTGGTACGTTAACTAGTCGCAGTACTTAAAAAACAGCCTAAACTGGCTCGTTTTTACCCGTCATTACCTCTTAAATCAATAGCAACACATGCTTTGAAACCTACTTTATAAGAGTTTATAACCATGTCTTTGGCAAAACAGACGCCCGACCAACAAGGCAAGCCCGCGGAGTTGTGGATGCGAGATTCTAAGCTGCCAAACCAAAAGTTGCTGCTGATTACGTCAGACGAGTTGCTTCGTCAAGACTACCGTCAGGTGTTTACGAAAGCCGGCTTTGAAGTGCTTACGGCAAAATCGGCCGAAGAGGCCATGCCGATGGTGTTTCAGCATTTTCCCGTAATGATTCTGGGCGATCTGCAATTGCCTGATTTAAACGGCTATCAGTTGTGCCGCATTCTTAAAAACGATCCGCTGGTGAGCGGGATTCCGTTTTTGCTGATTTCGGAATTTGACGAGAATATTAACCGCTTCTGGGGCTTCAAGTCTGGCAACGACGGATTTATCGATAAATCCGCGGGCGTGCAGGTTGCCTTGACCGAAGTTAAAACCGTGCTCGAGCTCTTTGATCACACGCTCAGAGAATCGCTGCCGTTATCGCCCAAAATTAACCCCGCCAATTTAGAATCGGCCATGCAGTTGCGCTTTAAGCAAATGCTCGATAAAGCCCTCATGGAATCGACCTTGATGAACGAGTTTCGGGCGTTGTCCGATTTAACGCAGGATATTAGTCTGCTCAATCATTTATTGTTTAGCCTGCTCGAAAGCGTGATTACGTACGACGCCGCGGCGATTTACTTTAAAGCCCCGCGCCGGATGCCGCAACAGGTTACGTTTCACATTTCAAAACCAGAAGATATTTTACCGTACGGATTTTCGTCCAAAGTTAAACCCAGTCAGGAGCCGCCTATTACTCAGGCGACTTTAAGCCAGCTTCAGCACTACATGTTCGAGAATATAGAACACACCAACGTCCGGCCGCTTAATCCCTCAATGCCTACGCAAAGCGAGCTTTCGGAACTGGTTCCTCCAGAAGTAATTGGCCAAATTCAGCCAGCGGGAATCTCGTCGGCCAACGGAGAATTGCGGTTTGCCGAAAAAAGCGATTTTGCCTCGACGTATTTAAGGCCCTTTTATCATAATAACGAGCTAATTGGTGGCCTGGCGCTGTTTTCGCGCAGCGAAATCCACTACGAGCACATCTTCCCGATTAAGCTCATCGAGCAAGAGCTCCAGCGGCTCATGAATCAACGCCACCTGGCGTGTCAGGCCGAAACGTACTTCCTGTCCGATCCGTTGACGGGCCTCTATAACTACCGTTACTTTATGGCCATGCTCGAAAAAGAATTCATCCGGGCGCAACGCTACAAAGTACCCATGTCGCTGGTGCTGATTAACGTTGATGAGCTTAAATCGTACAACGATAACCACGGCTACTTGCTGGGCGACGAGATTTTGCGCCAGACCGCGCAGTTTGCCATCGAGAACTTCCGTAACGTCGACGTTATTGCGCGTTTTAGCGGTAAAGAAATTGTAGCGTTGATGCCCGAAACCGACCTCGATAACGCCAGAATCGGTTGCGAGCGCCTGCGCCAGGCTGTAGAGCGCAACCCGCTGCTCTGGAAGGAGCATAAAATCCAGGCCACGATTAGCTTAGGGCTAGCGACGCTTCGTCACGGCGAAGAAACCGCCTCTGATTTGCTCTCACGCGCAAGCGATGCCCTTTATATGGCCAAGAAAAAAGGCCGCAACCGCATCGAAACCGCATTGGGCTAGCCAGCCAACAGCATAAGGTCGCATGCATATTAAAATTCGCGGGGTTGGCGACAAACAATGGAATCCCTTACCTTAATAGGCCCAGCGCCTTGGCCGGGCGATTGAGAGACTTGAAGAACTGGTTTGCGCGGTATAGTATGTTACAGCCAGTGCAATAGCGTACTGATTGCCGTTCGTTTTTTTACGTTCTGAAAGTTTTTATTATGCAAGCCGAGATTCATCCAGAGTATTACAAGCTCAGCATTACCTGCAGCAAGTGCGGAAACGTCATCGAGACGGGCTCGGTGTTGCCCAGCTTGGATGTTAGCATTTGCAACAAGTGCCACGCGGCCTTCTTGGGCTCAAGCGGTACAACCTACGTCGATGCCGAAGGCCGTGTCGAAAAATTCATGAAAAAGTTCGAAAAATCCAAAGCCTTAAAAACGCAAAAAGCGGTCGAAGCAGGTCAAAAGGCTTAAGATAGGCACGAACTTATGCAAGCACGACGTGCTGCGCGCGAATTGGCGTTATTAACGCTGTTTCAGGCCGAGCAGGTTTTTAAAATCCAGGCTGGCGCAGATGCCTCAGAATCTTCTGAAGCCGCCGCCTGCCAATTACCGCCCGCGCCAGAGCTGCAACGCCTGATGCTCGATGCCGTGCGCTCCTTGAGTCAATCCGCCGAAGATTCACTCGAGACGACGGCGGCGCAATTTGTTAAGCTGCGCGAGATGGCACTAGAGCATCAGATGAACGATCCGGCAAACACCCACACGCCGGTTGATGCGGCACTTGTGCCCGTGCCCATGCCTAAAACCGATGCGTTTATCGCAGACCTGGATGCTTGCCTGAACGCGCTAAATCAACTTGGGCATGCGTTGGCCATGCCTGAGTTGGCGATGCACGCCGCCCACGAAGATGTTCAGCAGTATGCGTTAAAACTTGTGCAGCTTGCTATTAAAAATCAGGACGCGCTAGACGAAAAAATTACAGCTTTTAGCCAGGATTGGCGCCTGGACCGGATACTGGCGATGGATAAAACCTTGCTCCGGTTAGCGTTGGCCGAAATCCTATACATAGCAGACGTAGATGCCGCTGTTACGATAAACGAAACCCTGGAGCTGGCCAAGCTTTACGCCACCCCCGAAAGCCCTAAATTCATTAACGGCGTCCTTGGCGGTGTAGTACGCGCGCTTACGGTGGTTTAAGTTTAATGAGTCGTTCCTAGCAAAGGGTCTAACACGCCCTCGGGTAGTTGCGCCTCAATGTTCAGCACCCAAACATCGTCTAGTGTTTTGCGCATTTTGGGGTTGTTTTGCGCCATTTGTTGCAGTTTAACGGCGTCCTTTTGCGTGGTAATGACGGGCAGGGATTGACGCGATTGCATCAGTTTGTGCCAGTCTTCGGGCGTCAGCACATGATGATCCGGGACAATCTTTTGCTGATTCAAAACGGCTTGCTGGGCAATCAGGCTAATCATAAACCGCTCGGGTTGGGCAATGCCGCAAAACGCCATAATCGGCTGGTGTTGCAGCCATTGCAAGGGTTGTCGTTCATCCGAGAGTATATGCGTAAGATTAACCGCTACAATCGGGCAGGCATGCACGGCCAAGGGCCGGTTAGCGGGAACGTTTAACCCAAGCGCCTCCAGCTTTAAGCGCGCGGCGGCATCCGAATTGACACGAGTCACTAAAATCACCGAGGCCCTGGCCAGCGCAGCTTGTGCAGATTCTCTAAGCGGGCCCATGGGGAGCTGCTTGTAATTGCCCAGGCCGTATTCGCCATCAATCAGCACAATATCGTGCCGGGGTTCCCCTGCCAGCTTACAATATTGCAGGCCGTCGTCCAGTAACACCACATCGGGGGCGTATTGCTTGCAGGCGGCTAAGGCGTTTTTAGCCCGCTGCTGGCCAACAATTACGCGGGCCTTGGTTTGCGCAAGCGCCAGTTTAAGCTCGTAGGCCTCGTCGCCGTGGTGCGCGCCTTCGGGTTCGCCATAGGCAAGCGGTGTTTTAGCGCCATACCCGCGGCTTAAAATTATAGAGCTTAACCCTTTAGTGTGTAGCGCTTTAGCTATTGCTAGCGTTACCGGCGTTTTACCCGTGCCGCCAGTGGTCAGGTTGCCAATGCTAATCACCGGGCAAGGGGCAGTTATACGCTTAATTTGCCCAGACTGATACGCTGCGTTGCGCAGTAAAACAGCAAGCTGGTAAAACAGCGTCGGTACGGCGGTCAAGGCCATCCAGCCGAGTGTTGGCACGGTGTAATGCTGCAGGTGTACCCAGGATTTAAGGCGCATACCCGCCATTTAAGCAAAATTATTCTCTTTTTGATACGCTAATGCTTGGCGTTAAACGGCAATATAAACTCGTACTAATTTGCAAATGATAAACTTTTGAATAAAAACGTCGCCTCTGGCTAAAAAATGCCGCTCAAAACGGCTCATTCAAAAAAAAGTTAATTTGCACAAGTTGCCATAACGCCGGCGATGAGGATATGCAGTAAAAAGGGTTGCTACATGATGTTTAACTCGCGACGTCATGCAATCAATATGAGCGTCATCTTATGACCATGTTGGCCAACACGACGGTGATACCGCAAGCGCTCGCCGCGCTTATCGAAGCCTTCCAGAAGCTGCCCGGCGTGGGGCCAAAATCTGCCATGCGGTTAGCGTTACACACGCTTAAACAACCCGAAGCTTATAGTCACCTGCTCGCCGATGCGCTGGTGCAGGCCAAGCGGGTTATCCAGCCTTGCGGGGTATGCGGCTGCCTGGCCGATGCGCAACCGTGTGCCTTATGCCGCGATGACGCGCGCCAAAACAGCATTATTTGTATCGTCCCCGAAAGTAGCGACGTGTTTGCGCTTGAGCGCGCCGGGCATTTTAAAGGCCGTTATCACGTGTTGGGCGGACTGATTTCGCCGCTCGATGGCATAGGCCCCGAATCCTTGAGCATCGAAGCTTTACTGGGCCGACTCAAGCACGCCCCAGATGTTCAGGAGCTGATTCTGGCGCTCGCGCCTTCCGTCGAGGGTGATACCACCAGCCTATACTTGAGCCGTTTGCTGGAGCCACTGCCCATTAAACTGTCCCGAATCGCGTTTGGCTTACCCGTGGGCGGCGAGCTGGAGTACGCCGATAGCCTGACGCTGGCACGCGCCCTGGAAGGCCGACGCCAAGTTGGTTTTTAACACGCTTGCGCTGCGTGTTTTATAATATGCCAAGGCGAGCTAGGGCCAGTAGCTTACGCAACTGCCCGGCATGTCCCAAATGGTGATTTTGCTGAGTTGCGGCACGCTGGGCAACAGCGCCTCAAAAAGCCATTGGCATAAAAATTCGGTGCTGGGGCTCACGCCTTTAAACGCCTCGAGCGCGTTTAAATCCTGATGATCCAGGTGTTGTAAAAGCTTGTTGAGCGCCGCCTGCATCACGTTAAAATCAATGGCCACGTTGGCGGCATCAAGCGTGCGGGTTTGCGCGTATGCCTGCACCTTAAAATTATGCCCGTGGATTTGCGCGCAAGGGCCCTGATAGTTTAGCAAATGGCGGGCGGCACAAAAGTGCCCTTCGATCATGACTTCAAACATAATAGGGTTATAGCAAATCCATATCGCGCTTGCACCAGAGCCAACGCACGTTTGAATTAAACGTTTGAACAGGCTTTATAGGCAATAAAAGTAATTTTGTATCTACATCTTACCCTAAGGGCTCTGAACTGTTTGCTCTGCCTGACAAAAATTTGGCATGCTGTAAGTCACGGAATAATTGCTCCCAAAAATCACCGTAAAACGCCTAAGCGTGCTCGCTTTAAATGATTAATTCACTTGAAGCGAGGGCCGTTGCTGCGCTCGAGCATCTTTAAAACTAGAAATCACAAAAAAAATTAACTTGCTCAAATGCTTTAGTCCGCCGCCGTGATGCGTTAGCATAGGCGAAGCATAAACACGATTTTACTGTCCGCGTTTTTTGTTTTTTTGCCCTTTTAAAAACCTGCGGACAAGATTGCTTGCCTTGATGGATGCCATGATTCAACAAAATTCGGATGCTGAGCAGTTCACTCAAAATCAGGCAGAAACGCTTGATGACCTGGATGCCGCCTGGTTCGCCGAGCATTTAACTGCGTGGTACTACACCGTCGCCCGAGATTTACCCTGGCGCGGCATTCACGATCCTTACCGCATTTGGCTCTCCGAGGTTATGCTCCAGCAAACGCAGGTGAATACCGTGCTGCCGTTTTATCATCGTTTTTTGCAACGCTTCCCGTCTGTGCAAGTGCTTGCCGCCGCGCCGCTCGATGAAGTTTTAAAACACTGGGAGGGCCTCGGCTATTACAGTCGCGCGCGTAATTTGCATAAAGCCGCAACCATAATTGCCCAAAGCGGCGCCTTCCCGGACTCCGTCGAAGGCTGGCACGCCCTGCCCGGCGTGGGCAAAAGCACCGCTGGCGCAATCGCGTGTTTTACGCTGGGGCTTCGCGCGCCCATCCTGGATGGTAACGTAAAACGCGTGCTGTCTCGCTGGCTGGATGACCCTCGCCCACCCGCCCAAACCGAAGCCCGCCTCTGGGCAACGTCTCAGGCGGTAGTTTCCGCCGCGAAAGACCCCAACGCGCTTAATCAGGCGCTTATGGAGCTTGGCGCAACGGTATGCCTGCCCAAGCAGCCGCGCTGTCTGGTGTGTCCCGTTGCGCAATCGTGTCTCTCGCGGCAACGCGGCACGCAGCAAGAGTGCCCTTACTCGGTTAAAAAGCCAGCGGTGCCGCATTACGCTATCGCAGCCGGCGTCATCTGGGATGCTGACCACCGGATTCTGATTCAGCAGCGCCCCGAAAAAGGTTTACTCGCAGGCTTATGGGAGTTTCCCGGCGGTAAGCAGCACCCCGATGAAACCTTGGAACAAGCCCTCGCCCGAGAATTGCACGAAGAGCTGGGCATTGCGCCGCTAATTGGCGAAAAAATCCGGGTGGTGAAGCACGCGTTTACGCATTTTAAAATTACCCTGCACGCCTACCATTGCCTTTATTGCAAGTACAGTTCGGACGAGCCCCAGCCGCACGCGGCACAGCAACTTAAGTGGGTCACGGTTGCCGAGCTTGCCGATTACGCCTTCCCCAAGGCAAATCATGCCATTATCGCGGATTTACAGAAACAGCCGCGCTCGCCTTTTGAACAAACTTAGCAAGCGAATCAATCACTTTAGCCAGTAAAAAAAAGATAATAAGTCAGTTTGCTTCAGGGATAATGTGCACGGGAACGGTTCTCGCTTCAGTCCTCAGTTCAGGCTGTTATGCCTGCCAAATTGACCCATCACCTATACCCACCACCTAAACAAGCATTCTGTTTTAACCTAAAGTTGATTTGCTATAATAAGCAAACGTTTATGCGCTGTCAGGCGCGCAGAGAATAATAGGGCGTTGAATGGATTGTTTTGACGCGCTAGCCTTCGGGTCTAAACGGTGTTTGCTATTTGCGCTCAAATGCTTTTTGGAATTGTGTTATTGGAATTGGCATGAAGCTTGCAGGAAAATTATCGCTCGGGTTTGCCAGCGCCGCATTTATGGCGGTGGTGTTACCGCCGTTTTTTACTCAGGCGCTAGACCCCACCATGCACTACGACCTGCTAAAATCGCTGGCGATTGGCGTGGGGGCCGCTCTGATTATGGGCCTGATTGGCCGTTTAATCGGCATGATTTTAACGCACCCCAAACCTGCCCGGCGTAAAGCGCCTTTGGTACGGCCGACGGTTCCTCTTGCAAGCCAAGCTGCGGGTGCAAGCAACATGGCGCCCGACAATCAGGCTTTGCCACAACTGCCCAGTAAAAAACGTAGCGCCGCCGCCGAAACGTCAGAAACCTCTCCTGATGCCACGCCCGATCAAGACGCAAAAAACGAAGCCCCTTAAGAAGCGATTAAGGGGCTTTGAAGTCTATCTAAACCAGATTGATAGATCGGCAAAAGTAAATCAAAACACTTTTTTGGGATACGTCTTGCCTGTGTACTGCAAGAACGTTCACGAGGCGAGAGAAAACCCCAGAAAACGCCAGGAAACTCGATAAAACACATCATCGCGGGGTAAGGCCATGCAATTCGAGTAATTTAATCCAGAATCTGTTTAAAGGCTTGCACAAAGGCGTCAAGATCAGCTGCTGTGGTGCTGCGGCCCATGGTAATCCGCACGGTTTGCGCTGCGCGCGCCAGATTGTCTGGAAACATTGCGCGTATCACGTGCGATGGCTCTATGCGGCCGCTATGACACGCCGAACCGCTCGAAACGTAAAAGCCTGCCAAATCCAGCCTCAGTAGTAACGCTTCTGCCGCCAGCGGCTTGCTGTAACTTAAATGAATATTCCCCGGAATCCGGGCGCGCACATCGGCTGGGCCGTTCAGCCAAATGGCGGGCGTTTGCGCCTGTTCCGTGTGCATATTCAGATTAAAGCCTGCTCCAAAAGCGTTGGAAAGTGCGTCTAGCAAATATTGCTGCAGGCTTTGTAGCCGGTTTGTTTCGGCCTGCATCGTCTGGCGGTAAAGCGTAAGGGCCTGGGCAAACCCAACGCAGCCCGCGACGTTAATGGTGCCAGGCCGCAGCCCACCTTGCTGATCTCCACCAAAAAGCAGCGGCGACGGCTTGGGGGCCTCGGGGTGCACCCAAAGCAGTCCAATGCCTTTAGGCCCGTATAATTTATGCCCCGAGCCTGATAAATAATCGATTTGCAACGTGGATAAATCCAGTGGCAGCTTACCGAGTGTTTGCACGGCATCGGTATGGAATTTTGCGCGGTAACGGCGGCAAAGCTCGCCAATGGCCGCAAGGGGTTGCAACGTGCCGGCTTCGTTATTACCGTGCATCAGGCTCACCAATATTGGTGCGTTTTCGGGCGCATTGGCCAGCAATTGCGCCAGATGATCCAGATTGATTAAGCCCTCGGAATCGAGTTTAACGTAATGCAGCGCCCAACCGTATTGTTGCGATAACACTTTTGCTGGTGCCAGCACGGCGCTATGTTCTGTTGGGCTGGTAATGAGTGTACCGGGCGTTTCGGCTGCGCATTCGCGTTGAAAGGCGGTCGCAAGCGTTTCGGCCACGCCAAATAACGCCAGATTGTTACTTTCTGTGCCGCCGCTGGTCCAAATGAGCGTCTCGGGTGTGGTATTCAGGCATTCGGCCACGGTTTTCTGGGCCTCAATCAACCCCTGTTTTGCGCGCACGCCACTGCTATGCAAACTGTTGGGGTTTGCAAAGGCGTCTTGCGTTAAATATGGCGTCATCGCCGCCAGAACTTCTGGCGCCATGGGGGTTGTTGCTGCGTGGTCTAGGTATATGCCCATGGGTTTATCGTAGCGCGAATCTGGAGCAATGCTTATCAGCAGTTTACGATTGAGGTATTGGGGCTGTTAGTGGCGTGTTGCCGTATGATGCCGGGCCCTGAAGTCAGGACCTGAAGTCAGGACCTGAAGTCAGGCATTTTACCTGCGCTTTGCATGGCTTTTGGCTGCCCCGTCTCGCCCTCTTCTGGGCAATCTGGCCTGTAACTTCATTGCGCGGTTGCTGCATTTCTTAAATAAACACTTAATACCTGTAAATATCGACTGAGACGCAACACCAGTTAACGTGTTGGCATAAAACATGTCGATGTTTTGGGGAGGAATAGCGTAAAAAATTCGGTGCGCATCCATGCGCGCTTGTTGAATCCTCTGGGTTGTGGCTGCAAGAGTTATGCTAAACTACAGGTGTTTAAAGTATTAATCGCAGTAGTGTAATTGCATTATGTCTAACGATCCTAAATCTCCGTTTACAGGGGGTGGTTTTGCGCCCAAGGCTGTCCCAAATCCTTCGCCCGCGGCTGGCGGCCCTGCAGGAGGCCAACAACAAATGCCCAATATGGCCATTCTGGTGTTGTTAAAATCTTTAGCCACACCCATTGTGCTTTATGCCGACGTGCCCACGCAGCTTTACGAAGAACTTAAAGGCATTATCAGCAGCGCAAAACCCGGCGCACCCAGGTTAATCGAAAAACCTGGTGTTGGCCCGCTCAAAAAAGTCGCATTCCTAGATACCGATATTCTGGGCGTGGCCATGCAAGCCGAGCAGCCACTCCGGTAAGCTTTAAAAATAGTTTTAAATGTATTTCAGCCGGAGTTTAATCAGGCGTAATGTCTGTTCAGCAAGCCAGCGTATGTATTCGCGCGAATACCGAAACCCGCGAGCTGACCGAGCTTAGTCCGCTTGCGGCTAAAAGTGTGCAAAGCAAAGGCCGTGCCAAACCCGAGCAGCCTTGCCCGGTACGCACCGAGTTTCAGCGCGACCGCGACCGGATTTTGCACAGCAAGGCGTTTCGGCGGCTTAAGCACAAAACGCAGGTGTTTATTGCTCCTTCGGGCGATCATTACCGAACGCGTCTAACGCACAGTCTCGAGGTCTCTCAAATCGCGCGTACCATGGCACGGGCCCTGCGCTTAAACGAAGACTTAACCGAGGCCATTGCGCTGGGGCACGATGTGGGTCATCCGCCGTTTGGTCACGCCGGCGAGGCCGAACTGAACCAGTTACTTGCGCGCTATTACGAGCCTGCACGCAGCTCCCAAAAAATATCGGCCGATACATCGCAAGCTGCGTTGCACGCTGGCCGAGGGTTTTCTCATACGGCGCATACGCTGCGCATTTACACGCAACTCGAGCCTAAAAACCTGACGCACGAAACCCTGAACGGGCTGAGTGCGCAAGGCCATACCGAAGAAGGCGCGCCCGTCCACGAAACCCTTGAGGGCCAACTCGTTGAACTCGCCGATCGCGTGGCATATTTGCACCACGACGTTGAGGACGCAACCCGCGCGGGCCTGATGAACGACACCGATCTGCCTGAGCCGATTCTGGAGACGCTTGGCCAAACGCGTTCTCACCGGCTAGAGACCATGATTATCGATATCATCAACACCTCGCAACAGTGCTTCGATGCCCAAACACCCCGCATTGCCATGTCGCCCGGGGTGTACGAATCCACCATGCAACTGCGCGCCTGGATGCATCGTAATGTGTACCAGTCTACGCCTAAGCTGGCACAGGATACGCGCGTGAGCCAGGTAATGGGCGGATTGTTCCGTTATTTTGTGGCCCACCCCGAGCGTATGCCCGAGGCCAGCCGAGCGATTTACCTGGCGCAGGCCACCCCGTTGCCTCTGCAAGTGGCCGATTATATCGCGGGCATGACCGATCGCTTTGCCATCGGGTTTTACATCGATCAACTCTTGCCGCAATCGCGATAAACATTAAATCGCCCGGTAGCGGGTCAGTTTTGCGCAGGGAGGGAGCGCGAGGGAGGGAACGGCCCTCGCTTCAGGATCTTGCACACTCCAAACTGACCCGCTACCAGTCGCCCATTGAATTGTTAAATTTATTATCTGTAAGATATTAACTCACAGGGCGATTGCCTTTTTTGCGCGCTCATTCCATCGAAGCTCAACTTGTTCAAGCAAGCTGCTTAAAGCTAGACGCTAGTAAGATTAAACGCTCATTTTGGTATAAAAAAACTTTATTATTGAGCGCCTTTAAAAGCTTATAATGAGATTTAGTCGCCTCATCGCAGCGCAATTTGTTGATTAGCGTTTCAAGTGCTAGAGTGAGGTTAGGGTTGCGTTTTTTAGCGCAATTCAGAGTCTATTAAATTGCTGATTCCAAACACGCCTTTTTGTTGTTTTATCTCGGGATTTTAACCATTCAGGATTACCTATGCCCACCGAAACCAACACCGTTACGACCGCCCCGACGCCCGTAATTTATAAATTCGGTACCTCAGGGTATCGCAACGATACGGACGCCGGTTTTAACGAGGCCGTTGTGCGCCAGATTACTGGCGCCATCGCGGATTATTTTATCGACCAATTGCAGCGCTTGGGCTTGGGCGATTGCGCCGCCACAATGTTGGTAGGTGGTGATACGCGCGAGAAAACCATTAAGTTTGCACCTCTGGTTGCAAACTTGCTCCTCGAACGCGGTTTTGATGTTGCGCTTGCCGAAGACGATATCCCGACGCCGGTGCTGGCCTTTGCCGCAAGCCATCTGGATAAACTGGGCCTGATGCACGCGCACAGCGTCGGCGCGGTGCTGCTTTCGGCCAGCCATAACCCTTGGCCCTACGGCGGGTATAATTTTTTAACCAATCAGGGAGCGGTTGCGCCCAGCGCCATGACGCAAGCCTTTGAAGCGCTGCAGGCCAACCCCAAGGCTCTCAAGCTGAATCGCAAGGGGCAGCTTAAACCGCTCGAGGCCTACATGGCCTACCGTCGGCATTTGATTGAGCAGGTTCAGATAAACTTCCCCAGTATTACGCACGCCGGCTTGCAAGTGTTTTACAGCCCGCTTTACGCCACGGGCCGTCGGTATTTGCCGCCGTTACTTGCCGATGAAGGCGTGCAGATTCATATGCTTCAAGGCGACGCCGATCGCCCGCAAGGTTATACCGGCATGCCCAACCCAGTGGCCGAAGAACTCGAACCCCTGATTCACGCGGTTAAAGGTGCAAGCCCTGCCGCAGGCAGCATTGTTGGCCTTGCCAACGATGGCGATGCCGATCGGTTTGGGGTGATTGATGAAAACGGCCAGTTTGTCCACGCTAACGATGTGCTGCTGCTGGTGCTATGGCATCAGCTCAATCACCGGTTGGTTGATCGTCCGCTGACGGGCACCGTGCTGCGTTCTCAGGCGACCAGCCATAAACTGGATGCCTTGCTCAAGCAAATACCACAAACCGCCATCGAAGTGATCCAAACGCCCGTTGGGTACAAATACATTGCCGAATGTTTTATCGAGCAGGAAGAACAAGGCCTGCCCGAGATTATTCTGGGCGGCGAAAGCTCGGGCGGCCTGAGCATTGGCGGACACATCCCCGAAAAAGACGGCATCCTGGCGAATCTTTTAGTCCTTGAGGCCATGGCAAAAGCAAAAATCCCGCTCAGCCGCCTGATTTCTGAAATCAACGCCAGTCTGCCCCAGCGCTATGCGTTCCACGAAATCGCGGTACGCACGCCCGATGGCGCTAAAATCCTTGATCAAGCACAGGCGTTTATTACCACGGCCTTGCCTGTTGATACGCAATCCTCGGTGGCGGAGGCCGAAAAACTGCAAACCAAATTTGGTACGCGCGATGGCCTTAAATTTTACCTCTCCAACGGTGGATGGGTACTGTTGCGCGCCAGTGGCACCGAGCCGTTGTTGCGCGTTTACAGCGAGGGCACCGGCGCATCGTCGCCCGAGGCCGAAGCAACATGCCAGGCGCAATTAAAAACCATTCAGGACTGGCTTACCAACAATTTTAAGATTAATGCTATCGGAACCCACTAACGCCATCCCGTGCAGCAATACCGTTCAGGCGTCGATTACTCGCGCGCTGGCTGCACTTGATCGCAAGCAATATTTTAAGCTTATTGCCGGTGCAAGCCTGACCAACGCTCGGGCTGTTGCGGCGCTGGCCCAAGTTTACGGCGCGCTCGCGCCAGCGCGCGTTGCGTGCATCGACGTGGCTCCCGATTGGGCGGTGGTTAATGCGGCGCATCAGGTGCTGCAAACGCTAGAATCGCCCCCCTTGCTTATGGTGAGCCTGGATGTTGACGGCGATCCTCATTTTCGGAAGGCGGCGCTAGATGCTGACGTCTGCACGACGTGTCAGGCGTGCATTCCGGTTTGTCCGACGGGAGCCTTTCAGTTAACCGATTCAAGCGCGCCGGGCGAACACGCGCAGTTGCAGTATCATCTGCCCGATTGCTACGGCTGCGGCCGGTGTATTCCGGTTTGCCCGGTAGAGGCCCTGACCCTGCAAAAAACCGAAACGCTGCCCGAAGCCATGGTTGCGCTGCTGCAACACCCAGCCGTTGGCGCGGTAGAACTGCACACCGAGGCCCTGAACGCCACCACGCTGGCGCCTTTATTAATCACGCTGGGCGATGCGCTGGCAGGTAAATTGGTTTCGATTTGTTTTCGGCCCAACGCCAATGCCACGCAGGCAAACGCCGCCCTGACGAAGCTTGAACAGTGGCTGCCGCAATGGGCGGGCTTGATGTTTCAGGTCGATGGCCAGCCCATGTCTGGCACGCCTGACGCCTAAGCGACGTTGCCCGCACTCAGGCACGCGCAACAGGTATGGGCCGCGCATCAGCCCTGGCTTGAACGTTTTGGTGTTCCGCTGACGATTTCGGGCGGGGTAAACGCGTTTACCGGGCAGTATTTAGCGCAGCCAGCTTACGGGTTTATTGCGGGCGCAGCCGCCGGCACAATTGCGCGCCAGGTGGTTTGGCCGTATCTGGCGCTGGATTCCGGTGGTTTGAATCCTGTACCCCCGTCGCAAGCGCTTAAGGCGGCGCAGCAAGGGGTTGCGCGCGTGCTTTCTACTGCCACCACCGCAGTATAAAAAGGGAGTGGGTCAGTTTGGTTCGTTCAGGGAGCGCTAAAGATAGCGCTTGAAAAGCGCTTGAAAAAACGCTTTTTACCAGTAAAAAGCTAGGGCACTCGCTTCAGGAGATATTGAACCCACCAGACTAAGCCACTACCATAAAAATCACTCCTTCTGGGCAAGCGTTTTCAAGATTTAAAAACCTTGGTTAACGGTTCTCAATCGTCTCGGTCGGCATTACAGGGCATTACTTAGGTATTAAAAGGTATCTAAACCATGAACGAACTTGCGGGCGAACTTGCGCACGAGGGCTTAACGCAAGCCGATTGGCAGACGCGCTATTGCACGCAAAACACCCCCTGGGATTTAAACCAACCCGCCCGCGCCTTTGAGGCGTTGGCCACGCAGGGCTGGTTTTCGGGGCGGCTAAACTTGCCAGATTCGGTGCAAGTGCTGGTGCCGGGGTGCGGCCGTGGCCACGATGCTGCGTGTTTTGCCCGTGCGGGGCATCAGGTGACGGGGCTGGATTTTTCGGCAGAGGCCATTGCGCAAGCACAGCAACAATACGGCTCGCACGCCCGGTTTGTTGTAGCCGATGCGTTCGATGAAACCGCGCTGCCTCCAGCCAGCTTTGATGCCGTGATTGAGCATACGTTTTTTTGCGCCATCGAGCCTACGCACCACGCGGCGTACCTGCAAGCCGTGCTGCGCTGGCTAAAGCCGGGCGGGCGGCTGTACGGGATTTTCTGGTTGCACGGCAAGCCGGGCGGGCCGCCGTTTAGCACCACGCTAGAGGCGTTGCAAACGCTGTTTACGGCCGCCTTTAAGATTATCTGGCTTGCGCCAAACCCGTACGCAGGCAATGGCACCCACGGCCAGGACCGCAGCGCAAAAGAATGGCTGATGGTACTCGAGAAAGTTTTTGACTCGCCGCTCGAACGATAAAAAATGCGCAAAAAAAGCGTTAAAAACACGCAAAAAAGCATCAAAAATGCGTTAAAAAACACGCTTTTTAGAGCGTTTTTAGCGCTCGCCGCAGCAATTTACCTGTGGGCCCCTTCGGGATTTCGTCCACAAACGCGATGGCTTCGGGGCATTTAAAATCGGCCATTCGCGTGCGCGTCCATTGCATTAACGTTTCGGCTAAGGCTTCGGTGGGCTCAAACCCGGGTTTAAGCACTACAAAACTTTTAACGGTTTCGCCGTATTTAGTATCTTCGATACCCACTGTAGCCGCGTGCTCTACCGCTGGGTGCAGATACAGGCAATCATCCACCTCTTTGGGGTATATATTTTCGCCGCCCCGAATAATCATCTCTTTGCTGCGGCCTAAAATCCTGAAAAAGCCGGCGTCGTCAACATCGCCCAAGTCGCCGCTTAAAAACCACGGCCCGGGGTAATGTTGTTGGGTGTCTGGCGTGTTACTTGCGCTGTAAAGATTGAGTAAAAGGGCTTTTTGTGTGGCGTCTGGGTTGTTAAAGTAGCCCAGCATTACGTTTTCGCCGCGTATCGCGATTTCGCCAATTTGCCCCGATGGTAAAACCTGGCCAGCCGTGTTCACAATGGCCATCTGGTTGCCCACGGCAAGGCCAATGGAGCCCAGTTTGCGGCGTGCGATATCGGGCGGGTTAAAGCTGCTGTAGCAGGTGGTTTCGGAGAGTCCGTAACCTTCGATAATGGGCACATTAAAGCAGGCCTCGAATTGGGTTTGCACCTCGGGGGGTAAGGGCGCGGCCCCGCAGATGCCCAGGCGCAGCGAGTCGGGTTTTTGAAAAGCGTCGGGTCTGGCTTTGATTAAAATGCTCAGAATCGTCGGCACCGTGCTGAACAATTCGACCTGATACTGCGCGATATCTTGCCAAAATCGGCTGGCGCTGAATTGCCGGTGCAACACAACGCTGCTGCCGGCCACCAGTGGCGTCATCATCGTGACGACCTCGCCGTTGACGTGAAACAGGGGCAAGATGCAGAGCATTCGGCTGTGCGGCGTGAGCGAGAACCAGGTTTTAATGTAATAGGCATCCGTAATCAGGTTTTGGTGCGTGAGCATGACGCCTTTGGGATTACCTGTTGTGCCCGAGGTATAGATGATTTCGGCCACAGTCTCGGGAGTAATTTGGGGGGCAAGCGCGCGAGCAAACTCGGGCAGATTGCTGTGACTGGTGACGTTCGCCAAATCCAGCACGTCGCTCAAGTTTGAGGTTTCGGCTTGTTGGGGTGCGTGGATGTTTACAGGATTCAGGTTAGCATCGTCACTCAGGCCCGCATCTACGGTTGGATCGTCGGCAATGATAAGCGTTTTAAGGTGGGGTAACTGAGGCAGGCAGGGCGCAAGGATGGGTAAAAATTGCCGTGTGGTTAAAACTACCTTGCATTGCGCGTTATCCAGAATAAATTGCACCTCGGGCGATTTTAGCAAGGTGTTGATGGGCACCGCGATACAGCCCGCGCACATTGCGCCCCAATAACCCGTCAAAAATTCGGGTATGTTCGGCATCAAAAGTCCAACGGTCGTGGCGGTTGGCTGGCCTTGCCCATGAAATTTTTGCCCCGTTAACCAGTTGGCAAAGGCAAAACACTGGCGAGCCAACTGCGCATAGGTAATCTGGTTTGTTTGCGCCGAGCGCTCCGGGAAAAACAGAAACGGTTGTTCGGGTGTGGCTTGCGACCGGGCTACAAGCAGCGCTGGGAGCGTCTTCGGAAAATCAGGGTCAATGGGTATCGAGACGTGAGGGGGTAGCATTGGGGCTGAAGCTTCCTAAAGTCTTGTGCCGCAGACGATGGCGGCCGCGCCGAAGCCGGTGAATTTAACCTGGGGTTGGGCAAAACCACAGGTTGTAAAAAGTTCGGCTAGTTGCGGCGGCGGTAAAAATCGTTCGGTCGAGGCGTTTAAATAGTTGTACGAGGCGTGATCGGCCCCTAACAGCGTGCCAACCTTAGGCATAATATGCCTGAAGTAAAACCCAAACCCCGGCGGGCCGCCGCCCGGCACGGTATCCAGACAAACCAGTTTTGCGCCCGGCTTGAGTACGCGGGCAAATGCTCGCAGGCCCGCATCTGCGCTTGCCAGATTCCGCAGCCCGAACGAAATAATGGCCCCATCAAAGGTTTCTGGTTCAAACGGCAGTTGCAAGGCATCGGCTTGAATAAACCGGACGTTGGGCTGGCCTGCAAATCGTGCCTGCGCCACCGCAAGCATTTGCGACGAAAAATCTATGCCAACTACCTGTCCTTTGGGGCCAACAAGCCGTAGCAGCTCGCCCGCAAGATCGCCGGTGCCTGTACAAATATCAAGCACGGTTTGTCCGGGTTGCCCGGGCGCAAGGTTTAGCATCGCGCACGCGCGCCGCTTCCAGCTGCGGTGCATGCCAAACGAGATGACATCGTTAAGTAAATCGTACCGCGGCGCGATGGTGTTAAACAGTGCGGCAACGTGCTGCGGCTCAAGGTGGGTAGCGTAAGATGGGGTGGTCATTACGTAAAGCGTGTATCTCGACAAAAATGAGATAAAATTGTATTCTAGACACTTAGTCTGTTAGCAACAATAAGTTCTATAAGTTCTATTTTAGGACTGTTTGGGCGCATTTTTAAAGCTTTTGATGCTTTAAGTTTTCCCTGAGGTTTTTGCTGAGTGCTATAGGGTTAAATTACAGACGTTTGCCGGGTTTGGGAATCATTTATTTTTTGTTGGATTTCTGGGTTTGTAACGGGTGATTAATTTTTGGATAACCATCCACGATGAAACGCTGTTTTTAACTGTTGCGCATCGTGAATGTTAAGTAGGGATGTGTGATTTGAATGAGTGTTACTAAAAAGTCCTGATGATGTTGTTGCGGATAAAGCTGTTTTAAAAATTATAATTCGTGTTGTTTCAATGAGAGTTAAATATGATTGTTCGTCCGATACGCTGGCTAACTTTAAATCAAAAAAATACGAACGCTTCTAGCGCCTCTAACGCAAAGCCAAAGAATGGTAATGGTGTCTCTGCTCATAATCCTACGCCGCAGAAGCCGGATATAGATCGCAATAGGCCTAATTGGGCGTTAAATTAGTTTGCAAATTCAATTATTCCCTTTAAGGTCAGGCCGCAAAATCTTAATCCTTTAAATGCTACGGACGCAAAATCTGCCCACATTAAAAACCCATTTACGCTTGCAGAATATTTTACTGTTGCGCAAACGCTCGATGCGGATAGACCCGCAATGAATTTACCTGCAAAGTTAAACCCAAATCACGGACTATCTAAACCTTTTTTAACTGCCGTCGGAGTGGAATCCGGAAGTGTTAGGTTGTTAAAACGCGCCGCGCTGTTAAAAAACTATTATTTAAAGCCGCTAAAGCAGGGAATACGGTTCAGTTAGTTTGGCGCCCGCAAAATGCGAATGGGGATTACGAAAAACATGTTTCTGAGGCGTTAAAGCCCTTTAATGATTCTGAAGATCATTTTGACCGTTTGATTTCTGGCGGTCGATATTTATTGGATGCTACGTTTGGCCCTGGCGAGACGATGCGCCTGCCCAAGGCGTTAACCAGACGATTATCTTCATTGGAGTATGGCGGTACGGGCGAACCGTTAAGCCGCGATAAGCTTTACGATGCCTGCAAGCAATTGCAGCAAGGGTTTAATGGTTTATTTGAGGCGTATTTACAGTGCCCCAAAGAACACGATTTGGCCTTCAAGGTAACTTCTCGCGAAGGTGAGACCAAGTACATTGATGCGACACGGTATTTATTAAACGCTTGAAGGCAGCGAAGGGGTTTAAATCGTTAAGCGTTACGAGCCTAATGCCAGCGTCAGGCTGATGGGGCAATGATCTGAGCCCATTACCATTGGTAGCGTGTTAGCGTCTTTAAGCAGCGGGCGGGCGTCCGGGCTGGTAAAAAAGTAATCAATGCGCCAGCCTACGTTGCGATCGCGGGCGCGAGTCAGTTGATCCCACCACGTGTAAAGCGCGGGCACCTCGGGGTGAAACACCCTGAGCGTATCGATGTAACCCGCGTCCGTGATTTTATCGAGCCAGGCGCGTTCGATGGGCAGGAAGCCCGAGACTTTCTCGTTCTCTTTGGGCCGAGCCAGGTCAATCGGTTGGTGCGCGGTGTTCACGTCTCCGCAAAATATCACGGGCTTGCCCGACACTTTGCGCTGTGTTTCGATCATTTGCCAGAAGGCTTCGTAAAAATCCAGTTTGTACTGCAAGCGTAACGCATCTTTTTTCCCGTTCGGAAAATACACCGTGTACAGCCAGAAGGCGTCAAACTCGGCCCAGGTTATGCGGCCTTCGGCGTCAAAGCGTTCGCAGTCTTGCAGGCCGTTGCCGGGCGAATGCGGGCCCATACCAATGCCGGTTTGGAGCGGCGTGACGCCGGGTTTAAAAAACAAGGCCGTACCGCTATAGCCTTTACGCTGTGCGTGTGCAAACACACTGGTATAGCCCAACGGGGCCACAAGCGCGGGCAGTAGTTGCTCGGCGCTAATTTTGGTTTCTTGCAGGCCCAGCACGTCGGGTTGTTCGGCTTCCAGAAACGATAAAAAGCCTTTTTTGTGCACCGCCCGAATACCGTTGACGTTCCACGAGATGAGCTTCATATGCGAGCATGGGCCTCTTGTAAAATCGCGACGATGGGTAACGCGTGGTCTGCGCCAGTCAGGGGTTGGATTTTGCTGGCATGGCTCATTACGTTTAGGTAATGCTGGCATTCTAGCCGCAGGGGCTCAATGGCCAGGTATTCAATAGCTTCTTGCCAGTCGGGTTGGTGCGGTTTGGCGTTATTAAACACTTGCAGCTTGCCCTCGATTTGCGTGTCATCGAGCACAGCGGTGCGGTGTTCTCCCCGGACGACCAGTTGAACATGCTTTTTGGGGTGCGCCCAACTTACGTGCGCATGGCCGTTAATGCGCTGGCCGTTTGCGGTCTGGAATGCGACATCGAGCCACGCGATATCGGGTTTGGTATCGCCCTGGGGCAGATTGGCCTGCGTGCGCTCGACCCGAACGTGCGTTAAGGCGGCGGGCGTCGCGTTCAGGACGTAGGCCATCATCGAGAGATCGTGCGGGGCTAGATCCCAGATGACGCTCTCGTCGGGGCGAAACGCATTGGTGTTAAGGCGGGTGCTTTCGATGTGTAAAACAGGGCCCAGGGCTTGTTCATCGACTATAAGTTGCCTCAGGCGCCTCACGGCCGGATGATACAGCAGCAGGTGGCCGACCATAAGCTGTTTATTTTGCAGCTGGGCCAGTTTCTGGAGCGTCTGCACGTCTTCGGTGGTGGTGGCCATGGGTTTTTCGACGTAGACGTTCAGGCCCGCTTCTAGCGCTTGATGCGCAAGCTTGAAGTGCGTTTGTGTAGGGGTTGCGATGGCAACGCCCGAAAGTGTTTTGCCGATATCTGAGGCTAATAGCGCATCGAGCGAGGGGAATCCGGCTTGCGCTGTCAGGACTCGCTCTGAAAGATCATATGCGGCTCGAATATTTTCGGGCTGCGCGTCTACCACGGCGGCGAGCGCACCCAGGCTCTCAAAGTTCCGAATCAGGTTTTTGCCCCAGCGCCCGCAGCCCACTACAGCAACGTTGGGCGGATTAAATGGTGCGTGCGCGGCAGTAGGTGCATCTCTGCTGTTAGTTGCAGCAAGGCCGGATGCTTTTGATGCATCAGGCGCATCCGGCGCATCGGGCGTTTCTCGATGAAACTGTAGCACGTTCAGCGACTGCGACAGGCGTTGTTCTAAGTTGGGGTCTAGTGGCATAGCGTGCTTTATCGTAGCATTAACACAGGCTATGAAACTCTCTCGAAACTTGCCGCATCCAACGCGCCGTGATGCCTGGTTGACCGTCGATTTGGATGCGCTGGAGCAAAACGCGCGATGCATCCGGCGCGTGATTCCGCAACAACACGCCGCCATGGCGGTTATTAAGGCGGATGCTTACGGCCACGGGGCGGTGATGACCTTGCCGACGCTTTTATCGGCGGGGTTTACGCAGTTTGGGGTGGCCTCGGCCGATGAAGCGCTGCAAATTAGGGAAGCCAACAGTAATGCGCCGCTGCTTGTGCTGGGCCCCACGCCAGATTGGGCCATGGATTTGGCAATCCGGCAACAGATCCAGCTGACGATTTTTGATGCGCATCATCTGGAGGCGCTGGCCAATTGTTTCCAAAACGCAGGCACCTTGATGTTACCTGCGCGGGTGCATCTTAAAATTGATACCGGCATGCACCGCATTGGTCTTCCGTGGCAGGCGGCGGCTAGATTTTACGCGCAGGCATGCCAACAAAACGGGCTCGAGGTCATCGGGTTAATGACGCATCTGGCCGCGCCCGAACACACTGGCATTACCCGCCAGCAGCTTGAACGCTGGCAGCATGTACTCTCCGAAATTCAGGCGATGAGCTTGCCGCTGCCGTCGGTTAGGCATATCAGTAACTCTACGGGCGTGATTTTAAACGCTGCCATGGACGATGCGCTGAATACGAACATGGTTCGGATTGGGTTGCCCCTGTTTGGCTACGGACCTGCGCCTGCGGGCGAAACCTTGCGCCCCGTTATGGGGCTAAAGGCGCGTGTGGCGCACTTGCAAACGCTACCATTTGGCGAAGGCGTAAGTTACGGGCATACTTACGCCACCACGCAGCCGGAAACCCGATTGGCGACGTTACCACTAGGCTATGCAGATGGTTTGCCGCGCCGGCTTTCGGGAAAATTAAGCGCCGTGTTGCAAGGGATGCCTGTTGCGCAGGTGGGGTTAATTACCATGGACCAATTCATGCTGGATGTGTCTGCCGTGCCGCAGGTACAGCTGGGCGATACGGTCACGCTGCTGGGTCGCCCCGAAATGGGCGAGCCTTCTCTGGAAACCTGGCTTAAGGCCTTAAATGACGACACGATTGCCTACGAGCTTATGTGCGCCTTGCGAGTACGATTACCGCGCACTTATATTCGTACAGGCCTGCTTTAGCCCGTGTTATTTGATGTTTAACAGGCAAATTCAGCTGATTCGTCTGCGTTAAGAAGTTGATCTTTTTGCGCCAGGTTCGTTTTAAAAATGCCACCGATTGGCCATAATGAATCCCATTAGGCTCGGGGCTCCGGTTTTACAAATTTCTTGTTTTTAAAACATCCTAAAATGAGCCTTTGACTGTTGACTGTTTGCTGGGAGTTTTAACCAATGCCGGTGCCTACCTTAAAGCCGCCTGCGGCCGAGTCTGGATCTAAATCGCTGATGCAAAGCATGTTCCAGCCGCGCCCAATTGAAGACTTGCTGGCGGAACAGGCCGCCAATGAATCTGCGAGCGCGCAGCAACCTGCGTTAAAACGAAGCCTGGGCGCGTTTGATCTGGTGATTTTTGGCATTGGTGCCATGATTGGCGCGGGCGTGTTTGTGATTACCGGGGCAGCCGCCGTGGGTAGTGCCACGCAAGTTGGTGCAGGCCCAGCCATTTTGCTCTCGTTTGTGATGACGGCTATTATTAGCGGGTTTTGCGCGCTGTGTTTTGCAGAACTGGCGGCGATGTTGCCGTTGTCGGGCTCGTCGTTCAGTTACGCGCTGGCTACTATGGGCGAACTTCCGGCATGGCTGGTGGCCTGGGCGTTGGTGCTGGAATACGCCGTGGGCAACATGGCGGTGGTGGTCGGCTGGACGGGTACGCTCAAGGCGTTTCTGCAGCAAACCTTCAACATTGCCTTGCCCGACTGGATGACGCGCAACACGCTCGATACCGTATCTGCGCTGTCAGACGTGCCTGCTAGCGGTGTGCTGAACGTCTTGCCGTTCAAGCTGCCGTTTGTGGCGCAGCAGTATTACTTGCTGGTACAAGCCGGATTTAACCTGCCGGGCATTCTGATTATGATTGCCGCAACGTGGTTGTTGGTGCTGGGCATTTCGGAATCCGCGCGCATGGCCACTGCTATGGTGCTGACCAAAGCGGGCGTGATTCTGCTGTTTGCCGCCGTGGGGTTGTATTACCTGTTTAACGGCCATATGGACGTCTGGGCGCAAAACTGGTTTTCGGGCGGTTGGCAAACGTTTGCCCCCGGTGGTTTTAAAGGCATACTGGGCGGGGCCGCGCTGATCTTTTTTGCCTACATTGGTTTTGATGCCGTTTCGACCGTGGCGGAAGAAAGCAAGAACCCCCAGCGCGATTTGCCGATTGGCATTGCGGGCGCGCTTGCGGTGTGTACCGTTTTATACTGCTTGGTGGCGATTGCCGTCACCGCGATTACGCCCTTGAACCAGATTAACGTGTCGGCCCCGGTCATGGGCACGTTGCAAGCGTTGGGGTATCCGTGGGCGGTGTGGGTGATTGGTCTGGGGACGCTGGTGGCGCTCACGTCGGTTTTACTGGTGTTTCAGCTTGGGACGGTGCGCGTGTTTTACGCTGTGGCGCGCGACGGGTTTTTCCCGAAAAGCTGGGCCAAAATTCACCCTAAATTTGCAACGCCGCACGTGGCCACAATTGCCGCGGGCGTGCTGGTGGCCGTAGGTGGCGCGCTGTTGCCGATTAACCTGTTGGCCGAAATGTGTAATCTGGGTACGCTTGCGATTTATGCCGTTGTGTGCGCGGCGGTGCTGATTTTACGCAAGACGCAGCCAAGCCGGCACAGGCCGTTTACGGTGCCGTTTGGCCCGGTGATTCCGTGGTTGGGGATTCTGGGTTGCGCGGTGATGTCTGCCGGGTTGGGCGCGCTGTGCTGGGTGCTGACGCTGGCGTGGTTTGCCATCGGCGTGGGGATTTACGCGGTAAGGTTAATAAATGCTACTAAATAAAGGTTTACGGGCAATTTAAGCTATTAAAATACATATGAAGGGTCTCGTAAGATGAAAGTAAAAGCCATCTTCAAACCATTAAACTTGTTCCTTATTGGTTTTATTTTGATAGGCCTTTATTTTGGTCATGCTTATACATCAGTTTATTTTCTGTTCCAAGACATTTATCAACAAAAGTTGAGCGCTGACGATGAACGCATTAATTTTGAAAAAATTAGAAAATCTTTAAAGTCAAAGATGACAAATTGTATTATGGAAAGTTATAACAACGATCCAGACATCAAAGATAATCCTTTTGCATTAATGTTCATGCCTTTAATGCAAAATATGTTAAATTCACTTGTTGATTCTTATGTTAGCCCTGAAGGACTTCAATTTGCGATAAGAGAACACTCAAACCAGCTCTCTTCTCAAAACACAAAAGAAAGCACTACCCAAAAGCATCCCGACTTTGTAGTTATGGCAAAGCGGCTTTCTTTTACTTCACTTAATCAAATGAAAGCAAAGCTTGATGGTATAGAATTGGTTTTCCAGTGGATAGACTTTCAATGGAAACTAGAGAATCTTCACGTGAATGATTCGTGTCAAAAAATTATGGGTAAATCTTCTGAAAGATAATTGTTCTTGCTCCAAATTCACGCGTATAACACCCAAACGCAAACCTACAGCACGCCTGCGGGGCTAGCGGCGCTGCCTGCCCTTTTAGCCGACGCGCATACGCACCTTTGGATCGATTGCCAAACCGATGACCCTGCCGAACTTCAGACCATTGGCGAAGCGCTTGAGTTAGACCCGCTAACCCTTGAAGACTGCCTGAGCCCGCGCCAACTCCCTAAGGTCGAAACATTCGAAGCGTACCATTTTGTGCTGGTTAAAGCCTTGCGCAGGGCCGAGCAAATGCTAGACGAGCCTTTTGCGGGCCCAGAGCCTAACACCGACGAGGCCGACGGCGTGGTACCCCAAAAGCTCGAGGTGGTACAACTTAACTGCTACATTGGCGAGCGGTTTTTAGTCACCCATCATCGGCACCCCGCCGAGGCCGTAAATGTAACCCTCAAGCACGTCGCTAACCGTAATAGTCAAATTCGGCAGGGCGTGGCCACGTTAGCCTACGAGATTCTGGATCGATTTGTGGACTTACAAGCGCCCGTACTAGATTATTTTGAAGATCGGCTGGACGGGCTGCAACAGCAGTTATTTGCCAGTAACCTGAAGCGCCACGCAGCGGCCGCGTACTTGAAAATGACGCGTCAGCTCCAGCTCTTGCGGCGCATTTCGGTGCGAAACCAGCAGGTGTTTTACCAACTAAGCCACGCCAGCCTGGAGTTTATTGACGAGCAACAGGCGCGCTATTTTAAAGATGTTTACGATCACCTGCTGCGGATGGTCGAGTTGTCGGATCAGTATCAACAAAACCTGCGCGAGGCGCTTACGATTCAGCTGTCGCTTAACGGCACCAAAGTCAACCAGATTGTGCTGTTTTTAACGATGCTTACTACAATGCTACTCCCCTTGAACGTGGTGACGGGTTTATATGGCATGAATTTTAAGCACATGCCGCTGCTGAATCACCCGTTTGGCTTTTGGATGATTCTGGGCGTGATGCTGGCGCTGGCCCTGAGCATGTTGCTGTTGTTCAAGCGGCGGCGCTGGCTATAGGCCTGTTTAGCTGCCTAAAGTCTGTTTTGGGAGCGCGCATTGGATTGCTGCAAGCGCCATTGCGCAATGGCCGAATGATTGCCCGACAGTAACACTTCGGGCACAGGTAAGCCCTCGTATGTGGCTGGGCGCGTGTAACACGGGTAATCCAGCAGGCCGGATTCGCCAAACGAATCGTTCTCAACCGAGCCAGCTTTCTGAACCACGCCCGGCACCAGCCTGGCAACCGAATCAACTATGCTTAAAGCGGGTAGTTCGCCCCCGGTCAGGACGTATTCGCCCACGCTAAGCTCAAGCACTGGCGCGCCGTAAGCTGCCAGCACCGGCTTCAGGCGTTCATCAAAGCCTTCGTAATGGCCGCACAGCAAAATGAGATGCTTGGCTTGATGGGCGTAACGCCGCGCGTGCGCCTGCGTGTATAGCTCGCCCGCCGGATTGGTCAGTAAAATGAGTGTATCGTCGCCAAAACACGAGGCGTCTGGTGGGAGCAAACTGGCAACCGCCTTATGCCACGGCGCGCAAGAGAGCACCATGCCGTCGCCGCCGCCGTAGGGCGCGTTATCGACTTTAAAATGGGGCGGGTCTGCAAACGTGCGTGGATTAACGACGTTAACCGTCAGTAATCCGGCTTGTTGGCCGCGCCCCAGAATACTTGCGTTTAAATACGGCCAGATGACCTCGGGGAACAACGATAAAAGAGTGAATTGCATAAGGACTAATTATCAATTTTTTAAAATTTGTTTGAGTTCTCTGACAACCACACTTGTATCCATAAAAAAGTTTGGGTAGGCCTGCTTCAGGAGTTTTATTTCATTGACATCGGCCAAAATAGCTTGTCCTTCATTCACATTTTGATACTTAAATTCTAAAATGCTCAGAGTTTTAAGGGCATCGCTTAATTCCTCAAATGGGTAAAAGTTAAGTTTTCTTTTAACGTGAGAAATTTCAAGGACAAATAATTTTGGCGTTTTTGCAATAGAGCGGACGTCTTTCTTAAAGTTTACAATGTCTTCTACTCTCGAATAAATGGCACTGGTTGCCTGCAACTTCTCAATAACTGATAGTTCGTTCGTAATTGCTTTTAAAGCTTGCAATTCTTGTGGCTTCATCTCCAAGTCTTGCTCTTTATAATAAAAATATCTCGAGAGGAGTAAAAAAAACTTTTGCCAGTCTTCATCCCAATCGCCCTGTTTGTAAGAGCGTAGGTTCATCATGCCCGCCATCTCGACGGCAGTCGCCCAGCAATGCTGTAGTCTGGTTCTTACTTGGAGCTCAATGGAAACAGTTTCGGAAGCATATATAGTTTCAAGCTTGTTAGGATACTCCAGCATTAAATGAAGGCTTCTGTACCCATCATTTTTGGATTCTGCAAGGTAGTCTTTCTTACGCTTAATTTCAATCACCGACCGCCCAGGGAAGTAGTGTTCAAATAGTCGTACTTTAAACAAATTGGGCAAAACAACCCTGACTCCGCCTATATCCTGCATCTGGCTTAGGTTAGTGGTTTCAAAACGATTTAGTTTAAAAACAATAGATTGCAGACGTTTATGCCGTTGAGCCACAATGGCAGGTGCATTGGTACTTGACAATCTATATTGTTTGATAATATCTCTAGCGCGATTGTTTACACGAGTCATCGGGGTGGCAAAAGCTTGTCGGTATAGCTTGAGCTGTTCGTAGGCCTCTTCAAAATTGGGCGAGCTTGGGCCACGGCGTAGTTGCTCGCCCATTTTATCTAAATAGGATTTTGTGAGGGGCATTGTTTACGCCATAACTGCCGCAAGCAGGGCTTTTTGCGCGTGGAGGCGGTTTTCGGCTTCGTCAAAAATCACCTGCGCAAAGCGCTCCAGCACGTCGTGCGTAATTTCTTCGCCGCGGTGCGCGGGCAGGCAGTGCAGCACAATGGCTTTGGGGTCGGCTTGCGCCATGGCCTCGGCGTTGATTTGATACGGCATCATCAGGGCTTTGCGCGCTTCGGCTTCGGCCTCTTGGCCCATGCTGGCCCAAACATCGGCGTAAAGCACGGTGGCGCCTTTGAGCGCCTCGCTCATTTGATTGGTTACCTCGATGCGGCTGCCGGTGTATTCGGCCATTTTTTGGGCGCGGGCCAGCACGGCGGGCGCGGGCTCGTGGCCGGGCGGGCAAGCGACGGCAAAATCCATGCCCATCAGTACAGCGCCTTCCATTAGGCTGTGGCTCATGTTGTTACAGCCATCGCCGGTAAACACCAGTTTTTGCCCTTTAAAACTGCCTAAATGCTCGTGAATTGTTTGCAAATCGGCCAGCACCTGGCACGGGTGATGATCATCCGTCAGGCCGTTAACAACCGGCACGGTAGCCCATTCTGCGAGTTCTTCGACGTCGGCGTGCTTAAACGTGCGGATCATGATCGCGTCTACGTAGCGGCTGAGGGTGCGGGCGGTGTCGGCGATGGTTTCGCGCACGCCCAGGTTGATTTCTTCTTTGCGTAAATAAACCGGGTGGGCACCCAAATCATAAATGCCAACCTCAAAGCTTACGCGGGTTCGGTTGCTGGGTTTCTCGAAGTACATGGCCACGCTTTTGCCATTTAAAAAACGGTGCGGTACGCGGCCGCGCTTGAGCATTTTAAGCTGGCGGGCAAAGCCAATCAGCGTTGCGCCTTCTTCGGGGGTTAAATCCATAATCGTTAAAAAGTCGCGGCCTTTCAGGCTCACCAACTTCTGAAAATCAAAGCCATCCGTCATTTTGCCCAAAGGGCCCGCGGAGGAGAGGGTCATTAAAGATTCCATAAAACGTGCGGTTCCTGTTCGACCGAGTGATTAAAAAAACGAATATCGTGCGCTTTATGCAACGCGGCTGTGTTTGCTGTAAATTTTAAACCAAAGGCAGTTGATGTTTCAGGGTTTATTTAGCAATTCAGAAATTTTTTTATAAGCAGTCTGGCATCACTGCGCGCCATGGCCCTGGTGTAAGATTCCAATCATTGCTGATTTTTAGGTTTCGGTTTTATTCAATCGTGTTTGTTTAGAGAGGTTTAACGTTATGGACGAGCGTATTTCCAAAGAAGTCAAATTAGCTGCTGCCAAAGACATCGTGGCCAGTTACGTCAAAAACCACAATCAGCCTTTAACGCCCACCGATGTGTGCTCGTTACTGAAGCAGGTTTACCAGACCATTGACGACATGCTGCCAGTTGAAGATAAACGCCGCGTCGGTTTGGGCATTTAAGGCTCAAGTTGGGCGCGAAATTACTTTTTGCGTTTTTTCAGCCGTCAGTGCTGAAAGACATCGCGTCCATACCACGACGACAAGTGAAGAGCCCCAGACCGTTGATTGTATGGACTAATATTCGCTTCACTTGTCTTAACGGGATACTCGCCAAAAACTTAATCGGGCTCTGATTCTGATTATCAGAGCCTTTTTTGCGCGTAAATCTCGATGCTGGGTGCTTGTTGAGGTTTCGCAAGTTTAGAGATGTAACAAACTGGTTACTTTACAAGAGGTAAGCCCTGACAATCCCGAGGAAACAGGCACACTTGGAGAGAGCTGAGAGAATATCGGGATAATCAGACAAAGTTGATAATCAGACAAAGTTAAGGTAAGCGTCGGGATATGGACGGTTAGCGCGAGGGATATGCAGCGTATGCGGCCAGCGGTTTTTATAAAATCATCGGTCAAGTTAATCCAACAACTTAAGCGCCATGCCGGTTATGGGGATATTAGCGGGCTGGTTCACGCGTTGTCTGTGGTTTCTCTGGGTTTAGGGCTGATTTGCGTGACCTTGGCGTTTGCCGTGGCATTTGCTCAGCCAGCCCCGGCGATGGTGTTACAAGGCCAGGTTACAGAACGCGTTGCGCCGCGCGCAGGCCAGCTAGGGATTGAAATCCGGGTGCCGTATGCAGCCGAGGTGTACCATATGCCGGCTGCGCCCTGGATTAGCCGGGTGATGCCGGGCAGTTCGGCCGAGCGGGCGGGCGTGTTGCCCGGCGACGTGATGCTGACCGTAGATGGCCGTTCGGTTTCGGGGATGGACCGCAAGCAGCTGGATGCCACCATTAGCAATACCGTGGGCGATACCGTGGCCATGTGGGTGCTTCGGGTTACGCCCAGCGGGGCGCAATCGCGCGTGCTACTGAATGTGCCCGTTGAGTAAGTTTTTTTAAAAAGGGTGCCAATAGCCAATAGCTAATAGCCTATAAACCACGGCGCAGTCAGCATTAGTCTACTAAACCGGGCTATTACAATTGGTAATTCGTCTAGTCGGGTACTGGCGCACATCTGAACAAAGCTAACTTACCTGCTTTGGGCTAGCCGCCTGCTTGCGAGATCTGTGTAAAGTTTGTTGCCTGTTGCAGAGGCTACACGCAAATCTCTGTCTTGACTCGCGTTATTAAATCAAGCCTCGCGCTACTGGAACGAGATAGTTTGAGCGGGAAAGGCTTGTGACAAACGCTAGTATATCAAGCATTAAAAAGGGCGCCAGATATGCAAATTGATCGAACCCGTTTTGGGGCAAAACCCATTGCAACCGCCGTACTCGATGCGTCTGCGCCGCAGGCCTCTAAAATTCGGCTGGTGCAGTTGGGGCCCAGTGTTTCAGATCGCGCGTTTTTACAGCGGGGGCTGGATAGTTTTAAGGCGCAGGCTCGTAAAAATACCTCCGTGATTCCGGTGAAACCAGGTGAATCCCACGAGAATCATCTGGAGTTGGGCGAGGAAGCCTTCGAGCGCTCGCTAAGTTTGTTAAACGCCTTGGCCAATGGCTCGCTGAAGCAGGGGCCGATTGTCATTGCGGCGTTGGATCAGTCGCATCAGTTAATGGGCCTTGCTTTGGGGCACATCGAACGCGCCTTGCCCAGCGGCGAAAAGCTCTACTCGATGCTTGATGATAATCTGGCCGAAGATTTAAAGGGGGTTGATTCTAACGCTGGAACGTCTGGCCATAGCTCGCTCAATTGGCTGGTGAGTTTTTCTGAACAAAACGGCGTAGGCAAAGCGCTGGTGAGCGCGTTTGAAGCCGTGTTGCCCAGCGCCGTTAAGCGAGTAGATATAGTTGGCGAAACGCCGGAATACAGCGTAAGGGCCAGTAAACTATACGATCGGTTCGGGTTTAAAGCCAAGCCCGAGCTAAGCCAGCGCAAGCCGGTTTTACAATCGCCTAAGGCCGATATGTCGGGTGTGCCAACGTTTGAGGCGATGCACGGCATGCCACGCAGTGCCCAACGTGAAGCGTATAAACAGGCGGCCGAAACGGTTCGACAAGCGCAAGCTTACACGCCAGTGCAAGGCCCAGAGCTTGATCTGGATGCCGTTGGGCGTTTACCTGAGTTTAAAATGCCCATACCACCTGGCAATTCGGGGTCTTGAAAAAGGATTAAAGCCGAGTTTAAGCCTGATTAATAGCCAATTTTCGGGTAAGCCCTAGACGGTTGGGCCTTGTAAGACTTGATTTGAACAGATTAAACTAACGATAGCTATTATTTAAACAAACTTTCGACCAATCCATACGATTTGCTAAAGCTAAGCTGGGCCGTGGATTCTCTGGGCTGCTACTGGCTTAAATGCACCATTAAACAGCGATTGTTTAATTTCTGAATCCGTTTAATGTAATCAATTAAAATCGCGAAGCTAAAAAAATCTAGAAACTCGCAAAAAAAACGCTAGAACTCCGTGTTTTGCAGTGTTAAGCTATTCGTATCATGACCCCTTCAAACATTTTGATTCTGAGTGCCAATACCGGCGGCGGCCACGCAAGTGCTGCGGGCGCCCTGGCCGAAGGATTTGGAGGCATTAGCGATCAGGTGCGCGTGCAAATTGCGCACGTGCTCGAGAACGCTTCGGGGGCGACGCGCAACATGAGCGCGTTTTATAACTACCTGCTGCGCCACCGGCAGGATGCCATGCACGCCTATTACTGGCTGATTAACAAGCTGCGCCCTAACGAAAGCCGAATTATCCTGAATGAGGCGTACGGCTACACGCGGCAGTTGTTCGATAAAGTATGCCCTAATGCGCTGGTTTCGGTACACCCGATGCTGCAACACCTGTTTGCGTTTACGCTCAAGCGCCTTCGGCTCTCCGATCGGGTGCCGCTGATTAGCGTGGTGACTGACCCTTGTTACGGGTTTTGGCGCGGTTGGGCGTGTAACGATGTTGCCCATTATTTTGTAGCCAGCTACGGCGCGCAGCAACAGTTACTAGAGTATGACGTGCCTGCCGAAAAAATAACAGTCGCGGGTTTGCCTGTAAACCCAAAATTTACGCCGGTCTATGGCGATGAACGGCTTGCGATCCGCAGAAATCTGGGGTTGAGTGACGATAAACTAAGCGTGGTGCTGAACGCGGGCTGGGCAGGCGGCGGCAATTTTAAAAAAATGCTCGAATCGCTCTCGCGACTCAGTTCTGATGATCCGCTGACGCAAAAGCTCGAAGTTGTTTTTATTGCGGGTAAAAACGATCGGCTTCGACGTTATGCCGAAGCGCGCGCCGCGCAAGCGAATATACCCGTGCAGGTTTTTGGCCACACGCAACTTTTACACCGTTGGATGCAGGCGTCGGATGTGATGGTGAGTAAACTGGGCGGCCTGACCACGTTTGAGGCCATGGCTTGCGAGCTGCCGTTGCTGGCGGATTGCCTGACGCCTCCTATGCCTCAGGAAGCGCATACGGCCAGCTATATTCAAGCGTGCGGTACCGGGCGTTTATTGCACAACACGCATGATTTAGTGACGCAAATGCGCAGCCTGACCGAGAATCCGCACCAGTTGCAAACCATGCGCAACGCTGCTAAACGTTATGGACAGCCCGATGCGGCCCATAATATTGCACGCCAGGTGCTAGAAATGACCCAGCCGCATCTGGTCTTGCCCTCGGGCCAGCCCGTTTAGCCTGTTTATCGGGTCGTTTAGATAGCGCTAGAAAGCATTTATGCTGATTTAATGGCGCGATTATGGTGCAGCCGCAGTAGGTTGCGATTGCGCTTGCGGTTGTACTTTAAATTGCAAGGTTTCTGCGGCTGGCGAATCGCTCATTTGGCCCAGAATGACGTCTCCGGGCTTAAAATCGCCCTGAATCAAGTGCTGTGAGAGCGGATTTTCGATGATCCGGCGAAACACGCGCTTAAGTGGGCGCGCACCGTAAACCGGATCGTAGCCAAGATTGGTAACGGTGTCCGTTGCGGCTTCGTCTAGCACAAGCTTAAGGTCGTGCTCGGCCAGTTGTTTATTAAGCGCCTCCAGTTGAATAGCTACAATCTGATGAAGCTGCGCCCGGCTTAGCGCCTTAAAGAAAATGATATCGTCAATTCGATTCAAGAACTCCGGCCTAAATCGGTTGCGCAGCTCGTTCATTACGGCGTCTTTGGTGCCTTCGTCAATATCGCCGTTGGCATCCATGCCATCGAGCGTGTTATTAAGGCGTGCCTCCAGAATTGCCTGGCTGCCAATATTGCTGGTTAAAATAATAATCGTGTTTTTAAAGTCCACGGTGCGGCCTTTGCTGTCGGTCAAGCGGCCGTCATCCATTACTTGCAGCAGCGCGTTAAACACGTCTGGGTGGGCTTTTTCGATTTCATCAAACAGAATCACGCTGTAAGGGCGCCGGCGAACGGCCTCGGTCAATTGGCCGCCTTCATCGTAGCCAACATAGCCCGGAGGCGCGCCAATCAGCCGCGCGACCGCGTGTTTTTCCATGTATTCGCTCATATCAATGCGAACCATGGCGGCTTCATCGTTAAAGAGTGTTTTGGCAAGCGTTTTGGCGAGTTCGGTTTTACCCACGCCAGTGGGCCCTAAAAACAGAAAACTTCCGACGGGTTGCTGCGGCGCTTTAAGCCCCGCGCGAGAGCGCCGAACGGCGTTGGCAACAGCTTCGACGGCTTCGTGCTGGCCTATAACGCGCTCGTGAAGGGTTTGCTCAAGGCGCATCAGCTTTTCGGCCTCGCGTTCAACCAGGCGCGTAACGGGAATCCCGGTCCAACGGCTGATAATCTCGGCTACGGCGTCTTCATCGACTTCTTCTTTTAGCAAGGGTTTGCCAGATGCGCTATTTTGAGCGGGAGCGGTTAGCGCGCCCTTAAGCTGTTTTTCGAGCTCGGGTAGCGTGCCGTATTTAAGTTCTGCGGCTTTACCCAGGTCGGCGTCGCGCTCGGCTTGCTCGATTTGCGTTTTAATCGCATCAATCTGGGTTTTAAGATCGCGTACGATTTGAATATGCGCTTTTTCTTGGGTCCATTGAGCCTCGAACGATGCTTTTTTGCTGCGCAATTGCTGCGCCTCGGCCGAGATTTTATTCAGACGCTCTTGCGAGGCCGAATCCGTCTCTTTTTGTAGCGCAGCGATTTCAATTTCAAGCTGCATCAGCTTGCGCGCGGTGCTGTCCAGCTCGCGCGGCATGCTGTCAATTTCCATGCGCACTTTGCTTGCGGCTTCGTCAATCAGGTCAATGGCCTTATCGGGCAAAAACCGGTCGCGAATGTAGCGATGCGACAGTTTTGCGGCCTGTACAATGGCGGCATCCTGAATCCGTACCCCGTGATGGATTTCGTAGCGATCCTTGAGCCCCCGCAACATGCTTATTGTATCTTCCACGCTAGGCTCTTCGACGAGAACGGGCTGAAATCGACGCTCTAGGGCGGCATCCTTCTCGATGTACTTGCGGTATTCGGCCAGCGTGGTTGCGCCCACGCAGTGCAGCTCACCGCGTGCCAGCATGGGCTTGAGCAGGTTGCCGGCATCCATGGCGCCATCGCCAGCACCGGCGCCAACAACCGTGTGCAGCTCATCAATAAACAGAATGACATCGCCTTGCTGGGCCTGGACTTCTTTTAGCACGGCTTTCAGGCGTTCTTCAAATTCGCCCCTGAATTTGGCCCCGGCTATCAGCGCGCCCATATCGAGCGCGACGACTTTGCGGTTTTTAAGGGATTCTGGCACATCGCCGCGAACGATGCGCAGCGCAAGCCCTTCGACGATGGCGGTTTTACCTACGCCCGGCTCGCCAATAAGCACGGGGTTGTTTTTACTACGCCGGCTGAGTACCTGAATCACGCGGCGGATTTCTTCTTGTCGCCCAATTACAGGGTCTAGCTTACCGCTTCGGGCGATTTCGGTTAAATCGCGCCCGAATTTTTTAAGCGATTGGTATTGCGATTCGGCTTCTGGCGAATCGACGCGCTGGCTGCCTCGAACTGCCTTGAGTGCTTTATAGAGGGCATCTTGGGTAATGCCGTAGCCTTGTAACAGTTTACCCAGTTCGCTGGGTTCTTGCGCGCAGGCCAGCAACAGGTGATCGGTGCTGATGAAGCTGTCCCCCAGGCGTTTGGTTTCAGCCCCTGCCGCTTCGAGCAGCTTGTTAAAGCGCGGCGTCATAAACACCTGACCGGATTGCAGCGATTGTACTCCCGCCTTGGGGCGTTGCGCGATAGCGGCTTCGAGCTGTTTGCGCAGCGCAAGCGTATCGACCGGGGTTTTGACGAGCTTTTGCTCGCTAAGCGCCAGAATCGCCTGAAACGCGGCGTTTGCCTCGGCCGATTCATTCTCGAGGAGCACTAACATTAAATGTTCGGGCTCAAGCTGGTTTTGTTCGTAACGCCGCAGAACATCCTGGGTGTTGCTGAGCGCTTGCTGGGCTTGCGCGGTAAGGCGATTCATATCGAGCATGGCGAAATTCTCTGTAAAATATACTGAAAAATGGAATGATGCTATTAACCTGTAGCGTATCGCTACCTGATGCCTAGGCCTAGCTTAAAAATAACCGCTTATGTGGCTGAGGCAGGACGAGTTTAGAAGAGTTTTTAAAATGCTTGAAGGATCTTGCAAAATTAGCCATATCAGTCTGATACGGGGATTAAGGATAATGGCTTAAAAAGCGCCTTAATAAAGATTATGGCGAACGGTTTAACCTGTGACTGAGCGATTTTAAGCATGTGCCGGGGTCAAGATTTAACGATTGATTACGGCATTATAGCTTTAATGCGCAGCCTTGAATAACGCTAAACATCTGTAAGATTTTTACCTATAAAGCCTGTTTATTGGGGGTTGCTTAAGGTTTGTCTAGTTTGTGCTGGGTCAACGAGATCGAATAGAGGACAAGATGAAATTACCTAATTGGTAACGAATCATCTGAGCACTATCTGAGCAGTAATTACTGAAGAAAAATACAGCATCAAAAACGACGACACGGGCATACACGCTTCTGGCTAGAGAATCTCAATATATGAAACGATTTAAGTGCAAAAAACGCCTCTAAACGGTCAGTAGTATCACGGTGTCAGTTAGGGCTGGCGAATAATTTGTGAGGGTTAAGTTAGGCGTTCAGGTGGTCTAAGGTGCTGGGCAAGCACCCTTAAGTTCAATCTATAGACTCATTATGATCTGAATGAGGCCGAAATTAGAATATGGATTAAAAATGTTTATATCTATAAAAATAAACTAAAGAGATATCGTTCGATATCCGCTGTTTAGTCTTGTTCGATACTGCGGATAGATTTTGCGCCTGGTAGATTTGCCGAAACTTTCGTTTCTGAAATTTTGCTGTAGCCCAAACCGCAATAACTGCACCGAATGCTGTAGCTACTGGTAAAATTGAGCACCGCACCGCACTGGCAACGCCAGGCTAAAATTTGTACCGGGTTGCCGCCTGCAATCGCAAAATCGGGGATGGGTGATTCCACAATGCTACCAGCTTCGATAAACGCGTGTTTGCCCACGCTGACGCCGGTACCAACGGTACAGTGCGGGCCAACGCTTGCGCCTTCTCGAAGAATCGTGGGGCTGACGCGCGATAAATTCTGAAGCTGCCCGCGCATGCGCTTGATTGGGGCAAAGACGACAGAAGGGCCAATATAGACGTCATCTTCGAGAATCACACCGGTGGCTAAAAGCGCGTAAGGCTGGATGCGAACGTGGTTGCCAATGATGACCCCTTGCGGAATAACGCAATGCGAGGCAATTTGGCTTTGTTGACCAATGGAAACGTGCGCAGAAACTTGCGTGTAAGCCTGGATCACGACATGATCCATTAATTTTACAGGCTGATCGACTACTGCAAGCTCCGAAACTTGTGCGGAGTCTGCTCTGTAATCATCTAATTTGTCTGGCGACGTCCACCAGTCGGCCATAAGCTTCCTTCCTCACGCTAACTTACACAACTATACTGTTTGCTAAAAGCTTAATCTGCGCCGCGGCGGGCGAGTACGTTCGTTTGATATAGCTTAATCAATTTTACATAGCTTAAATGCTCTCTTTATATGCTCGTCTGGGCCCGAAAACGGGAGTGATTCTGGGCCAGACGTTAATAAACATTTATAATTATAGCACATATTAGCGCCCTGACAGGTGATACTGCCCGTTAATCAGTACACGGGGGCATATATACAAAAGGCACAGGGTAATCCTGTGCCTTTAGAAGTTTTAAAAGCGCTATTTTGAGCGTTATTTACGGATTTCGAGCTTGGCCAGCAAGTCGGCGTAAGCTTGGGGCGAAATGCGGGTTTTAAGGTAACGCAGTCTGCGGCGGCGGTCGCCAACCATTTTAAGCAAGCCACGGCGGGTAGAATGGTCTTTTTTGTTCTGGATAAGGTGTTGCGTTAAATGCTTGATGCGCGCAGTTAACAGCGCGATTTGGACGGCTTCGTTACCACTATCTTTAGGGTTGGCACCATATTGGGCAATGGTTTCGGCAACTTGGGCTTGGGAAAGAGGCATAATAAGGGGTCTTCTTGCGTGATGAAAAAGGGTAAACCAGAAAAAATCTAAACGCTAACGCTTAAAAATAACGTAAATACAGGTAGAATAAAAGTAGGCATTGCATAAAAAATGCCAACGCAAGCCTGTAATAAGGTTCAAGCGTAATCGCTAAATTAGCAAAAAAGCATTTAAATGCAAAGCCTAAGCGGCTGGTTAAGTGCTTGGTATGTAATGGTGAACTACGCGTATTTTTGCTGTAACAAGTTGCTGAGTAATTGTAAAGGTTGCCATGTCTTTACACACTGCTATAGATGAGTCTTTCTTGATTCGTCTGGTGCTGGTGCCGGATCGGGTGGTATTGCCGGGCGTACAGACGATGCTGCCGACGGGATTGCTGAATGTTTTTTCGCCGCTGCCGCACGCGCAGCAGCCTTTAGCTGCGCCGATACAGTGGGGCGCGGTATTGTGCAAAACCTACAACGAACGTTCTGGGCTGGGTGAACCGTTCGAGGTGGGGTGTTTGTTTCGGCTGTCGGATGCTCAACCGGATTATGCTGCCCCTGCACTTGGGATCACGGGGGTACAGCGCTTTAAACTCGTCTCTTGGCAGCCTGCCGCCGCAGGCCCCTTTGCATACGTATTGTTGAAGGATGAACCTCTGATGCAGGCGACTCGTGAGGCAGACTTTTCGGCTGAAGTTTCTGAGACCTCGCTGCCCATGTTGTGCGCCCAGGTGGCAGATCAATTGCAAACGCTCATTGGGCTTGCGCGTAAACTGGAGTGCTTTAAAACGTGCTTGCCTGCGGTGTTACCCGTCGATGACCCGGTTGCGCTCTCATATCTGGTTGCAGATACCTTAAGAGGCAGTCTGGTTTTGCGCCAGCAATTACTCGAGATGCCAAGCGCGCAGGCGCGCCTGATTCAGGAATCGCAGATGCTTGTGCGTTTAAATCAGCAATTGGCCATGCGTTGCCAAATACAGGATGCGTTTAACCCGGAATAAGCGTTGGCGTTTTTAAGCATCAATCTTTAAAAGCGTTTGCGCATCCAGACCGACGCCGCCGCAAATAATCACAACTACAGGCCCGTGAGGCAGTGCATCGACGTGTTTGGCTTGTTCTGGCGTTGGGCAAACCAGGGGGGCTAGTGCTGCGCCGCATGCAGGCTCGACCAGTAACTGATGCGTATCGAGTAGCCAGCGACAAGCCGCAAGCGTTTGATCATCTTGCGCCAGCACGGGCACCAATGTTTGTTGGTTTGAGACGGTAAGCACCTGCGGGCACACTTGTCGCGCGCCCAGCGAGCTTGCACAGGTTTGAACCATCTCAAGTGCTACAGGCTGGCCGGCGCGCAGTGCAGCGTGCATCGAGGCTGCGCCTTCGGTTTCGGTTGCAAGAATCGGTACTAAAGGTAGCGCGTTTTGTTGCAGCCCTTGTGCAACGCCGCAGAGTAATCCGCCGCCGCCCACCGAGAGCAGCACACTTGCCGGCGTTACGCCTTGCGCCAGGCATTCATCTATCATGGTGCTATGGCCTTGCCATAATACGGGATGATCAAACGGATGCACATAGAGTTAATTATTTAAAAAAGTAAATCATGCACTTTAGGTTAGGAAAGCGCTTGCCCTAACTGTACTCTTTAGGTTAGAGCATCCTAACCTAAAGTTGATTTACTATATCAGACCTTGCTCACCTTGCCCGTGATTGTTGTTGCCGTTGGCGTGATCGCAGAAGGCTAGTGCTGCGGCGTGGGTTTCATCCCAAACACGACCAGCTTTAATCACTGTTGCACCCTCTAGATTCAAACGAGATAAAAACACCTCGCGCGTTTGTTCCGGGACAAATATGGTAGCGGGTACGCCAAGGTGCCGAGCGGCATAGGCCACTGCTAACCCTGCATTACCGCCCGAAGACGCGACGAATCCGCGTGCACCGTGATTTAACACCTGTTGCTGGCAAAAGAGGCCAATGCCCCGTAATTTAAACGAACCAGAGGGCTGCAATGCCTCGAGCTTGAGCCAGACGGGGCGTTGCCAACGTCGGGTTAATGCCAAAGATTCGATAAGCGGGGTTTGATGATATAGCCTAGACATTCGCCAGCGAAAACGACTCGGCAGCGGCCTTCGCCGAAGCCGCATCGGATACGTTTAGCAGTTTGACGTCGGGGTAGGCGCGCTTAACCAGCCCGGTGAGCACATTGCCGGGCCCAAATTCAATCACGCAGTTAACGCCCAAGGTCTCAATCATGGTTTGCATGGTTTCTCGCCAACGCACTGGGCTGGGCATTTGCAAGGCCAGCTTGCGGCACAGTTCTGCGGGTTCGTGCGTGGGCTGGGCGTCCACGTTCATAATAACGGGGGGCGTTGCCGTGTTAAACGTTGCGCCTTTAATCAGGGTTTCGTAATCCAGCGCGGCCTCGGCCATTAACGGAGAATGAAACGCGCCACCCACCGGAAGTGGTAGCACGCGCTTTGCCCCAGCGGCTTTAAGCACGTCTGCGGCGGCGGCCACGGCGGTAGGCGTCCCAGAAATAACTTGCTGTTCTGCGCTGTTGTCGTTGGCAATTACCACAGGGCCCAGCGCGGCATCCAGCGTGAGCAAGGCATGTTCTACTTTTAAGGCCGGCAGGCCAAGCACGGCGGCCATGGCACCCTGCTTGGCTGAATGCATGAGCTGCGCACGGATTTTACCCAGGTTAATTACGTCTTCGGTCGTAAGCGCCTGGCTTGCGACCATGGCGGCGTATTCGCCCAAACTATGGCCTGCGGTTACAACGGGATGAACTTGATTTTGCGTTAGGGCGTTAAACACCTGCCAGGCGGCAAGCGAGACGGCGAGCAACGCGGGTTGCGTGTAGCGCGTTTGTTGCAAGACGTCGGCGGGGCCGTTTAAAAACGCTTGCCGAAACGCGCGACCATCTTCAAGCGTACCGATAACGGCATCGGCGACGGCGTAGATGGGTTCAACCCATTGCGGGTACGCTTCTAGCAGGCTGACGCCCATGCCCACGGTTTGAGCCCCCTGGCCCGGAAAAACAAAGGCTGTTTTGAGTGTCATAGTTTAATTCCGTCTAACTCTCTATTTAACGAGTGTTTTAAATCGCAAATGATAAGCTTTTAAGCGTTAAAAAACCATTTTTAAAGACGTTTAGTTCCAATTTTAACTATCGCTTAAAAGTTAATTTGCCATATATTCGCAATCGTTGATTCAATTCACGCACAGGGTTAACGCATGAGGTGTGATGCTTCAAAATAAAATGTTTTGCTTGTGGGTGTTGCACTTATCTTTTTAAGCGATGTTTTATTAGGCGAGGTTTGAAGGCTTTAAACAGAATCTTGATGAAGCTTTAATTCACTAGCTTGCTTCGAGAGCGTAAACGGCCATAATCGGCAAAGTTTAACGCGTCAAAAGCGGGCGTCTCAAAATTTAGCTTTAAGTAACAGGCTTATAAGTAGTAGCCCAAAATAAACGACACCAGAAAAAACAGGGCAGCAACCGTGGTCGTTGTTTTGTTCAGGGCAGATTCTGCGCCTTTTTGGCTGCTAAATAGTTGTGCGGCACCACTTAGGCCGCCAAAGCCATCGCCTTTGGGCGAATGGAGCAAGACCAGCACGATCATCACGAAGGCAGAAAGCGCTTGAAGCACCTGAAGAATCGTTGTGACTAATTGCATCGTATTCATGCCTTGTAGTTTACCGTAAACAAGCCAGATTCAAGCTTTTACCGCACTTGTTTGCGTTGCTTTTGAAGCAATGTCTTTCGTGATTGATGCGCGCTTGATTTGGCTCATGCATTTTAGGCCTGCTTTGTAAGTTATGTCGGCGGGTAAGGTGTCAGCAGGGTCAGCGTTAAATTTTAAACTACCCCATCAGGGACTCAAGCAATGCAGGCGCGCCCATTAAACAGATACACGAGGCATTAAACGATTAGAACTGTCTCGTGTTTGCAGGGCGATGCGCTTTAGATGTTGGGCGCATGTAAACATTTGTTGACTTTGCTAACCGCTGCCAGCAGCATGGCGTTAAGCTTACTTGTATATCTTTTAGGATGACTGAGTATAACGTTTTGTAATCGAGACAGGAACCGTCAACGGGCCCGACCGTCGCTAGGCTTGTTGCGCAAATCCGAAAATTTTTTAACACGGTCTCGGTTTTTTTTTGCGGGCTTTAGAACGCCTCGGCTATTTATTGAAGTCATTTTTTCGAAAGGCGCAGCGTAAGATGGCTCTTATTGAATGGCTTAGCCAGAGAATACATTTTGTTATAGATGTAGTTTTTAAGGGCGTATTTAATTTAAGCTTGCGTTCAAGGCACTTAAAGCAATTCAAAATCATCATTTTTTTAGTTGGCGCAATTCGGCATTTCGGCATTACTGTTGAACCCTTTTAGTTGTTAAAGTTGTACAGACCCAATTGATATGCGTAACCACCCGCTGGTGAGACTGTTTGAAAAAGAGAAGTGGCTGATTCTGCTCAGTCTGCTTTTGGCCATTGTGATGGCGGTTGCTTATCTGCTGCTGCTTTACGTGCCTTTGTACAAAACCAGCGCACGGGTGTTTATCCGGAATATTCCGCGAGAAGACGTGGTTGCAAGCTACGGCAGCGGCCAGACGGTACACACCGAAAGTGGTTACAGTAACCCGCTGTTTAACTACCAGCAAATTATTGCCTCGGAACGGTTGGCCAGCACGCTGTTTAAAGATTACGATGCGCGCTACCCCTCGGATATGCGTACGCTGGGCGCCGCGACCCATGGCGAGTTTCTGGATGCGTTCTCGTCGTTAGTGGATTCTCGTGTTTTGCCCTCGACGGACGTGATTGAGATTAATTTTAGGTGGCCGAACAAGGCGCACGCGCAACAGGCCGCGTTGCGATTTATTGAAGGGCTAAAATCAACCAACCTCGAGATTCAGCAAGGGATTACGGGTAAGCAAAAAGATAATTTAAATCAGGAACTGGTTGCTGTTTCTAAAGAACTTTCTGACGTGCGCGAAGCACTAAAAAAATTCAGGATTGATGCGCATTCGATTGATTTAGCGCAAGAAATGGAATCACTTACGGTTACGCGGATTGGTCTGGAGCGCGATATTGAAGGCGTCCGGGCCGAACTTAGCGCAAGCGAACGCAAGGTTGCCGAGCTGCGCCGTATGCTTAACCTGGCCCCGGGGCAAAACGTTCTGGCCGCCACCAGCGTGGGCGTCGATCCACTTTTGGTGCAAACGAACCAGCGTTTGGCGGATGCGACTCAGCGCCTGGGCAATTTAAAAAGTAAATTTACTGATGAATACCCTGCTGTGGCCGAAGTGCAGGGCGAAATTGCCAGTTTAAAAATGGTGATCGAAGCTCGTAAAAAAGAAGTACTTGGCAAACAGAAAAACGTGCGCGGGATTTATGACACGCCGTCCTCTACGCTTGCCGTGCAGTTAGCGCAGGCCGAGGCCGAAACGGTTGCTTTAAAAGCGCGTTTAAGCTCGTTGCAAGGCGGCGTGAATGACATGCGCAACAAGGAATCCGAGATTCCGTTAAAGCAAATGGGCCTGGATGAACTGTTGAAAAAAGAAGACGCGCTAAAAGCAGCCTACGAAAGCGTCAAGAAAAAGCAGCTTGAGGCGCAAATTAAAGAGCGCGTGCTGATTGATAATATCGTCATTTTGCAGCGGCCCTCATCGGCGGCGCTGGAGCTAAAACCCCTGTTAGTACAATTGTTGGGCTTTTTAGCGTTTGGCTTGTTTTTAGGCTTTGGTGGCGCCTGGGTGAAAGAAGGCATTCAGGATCAGTGGGCTAGCTCGTCCGAGATTGAGCAAGCCACGGGTAAGCCGATTCTGGGTGAATTGCCCTGGCTTAAAAAGCTTAATGGCGAACGTGTGTTTTTACCCGATAGCCCCATGGGACGATCGTTTGCGACCATTGCAACAACCTTAATGCAGCGTTCGTACCTTGAACAAGCACAGGTGATTTCGTTTATCAGCACCGCAGAATCGCGCAATGGCGCTTACATGACGTCGAACATCGCGCTATCGCTAGCCGCCTCGGATCGCGATGTGTTGTTGATTGACACAGATTTTTTGAATCCGCGCCGGCATTTAACCGAGCTAGGGCACGTAGCCCCCAAGCCGCAAACCTGCTTTGTAGAAGCCATTACCGAAGTTAACCGGGCGTTACGCTTAAACCAGAAACTCAATGGCGATTTAGAGCGACTGATTAAAAGCGCCATTGTCTCCATCGAGGTTAGCCCCTCTGAGCGAGGGATAGCCGGAGCCAAGACGCTGCATTATTTATCGGCCAATGCGCCAGAAAGCCGAATTTATGAGTATGTGGCGTCTCGCGGGTTTACCGAGATTCTGGCGTATTTAAAACGCACCTACGAGTTTGTGCTCATCGATACGCCCTCGACCCCGTCGTCGTTCCCCGAGGTGTACACGATTGGCAACCTGGCTGAAGGCGTCGTGATTCTCTCTGCGATTAAATCCAGCCGAGATAAATTGTTGCGCCTGATTAGGCTGCTGAACAACGCCAAGGTTAAGACCCTGGGGATCGTTACGCGTGAAGCTTAGCGTGGGCGCTTGGGACTCGATGTGGATTTGCGGATTTCAGAGGACTGCTCAGGACTTTCTTCCGGTAATAGCATGATTTATGGTTAGCTCGTCGCCCGTTCAAGAACGATCTCAACTCCCCGTTGGGCTTTTGCGCTTGCTGGCATTGCTGGCGTTAATATTAGCGGGGCCGCTGCTTGCCAAGGTGCTTAAGTTACCCTCGGAGTTGCCCTTGATATTGTGGCCGCCTGTCTTGGCTGTTGGGCTTTGGGTTGGTACGCGCCTGTTGGGCAAAAGCTTTAGTAACCCGCTGGTGCCATTTTGCGGCGGCTTTTTAATGTACGCGCTGCTTGGGTTTGACATGCTAACGCTGGGTATCGCGAAGGTCTCGCTTAAGCCGCATATGCTGGGGTTTGGATTGATTCTGGCTTTTAGCCTTTGGTATCTGCTTCGGGATTTTAAATACTTTTGGACCAATACGCCGTTCAGGTTACTGTTTATTTTTTCGGCAATAGCGTTTGCGTATTACGGGCTCGATCATAGTACGCATTTTCAGCTTTCCGATGTTTCTGCCGGATACCCTGCGGGTAATATGCTCAGCGATTTTGGCGATGCTGACGCCCGCCAGGTTGTGCTACTGGTTGCAATTGGCTTATTTACGGCTTACACCTGCGGTCTTGCCCTGTTTAATCCGACGTTTTACGGGGTTCGGCCTTCGCCCGATGCCGATGGCGAAAACCTGAACGAAGCGCCCGGGTTTGTGCAGCCGCTGCGCGATAATATTGCGCTGCTATGCAAATCTTACCCGGTGTTGGTGCTGGTGTTTTTGCTGTGGATTGCAGCCAATGGGTTTAAGTCCATGTTGGATTTATACCTGCCCCTAATGCTTTTTTTAAACTATGCGCTGTGGTGGTACGGCACGATTTACATGCCAGGGGCGACTGTGTTGCCCGTGCTGCGCCTTAGCTTGCATACCTGGATGATGCTTGCAATGGTGATTACGGTGTTATTTATGCCGCTTGCGGTTAACAAAACCGCACTTGCAGGCGCGTTTATTGCGATGGGTGTTTTTTACTGGGCCTGTCGCAAGCAAGGGTATCATATGCCTTGGCGCGGGTTAGGCTCGTTTTTAAATACCGGATTATTGCCCAAACTAATGATTTTGGGTGCGCTTGTTGCTGCCGTGTTGATGATTCAGCTTTTAGGGTTTACCGAGGTGATTCTGGACAAGCTGGATTATTACATTAAGGGCTTCGAGAATGCTTCGGATGGTAAAGGCACCCTGGATGTTCGTTTGCAGAACTGGCATTACCTGTTTGAAAACTGGGGCAACGAGATTAATTTATCCAATTTTATTTTTGGCTTTGGGCTGGGCGAGTCGCGCGAGACGATTTTTTATATCTCGGCACAGCGCCGTTTTAATTACGGGATTCTGGTGCAAACCGTGCATAATAGTTACATAGAATTTTTCTATGATTACGGGTTAACCTCGTTGTTTTATTTTGGCGGTATTTTCGCGCTGGTGATCGCGCATTTTAAAAATTTTAATACGCTTACGGTTCCTGGTTGTAGCCGGCTGTTTAGCCTGATGTTGATTAGCATGGTGCTTTATAGCGCCATTTACGGCCTGATGGACGGGATTCGGGTGCCGATGATGATCCAGCTGTTTGCGTTTTACGGGTTTGCCGAAGGCTACCGCCAGTGGGCGCTTCGGGCACCTTCGGCGCATTCGGCCGTCGATAAACTTACGCCAGACACGCAGGCGATTCTGCTTAAGCGATATGCCGTTTAGCACAGCCCATTTTGCTTTATGTCATTTAAAGGAATAATTACGATGAATCACAATGCACTGTTGCAATCCGGTTTGCCCGCTCCACGCGTTTTTTCGCTCGGTTTGAAGATGACAGGCGTGTTTATAGCAGGGCTTATAGCCGTGTTTGCCAGCTCGGCCCTTGCTGCAGAGCCTTCGTTTTCGACGCAACCCGCTCAGGCACCCGCGTTTGATACTTCCCTTCGCCCGCGCGCTGCCAATATGGTTGCGGATACTGCTCTGGATGAAGATGGCCTGGGTGATGGTAATAAGGCCCTGAATGACGCTGATCAGGCAACTCAGCCGACGGCGCAAAAAATGTTCTCGAGCCAATTACGCGCGGGGGTGGGCTACACGCAACGCCCGTATTTGCTTGGGCCGAATGATGTCCTGAGTGTCTCGTACCTGAGCGCGCCGGAGTTAAATCTTTCTCAGGTGCGTGTTGGCCCCGATGGCCATATTATGATTCCGGCCGCGGGTAAAGCGTACGCCTCGGGGTTAACGTTGGACGCACTTAAAACTACGTTAGAACAGCAGCTTAGCCGGTATCTGGTGAATCCAGTAATTGCGATTAACCTGGTTGCAACCAAACCGTATGTGATACAGGTTGCGGGTAATGGCGTAATGCGCCCCGGTACCTACGAGTTTAACACCAACCCCTCTTCGGGTCAGGTTGGCGCCTCGATTCGAGGCGAGGGCAACGTTAAGCTCGAACGCTCGACGCCGTTGCTTTCTAATGCTCTGTTGGCCTCGGGGGGTGTGATGTTTGATGCCGACGTTGAACACGTAGTGATTGAAAATCGGCAGACGAATGAACGCTACGAAGTGAACCTGATGGATCTGATTCAGGGGCCCGTGATTCACGATGTGGTGCTTGCGCACGGTGATATTATCCACGTGCCTAAGCTGCCAACGCCCTACGCGGTGGATATGGAGCGTTATAAAGCAATGGCCAGCGCGACGTTCTCGCAATCACAGATTCCGGTGCGGGTGTTTGGCTTTGTCAATGAGCCTGGACTTATTCAGGTGGATGCCGCGCAAAGTCCGCGCTTATCTAGCGCGATTGCGGGCGCTAAAGGCTACTACGAGGCAGATTTCCCGTATCCACCGGATAAAGTTTACATCAGCCGTGCCGATGCCAACGGTAGGCTGACCACCACTGTGGTAAATCCTAAAAAGGAAGATCCTTACGTAATGGCCAACGATATTGTGTACGTGCCGCAAAAGAGCGTGCCCAAGGTGCTGTTAGTCTTCAGAAGTTTAAGCACCATTTTAACGCCGTTTAACCAGACTGCCGGTGGCTATAACAGCTGGGCGCTGGTATTTGACCCGACGCGGAATTTTATTCGATAATGCTTTAATATAATAAAAACGTTAAATTAGGTTAAGTCGTCAAATGCTTGTCAAAAAAAATGCTATAATGGCTGTAGCGATTTTAATTTTGGGCTCCTCCTCTTGAGCACTTAATCGCCAGGATGATGCTAGACAAGATGATGTTACTGAAACGTTTACACGCTTTTTTACTGGTAGTGGCCTGTTTGGTGTTGCCGTTTGGGGCAATGCAAACCGCTGCTGCAAGTTGCTGCGGTACTACGGCTAAGCACACGCACTCAACCTGCAAAGGTATGCACAACGGCTTGCGTGATGCGTCTGCGGGTACCATTGCTGCACCAGATGTAAAGCAAACGTGCAATTGTAGCCTGCGTGCGCGTCAGGTTGCCACGCTTGACGCGTCAAACGTGATCAATCCAGTAACAGTAGCGTTTTTCCCGGATAATGTTTTTGTGCAACCAGGTGTTCTGCCTTATTTAAATCTGGCAAACACCTCGATGCTGGCACAGCGTTTTGTGCAGAATCAGTCTAAACGTTACTTAGATTTGAATGTACTCCTGAACTAGGCCGCACGAGTGAAACGGGCGCTAAATTTAATGCTCCCGTTATTTTTTACCGATTTAGTGCGTTATATTATTTATTCAGGAGTTATTTGATATGAAAAATCTGTTCTCTGCCGCATTGGTGGCCATCGTCTCGATTGTGGGCTTTTCGGGCCTGTTATCTGCCCAGGCGGCAGAAGGGTGCTGCCCGGCAAAACCCTGCTGTAGCCAAGCCATGCCGTGCTGCGCAAAGTAACTGCTAAACTAGCATTCATTTGCTAATTTAGTGCTTAAGCCCCTGTTTTAAACGTGCGAGTGCGTTTTAGCGGGGGCTTTAGCTTAAATTTAAAATTAACGTGCAGTTACATAGCCTTTTAGGCGTTTAATACAGATTGCTTGGTTAATTTTGGGTTTTAACATGTCAAAGCGAGGGCTACTGCTTGCCTGGCTTTTCAATTTATCCAGGTTTGTTTTGGGGCAAGTAGTCGCGCCTGGTTAGTGATTTTAAAATTTTAAAGTTGATTCATTGCAGAGTTCAGCAGCACACAGCGTCGCTACATATCCAGTGTTGCTTTTTCCATTGCTTTTGCCGATTGCATGGCCGAGATATTTGCCTCGTAAGCGCGGCTAGCCGAGATCATGTCGACCATTTCGACGATGGAGCTTACGTTCGGTAATTCGACGTAACCTTTTTCGTCTGCGTCCGGGTGCCCAGGGTCGTAGATGACGCGCATGGGGGTTTCGGTGTCTTCCTGAATCGCAAGTACCTGAACGCCCGCGCCTCGAAAATTTGATACCGAGCCGTTCAAGACGGCTTTGCCATCGGGGCCAATTTTAAATCCGCCGCCGTTTTTGCCTTCTACAGGCGCTTCTAGCGGTGCAAACACAATGTTTTTTCGGCGGTATGCGCCTTTGCTCCCATCGGCTTTGCGGGTAGAGTTTACGTTGGCCAGGTTACCCGAGATAGTATCCAGACGCAGGCGTTGCGCGCTGAGCGCAGACGCGGTAATTTCGTAAACATCCATTTAGTTAACCTCCCTGGATTGCCGTGGTAATTTGGCGCTTGAGCCGGGTTTGGAGATTAACCAGCGCCATGTAGCGCTGCGTGTTTTTCGTGAGCGCCACCAACTCGCTTTCAACGTCCACAGAGTTACCGTCGTTACGGTATTTATGGTCGGTGTCGTGTTCGATTTTTGGCGTCATTTGAGACACGTGACTGTTACCGCTGCCACCAATGTCGTTTTGAATCTGAATCATGCGTCCGGGCGAAAACCCGCGATGTTGTCTCTCGCGATCGTGTTTGAGTGCCACGGCGAGTTCGTTTTCAAAGCTCACATCAGCGCGATGGTACCCAGGCGTCTCGGCGTTCGCCAGGTTGCTCGCAATGCTTTTATGTCGCAGGCTGACGCCATCAAGGGCTTTGCCCACGGCTTCGCTGGTCAGCGAGGTGATTAAATCCATAATCTGCACCGGCTATGGGTTAATTGATACCTAGTGTGTTGTGCCCCTGGTTTAACTTGTGGGTGTATCTCTCCTGAATCCTTGCTATAGCATTGATGAACGCTATAGAGGGGCTACTTTAACTTTAGCCGTGCTTACCTATGCTTACCTCGGTTATTTAAATGATTTATCGCCCTGGCGCCCCAAGTCCTGTTAAATTAAGACGAATATAGTTCTGATAATGCGTCTTGGTGCGATTTATGTCGCCTTTTAATTAGTAAAAAGGCTTATTCCAGAACCAGTTGCTGAGGGTCATCGACTCTGACAAAAACGTGCTTGAGGCCAAACAAATCGACGCCACGAACTATTTTGCCCTTAAACTGAACCATTTGCCCCGAGGCAAGCGGCTCGCGTTTGAGCCAATATTCGTAGGCTGGGCCCTCAAGTTGAAGCACGGTATCGTAAAGGCGCGTATCTTCAAGCAGCCTGAGCATAACCTCGATGCGTTTGGCGGCTTGGGTGTTCACGACGTGCGTCACGATGCCCTGGCAGCTGATGGGTTGCCCAGCAACTTGTTCCTGCCAGTCTGCGGTTTTGGTAAAATCACCCGCAAGGGCAAATTTTTGTTGCAACGGTTCCCGGATGCAATCGCTAAAAGCCTTGCCCTGTGATAAAAACAACCCTAACATCATCCCAAATCGCACGTAGACCATGCATTTTTTTTGTTTTTTTACCAAAATTACTCGGGTAAATCGCAAAAAAAAGCGTAATAAACGGGAACCGATGCGTTGGGAGCGCGTCATACAAACCATCAAAAGCAATCGTTCGGGTTGCGTAGCTTACAAATCTCATTAATGGCTGGCCAGGTTTGCACTTAAATTTAGCGATTCTGGCATTACATTCTATAGTTCGATATCGACATTAAAGCGCTTTGCTTTAAATGCTCGGCAAGTTGATTCTTTTTATTCCTGGGCTGTATAGGACTCTAACCCCCCATGCCTGCTACATTACAAGCAAATTTACCCGCGTTACACGCCACCCGCATCGATATTTCTAAAGCTGAGCGCCAGGTTTTAATTGGCGAGCTTAATATAGCACTCGCATTAATGACGGATCTGGTGTCTCAGGTGAAATTTTCTCATTGGAACGTTAAAGGCCCCAATTTTATAGCCCTACACGAGCTATTTGATACGTTTGCTGCTGATCTAACAGCCCACATTGATGCGATTGCCGAGCGGGCAACGGCGTTAGGTGGCACCGCGCTGGGTACAGTTCGGATGGCGTCTGAGCATTCGACGTTACCGGAGTTTCCGGTGGATGTGTTTACGGGGCCAGAAGTTGTAACCGTGCTTGCAGAACGCTACGCCGAGGCCGCTAAACTGATTCGGGCCAAGATTGATGCCGCAGAGCAACAAAATGATAAAGACACGGCTGACTTATTTACTGGCGTCTCGCGTGATTTAGATAAACAGCTGTGGCTGTTAGAGGCCCATTTGCAAGGTTAATGCGTGGCATGCGGGCCAGTCTCTGGCTGGCCCATCGCGTTTAAGTGTTAAATCAACCGGAAACTAAAACTGTGTTCGTTCTGTTTTATCATCTGACTCAGGAGGCTAAAGTGTTAAAAAAACTAATACGCCCAACTGTATTTGCGATGGCGCTGTTAGCGACCGCAGCGGTAGCCAGTTTTGCGTTTGGGTCTGTTGCGCAGTATAAGCAAGGGGCGCAAGTTGCCGAGGCTCAACAAACTTTAGATTCAAGCTCGGTGTTACTCAGCCACCGTCCGTGTCGGCGTCAGCAAAATAATTTTTATTACCCGCCGCGTGTGGGTTATTGGCAGCCGGGCCCAGGGTTCCCGCCACCGCAGTATAACGGCGGCTGGAATAATGATGGCTGGAACAACGGCCGCTGGGATAATGATTGGAACAACGGCTGGCATAATGGCCATCGCGGACGCGTGAACCAGCAAAACAACTACTATTACAATAATGGTGGCTGGTATAATCGTCGCCCCGTGATTTCGGTTCGTGTTGGCTAACCGATAGTCGGTACAGAATCAGTTAATAAAAATGTCTACAGGCTGCTTTGGTACTTGCTGAAAGTAGCCTGTAGTTATATAGTTGACTGAGTATATTTTTAATTTAAAAAACCCTAACGGGTTTGCCTAAAAATAGTTTAGATTGGAAGGCCTTGATTTGGCAGCACTTGCAGGCATGATGATGGCCACCAGCGCCCAGTTTTCTGGGTTGAAACAGGTGATGAAAAAAAATACGCAGGCCAGTTTTAGCACTTTTGGCGCAAGTGGCGCTGGAGACTTTGCTGAAGGTAGCTTAAGGGTGTTTGGGCCCGGCAGTACGCCAGATAGGGGCAGCCGCTTGAATTTTTTAGCTTAACACGTTCGCTTATTTGTAAGCGTTTACGTTTAAACTGCTTCAGAGTAACTGGAGCTTCTGCTGCAAGAAGCTTAAGCGCCAGTCAGACTTGAGTATCTTCAGACTTAAGGATCTGAGGATCTATAGCGCCCAATCGTAAAAATTGGCGTTTGGCAGAACAAGCCTTTCAGAGTCCGTCCTGACCATTTTGGGCATCACGCCAAAAAATCAAAACGGACTTGCGCCTTGAAGCAGCTTGTTTGGTGAATGGCTTACGAGACAAGCCTGGCTAACTGCATAAAAAACGCAATCAAGCCGGTAGCGCCTAAAACCAGCAGAAGGTTTGGCGTTAAAATCGCAATCAGGGTGCGTTCAAAGCTCATGTTGTATGCTGTGCCCAGCGCGAGCATAAATAGTATACCGCTCCAAAGCCAGACGATAAACATGGCAACCAGCCCAATAATGCTGCCCGCCAGCGCCAGATTGAACCCTAGGCCTTCGCCAGAAATATGCCCCTGAAAGAGCAGGGCAATGGGAGCCTGGAGCAAAAACGGAAGTAAGGCAAAGCCACTTAAAACTAGAAAGATTCTGTAGCGCGCGTGGCCGGTAAAGCCGTAGGCCATTAAGGCAAACACGCCTGCAAGCGCAGCCCAGTTAACCAGGCCAATAATTGCTGCAATAGGCATTTGGAACAATGGATTACCCATTGCGCCTAACTTGCTGCTCTGGGCCATCACGTCGGCCAGCGGCGAGGTGATAGATACCGCAGCCACCAATGCCGCCGCACCCACCAGCAACCAGCTAATTGTTTGATCGTAACGCGGGTCTTGGGTTAACGCGGCAACGTTTTTGAACGTCTCAATGGGTTTAAACAGGGTGCCGTAAAACAGCGTTAAAAAATCCAGGTCAGGCCGTCCGTAGTTGGGCGAAGATTGGGTGCTTGCGCTCATATTGGTTTTACTCCCACACCCACAGCGGTTGATTGGGATATTGCGCCGAAAGCGGCGCTTGCATGCCATGGTTTAAGTTTGCCTCAGGCATCATCAGTTGTTTTAAGGCAAACGGGAGCTGGTTAAAACGGGCTTTAAACTCACCGGGTTGTGCTGCCATGCTAAACAGGTCGCTCCAGGGGAACGATTCAGATTCGCCCTCAAGCGGTAACACGGCATTGTTGCGCAAATTAAAGCGTTCAATGGCGAGCTTATTCAGGCGTGCTTTAGCGTCTTCGTAATAGCCGATTTCATCTACCAGCCCCAGCGCTTTAGCTTTTTCGCCAATTACAATGCGGCCATCGGCCACCTCGGTAATGCTGGCCTTGCGGGCCGCGATTTTATCTGCATCTTTCATCAGTCTTGTGCGCCCGTGAAGCACGGCGCCTAAAAATTGCTGATAGCTGGTGTCGATAATATCCTGCAGCAAAGCAATTTCGGCAGGGGTCGCGTCGCGAGTCGCCGAGAGAATATCTTTAAACTTACCGCTTTTAATCACAACGGGTTTAATGCCCAGTTTGTTATTAAGTAAGCCGCTTAGATTCATCGAGCTGATAATCACGCCAATCGAGCCAGTGAGGGTGCCTGGTGTGGCGTAAATTTCGTCTGCGGCGCTAGCAGCGTAATAACCGCCGCTGGCTGCAATATCGCCCAGATAAGCCACAACGGGCTTTTTCTTGGAAACTTTTAAAATCGTGTGGTAAAGCTCTTGGCTAATACCCACAGTGCCGCCCGGCGAATCAATCCAGAGCAACACGCCTTTTACGGAATCGGTTTCTAGCGCGCTTTGCAGGGCGTTACGTGCTTCAATGGCCATACTGTCCGAGGATCCAAAGACGCCCGAGTCGCCTTCGCCGCTGGTAATCATGCCGCGAATGGGCACCATGACCAGGTGGCTGCGCTGAAGCACCTTGCTTTTTAACGCACTTAACGGCGCATCGTCTGTAAGTTCTGCGGGTGCGGTTGGCACGTTTTTAGCGGGGGTTTTAAAGGTATTAAACACACCCACACCCAACGAGAGTGCACAAAAGGCCAAAATACTGAGCGCCAGAATCTGATTGAGCTGGCGGCCCCATGCGGCGCGATGCTTCCGGTTATTCATATTAAGTTCTACCCTGTATAGCCTCTGCTCAGAATATTGATTTTAAGTGATGAGTTTAAACGTTTTAAAGAAAAGACGCGTTAAGCCTGAATCTTAGACATAATGGCGTAATTATAGGGCTTAAACCCCTTGATTGCTAGCGCCGATATTTGAAATACGGATTTTTATAATGACCTGATGCGAATATTTAAACGATCTAAGGCCGTTATGGGCGACTAAAAGCCTTTTTTAGCGGGCGCCTGGGGCGTTGGTTTATAAACGTAATTGCAGTGCGTTATTTGGTTATTGTGCCGTGGGTAATGCCTGCGTCTCGGGTTGCGCCAGAGGGTTAAACGCCTCGCGAGAGGTTTTTGCAATGCAGGTTTTAAAGGTTTTGCTCTGCGGTAAAGTCACAAGCCGCGGCTGCCAGTTAAGCTGCCAGAGTTTAAACGTGTCTCCGGCGGGAATTAACACGTATTTAGCCAGAACTTCGCCACGTTCGTAATGCAAAAGGGTGCTGGCGGTTTCGGTGGTGCCAAGCGTGGGATGCCCGGAGCGACTAAATGTGGGCAACGGGCTAGGCAGGCGGGTTAGCTTACCGAAGGATTGGGTCAAGCATTGCGCGTGCTGCAAAAAAACGCGCTCGGGGGTGTGCTGCTGCATGCTGTTACTGGCGTGGTCTCGGTAAAGATCAATCCAGTCTTGTGCTTGCTCTTTCATCAGCATTTGCGTTAGCAGCAACTCAAGCTGAGCGGTTTCATCTGGGCGGTAGCCGTTTTCGAGCCTTGGGCCGCCGCAGCCGGAGGCCAACAAGGCCAGGGCCAAGATAGCCGTAAATGCAGAGGTCCACAGAACGTTCAAGCGGTTTAACCCTAGACAGCACTATACTATTTATTAAAAATGTTAATCTTGCGCTTTTGGTTAGGAAAACACATACCCTGACTGTATTTTGTAGGTCATAATATCCTACTTGTTATAGGCAAGGCTGAACAATTAAAGACGTTCTCGCCGCCGCTTAACAGGAGTACCGGATTGGCACTGAGGGGCAAAAATACACAGATGATACAAATGAGAACTAGGCTGGGATTTAACTTTATCGATAACTTAAGCGACTTGATACACGATGCGCCACACAAGTTCATTCTAGGAAAATGCTCAGAAATGCGCTAGTGTTTGCCTCAAGCTTCGATTATTCAGATGAGTTTTTAATTAGGGTCTCTCATGTTGTCGATTTCCGGTGGTTGCTATCTTGGTCGTAAATTATCCGGGTTCGGCGCTTCCGAAGCCGAAATGCCTGGGTTTCGGCCAACAACAGCACGGGTGCGCGAGGCGATGTTCTCGATTTTAGGGCCTGCCGTAAAATATGCGCGCGTGCTGGATTTATACGCGGGCTGCGGCTTACTGGGCTTTGAGGCGTTAAGCCGGGGCGCAAGCACCGCGCTTGCTGTAGAATCTGCGCCGGTTGCGCAAAAGCTTTTAAAAAAAAACGCCAGCACGCTGGGGCTAGAATCCTCGCAATGGCAACTGCTGCCCGCTCGGGTCGAGGCTTTGCTGACCCGTTCGCCTGAAAGCGTTGTTCAATCTGGAGAAATACAGCCTTTTAATCTGGTCTTTATGGACCCCCCGTATGCGCTTGCGCTCACCCCCGAATTTCTGTCGGCGTTGTTCTGCTCGCCCTGGGTGAGCCGGCAGGCAACAATAGTTATTGAGCAGGATTCGAAAACGCCGTGTTTTTTGCCCGGGGCCGAGGTACGCGCCTATGGCACTTCGGCGCTATGGATTAATCATGCCAACCCGTATTATGTAGATTAGTTTGGCAAGATTGATTGCTTACACGCAGGACTGCTGTCTACCTAGCTAGCGCTTTTTTCATTTCTTTCTTCTTGAGTCGACTGACCCACTACAAGCAATTTTAATTGCTGCGCGGGCTTAAACCTTGGATTTGACGGGGTGTCTGGGTATAATAGACCTGCTTTGCGCAAGTGGCGTATGCTTTGCTGTTTTAAAGCTTATTTTTTGCAAGAGGGTTTTATCGTGCCAACCGCCATTCTTAAGTCATCGTCTCAAGCGTGCGATGCCCTGTTAAACCCATTGGTTAACGCCAACAAAGATTCTAAGCCGCCTGTAATGACGATGCAGGCGCTGGCCGAAAAGCTGGGCGCAAAGCTGGTGGGCGATGGCACGGTTGAAGTGGCGCGCATGGTACACCCTCGTAATGCAAACCAACCCGATGATCTGGTGATGGTGCTGGATTTGGCGATTATCGAGGCGTTGCGCCAAACACCGGTGCAGGCCGCAATTTTGCCCGAAGCTGGTTTGCCGATTAGTGCTGATGCGCCGCCAGAAGCCTTAAACGCCATGTTAAGCCAAGCGACCAGTTTAAAGGCCGCACTCATTGTTGCGCGTCCGCGTTTGGCGATGGCTGAGTTGCTTTCGGTGTTTAATTTACCGATTCAGGCGCCTAATGCGGGCGTGCATCCAATGGCGGTTGTTGCGCCTTCGGCGCGTGTTGCCCCTACGGCTGTAATTGGGCCGTTTTGTACTGTGGGCGAGCGGGCCAGTATCGGCGACGGTACGGTGCTGATGCCCAACGTGACGGTGGGCGCAGATGCTGAACTGGGCGAGCAGTGCGTTTTACAATCGGGCGTGCGTATTGGTGAGCGCGTTAAGCTTGGCAACAGGGTTATTCTGCACTATAACGCCTGCGTGGGCGGCGACGGGTTTAGTTTTGTGACTCCCGAGGCGGGTAGCATCGAGGCGGCACGCGAAGGCGGCGCGGTGGGCAACCAGACGACCGCACAGAACACCTCGCTATTGCGCATTAATTCTATTGGTACGGTAGTGATTGAAGACGACGTCGAAATCGGCTCTTGCGCGACGATTGACCGCGCCACGCTGGGCGAAACCCGTGTGGCCAGAGGAACCAAAATCGATAACCTGGTGATGATTGGCCATAACAACACGATTGGCGAAAACTGCCTAATCGTGAGTCAGGTGGGCATCAGCGGGAGCTGTAAAATCGGGAACCGGGTTGTGATTGCTGGCCAGGCGGGGCTTGCAGACCATTTAAGCATTGGCGACGATGCCATTGTAACGGCGAAAGCGGGCGTGATGCGAAACATTGAGCCGCGCGAAATCGTCGCAGGGATTCCGGCGATGCCGCGCCGCCAGGCGATGACCAATATGGTTTACATGAATAAGCTGAAAGACATGGCCGACGATATTAAAACGCTCAAAAAGCAGCTTGCAGCGCTGAGTAAGCCGGAGTAGATGCAATAAACGTCGTTTTAAAAAAGCTTAATCTTCAGGATTTGTTTGATATATGTCGGTTTTATCTGAAGCAATGATCACTGCTGGTAATGGCCTGATTACTGGCCAACCTGTCGAGGTGGTTTTAAAATCACGTGCCAATCAAACAGGCATCATTTTTGAACTTTATGAGTCGTTTGATGCGTTACCTGTGGCCGTGATTCCCGCAAGCGTTGCGGCAGTGGCTGATGCCAGCCGGGGCGTTACGCTGATCGATCCCGCGCGTGGGGTAACGCTCTCGATTGTTGAGCATTTTTTAGCTGCCTGCGCACTAACCAATCGGCTGGATGTTTGCGTACAAATTAAAATGGCCGCCGGAACAAAAAAATTCGAGTTGCCGCTTTTAGATGGCAGCGCGCAAGGGTGGATACCGCCTTTAATGCGCTTGGACGCTTCGGAACGTTCGTTGACTTTGGCGCTGGATGCGCAAACGTTGGCGTGCAGTTACCGCCATAACGACGACATCATGCTCTATGCTATGCCATTGCCGCCCCAAACCGACGGTTCAAGCGCTGCTGAGCCAGTTTTGCAGCTGACGTACGCGGTCAATTTTAAACACCCGGATTTATGTAATCGATACGCGCGTTGGGATGCGGCGTCAGACGGGCCCGAGGCGATTGCCAGTGCCGGCACGTTTGGCTACCTGAGCGAGCTACCCGCCATGCAGGCGATGGGGCTTGCACTGGGCGTTACCGAAGACAACACGCTGGGCCTGACTGATGCCGGAGGCTATACGCGCCCGTTACGCATGGACGATGAGCCCATAAAGCATAAAATGCTCGATTTAATTGGCGATTTAACCCTGGTAATGGGCGAGTACGTGAATCCGTTGCAGTTACCGTTGCATATTGTGGCGCTGCAGGCTGGGCATGCAAGCCACATTGCCTTTGGCAAGTTGCTGGCCAAAAAACTAAATTTGCCGTCCTAATCAAAAGCAGATTTAGGGCTTAACTCATTTATTCGCGCTCAAATCGGCCGACTTAAGAAAGCTTTAACTTGCTTTTTACCTTAAAACTCATCACAATCTTAAGTCGAGTTACCGGGTGATTAGATTTGGAGCACGCTTATGTCAACGTCGGCTTGTCAGGGAAACACCACTTTACCTGGCACCGCTCCGCAAAGAGCGCATCTTTCTGCGTGCGACAATGCTCAGGCATTTGAGCCAGCGTTAACGCCGCTTGCCCAGGATGGTCGACCGCTGACGCCAGCGCATCCGGATTGGCAGGATTGGACGTTCCAGTTTAAGCACCGCATTAAAACGCTCGATGCGCTCAAGCAGTGGGTTACGGTAACGCCCGAAGAAGAAAAAGCATTCCAGGCGGCGGGTAAAAATTTGCCGTTTGCCGTTACGCCCTACTACATGCAACTGGCCAGCGGCCCAAATGCTTCGGCCGCGTTGCGTAAAACGATTATTCCGCGGCTTTCGGAGTTTACGACCTCGCCCGAAGAGTTGGTGGACCCTTGCGGCGAAGACGGTGCCATGGTGGTGCCCGGCTTGGTGCACCGTTACCCGGATCGGGTATTACTACTGGTGAACGAAACCTGTGCGGTGTATTGCCGTTACTGTACGCGAAGCCGTTTGGTGGGCAGCGGTGAACACGAGGTTGACCTTGAGGCAGCCTATAACTACCTGGAACAACACCCCGAAATTCACGATGTGCTGATTTCGGGCGGCGATCCGTTGGTAATGTCGGATGCTAAACTTGAGAAAATCATCGCGCGCTTAAAGCAAATCCCTAGCATTGATCTAGTGCGCATCGGCACGAAAATTCCTGTAGTTATGCCGCAACGCATTACCGATGACTTTGTGGCGATGCTCAAAAAATACGCGCCCATGTATTTAAGCATCCATTTTTTACACCCCGATGAAATTACGCCCGAGGTTGAACAAGCCTGCAACAAACTTGCCGATGCAGGCGTAATGACGTTTAGCCAAACAGTATTACTGAATGGCGTAAACGACACGATCGACGTGATGAAGCCGCTGATGCGCAAGTTAGTTAATCTTCGCGTGCGGCCATATTATATTTATCAATGCGACCCGGTACAGGGGACGCGGCACTTTAGAACACGCGTGGAAACCGGCATTAAACTAATGGAGCAATTGCGCGGTCACCTGAGCGGCTATTGCATACCGACGTTTGTGATTGATGCGCCTGGCGGCGGCGGTAAAATTCCGGTGGGGCCGCAATACGTGCTTTCTCAGAATGAGCAGGAAACAGTGCTGCGCAATTACAAGCAGCAAGAATACCGCTACGTGGAGCCTGTTTAGCGTTAAGTGCTTAAAAAGCGATTAAATCAGGCTCAACAGCGCGCCCAAGTGTGCGACCAAGGCGCCGACTAAAAACGCACCGGCCCAAGAGCCCGCAAGAATCGCTGCAGCCTCAAGGCGGCCGCGCTCCTTCCAGAGAACAGCGGCGGAGGCCAAACACGGCACAAAAAGGGTAATCGTAATCAGGCAGGTCAGCACCTGGAGCGCGCTCATTTGTTTAGAGAGGGCATAAAGCCCTGCTACGCCAAAATCCCGCCGAACCATGCCCATTACAAACACCTGAGCAGTTTCTGCTGGGAGTTTGAGCATGCCCATGGTCACGGGCTCGAGCCATTTTTGCGCTAGTGCAAGCCCGCCGGTGGCGTGCAACAGGCTTACCGCAAGCGACCCAATCGCGAATATTGGTGCAGCCTCTAGCACAAAGCCCTTCGTCCGAATCCAGGTTTTTTGCGCCACATTTTTAAGTTTTGGCAGCCGAATAGGGGGCAAGTCCATAATCATTGCGCTGGATTGCCCCGGTAAAATCAGGTTAAGTACTGTGCCCATTAGGCCAAAAACGCCAGCCAAAACGCCCAAGAATAATAGCCAGCCTCTTAAGCCGCCTGCAACGGCCATCAGGCCCATAATCACGCCCAATTGCGCCGAACACGGAATCGTTATGGCAAGCAATGCGGCGGCAATCGTTCGCTCGCGGCTGCTGTTAAGCATTCGTGTAGATACGGTTGCCATGGTGACGCAGCCCAACCCCAAAATCATCGGGATAATCGCGCGCCCGTTTAGCCCAACGCGGCTCAGCAAGCCATCCATCAAAACCGCCAGGCGGGGCAGATAGCCGCAATCTTCCAGAATGGATAAATATGCGTAAAACCCTAAAACCAGCGGAAACAGGACGCCCACAATGTACTGGAAACTTAGTGTAACTACGCCGAATTCTCCGGCCAGAATTTGATACACCAAGCTATCCTGCGAGATGACGGCGCCAATGGTGTTCTGTAAAAACGGCACCAGCCAGCCTAGCATCACGGTGCTTTCCAGAAAATTCACCAAATCGCCGGCAATCCAGACGCCCACCACCTGATACAGCGCCAGCAGCACCAGAATCATCGCCATTGCGCCAATTGCCGGGTTAAGCAGCCAGCGGCCCAAATGTTTACCCAGGGCATTGCCTTGGGTTTGCCCCTGCGCGCTTTGCGAGAGCACGGCTTGCGTAATCTGGCTGAGGTATTGCCGCCTGAGGCCGTAAATTTTGAGCTGGTCGCTACTGCCTTCGGTTTCCAGGGTTTGTTGGTTTGCAATCACGCCAGGCATGGCTCGGCCTTTGGGTTTTTGCCTTAGCGCTTGCGCAATCGCTTCTTTCAGGGTTTCGATACCGGCGTTTTCGGTGGCCGTGATCGCGATAATCGGCACGTTCAATCGCTTGGAGAGCTGCTCAATATCAATTGTGCGCCCAGATTGCGCCAGCGCATCCATTTGATTGAGCGCAATAATCAGCGGCAGGCCAAAATCGATGAGTTGCTGGGTTAAAAACAGGTCTCTCTCTAGGGTTGGCGCCGCGATGACGTTGATGACCAGATCCGCAGACATTATTGCAGATTCGGCCACGCGTTCTTCATCGTTAAAACGAGACAACCCGTACACACCGGGCGAATCAATCAGCGTGGTTTTTACCGGATTCTGGAACGTGCCCAGCGTAAATTCAGAACGCGTTAAATCTACAGTGGTCCCCGGAAAATTGGAAACATCGGCATAAACCCCACACAGTGCCTGGAAGAGCACAGATTTACCAATGTTGGGGTTTCCGGCTAAAACCAGTTTAGGGTGCTGAGAGGTCAGTGCAGGATCAGGCTGGCCCTGCACAGGCGCTGAATCAGGCAATACGTGCGTGCTCAAGCGGGCTAACCTCTATTTTTTTGCTGTAGGCTCGTCCCAGCGCGATTTCGGCCTGATGTAACTGTATTACCATAGGGCCCCCGGCCGGTGTTTTACTCAGGACTTGGATTTTAGCACCAGGCGAAAGTCCAAGTCGCATAAGCTGGCTGGCAATGGCGGAATCCAGAATATTGCAGACTTCTGCGTTCTGGCCGGCGCTTAAAAAATCCAAGGTGGTCATTGTGTGTCAAAAGCTCCGCTCGTGTGCCATAAAAACATTGGTCAAGGTTGTATCATGCTAACACTGACAATGTACTATATAGACTTAATGTCTTTATTTTACCGTAAAAATGCTTATTGCAAGTTATTCTCAATTAAATTCTCATAATATTGGGCCTCTTTACATATTTTAATTGGGTGCTTTGCTTAAACACCAATCAGCCCAATGCGTTAACATTGGGCTGACCGGAACGAGGAGAAGGAAATCTATGCGAAGGGCGTTTAGGTTGACTTGAAAACGGGAGACGGCAGAGCGACTAGGCCATATACATCATGGGCGGTTGGGCTGCGCCGGCGTTTCCGCTGAGCGCGGCCTGAATCTGACCCGTAAGTTGCGGGTCGTTCTTGGCCCGTTTAAGCGCGTTGCGTAACACTTTGGCTACAGCCGGGTCTTCCGGCTTGGATGCAATCACGTTAAGTGCTGCCATTTTAGTTTCTGCAGGCTCGGTCTTGCTGTTCAGGATTCGGCTGGCAACATCAAACCCGGGGAGTTGCTTGGCGCTTATAATGGTGGCGTTTTGTGTTGCGTTCAGTTGGCCAAGGGTTTGCAGCGCCGCGTTACGGTTGGGGTCGGCAGGGTTGCTAATAATGCCGTTTATCGCGCTAAATATTTCTGGCGAGTCTGCACGGCCTTGTGCCGCAAGGGCGCTTAAGCCCTGCTGAACACTGGCTGGGTCTGCCGGATTAGCGAGTAATTGGGCGATTTGCTCGCCGCTGACTGCGGGCTGTTGCATATAGGCACTTGGGTCAAAGCCTTGCATGCCTTGCATTTGAGCTTGCTGTGCGCCCGGATAGCTCATCGCCGCCATGGCAGCAGGATCATAAGCCTGCGCCGGGGGTTGTGCTACCGGGCCCTGCGGAAAAAAACCGGCAGGCTGTTGGGGCATAAACTGTTGCTGAGCCGGCATGCCGTACCCTTGCGCCGGGTAGTTAGCTTGAACAGCATAGGGGTCTGCGGCCATTGGCTGCTGCTGCATGTACGGATTAACTGCGGCATAGGGGTTAAACGCGGGGGCCGGTTGGGGTTGCGCTTGAAGCCCCGCTTGATTGTAAGCCGCGAGTGCATCCATTTGCTGGGCTAGGCTGCTGTAGTTGTTACGTGCTTGCTCCGCTTCTAGTTGCGCAATCGCCGCTTGCTGGTAAGCATTCTGCAGCGCTTGCTGCGTGGTGTTAGCGACCGGCAAATTAGGAACCGTTGGCGCTGCCATGCCGGGCGCGGGTTGCGACACAGGCGTCGAAGCACCTTGCGGTTGGCCGTTGTTAGCAAAAACCTGAATGTTTACCGCCGCGTTTGGGGTGGATGCCGGCGCATAAGGCTGCGGCTGCATTCCGGCGGGCGAAAAATAATTTGGCGTGGTCACCATTCTGATAGATTCCTTAACCCTTCGCTCAGTCAAACAAAAAATAGCTGATTAATAACGGTGTTGCGGCAATCGTTAGCTGCCTCTGAAAGATCTGGCCTGTTTCCTGGAGAGTTTTTTGAGTGGTTTAGGTCGTTTTTAGTCCGTTGCTTTCACAGTCATCAACCCTCGTAAAGGGTTAGTGTTGCTAGTTGGGTCTGTTGTGTTGCTGATTTGTTACAGAGTGACCCTGCTTGGATGTCGTGACCCTTGAATCTTGCGCTCGTGTTTGCGTGGTAACTTGCTTGATTTGGACACAGTTTAAATTTGGCGCTTTGTTTAAATATATCAGCGTCCGTTAGCCTTGCCCCCTATCTGGTGGAGGTTTTAAACGCTTGTTACAGTCATAATCAAGTGTAGGGCAAACATGCGACTTTGAGCTTATCAGGGGAAAAGACACGTTATGGATTCGGTGTTTAATACCGACCCAAATGTAATTTACGCGCTCGCTAACCTGCGTTTGCATACGCAATCGCTGGCGCAATCGCAAAGCCGTATTGCCTCGGGCAAGCGCATAAATAGCGCCGCAGATGACCCCACGGGCCTGAGTCTATCGCTTGGGTTGGGTAGCCAGTTGCGCAAGCAAACCACCGCATTGCAAAACGCGCAGGATGCCATTAGTTTGCTACAAATTACCGATGGCGCCCTGGCCAGCATTGGCAATAACTTGCAGCGCATTCGCGAATTAACCATCCAGATGGCCAACGACACTAACGCGCAAAACCAGCGTAACGTTATGGCGCAAGAGGTGCGGACGCTGGCCGAAGATATCAACAGGCTCTCTCAGGCAACCCAGTTTAACGGCATTACGCTACTCGATGGCAGCGCGACCGGCGTACTGGTTCAGATTGGCCCAAGCAGTGCCGCTGCAGTTAATACCGTAGACCTGACCAACGCCCTGAGCGGCACCGTTGTAGACGGCAATGCAACCGGCGGCGGCTTGGGTTTAATTAACAGCTCGGGCACGGGCGCCACGTTTGATTCGCTAAATGATATTTATGACCCCGCCACAGGGTTATCGTCTGGGCTAAACACCACGGATGCGGCCCGAAACTTTTTATTTGATGTTGACCGGGCGTTTGATAACCTGAACGCGCAGCGCGCCCTGACCGGTAACCTGCAAACGCAGCTTGAGGCCACCGTTGAGAATATCACTCTAAGCAATGTAAACCTGGCGGCCTCAAAATCCAGAATCGAGGATTTGGACATTGCGGCAGAAAGCAGCCGCATGGTGCAGGCGCAAATTTTGCAACAGGCCGCGGTTACAATTTTGGGCCAGACGAGTCAGTCTCAGCAATTAATTAACGCCTTGCTCAACAATAGTGGCTAGTTTCTTGAAGCGGCTGTTTTAAGCGTCAGACACCCAAAACCAGCAAAAATCCTCAATCCAGAGGCTAGGCAAGGGGTAAATCCGCCCTTAAAATAAGGGTAGGCTTCGTTCAGGCTAGCAATATTGCGGCTTAATGAGGCTGGTCTTTGATTGAGCAGTGTTGATTATTCGGGTTCTTTGGGTTTATGGCGGTCATCAAACGCGAACAGGCAGTGCAGCAGCGCTTTGCCACGGCACAGCGCGGTAACGATGCAAGCCCGAACGCTTCGAGCGTGCCTTATACCCCGGAAGCGGTCGAGCAGGGTCAATTGCCTGATCGCCGTAAAAAGAACGAGCGGCGCGGCGCGGCGTTGATGCCCGGTGCGCAACGCCCTGCGGGCGGCTACCGACGCCTAGAAGACCGACTGATTGTAAGCCGAGCAGAAGAAGAAGCCGAATTTATTCTTGCTCAGGCCCGCGAGCAAGGTTATCAGGCCGGGCTTGAGGCTGCGCAAGAGACCTTGGACGGTTTAAGAAAAGCTATAGAAGCCCTACAAGGTGCCCGAGAAGAAGCCATGGCGCAAGCGGCCGAAGATTTAGCCCCGATGGCACTTAAAATCGCCGAGAAAATTTTGCAAACCGAGGCAAAATGCGATGCCGATTTAGTGGTCTCGCTTGCGCGAGAAACCATAGCCTCGCTGGGGGCTGCGGCTAAACGGATTCGCCTAAGGGTTAATCCGCAAGAGTTTGAGCATGTTAAGCAGATTATTACGCAAGACCCGCAAAGCATTTGCCTGGATGCCGAACTGAGCGCCTATGCCGATGAGTCGGTTGACATGGGCAGTGTAATCGTCGAGACGCCTAGCGGTAACATTGACGCCCGCTTTAGCACGCAGCTGGCTGCACTCAGCCAGCTATTAGGCATTTCTGCCCCTAAAATATAGCTTTTATACTTAGTTTAGCGTTAGTTTTCTTAATTAATCAAGCTATAGCTATAATTAACCTGACGAACTTAAAATCCTCTGTAAACTTTAATTAGCGTTACGTCATTGCAGGCATTTTATAAAAACGCCCATGGCCGCACCACAGCAACAAAGCGTTTTTGCCATCCCGCCCATCAGCGAAATGCTGTTGGGCCTGCTGGTGCTGGCCCTGATTTTAATCATCCTGATGCCGATGCCAGATTTTATTCTGGATATCGCCATCAGTACCAACGTGGCGGTCGGCATTATCTTGCTGATGATGTCGCTCTACGTGCGCAAGCCGCTCGAAATGGCGGCCTTCCCGTCGATTATTCTGGTGGGCACCATGTTTCGGCTGGCGCTGGGCATTGCGACAACGCGTAACATTTTGGCCATGGGCCACGCCGGGCACGTGGTCGAAGCCTTTGGGAACTTTGTAACCGGCGGTAACCTGATCGTGGGCGCGGTTATTTTTATTATTATTACAATCGTCCAGTTTATGGTTATCACCAAGGGGTCCGAGCGTATCGCAGAAGTTTCGGCCCGTTTTGCCCTGGACGCGATGCCGGGTAAACAGATGACGATTGACGCGGACTTTAACGCCGGCCTGATATCTCCAGAAGAAGCGATTAAGCGCCGCGAAGACCTCCAGCGGGAATCCTCGCTGTTTGGCGCCATGGATGGTTCGATGAAGTTCGTTAAAGGGGACGCGATTGCAGGGATTATTATTACCGTTATTAACATTATTGGCGGTTTGATTATTGGGATGGCGCAACGCGGCCTTGGGCTTGCCGAAGCGGTGACCCACTATACAATTATGACCATCGGGGACGGTCTGGCGTCTCAGGTGCCGGCGCTTTTAATGGCGGTGGCCAGCGGGATCATGATGACGCGCTCGACGGCCGGTACAGACAGTTTGGCGAAAGATTTGTTTGTCCAGTTGCAACAAAAGCCATACGGCTTGTTGTTTGCGGCGGGCTTTTTAGGGCTGGTGGGCGTGACGGGTGCGTATACCGGCTTGCCCTGGTGGACGTTCTTACCAATTGCCTTGTTGGTCGCAGGGATTGCCTTTAGCGTGTTTTTAGCCACTGATGTTCAGCAGCAATTGGGCCAGCTGGATAGCGTGAAGCAAAACATGGCGCAACTGATTGACCCGAATCGCATGTACGAAAAACTGGGCGTAGACCCTGTGAGCTTAATGGTTGGGGTTAATCTGCTTAAAATTGCGGACCCAGAGCAAGACGGCCAGCTTTTGGGTAAAATCGCGGGGCTACGGAGCCGGTTAACCGACGAATTGGGCTTTATTCTGCCCAACATCCGGATTATGGATGGTAACGTGGGGCCAAATGAGTATTTAATCTCGGTGCGCAGTAACCCGGTGGCAAGCGGTAACGTTTACCCGGATACCTACATGCTTATGGCGGGAGCGTTTGAGGCGGCCGGGCTGCCCATTCCTAAAAACGCCATTATGGATAAAGAGCCGACTTACATGACGGACGTGGCCTGGCTCGAAGCGAGCGATATTCCGCCGGCGCTGCAAAACCAGGTGATGGAGCCAACCGATGTCATCATTGCGCATATGCGCGAAATCAGCATTAAATACGTCGATGACATTATGACCAAGATGGATATTTTAAAGCTGATGGAGTTGGTGCGGATGCACGATCAATCGTTGGTGCAAGAGCTTGTGCCGACGATCCTGACGCCCAACGATCTGCGGAAAATCTTTGTGAACCTGATTAACGAGAAAGTCTCGATTAAGGATATTCAGTTTATTTTTGAGCGCCTGGGCGATTATGCGCGCTTTAGCAAAGAGCCCGATGTTTTGTCTGAGCGCTTAAGAGCCGCTTTGGGGCGTCAAATTTGTTTAAACCACTGCGATAACGATAAAATCATGGTGGCCGTCACGCTCTCGAACGAATGGGAGCGCTTGTTAGATGAAACTTGCCAACGCACCGAGCTGGGCACCATGTTTTTGCTCAACCCGATTCAGGTGCAAGAGCTGATTGAAATTACCAGCGATACGATTCGTCAGGTGCAGGAGCAATATAACCGGATTCCGGTTATATTGTGCGGGCCGCGCATCCGGTTGCCGTTGTACCAGCTTTTAGACCGGCATTTGCCGAATGTTTTTGTCGTGAGTTACAGCGAGCTGATTCCGGATATTCAGGTGCAGGCCGTGGGCAACATTGCCACCGCCGCCGAAACACAGGATATGTACGAAATGAGCTAAGGGCCTCTAGAACAAAAAAAACCGGTCTTTGTAAAAAAGACCGGATCCACATACCTTTTGGGCTTGGTTTATAGTGGGTGAAAGAGAGAGCGTGTGAGTGAGAGTGAGTTTTAAAAAATCTGGCCTGAGATGAAGACTCTGGGAATTTTTGCGCTCGGCAAAAGCCCTTATAGCCAGCTAAAATTATGGCCGGCATCGATGATGCAAGAATGACACCATCTTTTGCGCAACTTCAACGCGCTCCAGAGCTCTCCCGAGCGTCTAGCGCACTTAAGCAAATAGAGTAGAAGTTAAATCATCCAGGCCTAATAACGCCAACCTGGTGTTTAACAATAATTGAGCACAAACAGCTGGGCAAACGGGTAATTTAAGCCGTTATGCAAGCCAACGTGTGCAGAGACAACAGGGCATACAGGGCAACAGAAAAACGCAGTAACGAAGCGTATGAACGCGGGAATGGGTCAACAAGCAGATAAAACGGAGGTAGAATTTTGCTGCTACAGAAATCAATTGCAAATCAATAATTTGCGACCTTAGAACGATAGGTCGGATGAGATTTTAATTATTTAAATGCAGAAATTGTATTCGTTTTTTTAGGTGCACAAGTTAAAAATACTTGATTCGATGAGAGCGGCTGAGTTTATTGTTATGTTTATATAAAAACAATATAGAAATGATGATTGCTTAGATCGTGTGTTTAAAGTCCGATTTGTTATATATAGCAACAAATTCAAGAGATATTATTATTGTAATATCTCTTGATTCAGATTAGAAAAATTGAGCAATTATTTTTAGCGATAAAGCCACGACTGACAGTAAGGACGCCGAAAGGTTTGCTCTGCTTGACGAAAATTTGCCATACTGTCAGTTACGAGATAATCGCCTTATTTTTTGCGCAATTTACAGGCGAATGAGTTGCGCTGCAGAAATGCCGGGCAATGCAGAAATTTTGTTCAGGACGCTCGGCTCGGGCGCGGTGTCCAGGTTAAAAATCATGACCGATTGGCCGCCCGCGCTTTGGCTGCCGGATTTTCTGCCGACTTGCATGGCGCTGATGTTAACCTGCGCCGCGCCCAGTTCGTGCGCGACTTGCGCAACCATGCCAGGTTGATCTTTGTGCGGGGTAAACAGCAGGTGCTCGGTGGGTTGCAGCGCCATGGCGTAGCCGTTAATTTCCACGACGCGCATGGTGTTTTCGGCGATTAAAGTGGCGCTGATGCTGGTTTTTTCGCCTGATTCGCCCGAGACGTTGAGCGTGAGCAGATTAAGGTAATTGCCTGCGCTTTTGGAGGTTGTAACCTCGACGCGAATGCCCAGTTCTTCGGCGAGCACCGGTGCGTTTACGTAGGTTACGCCTTCGCGCGCCTGGCTCAGCAACCCCTTGAGTATGGCAAGCGACAGCGGCTGAACATCAAGCGGATACAATGCGGCGCCTTGCGCAAGCACCTCGACGTGTTGAATCGGGCCGGTTAAAAGTTGCCGACCCAGCTTGCCCATCATCTCGGCCATGGCCATGTAGGGCCACATCGGATCCAGTTTCTCTTTACGCAACAGAGGCAGGTTTACCGCACTGCGCGCGTAGCCGTGTAAAAAGTAATCTCGCACCTGTTCTGCAACATCCAGCGCAACGTTAACTTGCGCCTCGGTGGTACTGGCGCCTAAGTGCGGCGTAAGCAGCATGTTTTTACCCAGCTTTAGCAGTGGCGATTCGGCCTGAAGCGGTTCCTGAGCGAATACATCAAGCGCTGCGCCCGCAATATGCCCAGAGTCTAACACTTCGGCTAACGCTGCTTCATCAATAATGCCGCCGCGCGCGCAGTTGATGATTCTAAGGCCAGGCTTGCAGCGCTTGAGCGTTTCTGCGTTAAACAGATTGGTGGTTTCGGGGGTTTTGGGCACGTGCAGCGTAATAAAATCGCTTTGGATAATCAATTCATCAAAGGTGGCCTGTCTAACATCCAGCTCATCGGCGCGCGAAGCCGATAAATAAGGGTCGAACGCCAGAATCTTCATGCCCATTGCCTGGCAGGCCTTGGTTACGTGTTGGCCAATTTTACCCATGCCTACCACGCCCAGGGTTTTGCCATAAAGCTCGGTGCCCATTAGCTTGCTGCGCTGCCACTGGCCTTGCTTCATGGTTTTGTCGCCTTCGGCGATATTGCGCGCAAGTGCCATAAGCATGCCCAGTGTGTGTTCTGCGGCGGCAATGGTGTTGCCCTCAGGAGAATTGACCACCACAATGCCTGCGCGTGTTGCGGCGGGCAAATCAATATTATCGGTGCCCACGCCTGCACGGCCTACAATTTTTAGGCGACCCTTGCTCGCTTCGATGACATCCGCAGACACCTGTGATGCGCTTCGAACTAAAAGGGCGTCGATTTTGGGGGCTAGTGCAAGCAATTGTTCGTGCGTTACTGCTTTTTCGTAGATAATTTCGCAGTCATGCTCCAGAATTGGCAACGCAGAAGCATCAATGTTATCGGTCACCAGGACAACAGGCTTTTGAGTCAACATTTAAAACTTTCTATCAAGATAAATAAAACGATGCTTGTTCAGCGGCGCGAAACAGGACTTCATTCAAATTAGCATTTTGTTTGCAGACAAATAAAAGTGTATGCAATAGACGCTTAAAAGGGTAGCCCTTGGATTCGACAACTTTTTACGTCTGTAATATAAGTCGATGCAATAACTAGGTCGTAACAGGGCATCCCTGGATTATACGTGCGTTTCAGGCCTCAAAGAATTTGATTTGACAGGCATATAGAACTTTAATCAAGGCCCTTGCTTTTATTCACGACAAATTTTTTCGAACGCAGCAAGCATTTACAGTAGTCATTTAGACTGTGCGGTCCGTCGTGGCATAATCGTTTAAGCTTTTAAGCAAAGGATTTTTTGAGGCCCGGCACTTGATGCTGATTTTAAACGAAACCTCTGCGATTGCCATTGTGTTGGTCGAGCCGCAGATTCCGCAAAATACGGGTAACATAATGCGCCTGTGCGCATGCATTGGGGCACGGCTATATTTAATCGGCGCGCTTGGGTTTAACCTGCAAGATAAATTTTTAAAGCGTGCTGGTATGGATTACCTGGATCGTGTAGAACCTGTGCATTTGGCTAGTTTTGAGGCATTAGACGCCGAGTTGCCCGGCTGGCAATTTGTTTATTGCACCACGCGCGCCCAGCAATCGCACTGGCAATGGCAGTACCACCCCAATACGGCGCTTGTGTTTGGCAGCGAGACCACTGGCTTACCCGCGGCGTTTATCGCCGAGCATCAGGCGTCGTGCATTCGCATACCCATGCGTACCGGGGAGCGAAGCCTAAACCTGGCCAACAGCGTCTCGATAGTCGCGTATGAAGCACTGCGCCAACTGAGTACGAATGAATCTGTTTTGTTCTGTTAGTGTTTGCAGAGCTTTTGCGCGCCGTGCGGTAAAGCAGCAAATCTTCCTGGCTGACTCGTGCAAGTTGACTCGCGGGCAAGTTGCTTGGAAGGGGGTTCGTCTGGCTCAATAAAGAAGCGCGAGGGGCTATCAGCCCTTGCCTCGGGATGTTTAAGCATTAAATTCTGATCTGCAACAGTTGTTTTAACGGCTTGTTGCGGGTAGCATTTTGAGCAACAGGTAAGCCGATGTAGCTCAGTTGGTAGAGCAACGCTTTCGTAAAGCGTGGGTCGGGGGTTCGAGTCCCTTCATCGGCAATTGCTATCAAAAAGGCAGCTTTCTGAGATTGTTTAATCCTTAGCGCGCTTGCCTGAAGACTTTGACCAATGCCCCCAAGCGCGTGCTTAAGCGCTAAAAAATCGTTAATTATCTAGCGCGTTAAAACTGCGAGTTGAGTATGTCTGACGTTTTAACTCAAGGCGTTTTAACGCAAAATGCTTCGGCTGGCCCAGCAACGGTGCATTTAAAGCCGATTTTAAAATGGGCTGGGGGTAAACGCTGGTTGGTTCAGCAGTTAATGGATTATTGGCAAATTGCTTGCGCGCAATCGCCCCGACGTTTGGTGGAGCCGTTTTGCGGCGGGCTTGCCGTGGCAATGGGGTTAAAGCCTACTGCGGCATGTCTGAATGATGCCAATCCGCATTTAATTAACGTTTACCGGCACGTGCAAGCCGGCTTGCGTGTAACCGAGGATTTTGAGCATCACCGGGCGTACTACAATCAGGCGCGCACGCGTTTTAATGATTTAATCCGCAGCGAACAGGCAGAGACCCCGCTTGCTGCGCAACTGTTTTATTACCTTAACCGGACGGGCTTTAACGGCCTGTGTCGCTTTAATCAATCGGGGTTGTTTAACGTGCCTTTTGGTCGTTACAAAACCATTCATTATGCTGCGGATTTTCTGGCGTATCGGGCGCTTTTTGCGCCATGGCAGTTTACTTGCGGCGATTTTGAAGCGCTGACCCCGCAGATTACGCCATCAGATTTTATCTACGCAGATCCGCCCTACGATGTGCCGTTTGTCAGTTATGCGCAAGGCGGATTTGATTGGACCGACCAGACGCGGCTTGCGCAATGGCTAGCGGGCTTAGATGTGCCTGTTGTGGTTAGTAATCAGGCGACGCCCAGGGTTTTAGCGCTTTATCAGGATCTTGGCTTTAGGGTAACAACGCTCAGTGCGCCCAGGCGTATTGCGTGCAACGGTAACCGGCTACCCGCGCAAGAGATGCTTGCAACGCTGAACTTGCCAAAATAAATCAATTTTAGGGTAGGCCCTTCAAAAGCCTTCATAATTAGGGGTTTCTGACCTGAAGTAATTGATTTTTTTAATAGAGCAACTCCGCTTTAGATTAAGGCACTTTGACCTAAAGACATTTGCGCCTAAAAGTTTATTATTTGCGATTTAAAATACGATAGCGTGTGTGTTTGTTATGCTCAAACACTTAAAAGGTACTTTGAAGCACTCACTGCATCCTCTTATGAAGTAATTCTTAAAACACATACTGTATTAAACGCGCCTATGGGGTCAGCATCATCGTTGGCGCGTCTGCCGAGGCAGCGGTAAACTGGCCGCCATGCACCTGATAAATCTGTGTAGGGTGCACGCCCGCATGCGTGGCTTGAATAAACTGCTCGGCCTGGGTTAAATGGGTCGTGCTCAAAAAAACCTGCGGCAAAACGTTGTGTGTCTCGGTGCTGGATTGCAGGGCGCACAGCAAAAAGTGTTGCCGGTCGGGGTCCAGCTCGGCCATAACATCATCAAGCAAAATAATGGGCGAGAGATTCAGCGCCTTCGAGAGACAGGCGCGCTCGGCCAGTTTAAGCGCCAGCACGATGCTGCGTTGTTGCCCCTGGCTTGCGAAGGTGGTTGCCTCGAGCGGCGCCGTCGCGCCTGGCGGCGTAATAAAAAAGCTCAGGTCATCGCGTTGCGGGCCAATTAGGCAACTGCCGCGCACGCGCTCGGCTAAAAGCCTTAGTTTAAGGCGTTCGGTTAATGCGGCTTCCCAGTCGGCCAGGGTTTCGCAGCATTCTCCCGGCGGTACGTCTGAGCCGAGTGAGCCTTTGGCCCAATATAATAAATTCAGCGTGCCGTCACGATCCTGGCCGGTTAGCTGCGCGTGAGTCTCGGTGACCTCGGGCAAAATGGTGGCTAAATAGGCTTGTCGACTGGCCAGCAGGCGGGCTGCGGTTTGCGCAAATTGCGTGTTTAACACCGAAATCAATTCGGTGTTGTTCGCAAGTATTGGCGCGGTTTCGGCTTCGATTTGAAGGGTTTTAAGGGCGCGGTTTTTTTGCGCCAGAACGCGTTCAAATTCGGCCAAGTATTGTGCGTGCTGCGGGTGCCATTGGCTTGTGGCGGCATCTAGCCAGTGCCGGCGTTCGCCAGGGCTGCCGCGCAACAGTGCTAAATCTTGCGCAAAAAAAGCCACCGAGGGGAGTTGCCCGAGCCATTGCGCGCGCCGTTTGAGGACGGTTTCATCTTTTTTGAGTTTGGCGCTCAGGCGTTGGCTCACGCCCGAGGGCTCCAGCCGGATTTCGAGCGTATAAGGCTGGCGCCATTCGGGGTGGATTTGCCCCGGATGCACGATGCCTTTAATTAGGCAGCCGTACTGGCTTTGCGCCTGATTAACCAATTCTTTATCGCTGCTGGCACGGCAGGAGCGCCCGTAGCTCAAGAGATAAATCGCTTCGAGCAGGTTGGTTTTGCCCTGGCCGTTGGGGCCTAAAATAATGTTACAGCCTGCAGAAAACGCGAGTTGCGCTCGCGAAATATTCCTGAAGTTGGCAAGGGTGAGCGCGTTTAACCACACAATTAACTCGTTATATTATTTAAAAAAGTAAATCATATACTTTAGGTCAGGTAAACGTTTGCCCTGATTGTCTGCTGAATATCAGAGTAGCCTAACCTAAAGTTGATTTACTATATTTTTAAAAAGTAAATCATATACTTTAGGTTAGGTAAACGTTTGCCCTGACTGTCTGCTGAATATCAGAGTAGCCTAACCTAAAGTTGATTTACTGCAGCAAGCGAGCGGCTACTTGACCTGTACCGGCATGACGAGGCACAAATAACGGGCGTCCGCTTCGGCGTTTTCAAGCTCGCCTCTAAACACCGCTGGTGCCAGCGCACCATTGGTCTCTAGCCGTACACGCTCGGTGTCTATGGCCCGCAGGGCATCGATGACGTATTTATAGTTAAACGCAATATCCAGCGCAGCGCCCTCGTAACGCACGTCCATTTCGTCTTTAGAATCGCCCAGCTCGGGATTGTTGGCCATCAGGCTCAGACGATTGGCCTCAAAATGCAGTTTAACCACGTTGGTGCGCTCGTTGGCCATAATGGCGGCCCGCTCTAACGAGGCAATAAACGCCTGACGGCTGGCGCTGGCCACAATCTGGTTTTGCGCCGGAATTAACTGCTCAAATTTGGGGTATTGTCCGTCAATCAGCCGAGAGATAATTTCGGCGCGCTCGCTGAGCAGATAAATTTGCCCGTCAATAATCGCAATTTGCACCCGCGCTTGTTTATCGGGGCTGCTGCCTGCGATTTTAGAAAATTCCTGAAGGGTTTTGGCCGGAATAATCGCCGAGGTGGTCGTGGTGGGCGGAATGATGGGATTGGCGCTATCGACTTCATCAGCGTCCTCGTAGCCAATGGGCTCGATACGACGCGCCAGCCGCGAACCATCGGTCGAAACCAGCTCAAGGCCCGAAGGGCCAATTCTGAAGAACACGCCGCCCAGTACGTTGTTGGTATCGTAGCTGGCGGCTGCAAAAACGGTTTGCGCAATGGCTTTGCTAAACGCGCCAAGGGATACTTGCAAAGACTCTGTGCGGCCGGCTTCGACGGCGGATTCCAGCGTGGTGATTTCGGGGAATTCGTCGGCGGGCATCGTCCGCAGTTCAAAAGCGCTTGCGTCGCATTCAATTTTAGCTTGCTGCAATTGCGGCTCATACGTTAGCGTTAGCGCGCTACCGGCCGGCAGTTTCGCCAGAATCTCTGACAATTTTTTGGCCGAAAGCGTCAGCTTTACCGCAGGCGGCGGCGTGAGCGAATTTTCGAGCGCAACCCAGGTCCGCATCGAAAAATCCAAATCGGTCGCGCTTAGCATCAGGCGCTGCTCGGTTGGGTTAATTTCCATCAGCACGTGGCTTAAAATCGGCTGAATGGGTCGGCTGGCTGTTGCCCGAGAAACGGCAGAAACCGCCTGAAACAGGGCGTCGCGCTCTAGTGAAATTTTAATGGGCTGGCCCATGGCCTCTGCTTGAGTCGCCTCGTTGGGGTTGGTTGCATCCAGAATGGCTGAAGACATATTGATCGTTGCTCCGTAGCGTAATGCGTAAGATTAAGGAACAGAAAAAAATTAGCGCGCTTATTTTTTAAGAAAACTTTGTAGCAGGGTAAACATTTCGGGTTTGAGCAGGTTATTACTTTGCAGGCCCTTTAAACCTTCAAACACGCTGCCGTTGAGCAAGTTACTGCCAATGGCGCCGTTAAGCGCTTGCAGCAACGGCTCTGGCAAACCGCTATTATTTAGCGCGCTCTGGAAGGCGTTGAGATTTTCGACGCTAAATAGCCCAGTATTGGCCGCTGCTTGAATTGCCTCGGGCAGTTTACCCTCGAGCAGACCATTCTGCGCCGCCGCTTTTAAGGATTCTAGAATATTGCCCTCTTTAAGCTCGGGGGGTAAAAGTGCCTCAATAGCACCGCCTGCCAGGCCGCTAACTTGATTCATAAGCTGATCAAACATGGGTTCGATATCCTAAAAAATAAGGCGATAAAAAATCGGGTTAACGTTTAAACCGGGAAAATGGACTTGGGGCAAAAATCACAGAAAGATGTGTCGTAAAACCTGTAAAAACTCTAAAATAGGCGATAAACGGTTCTTAAAAAGTCTCTAACTACCTTTCTACTGCGGTTAGTTTGATGCTTATCCACTCAAAGAAATCTGTTATAGCAAATCCACTCTGGGCTGGCATGCTTCAAACGCTAAAAACACAAACTGGCTATAGGTTTATGCCGACCTAAATGGGTTATTTGAAAACTTAATTTGTATAAATGATTCAGACTCAAACGGGCGTATACAGTGCACTTATTGCGCACTCAATTTAATTAAGGGCCAACCGAGGTTTCAAGTGCGTTTTTTTGGTTACTTTGTTGCGTTTGGGGTGTAAAAACTAGGGGCGCGATTCAACGAACGCTTCGCGAAGCACGTTTACACGTATTAGTACGCAATCTGAAAAATTAAGTTGCTCAACTTGTATGTAGTATACCCTAAATTAGCCCATCATGTAAAAAATTTGGTGATGTATTTTGAAGCATCCACAATTTGTAGATTGTTTGCGCTTGGCTGATTTTTTCCGGTTATAAACCGGTGAGTGCTTGCTGAACTATTTTTAAATCTTCGAGTGTTTGCCATTTAGGCGAACCTGGGGCCATAGCGCCGTAGCGCAACAGGTACGAGGGATGAAAAATCGCCATGGCGCGGGCGTGTGGTACGCCCGGATAAGGTGCCGCAAGCCATTGGCCGCGAATTTTACTAATCGGCGTATTCAGCTTAAGCAGGCCCTTAAGCGCTGTACTGCCGGCCAGTATAAAAATCTGTGGTTTAACCAGCGCGATTTGCGCCTGCAAATAGTCTGCGCAAGCGGCAAGCTCTGCGGGGTAAGGTTTTCGGTTCTCTGGCGGGCGGCATTTAACCATATTACAGATGTAAATATCCGTGGCCCGGTTCAGGCCCGCATTGGCCAGTAAACGGGTAAGCAATTGACCAGAGCGGCCAATAAAGGGCAAACCGGATTCGTCTTCCTGCTGCCCCGGCGCTTCGCCAATGAGCATGATCTTAGCCAGCGGAGAGCCATCCGAAACCACGGCCTGAATGCGCGTTTGCCCCAGGCTACAGCGCTGGCAAGCCTTTGCGGCTGCTTCAAGCTCGGCAAGCGAGCCTGGGGCAAATTTGGGTTGGGTCTTGGGCAAGGGTCGTTCGGCACAAAAAGGTTGCATAATGTTGGCTCTAAACTTGGTCAATCAATGAGTAAGCGATTATGTTCGTCAAGCTTTTAATTTGGCCTTTAAAGGCAATCGTTGTCAAATTTGTATTGCCTGTGCCGCCGAGGAACGGAAAGGCGTTTTTTAAAGAGAATCATACTTTTTAACAGGCCCCAGAGGGCTTGGTGCGATGCAAAAACAAAGCGTTGCTAGCAACAATTTGGCTTGAGCGGTGTTGAATCTCGTATGGGTCAATTGTGCCTTTGCGTGAACTTGAAGATTTGATACAGAGCGTTTATGCCACGACTGACACTACGGACTTTAAAAGGCTTGCCCAGATTTACGAAAATTTGCCATACTTTTAGTTGCGGGATAATCATCTTATATATATAACTCTAAACCTTTTCAGCCAGACCTTGATGACCAGTCCTGTCGTGTCCCACCATGCTTGAGGTTTAAAAATCCTTTTTTGGCAGAATCCTCATCAAACCCCCTGCTAAGTTTTATCTATGTCGATTAACGCTAGCGCTTATTCTCCCCAGCAGCAAGGCTTAACGCAAAGCCTGCCGCAGCGGCCTGCGTTCCCGCTTCAATCGCCTTATTACATTAGCCAGGTACCCATGCGCTTAATGCAAGAATGGGTGACGGGGCCAAACGGCGTACCGGTCTTAATGACGGTTCCGGCAAACGTGGCTCGGAATACGGCGGGCTATGTTTGGAAGGAAGTTGACCCAAGGCCAAACGTACTGGTGGCCAAACAGGTGGTTAAACGAGAAAATCCCCCGGCGTTAAAATGCGCAGCGGTTACGGGATTAGGATTTGCCAGCGCAATGGAGTTACTCTTTGGCCACGGCGGGCCGGTCAAGCTCTGGATTAAAACCGCTCGTGCCATCGATAATTTACCGGGCTTGGCACAGGTTTCTGCCCTGATTGAGCGAAAAATTATAAACTCCGATAAAAACGGCATGTTTAAGCGCACGTTGGGTTATTTATCGCCCGAGGCGTTAACGCAAAACATTATTGATCATGATGTGAAACAGCTGATTTCGCATCCTAAAATCCAGCCGCACCTTACGCCCGAAATGATTAAAGACCTCAAAGCCGCCAAAACCGAAAAGGATGTTGCCGAGGTTGCAGGAAAGTGGTTCCCAGCTTTTGATAAAGCTAATAAAACGCAGGTGGTTGCGCACAAGTGGCTTAAGGGGATGCACTTGCGTTACAAAGACGGCTTAACGAAGGTACTGGAGCATTATAAAGATCTCCACGCGATTTATTACCCGAATTTGCAGCCCGATGTTCATGCTCGGCATTTAAACCGACTGAAATCGCTTGCTAAAAAACTACCCGAGGCGCTCAAGACTGAGCTGAAGTCTGCTGCATCGATCGCGGAGATCAAGGCGTCCAAATAATTGTCTGCCAACCGACTGATGGCAAAGGCGCTGGAAGAGGTTGAGCAAACGTTGCAGCCGCTCAGGCCGCTCGCCAGAATCGTTGCGTCGTCGGGGTATTACCTGCACCGGCTTGCGTTTGGTGGCGCGTTTTACGGACATATTTCGCCCACAAAAATGGTCAAAAACCTGGCAAAATCCCCCGTTTGGCAAAAAGTGCTGCTAGGCCCGCTTCAAGCGCTTATTTTTCCGATGGCCAGCGCCGCGTTTATGGGCGAAGTACTGTTTTTAGAAGCCTACAAAAAACGTAACGAGGCCCAAAGCCCGCGCGAAGGCTGGAAGGTATTTGCCAAAGAAGTGTTTGGCATGCAAGTGGGTAGCCTGATGGGCTTTGACATGGGCCCGAGTCTGTTTGAGACGATGGGCGTTTTTCGTAAATTGTCGATGTCCTCGGTGCGGATTCCGTTGTTGAACCAGGTTATGCAATTGCCGGGGCTTATGCTTAAGGCGCCTTTTAAGCTGTTGCCAATACCTTGGGTTAAAGATTTGGCCTTTAAAGCGGGCAATAACTTGCAAAACAATATGGGCCACATGAGTACCGCAACCTGGCGCGGGATTTCGAATAACCTGGGCTCTATGGCAACCATAAACTATGCCATCGAACACGGCGGTGACGCCGTTTCTGAAAGACTTTTTGATTCTCGGCTTGCTCAAATCCTGATGCCGGACACTGCTGCTACGTCAACGCCAGTAAATAAGCCCGAAAATACGCCAGCAATCTCGGAAAAACCTGCCTTGGCAAAGTCGCCAGCGCAACAAAAAGAGTCTGCCGCCGTCGCTGTTGGGGCTACGCCTAAATCTGTGCCCGTTAGCCAGAATTCAGTCACTAGCGCGCCAGCGCCCGTGGCACCTATGCTTAAGCCTGTACAACAGTTTAAGCCTATAGTTGCGCCGAATACGCTTAATCCGGCGACGGCACAGGCGTTTAATTCGCCGCTTGCGGCTAATACCGCCGCCGGTAGGCTTTTGATGGGGCAACCTGCACGCGGTATTTTTCTGGATCCCCGGCATGACATGCCCGCGCCGTAATTTTTACGCAATTTAAACCTAAGCTTGCCAGACAGGGCTGAGCGTTATTCTTACAATAGAGCTTTTGGGCGACAGAAATAATCAGCGATGGATGATCTAACGGCTTTACGCGCGCAGGTTTGGCAACGCCTGGTGTGCGGATACACAACCTACGGCGCGCCGCCGCCGGCGTTTCGGCAAGCGCTGGCCAGTGGCCTGGGCGGCGTGATTTTGTTTCGGCATAATTTGCAGTCTGGCGCTACGTTGCTGATGCCCCAAGCGATATTAAGCCTGACGCAAGATGTTTACACCGAAACGCTTAATGCAACCGGGACGCCCCCGTGGATTTGGGTTGATCAAGAGGGCGGGCCGGTAGAGCGGTTCCCTTGCCAGGTGTTTCCGAGCTTACCCAGTCCGTGGGCCTTGGGCAAGCGTCCTGCGTTACTGCAACAGGCGCAGACTTTACAGTGCGAGGCGCTGCGGACTTACGGGATTCATAGCGCGTGTACGCCGTGCGCAGATGTGAACACCGAGTCCACCAATCCGGTAATTCACGTAAGGGCCTATGGTGATACCTCAAGTCAAGTGACTCAGGCTGTACTTGCTGTAATGCAAAGTCAGCTTGCGCACGATATTTTACCCATTGCCAAACATTTTCCGGGCCATGGCAACAGTACGATAGACTCCCATGCCAGTCGGCCTGTGTTGCCATTTGAGCCCGAGATGCTGGCGCCGTTTAAGGCGTTGATTCGGGCGGGGTGCCCGGCGGTGATGGTTGCCCATGCGGCTTATCCGGAGCTGAACGCGCGCTATGGCGAGCCAGAAACGACCCCGGCATCGCTTAGTAAGGGCGTTTTACAGAACATGCTGCGTCATGAGTTAGGCTTTGAGGGGCTAATTGTAACCGATGACCTGCACATGGGCGCGGTGGATACCAGCATTGAGACCGCGTTGCAGGCGCTTACCGCCGGCGCGGATATTTTGCTCTATCGGCAGATTGATGACGCAGTGCTTGCCGTCGTCGAGGGTTTAACGCAAGCGTTGGCCGAGAACGCGGGCCTAAGGGCGGCGCATGAGAAAAGCCTGGAAAGAATCCGGCAAGCAAAAACACGGTTTGCGTTGCCGCCGCTGCTAAGTGCTGAACCCTTGCAAGCCCCAAAGATCAGTTTTTGGCAAACGCAAGCGCAGGCGCTCGCAAATGCGCTGCTAAAGCCCGTTTTGGGAGCACTCCCGGTTCGTGCCGAGCAACGCCCGCAAGTGTGGCTGCTTCCGGATCGATCTAAATTGCACAGCTACGCGCCTGATTTACAGCTAGAGGCGTTGGAAGTCTTGCTTGACCAAGACCCTGATGTAAGAGTTTGTTGCTATGATGACGCGAGTGAGGCCCAGGTGGCCGAGGCGTTGCACGCACTGAAGCCAGAAGCCATAATTGTTGCCGTAACGGTATTACCCAAGCTGGGCGGAAGCTTGCCCCTTTGGATCGAACGCCATGGCCCAGCTGGTTGGCCTTCGCGTTGCATTTGGGTAAGCGCGGGCTTGCCGGAAGCGGATTTGCCGCCAAATCTTAACGCCTGGCTTCAGCCTGCGAGTTGGCGCCCACCCGTGATACAAGCCTTGGCACAAATGCTGCTTGAGCGGGTTTAAACTATTACTACGCTAAGTTTCCCTATAGCTGGAGCCCACTATATGACGCTTTTTAAGACTATTAATGGCATAAATTTTAAAACAACTGATTCAAATACCAAATCTTTGCCTTTCGATGCCTACACAAGCTCCTCGCCCAGTTTGCCGTATCTTAAAAAAAATGAGCCATTTCAGCTACCGCTATTAGCTCAGACGTTTTTAGATACTTATAATACTACTTTCCCGCTTCGAGATGCTGGCGCTGTGTCAAGTCGTATAATTCCACCAACAAAACGAGATACAGAAGAATGTAGACAAACTTACAAAGAACTTCTGGCGGCTGAAGATGCACTTGAACAATATAAACGTAAATGACTAACTGATCAGAGCAGGTATGTTATCTGGTTTGAACAAAACGGCAGTATGAATGAGTCTTTCAAAGAGGTTGAGATGTCGTCGGTTAAACCGCCAACAGAATTCGGCCAGATAGCGCGC
>JAYKHY010000038.1:0-42787 GCA_035285025.1 Vampirovibrionales bacterium | reverse complement strand
GGCTGGAGCGCCGCCACCTGCGCCGCGATAAACGGCGCGAGCGTAAGCGGCAGCAAATCGAGTGTTGGCTCGGGCGCTAAATGACCTGGCTCAAGGTCTCCCGCGTTTACGGTTAAGTCAGCAGCATCGAGCAGCGTGGCCATTTGGGCGGCAACGCCGTTTGCGATGTTTAGAGGTTTAAGCACCTGTTGCGCGTTGGCCTGCTGCGCAAGCAGGCGTGCAACTTGAAGCTGCACCTGTAGCACCCCCAGCTGATTGCGCAGCTCGTGCTTCAGGATTTTGACGGACTCAATCGCAATCACTTAAGACTCCAGTTTAAAGTGTATTTTTTTAATACAGGACTTATTGCCATAAGGAGCGAACTTAGTTTGACGCGGGCAGGCATTACCCTGCGCGTTAGCCCAGTTTATCTCGAATATGGCCAATTAACGTTGCGCAGTATACCGTTTAAGCATAACGTTTTGAGAATAGATTGAGATAAAACAGGGCGGGTGTAAACTTTACTCTGGCGAACATTTTCGCCACTTACAGCAGATGCATTTGGCGATTTATCGTCTATGCGTTGTCAGGCGTTTCGTGGTATAAGAAACGCTTATAGCAAACACTTTTAGGTTAAGCCAATCCAATCAGCACGCTAAAAATTACAAGCGCAAGCAGGCGCAACCAAATCAATTGCTCTCGCTTAACTCACGTGGTGCTTTGCGCGTATAAAAATCGTATCGTTTATAGCCGTGCGTGATGACACGCATGTGTTTTTTACAGAAATCAGGAGCATGAGACCTATGCAACAATCCTTACTGAACACGCGATTAATCAGCACCGGTGTACTGGCCACGTTACTTGCAGTTACCTTTGCCGGCTGCCAAAAACCTGAGGCTGAATACAGCCAAGAAACCGCTCCCGCCGCAATGGAAGGCACCGAAGGCTCGATGGAACAAACCGGCGAAAACATTGGCCGCGAGCTGGATCAGGCTGGTGCGGAAATGGAAGAAGCTGCTGCAGAAGCCAAACAAGACGCTGCCGAAGCTGGCGAATCGCTCGAAAATTCCGCCAACAAGGCGCTGGATGCCACTAAGAACATGATGAACAAAGCCGAAGACAGCTTCCAGAAAGGTATGGCAGAAACCAAGCAAGCAGGCGATAAAGCATTAGATGCGACTAAAAACGCCGTAAGCACCACCAGCCAAAAAGTAACCAACGCCGCAGAAGCTGCCAAAGAAGGCTGGGAAAAGCCGGTTGAGCCTAAGCACTAGTTTAGACTTAAGCTAATTTTTTAAATTTAAAGACTCAGGCGACAGCGAATACAGGTTGCCTGAGTCTTTTTTTTGATGAAACAACAGTATGAAGATGCTCAAAATCTAATTTTGGGCACTTATTTTTCTGGGTGACGGAGTAAACCCAAACGAAGGATAGCCAGGGCAAGCGAGCCCCTGACTGAGAATTGGTTGGTTGGCGGCTAAAGCTAACTTATTGCTCGTCGGTGACGACCAGCAAGTGCCAGCCAAACTGGGTTTTAATGGGCTGAGACAAGGTGCCTACCGGCAGGGTGAACGCGGCTTTTTCAAATTCGGGAACCATTTGGCCACGGCCAAAAAAGCCTAAATCGCCGCCGGAGCGACCGCTGGGGCACGTAGAGTATTGCTTTGCCAGACTTGCAAAGGACTCACCCGAGGCAATCCGTGCGCGAATCCCATCGATTTGGGCCTTATCGCTCACCAGAATATGGCTGGCCCGCGCGCGAGCGCGCTTGCCTTTGGGTGTGGCCGGCGCGTTGGCTTCGCCCATGGCCATGGTACCCGGTAACGCGATGGGCTTGAACTGCACTTTGTCTTGCAAAGTGCCGGCCGTGGCCTGATTCAGCGTCGTTGCACTGGACACAAACTGCAATAAGCCAATCAATGATAGCGATAAAGCTAGTTTTCTAGTGTTGGTCATGGGGTCTAATCCTTCTTTTTGGCCGCTGAGATTCGGATAAGCGATTAGAAAGCAATTTTGCGCCAAATAGTATTGGCATACACCAGGGAGCAATCGCGGCAGTAACTCCCGCCATAACGGTGTTAATTTTATTCAATGAAACAAATGAGCGCTTTATTGGAGACATTTACTGATAAAACGCTTAACTTGCTTGACTGTATTAATCAATCTGGGCGCGTTGCAGAGCGTTGCTGTAATCAATGTACAACACCTTGGGCTCCGTAAACGTCTCCAGCGCGCTTTGGCCTGCCTCGCGGTGACCGTTGCCCGTGTTTTTGACGCCGCCAAACGGCAGGTGCACTTCGGCCCCGATCGTCGGTGCGTTAACGTAGGTGATGCCGGCTTCCAAATCGCGCATTGCCACAAACGCGGCGTTCACGTCTTTGGTGTAAATCGCAGTAGAGAGCCCGTATTCAACGCCGTTGGCCACCTGAATCGCTTCGGCAAAATTCTTGACGGGCATGAGCGCTGTTACCGGGCCAAAAATTTCTTCCTGAGCGATGCGCATTGTGGGCGTCACGGCATCAAACAGGGTGGGTTGCACAAACCACCCCGGGCCTGCCGCTTCGTCGCGCGCGCCGCCTGCAAGCAGCTTGGCGCCATCTTGCTTGCCAATTTCGACGTAATTTAAAATGCGCTTCATCGAAGCTTCGTTGATGACGGGGCCCACTTTGGTTTTTGAATCAAGGCCGTCGCCGAGTTTAAGCTCGCCCATGCGTGCGACCAGTTTGTCGCGCAGCGCGGGGTAGATGCCTTGCGTTACGATTACGCGGCTGGCTGCCGTGCAGCGCTGACCGCTGGTGCCAAACGCGGCCCATAAAATGCCGTCCACGGCCAGTTCCAGATTGGCATCATCCAGCACAATAATCGCGTTTTTGCCGCCCATCTCGAGCGAAACGCGCTTAAAGCTGGGTGCGCACGCCTCGTTCACGCGGCGGCCGGTATCGGTTGAGCCGGTAAACGAAATCAGCTTGACGTCCGGGTGATTCATCACGGCTTCGCCCACAGTGCTACCGCCGCCGTGCACAATGTTCATGACGCCCTTGGGCACGCCAGCCATTTCCAGCACTTCAACCAGGCGATGCGCCAGCAGGGGTGTATCGGTCGCGGGCTTAATCACCACCGTGTTGCCGCCCATCAATGCGGGTAACAGCTTCCAGCTGGGAATCGCCATCGGGAAGTTCCACGGCGTAATCAGACCCACCACGCCCAGCGGAATGCGGGTCGTCATGCACCATTTGTTCTTGAGTTCTGACGGGGTTGTGACGCCAAACATGCGGCGGCCTTCGCCCGCCATGTAAAACGTCATGTCAATGGCTTCCTGCACGTCGCCGCGCGCTTCGGCCAGGACTTTGCCCATTTCCTGAGTCATTTCGCGGGCCAGTGCTTCTTTGTATTGCATTAGAATCTGACCAGCTTCGTAAAAAATCTCGCCTTTTTTGGGCGCGGGCATCAGGCGCCACGCATCGAACGCGGCTTTGGCGGCGGCCACGGCGTCTTGAACATCTTGCGCATCGCTGGCAGGAAACGTCCCAATCAGCTTGCTGGGGTCAGCCGGATTGCGGCTCTCGAAGGTTTTGCCGCTTTTTGCAGGCTGGCGTTTGCCCGCAATCAGGTTGCTAAACGTACCGCCGAACGGTGCAAAGCTTTCGGGCAGGGTTTGGGCGGTTTCGGGTTTGTCCAGCGTGCAAGTCGTCGACATGAAAAAGGTCACTCCATCTAAAATAAAGAACTAAAAACCAGAGGGGGCGTTAATCCGTTAATCCTAAGCAGGCGTCTAGGGCGATGCACCAACATTATCAGCATTAATTTGCTTATGTTTAAGTAGCAAAACCAGGCAGAGACGCATAAGTCAAAGTATGCTATAATCTAGCACCATGATTAGCGCACTGCAATCGATACGGTTTGGGATCGCACAGCGGAGTAACCAGAGCAACAATTCAGGTGGAACGGAAGGCTGTTCTGCTAGTAATTTCGAGCGTTTACTGGTTGAGGCTCAAAAAAAACAGCGTCGTAACATCCCGAATACTATGCCCTCAACGCCGCTTTACGAACAAGGTACTAACTTTGCCCAATATAATTTGCGCGGACATTTGCACTGGACACCTGGTTGGCACAAGTTATTACTCTTATCAAATGCGCCTGAAGGCGAAAAGCTTAAATACAAGTTTGAGCCTGACTATCCTTCAAGATATCTTGAAAAAAATGCTTTTAAGGACGGCTGGCAAGCGGTAACAGGGTCTCGAAACGCTTTAGATGCCCTAATTAAATTATTTAAAAAAGGCAATAATTAGAATTGCTTTGGTTTAAAATAAAAAATCTATAATTTTTGTTGTTTTGTTGTAACTGCAAGCTAATAGAGATTTTCTTCGTAATGCAACTTTCCCCTCACCGTAGTGTTTTTTCAGTAACTTTTTCTGGCAAGCCCAGGCCTAATAATGCTAAGCTTACTCATACTGTAAGCATAAATTCTGCAGAAAAAATTCTTGAGTTGTTCAACTTACCTCTGCGAAATGGTAAAGGCAGTCATCTAGTGTCTAATTCAAACCTCAATCAAGCATTACCTGTGCACAATAATCAAATTCAGATGAACCATATTATTGCCAGCATTTCTCGAATGACCAATCAAACACAAAAAGAAGTGCGTGCTTTTTTAAACAATAACTTGGACGCTATTCTTTAAAATTATTCCAAATTAATTTATGCCACTTGATCTCACCGACGCCAAACAGAGCTTAACTGCCCTCGAGCCACGCGTAAAAGCGGCTCGGGGATGGCTTTGACACCGATGAAAAACGCTCGACGCTAACCGCGCTAGAGGCGCAAGCCAGCGCGCCTGATTTATGGAACGACCCGAGCGCGGCGCAAGCGCTCATGCAGCAGATCAATGGCGTTAAAGCTGATTTAGCACTGGCAGGCAGCCTGCAGCAGCACCTGGACGACGCCGGCGCATTGATTGAACTGTTGGCTGAACTTTCTGAGGCCGACCGCGATACTGCGCTGGAAACTGAACTCTCGCAAATACTTTCTGCATGCGACAAAGCACTGAACCAGTGGGAGCTGGAGCGTTTACTGGGCGGCGAGTACGACGCGGGCGACGCGCTGATAACCATAAACGCAGGCGCGGGCGGTACGGACGCGCAAGACTGGGCGCAAATGCTGCTTAGAATGGTGTTACGGTGGGCAGAAACCCGAAAATTCAAGATTGATTTGCTCGACCAGCACGAAGGCGACGAGGCAGGCATTAAAAGCGCCACGATTAAACTGACGGGCCGCTACGCCTACGGCTACGCGCGTGCCGAGCGCGGCGTGCACCGGCTGGTGCGCATCTCGCCGTTTAACGCCTCGGGTAAGCGCCAAACCAGCTTTGCCTCGATTGAAGTTGCCCCGGTGGTAGACGCTGTACACGCCAAAGATATTGACATTAACCCCGATGAAATTGACTTTGAAACCATGCGCAGCGGTGGCGCAGGCGGGCAAAACGTCAATAAAGTCGAAACCGCGGTGCGCATTGTCCATAAACCCACGGGTATTGTTGTACGGTGCCAGCAAGAGCGCAGCCAGCTGCAAAACCGAGATATTGCCATGGAGATGCTCCGCGCCAAGCTGCTTTTGCTTAAAATCGCCGAGCAAGAGGCGAAGCTGAATGCCGAACGCGGCGGCGCGCTTGATGCCAATTTTGGTAGCCAGATTCGTAGTTACGTGCTGCACCCCTACAGCCTGGTGAAAGATCACCGAACCAACCACGAAACCAGTCAGGTGCAGTCGGTACTCGATGGCGATCTGGATGGGTTTATTGAGGCCGCGCTGCGCTGGATGGCAAACTAGTGCGTACGTAGCGTTTTTTTGGGCTCCCGGTTTTGTTTTAGCCGCAGCGCCTTTATTGGCAGAACTATTCTTAACACTCTGCTCTATCTGCAAAAATGCCTTGCTTAAGCACTTGCAAAAGCAGAAAAAACCCTTGAGCCTTTTAGGAATTTTTGAGGTTTGTAACGCGTAGATTTACAGGCGGGGATGTAAGCAAAAAGTGTATTGACAGGGGGGTGCCACTGCGCAATGATGCGCGTCATTGCAAAAAAAACATGCTTGCTCTATCTTGAATGCCCGACCTAAAACGCGGTGCCCATTTAAACGGTTTTAAATGCTTTTTATAAAAGCAAATCATATACTTTAGGTTCGGAAACCGCTGCCCCCGACTGCATTTTTGATGTTATTAAATCCTACACCTAAAGTTGATTTGCTAGACGGGCCTCTGGTCAAGAATTTTTAGGGTTTCAGCCAATGAACGTTGCACCCATTCTAAAAAAAACCATTCACGGACTAAATCCCGACCGCCTGAGTACCTTAGTGCGCGCAGCAGAGCTTTGGGGTCCGCCGCTCGCAGCCGCCTGCGCCGTGGGCGTGCTGGAAGCCCAGTACACCGCCAACCACGTAGACCCTGACCTGAAGCACAAGCTTGTTAAGCAGGCCGCGTTAACTAACGGTGCCTATGCGGGCATGCATCTGGCCTCGTTTATGGGCGTTATAAAAGTAGTTGAGCATATACTTGAAAAAAACTTTGGTAAAGGCGTTGCGGCCGCAGAGCGGCTGCCCAAAGCCCGCCTTGAGCTGATTGCAACGGCTGTGGCGGCATCTGTCAGCTTGCTGGCCGATGCGCTCTCGCCGCTGTTTACCTCGCGCGCCATGGTTAAGTCGCTCAAATCCGAGGTCGCCTCTGGCGAGCCCCCGGACAAAAACATGAACGCCAAACCACCCGACGGTAAAAACTTTTACCACAGTGTCCCCCCGCCCGATAAGCCCCCTGCACCCTTAGATGCTTTACAATGGGGCGCTGAATTTAATTATTCGACGGCCATGTACCCCAAACCTCCTGGCTTAGCATACGCTAAGGCCAACACGCCCGCTCAATCTATTCAGCACGTCCACTTTAACTGTCTGGCCTAGTCACTTACCCAAGCCTTAAAGGCTTTTAAGCCAGCCTAAATCCTACAGCAACAGACGCCAAGCTTTTTAAACCCCGTTACCACGCTCAGGACCACGTCTCCTTGGGCAGAGCAACCACCCTCCTTGACCCTTTTAAACGCTCCTTGAGGCAATCGCCTTACACGTACCACAGGCGTTTTAAGACATACTCCCTTTTACTGCAGGCAAAGCGCCAAATATAAAAGCATTCCTATTTTTATGGCTTTTATTAGGCGAAACAGGCCCGTTTAAGGTAAACTAATAAGCCTAACGATTAAAATGGCTTGTCCGTTTTGCATCGAGAGAGCTTTATCCTTGAGCCTTTTTTTATCTGATTATTTTCGTTTGAGCCGTTCAGCTTAAGCCGTTTTTCAGCCTTTTTTTGATATTAAGCCTGCAATTATGTTTGATCTCGTCTATAAAGTCATCGGCCACCCTAACGATCGTAAAATTAAAAAGCTGCTACCCACCGTTGATTTGATTAACGACCTGTCGCCACGCTACGAAGCGATGAGCGACGAGGAGTTGCGGGCCGAAACGCGACGCTTCCAAACCATGCTCAAAAACCGGGCCATCTCGGACAATCCGGCGCGCGATCGAGAGCTTGAAGAGGCTGTTCTGGACGAAATTTTACCCGAAGCCTTTGCCACCTGCCGCGAGGCAAGCAAACGCGCCTTGGGCATGAGACATTTTGATGTGCAGCTTCTGGGCGGTATGGTGCTGCATAAATGCGGGATTTCTGAAATGCGCACCGGCGAAGGTAAAACGCTGGTGGCCACCCTGCCGTGTTATTTAAACGCGCTAACAGGTCGGGGCGTACACGTGGTTACGGTTAACGATTACCTGGCCAAACGCGACGCCGAGTGGATGGGGCGTCTGTATGGTTTTCTAGGGCTGAGCACAGGGGTGGTTCTCTCAAGCGATCGTCGTGGACCCGCCGCCAAGCGCCAGGCGTATGCCGCAGATATTACCTACGGCACGAACAACGAATTTGGCTTTGATTACCTGCGCGACAACATGGCGACGCGCAAGGAAGCGCTGGCGCAACGCCCGTTTTACTACGCCATAGTTGATGAAGTGGATAGCATCCTGATTGACGAGGCGCGCACGCCACTGATTATTAGCGGACGCGTTGCGCAATCTGCCGAGCTTTACAACGCCATGGCGCAGCTGGTGCAACATTTGAACGAAGAAGATGATTACACCCTGGATGAAAAAGCGCGCAACGTGATTCTAACCGAGGAAGGCATCGATCGCGCGCAGGCCCTGCTGCAGATTGATGACCTGTTTGACCCCGAAACCAACTACGCACACCACGTTTTACAGGCGCTTAAAGCCAAAACGCTCTATAAACGAGACATTGACTACGTTGTCAAAGATGATCAGGTGGTGATTGTCGATGAATTTACTGGCCGCCTGATGGAAGGCCGCCGTTGGAGCGACGGGCTGCACCAATCCGTCGAGGCGAAAGAGGGCGTAGCGATTCAGGATGAGACCCAGACGCTGGCCAGCATTACCTTCCAGAATCTGTTTAGGCTCTATCCCAAGCTTTGCGGCATGACCGGAACCGCGATGACGGAAGAAGCCGAATTTGGCAAAATTTACAATCTGGCCGTCACGACGATTCCGACCAACAAAAAAGATATTCGCGACGACGCTCCTGATTTGGTGTACAAATCCGAACGCATCAAGTTTTTTAGAGTCGTCGAAGATATTGTTGAGCAGCATCTTAAGGGTCGGCCGGTGCTGGTGGGCACCACCTCGATTGAAAAATCTGAGCGGATTTCGCAATTGCTCACGCATCCCGAAACGCTGCACGAGCACTTAAATCAAAAAGCCGCCCGGTTCTCGCAAGGCATACTTAAAGAGGGTAAGCTCAAGTCGTTTACGCCCGAGCTTCAGGCTCAAGTCAGCCAGGCGTTCAACCAACCCGCCAACACGCCAGCGCAACAGTGGCGAGCCATGGCGCAAGCCGTTACGGCCCAAAACCCGGATTTGGCCGCCATGCTCGATGATTTGGCGCTCACTGCGCAAGCGGTGCAAACCATTGCGCACGGCGTGCCCCACCACGTGCTTAACGCGAAACATCACGAGCAAGAAGCCCGGATTATTGCCCAGGCAGGGCGTAAAAACGCGGTTACCATAGCCACAAACATGGCAGGCCGCGGTACTGATATTCTGCTGGGCGGTAACGCAGAGTTTATGGCGCGCGAACAGTATCTAGAACAGCTAGGCCTTGCCGAAACCCCTGAAGCTTTGCCCACTAATTATCTTGACGATCCGCAATACAAAGCACTGCTAGAAGAAAAACTCGAAATTACGCGCCAGGCCAAACAGGATGTGCTTGCTGCAGGCGGCCTGTATATCATCGGCACCGAGCGACACGAAAGCCGACGGATTGATAACCAGCTCCGAGGCCGAGCCGGCCGTCAAGGCGATCCGGGGACCAGCCGGTTTTATCTCTCGCTGGAAGATAGCCTGATGCGCCTCTTTGGCGGACAAAAGATCTCGGGCCTGATGGACATGCTCAACGTGGATGAAACGTTGCCTATTACTGCCGGCTTGGTAAGCAAAGCCATCGAGAACGCGCAACGCAAAGTTGAGGCGTACCACTTTGATATTCGTAAAAACGTGATTCGTTACGATGACGTTTTAACCGAGCAGCGCCAACTGATTTACGAGCAGCGCCGCCAGGTGTTAATGGGCGAGAGTATGCGTGCCTCGATGCTGCACATGCTAAACGCCGAAATGGCGCGCCTGGTGTATAACCACGTAGACCCTAAAACCATTTTGCCTGCCGCAAGCGATATGCGCGCCGCGCTTGAGTCCCAGGCGCAAGCAACACAGGACGCACAGGCCGCAACGCTTACCTTGCCGGATGAACGCAGTGATACCGAGCCGGTTAAAGACATGGTCGACATGGCCAACGCGCTGATTCCGCAGTTGCAGGGCTTTACTTACGAGACTGTTGCCGGAAAATCGGCCGAAGACGTGGTGGCCTTGTTGCAAGCGGGCGCAATTAACGCTTACGAGCAACTTGAGGCGACCCTGGGCGAGGTGGCTGGTAATTTAAAAGCGCAGCACGGCGTGGTGCTGAGTGGGATTGATGCCGCAAACGAAGACGAACTAAACGTAGCGCTCGAAGGCAAGTCTGACGCCGAAAAGCAGGAACTGATGCACCCACTGCGCCGCGTTGAACGTGATATTTTAATGGCGATTGTGGATGCCAAATGGATTGATTACCTGCATAACCTGGACGCGCTGCGCGATGGCATTGGCTTGCGCGCTTACGGGCAGAAAGATCCGTTGATTGAGTACAAGCGCGAAGCGTATGCGATGTTCCAGCAGCTAACGTATGATATTCAGCGCGAGACGGTAAGCTTGCTGTTTAGAACACGTATTGAGATTCAGATTCCTGAAGAAGCGATGGCCGCGGTGGCCTCTGCGCAGGCGCAAAACCGATCTGAGTTAAATCAGTCTGGACTGAATGAGCAACCAATGGCTGAAAACGCAACGCAACTAGCCGAGCAAAGCTAACGTTTGATTTAACTGTTTTTTATAATCGTGCCTTGGCCCTGTGGTTTTAAGCTACATGGCCATTGCAAGGAATTTACCGGCGGGCTCTGCCAGCATTGCTTTAGCGACCGCGCTGCTATCAATCTTGTATTGGCCGGACTGAATTAAACCGCGCAGGTTGCTGACGGTTTGCGGGTCAGTCGCTTCGGGTTTTGCCATGGCGGCCTGAACAAACGGACGAATGGCTTTAAATCGCTCCAGTTTAGCAAGCGCTGCTTTAGAAATGTTGGCTTCGTCTTCGAATTGCCCTAAAGGGTTGGTATGCGGAGCATTGGCACTTGTTTTGTCTGCATCAACGCTCTGGGCGGCGTCTGCCGCGGCGTTTTGCGCTAAAATACCGGTTAAGTCTGCTTGATAGCCATTGCGAATGCCATTAATCGATGTCATAACTCTGGGCTCCCTGGTGGAAAGGCGTAACGCTCTCGCTTAAAGTGTTTGGCTTGTCTAAAACAGCTACGTTTGGCTCAAAGATTGGCTTGAAATGGTGCTTGGGTGATGGGTTTGGCTCTAGATACACTAATCATACTAATTGCGGCACCCCAAACCATCGGCTTGATGGGCGATTTTTAACGCCAATAAGCTCAACTCCGGGATAGGTTTAAAGCCTGCACAAAACGGGCAATGCAGGCAGCGCTCATAATTACTTGCTAAAAGCCACACAAAACAGCGAAGAAACGGCCCTCACTAAAGCGAAGGCCGTTTAATTCTGGTCTGAGAAACCCTTACGCCTGAACTTACCCTGCATTTAATCCAAGAAACGCATCGCGACTTTTTTCAGTTAAAGTTATGCGCTTTGGCAGGCTGGCAAAAAAAACACCAAGCGTGGGCGCGAACGCGCTAGCGATTATACGTTTAGCGCAACCGACTTGGATTGTACCAGTACGGGCGCAACATCGGGGCCAAAGGCGTTAAACACCAAACCGCTGAGCAATTTAGGGTAAAAGTAGGTAGACTTCTGGGGCATCCGTTCGCCCCCTTGAACGACATCAAACATGATTTTCAGGGGCGGAATCGCCATCATAAAGCCGGCAACCGCCTTACCCGTGCTGAGCTGCTCGGTTACCGCCTCGGCATCACGCTCAAAGCGCAGCAGGCCCTCGTGCTTGAGTGCCTCGCCGGTTTTGGCAAGCAACTTCTGGAACACGGCGTACTCCAGCACGGCGGTATCCAAATCGCTCATTGCGGTTGGCAAGCCTTTTAGGTCGTGATCCGGCTTCAGGACAAGCGCACGCTCGCTGCCATCGGCGTATTTAACAATAATTTGGGCGTTTTCTGGCGAAATATCCCGAAAATCGTCGTTCAGCTTGGCATCAAACGTTTGCTGATTCATGCCTTCGGGCCATTGCGTGAGCAACCGATGCGTTGGGTAGACTTTCAGGCCCGCCTCGTCGGCGACGTTACCGAGAAACACCAGCGCCCAATCGCTCGTGAGCTGACCAACTTCGGGCACGGTCTGGCCTTGCGCCGCAAGCTGCTCCCGAACCCAACGCCTAAAGGCCAATGCGGTTTCGTAACGATGGTGCCCGTCAGCAATTATCAACGATTGGGGGGCAAGGGCCGTTTGAATCGCTTCAATTTTTGCGTCGTCGGTCAGTGCGTAAAACGCGTGGTGAACCGGTTTTTTACCCGGCTCGGCGTCTTCGGTTGCCACAATCCAGCGTTCATCGTTGGCGGGCACATCGTAAATGCCGGTTTTCTCGATGGTGAACGCGGCATCGTTATACAGCATAAACACAGGGCTCAGGTTGGCACCGGTATGCTGCATCAGGCTAAAGCGGTCTGCAATCGGGCCTTTGAGAGTTGCCTCGTGCGGAAAAACCTGTTTTTCGGTAAACTCTGCCAGCTTAACCAAGCCCAACAAGCCTTTGCGCGTATTCTGCTCGCCAGAGCCCGGCGCGGTAAAGGTTTGCGTGTAAACGTAAAACGCATCCCGAGGCTCCTGCATTAGCACCTGGCCTTCCTGCCAGGCCGTAAACGCCTCGGCGGCGCGAGTGTAGACGGTCTCGGTTTCGGAATCGTTAGTCTGCTTCTGGTTCAAAATCAATCGAATGACGTTGTTAGGGTGCCGGTCATAGAGTCTCTGCTGATAATCGGCCTCAATTACATCATAAGGCGGCGCGACAACGGGCGTAATATCGTTTTGCGCGGGTAAATGATTGAGCGTCTGGGGATTGTAGCGAACAGCCTTAAACGGTTTAACCTGAACCATGCGACGTATCCTTCTGGGGTATCACGGGACTTGAACCCAACAATAATGTATCTTACGCTTACGCTGCCTCTAGACTAGATGCATCGTAAAAGCAATGCAATGGCTTGCGCGCGCGATGCAATAACCAGCAACACTTGTGCCGTTATGCTCTGATGACTTGCCTAGACCGGCAATAAATGCGCGGCATTCAGACAATCGCCCGGGTCTGGTTCTGGCGCAGGCTTAAACTGGCTTCCCTGACACGAACCACGGCGGGCAAATTCTGCCACAATATCGCCGAGTACCTGATTTTTCTCGGTTTGCAGCCACGTGGGCGCCACGACGTGCTTGGGATGACCATTGCCCCCCACCCGATGTATCACGCACTGCGGATGCAGGCGCTCGATAAAATCCACGGTGGTGCCGATGTATTCGTCTCGGGCCATGGGCTGCCAAAGGCCCGCGGCATAGGCTTTTGCGATGGGGGTATGACGCATGGCCACCAGCAAGTGCATTTTTACGCCCGGCACGCGCAGCAATGCAAGCTTTTCGGCGGTTTGCATCATCTCGGCGTGCGTTTCGCCCGGCAGCCCCAGAATCACGTGCACGCAGTAGGCCAAGCCTGCCTGTTCGGTGAGTTCAATCGCGGTTAAAAAATCGGCGTGCGTTTCGCAGCGGTTAATCGCCGTGAGTGTTCGGTCGTGGATGGTCTGCATGCCGTATTCGAGTTGCACGTATAGCCCGCGCGCCTGATAGTCGGCCAGTAAGGCCAGTTTTTCGGCATCGACGCAATCCGGACGGGTTGAGACCGCCAGGCCCACAATATCGGGGTGGGCAGCCAGTGCTTCGTCATAAAGCGCTCTTAGGCGCTCGACCGGGGCGTAGGTATTGGTATAAGACTGAAAATAGGCGATAAACTTTTGCGCGCCATAGCGTTTTTGCTGCTTTTGAATATTCCCCAGCAACTGGTCGCGCAGGCTGGCGCGCTTATCTTGCGCACGAGAACTTGAGCCGGTCTCGTCGCAAAACGTGCAGCCGCCCAGCCCCTTGCTGCCGTCGCGATTCGGGCAGTTAAAGCCGGCATCCAGTGTGATTTTATACACCCGCTGGCCAAAGCGTTGCATCAGGTGCTGGGTGTAGCTGTTGTAGGGCAGTTGAGCCTGTGGCATTTTGTGCGCGCACCGTAAGTTGCTAATAGGCTTTTACAAACCTAACGTAGATGATTTTCGCCTTAAATACCACTGTAAAGCACAGCTCTTAGCAAGAGTCGCGTTCCACAAACCGGGAGTTTATCAACAACTAAACCACTTTAAAGGTTACTGCGCAGAACAAATGTTTGAAGCATTTGTTTCATTTTATCCAGCTTATGCCATACTTTAATCATTTTTTCTATTTTAGCGAGATCTTTGTCTAATCTTCTCTGAATTTGTGGCCAATCTTTGCGCGTTTCGGGCTTGTTTACCCCATTTAAATCAGCGTTAGTCCAAATAGGGTTGTGCGTCTGGTTAAACCAATTAGGCGTTGTGGAGTTAGTACCATCATTATTATAGTTAATGATTTGAAGTGGCACACCAAACTCTGATTGAACGGTTAATGGAATCCTATAATTTAAGTCTGCTAATTTTTCGCGCGAGCTGTTGGGGTCATGGGTGTATACAATTTTATAGGTTGGCCCTGGTTCATCTGGATTTGGCTTAGAATAGGCTGTCAACTTTTTTAAACAACTATCATTATCTTCAACAACACATACCTTCTTAACCGCCATGCCAAATTTTTGCTGTTGCAGTTTCATTTAGTTGCTCCTTAGTGTTTGTAAGCATTAAAATCAACTAAAAATTTATTATTACAATGCTAATTTAGCCCAAAATCGGGCCAGGATCGGGGCCGTGTGGGGTATCATCTTCATCGAGCAGCTTACCGGCGCGCCAGTACTGATACAAGCGCTCGGAAACCGCCCGATGGAACGTCTCGTTATACAGCAGCGGTGCAAGCGGTGGCTCGTCAGCCAAAATTGCCTCAAGCATTCGCCGGTGGCGGTTACGCAGCTTGGCCTCGAAACTGGGCCAAAACTGGCTGCTTTGCGCAGAGGGCGCAACCCAAATCGGGATCACGTTCTGACGGGCAGCATCGAATGAAGAAGCATCTGAAGAAGACATAGGGCAGAAAATCAATCAAAAAAAAGTAAATTAAGCGGCAGAAAATCCAACAAGCAACCAGGTAATACGAGATAAAAGCGCTTGAAAGATAAAAATTGCTATTAAGGCGGCAATTAAAATTCAAAACGGTAATGGATCACTTTGACGCGTTCTGCCTTATGCGGTCGTGGTGCAGTCGCGCTACTACCCAATGCTATACGCTGCCAACGATGATTGATCGTGCCGGGCGCAATGTAACGAATCCGTACTATATGCGATAACCCCTAAAAATTATACCCGACTGCCTTGCGGTTACGACAGCCCGAATAGCGGTTAGGCGGTGCTAGCACCAAAAAAACGGATTCGGGTTTTATGCCTATGGGCAACTAGGCGAAAAAAGCAGCGTTTAAGCTAAAAATATGGTATAACGGTCTACTCTCTCTGGCATGCAGCTGGCACGCAGGCACGTTAAGCGCGCTTAAACCCAACGCTAACAGGCCGCACAATCCGGGCGATGCAGACGTATCAATTCAATGGCGACATGGCGCAGATGGCCATGCCTGTGAGCTTTAGGGCCCAAAATGATTTCTGTATTTTGCATCAAGTAACGCCATTCATCTGGTAATACTATTCTTACTGTTCGCACTCCTGTTTTTTGAGTTTCTATTAAAAGAAAGCGTGATCGACCATGCCGCACGCCGCTATGACATCCGAGACGAGTGAGCCGGGACGCTTAGCTAAAGCCAACGAAGCATTATGGCCCGAGCTGCTTCGGAACCCTCAACCGGAGGCGACGGAGGCGGCAGAAAGCAACTTGTCTAAAAAACGCGCCGAAGCCGGGCTCAAACTCATGTTTACCAAGCCGCTCAGTATTTCTGCAGGAAGGCCTACAGAGTTATTTCAGCCAGAGTTATTTCAGCCAGAGTTATTTCAGCCAGATTTAGGGCAGTGGCTTACCGAGCCCACGGCCGAACGCACCCCCGAGCCTTCGGAATGGCTTAAGGCGCTGGGCGAGATTGCAGGCCAGTTAATGAGCACACAAGATGCGCATCGGCTCCCCTCTCTGGCTGAAGCCAGACTGAGTCATCATTTGGCGCAGCTTGAGCCACGGCTAGACGTGTGCTTTTACCTGCCCGAAAGCACCCGAAATACCCTTTTACCACTCGAAAAAGACGCGCTGAAAGAAGCGCTAAACGAAAATAACAGCCGGTTTATGGTCTATAGTAGCCATGGCCTTAATTACGGCCAATTTGTGTTAGGCAGCCAAAATACTTTAAGCCCCCAGGCGCAAATGCTGGCGCAGCAGACGGCCATTATGCTAGGGCTTGCCCTAGACCGCGCCGTATTGTTTAAAGCGGCCATACGGCTAGCTTCGATTGATGAATTGACGGGCGCTTTAACCCGGCGTGCGTTTTACGAACGCTTTGAACTTGAAGTTGAGCGTACCCGCAGGGCCCCTTACCCGCAGCGCCAAACGCATGCCGCAACCGAAACGCTCAGCGTGGTTATGCTGGATATTGACTTTTTTAAACAGCTCAACGATACCTACGGGCATTTGGCAGGCGATCAGGTGCTTCGGTTGCTGGCGCAAACCCTAAAAAACAATCTACGCAAAAACGATATTATCTGCCGGTTTGGCGGCGAAGAATTTGCGATTGTGCTGCCCAACACCGAGCCGCAAACCGCGCATCTGCTGCTGGATAGAATCCGCCAACACGTTGCCGAGCAAAGCCTTAGCTCGCCCAAAGGGCCCATTCACGTCTGTTTTAGCGCGGGCATCTCTAGCCTAACGGGCGCAGCGATACGCGCAACCGGCAAAGGCAATGCCGCCCCCGATATCAAGACGCTCATGTCTGAAGCGCTTGCGGAAGCCGACAAATGGCTTTACGAAGCCAAGCTTGCAGGCCGCAACCAGATTAAACGCGCGTTTTAAAGCACGCCTATCAAAATCATTGCAGCCCTAGCGATTTGCCGCCAATTGCGAGGCGAGTCCTGTAAGCGAACTGCCTTGCGACTGAAACTGCTGAATTACGCGCTCCATGGCGCTAAATTGCGCCCTAAGCAGTTTTTCCTTGGCTTCCAGGCGAGCTTCGCCACGAGCCACCGCGTCATCAATATCCTTGATTTTAGCAGCGCTCGCACTGGATTGCGCAGCAAACACGCCATCGGTAACATTTTCGGGGTCGTCGTACAATGCGCCATCTACCAACGTTTTTAACTGCGTAAAAATACCCTCGGTGCCGACGAACAGCTGCTCGACTTCTTCGCGGTTGCTGGCCAGGGCGGTATCGAGCGCCGAGGCATTAAACTGTAGCGTGCTGCTTGCCGTCCCGCTTGAGCCGCTGTTGGGCGCTCCAGTCGAAACCCCAACCAGCGCGAGACTGCTGTATTCGCTATTGCCGCTGACCAGGCCTGACAAAGCACCTTTAAGCTGGTTGCGCAGGTTCACAAGCGTGCTACGGTTTTTAATCAGGCCTTTTTCGGCGTTGGTTTGGTCATCAATAAACGAAATCACCTTGTTGTATTCTTTCACGAAGCCTTCAATCGAGCTTTTAAGGGCCGTGTCATCGCGCTGAATATCGATGGTCAGGTCTGAACCCGAGTCTTCTCCCGTCAGCGTGAGCGTAATGCCGGTCAAGCCGCTAATGGTTTCCGAAATATCGTTGCTGGTGCTATAAAGCTGGGAGCCGTTGAGAATAAAATCAGCATTCTCGCCAAAGGTTTGGGCCGCAAGCGTATTTGAGCCGCTAATCAGGCCCGTTGCCTGTAAAAAATTACCGGTGGTGTCTTCCAGAAAAATGGGCACGTCGCCCGTGGTTTTGTTGGTCAGCTCAAGCTTATTGGTGGCGGTGTTATAACTGGCCAGCACGTTGGCATCGGTCGAACTGTTGATCTCGCCAATAATATCGCCCAGCGACTTGCCGGTCGTATCAAAGGTAGCCGCACCAATTTTGAACGTACTGCCCGCGGTTACCGCAGTTTGAAGCCGCGTTGTGGCGTTGTCCGAAATGTCCGAAGCCAGGTTCAGGGTGTTATGCTCAATCGAGCCGCTAATCGTATTGCCCGCCAGCGTACCGGTTGCAAGTCCGGTGGCCTTTAAAAAGTTGCTGGTATCTGCGTTGCTGCCCAGTTTAAGGGTATTACCGGGCGAGCTGGTGAGCGTAAATTTACCGTTGCTATCAATGCTGGCGTCTGTAATCCCGGCAATGCCTTCTAGTCGGGTTAAAACATCATCGAATGTATCGCCTTCCAGCACATCAACGTCATTTGCGGTACCGTTGACATAAACCGTAAAGCTACCTGTCGTAATTGAACGCTGGGTCAGGGTTGTTAACGCATCCGAGCCTTGCAGCGCCTGCCCCAACCCGGATAACGAGGTTGCCGTGGTAGCGGTGGCCAGTTTATTAACGCGTAACGTCACCTGCTGCGGCGTTGCGGCATCACTTGCAGTTGCAGTGGCGACGGATTCGTTACTGCTAAGGGTTTTTTTATTCTGGAACGGGTTTGAATCCAGCACAGAATTGGCTTTAATTTTTTTGATGGCATCCAATAAACCGTTGACGCGACTCCGCGCCGAATCAAATTGCGCAGATTCTGTTCTGAGCAAGGCTTTACGCTGCTCAAGCAAATCCAGCGGCCTGCGCTCAATCGCCATCAGCTGCGTGATGATATCGTTTACAGGCAGACCGGAGGCCAAACCACCAAAATTAATCGTGCTACCCATACTAAATCCATTCTGGCGTGTCTTTTAAAAACTTTCCTCCTAAAATAAGAGGAGTCTTAAACGAATCGCGAGCTTGACCCGGCCAGATTCTGGCGCTGGGTGCCCGGCTATACGGTATGGCCTTAAGTTTTAAGCCCAAGCCCGAGCATTTAAATTCAGGAAAAACGATTCTGGTCAGGCTTTCGCCGTTAGATTTTTTCAAACGCCTAATATTAATAAGTGTTTGAAAGTTGCTCTTAATTATTTTTCTGCACAGCAGCTATTTTTATGCCATTAACTCCCCCGTCGCGCGTTGCCGTATTTCTGGATCGTGACGGTACGCTGAACATAGAACGGGGTTATCTCCGTCAAGTATCGGATGTTGCGCTGATTCCTGAAGCTGCGGCCGCGATTCGGCGACTGAACGACGCAGGCGTGCTGGCAATATTAACGACCAATCAAAGCGGTGTTGCCCGTGGCTTTTATGATGAAGCCCATGTTAAGGCGCTCAACGAACGCGTTAACAAACTTTTGGCCGATCAAGCCGGTGCCAGGCTAGATGCCATGTATTATTCGCCCTATTTACCCACGGGCAAAGTGCCCGAGTACACCCGCGAGAGTGAGTGCCGAAAACCTGCCACCGGCATGATTCTGGAGGCGTGCAAGGCGTTTCCGGAAATTGACCTGACCCAAAGCTTTGTGGTGGGCGACAAGGCCAGCGATATTGAATTTGCGCACAATGCAGGCTGCAAGGGTATTTTAGTTAAAACCGGCTACGGCGAGCGCGTGCTAGAAGGCAAATACCAGTTTTTAAGCCAGCAGGCCGCGCAGCCCTGGCGCATCTGTGCCCATATCGGCGAGGCTGTGGATGCGATTTTAACTGAAGTTTTTTCAATGAATACTTGAAAAGTATGCATAATCTGTCATACTTGATTTAGAGTGCATGCTTATGCAATTTGAGTGGGATGAACCCAAAAATCAAGGCAATCAGCAAAAGCATGGGTTTGCGTTCGAAGATGCTTGGCGGGTACTCACCGCACCGCATGTTTCAATTCCAACCCATCGCAACGAAGAACCTCGAACAATTGCGATTGGGATGCTCCATGACAAGATTGTGACAATGGTTTACACGATGCGAGGCGATCAGCTCTATCGCATTATTTCTATCCGGAGGGCCAGAAACGATGAAGAAAAAACCTACTATGCCTACCTCGACACCCTCCGATAGTAAAAAAACGCCCAAAACGTTAGCGGTAATGGAATCCTACAGCGGAGCATTTTTAAAAGAGGCCTCTTCACCAACAATCCAAAAGTCGGTGCGCAAAAAAATGCCCGCTCAGAGTAAAGCTTCTGAGAGCGACACCGTTCGTTACACGCTGGAAGAACTCCAGGCGATGCCCTTGCAGAGCGACTTGGCCAAAATTGAAGCCCTTACAGATCAAGAAATCGAGCAAAACGCGCTGGATGACGAAGATAATCCGCCCATTACACCCGAACAATGGGCTCTCGCTAAACGGGTGGTGCCTCAGCAAACCACCAAGCAGCGCATTGCACTCTGGATTGATGACGATATTTTGGCCTACTTTGGTAAAACCAGCGAGCAAACCAAAAAAGGTTATCAAACACGTCTTAATCAGGCGCTGCGCCGTGTTATGGTACTCGAAACGCTCGAACAGATTAAACCCAATTCGACTTAAGCAGTGGTAGCGCTACCTACTTTTGGGTTAAATGGAGCTACTGCTCTGTAAGAAAATTTTCTGTGAGCAAGTGTGTATTTTATTCAGGCTTAAAAGCACTATTAAACCATGACCCTGACGGCCAACCCCTTTTTAGCGAACCTAAAAGCCCTGCCCCAAAAAGCGCCGCGCGTGCAGCTGGGCGAAACCCTTGTTGCCCTTGGACACGAGAACCCTAACGTAGTGGTTCTGGATGCAGACCTGGCCTGCTCGACGCAGACCGCCATGTTTGCCAAAGCTTTTCCGGAGCGCTTTTTTAACCAGGGTATTGCCGAGCAAGACCTGATGAACACCGCCGCCGGACTCGCCACTACGGGCAAAATCCCGTTTTTAAGCACGTTTGCCATGTTTGCCAGCGGCAAAGCCTGGGAGCCCCTGCGCAACACGGTGTGCTACTCGCATTTAAACGTTAAAATCTGCCCCACGCACAGCGGTTTAAGCCTTGGCGAGGACGGCGCAAGCCATCAATCGATTGAAGACATTGCCCTGACGCGCGTGATTCCGGGCCTGGTAGTGATTACACCGAGCGATGCCACCGAAACCGACGCCGCCGTGCGCTGGGCTGCCGCTTACGACGGCCCGGTTTATATTCGGCTGGTTCGGCCGGTTTGCCCGGTGCTGCACGACCCCGAAACCTACACGTTTAAGCCCGATCACATCGAGGTGATTCGCGAAGGCCGCGACATTACGATTGTGGCCTGCGGCGAAACCGTTTATGAAGCCCTGTTAGCTGCCGAAACACTGTCGGCTCAAAACATTGAGGCCGAAGTGCTGAACGCCGTGTTTATCAAGCCGCTCGATGTAGCAACGCTGGTTAAAAGCGCACAAAAAACCAAAAAAGTGCTTACCGTCGAAAGTCACCAGGTATTGGCTGGCTTGGGCGGCGCGGTGTGCGAGGCGCTCAGCGAACATTGCCCGACAAAAGTCAAACGCTTAGGCACGCAAGATCGGTTTGGGCAGAGCGGTACACAGCAAGCGCTGTTTGCCGAGTACGGCATAGACGCCGACGCCATTGTACAAGCCGTTAAAGCCTTTTAACGGTTTTACTTAAATTACTTAGCGCGCCCAAAGTCCCACCCGGCGGGATTTTGCGCTGGCTTCTGCGGCTAAAAACTGGGCTTTTAGCGCGGTATTCGGGTCGTAAAACAGGCTTTTGGCCAGGCCGGCTTCTAGAAGGGCCTGATTTAGAGTTTTTGTGTTTTTAGCCGGCTGTGCCTTAGCCCCGGGGTAAACATAGGCCAGGCTTCGCCCGTAAGGGTCTTGACGGGAGACATCCCAAACCAGGACGGCGTGATTTTTTGCCTTTGCAAGCGCTGCAGTCGTAAAGGCCGTCGCTTCTGATGAATAGCGCTGCCCCGCCCGCACCGAGTGCTTGAGCCGCTTGGCCAGGCCGTATTTACTCTCTGGGGTGTCAATGCCCAGCATACGGATTTTCTCTTGCGGGTAATCCGGGCGGTTGTTGTGATTCAGATCACACACAAACGTATCGCCATCAATCACCTTAAGCACCGGGCAAGTTACGCGCTCGCTTACCGCAATGGGCGCATTCTGCCCAACACCCAACTGGCGGGCGGCGAAAAGCCCCAAGCCAAGCAACAAAAAGATGAGCGCATTTTTTTTAGCCATAAGCTTTACACTTAGCTTTTAGTCGCTTGTGAGCGCGTAAACCCGCTTACGAGCGACTCCGGGGTAACTTCGCCCAAGGCTTGCATCAACCGAATATGGGCAATATTTTGCTGGATAATCGCATCAATCAGGCTGCGGCGTGCCACGCCCAGCTGTGTCTGCGCGCTCAGCGCATCTAACTGGATGCCGACGCCGGCCTTAACGCGGGCATTGGCCAACCTTAGCGCCTCTTGCGCCGAGGCGAGTTGAACGGTTCCAACCTCGATTGATTTTTCGGCTTCGATGGCTTGCAAATAGGCTTGAGTCAGCGTGTTTTCCAGGTCTCGGGTTGCGGCCTCGGCTTCGGCCAGCTTTTTACGCACAAGCAACGCCTTTTCGTGGATTCGCAGCGGCAACGAGGTGCCTAAATTATCGAGCAGGTTGGCTTGCACCTGTACGCCACCAAAGCGCTGCAACGCAAGATTATCGAGACTGGGGCCTGCGCCGCCAATATATGCACTTAGCGTAACGCTGGGTAGAATATCTGAGCGGGTTGCACCCAAATCTGCCTGCAGGGCTTTTTTTTCGGCTAAAAGACGTTTCAGGCTTGGGTTTTTATCGTATGCGTAAGCCAGTAACTGGGGTAATGGCGGTAGCTGCTCAAAAAGCTTTGTTTGTAGTCGCAATAACTGCTGCGAACTAACTGGCGCATTAAACGGAATCTCTGGCAGATCTTCCGGTCGTAAGTATGCGTTCGCATCGGTGTTGGTAGCAGCCAGAACGCTTTGCTCCAGCTGCATCGTCTGGCTTTGCACGCGTAGCAATTCGCGTTCGCTTTGGGCGCGTTGGGTTTGCGCCTGCATAAGCTCCAGTTTGGTGCCCACGCCTGCATCGTAACGCGCCTGGTTAATCTGCTCTTGCGCCATGGTCTCGTTCACGGCCACTTGCGCAACGCGCTCTTGCAAGAGCGAGCCCACCCACTGGTGATACAAAATAGCGGCCTGCGCTAACTGTCCCTGCCAGGATTCTGACAACTGGCCAATGGCAGCACGTTCTCGCCGGCGTGCCGCTAACGATTCATAGACCGTTCTGCCGCCGGGGTAGAGCGTCCAGTTTACCGAGAGCGTCGGCTGTACGCTGGTTTGGATAATCTGGACAATCTGGTTGCCAAAAATCTGCCGACCGCCCTGGAACCGGCTATGATTGTAGCTAAGGGTTACATCGGGTAAAAATTCGCTATAACTTAACAGCGTGCGGGTGCCGGCAATTTTTTTCTCGATGCGTGCTTGCTCAACCGAGAGATTCTGGGCGTCAATCAGCTTGAGCAACATAGGCAGGTTGACTTGTAGCGGCGCCTGTTTTTGCAACCGGATTTGCAGCGGCTGCATCAACGGAGAAAGCACCGGCGTTGGCGTGTTAGGTGTGGCGGTCGTCAAAGGCTCGACCGTCTGAACATCTTCAGCCTCTGGCGCCTTTGCTTGAGCCGAAAAGTCGGCCACCGGGACAGCCGCGTCCGGCTCAGCCCCAAGCGGCGCTTGAGCATAAGCGCTAAGCGCGCAAAAAACAAACCCGGCGGCAAGGCATAACGCCTTAATCGCAGCTGGATAATTTTTGGAGGCGGGGCGGTTGGCGAGCAACGGCTTAAAACGGGGAGTCATATCCAATAGCCTACTGCAAACAACCCGCCATTAAATGACTTTTAAAAACTCTGTAATGCACGCGTCTTGGTGAATCGATGGTAGGTCAGATAGAGGCTGGGCGGGAGCGCGCGGAGCAAATTTGCCTTGACGCGAACAGGCAAACATCCATTGCAAACCCTGGTGTAAAAGCCTCGTGTTCCGGCACGCTGCGATCAAATACGTCAAATAGAGGTAGGGCACACACGTCGCAAAACCTTAGGATGAACATGTTGAAGCCAGCACCCCAAAAAGGAATCAAGCGCGTGAGCGACCTTAAAAAGACTAAAAAATCGGTTTTGGTAGATGTTTGCCAAACCCAGACCCTAACCGGTGATGACCCGCTTGAGCTTTACGAAGAAGCTGTTGGTTCGCTGTATCAAGTTGATGGCGACACCTACATTTTAGCCTTTGACACGCTGCTGGACGGAAAGAAAATTACCACGACTGTAAAAATGGCGCACGGGTCGGTGTCGATTGTTCGCATTGGCGACGTGCATAGCCGGCAAACGTTTGCGCTGGGCGAATGGTACGCCAGTCAGTTCTTCTATGGCGGCGGTACCGTGGTGTGCAGAAACTTTACCAAGAAGCTGGACTACGCCCTGACTGGCGAAGGCGGCATTATAGACCTGCTTTACGAACTTTGGAGTGGCGACACGCACCTGGGTTACTACAACCTGGAGCTGTTTATTCACTAAAGTCGCATTAAAAGGCGTTAACGCTTTTAATTATGCGCTATAAAACGCATCCTTGAAACGTTTTAAGGGCCGTTGGTTCAGGTCGGCGAAAAAGAAGCTGTTCAGGATGCTACTACAAGCCTGTGCTAAACTGCGTCAGCTTAAGCGTCATCACGTTTGCAAAAATACTTGCGCTGCTGGCATTGAGTGAAGTAAATTGCGCGGGGTTAATAGCCGAGTTTTTGATCCACCAGCACTTTTTGCGGCTCAGGCAGTTCTTGCGGCGCTTCGCCCTCAAAAAACGTACGATGAATCGCGGCAACTGCCGCCTTGGCTTGCGCTTTTTCGACCAGGCAACTGATTTTGATTTCGCTGGTGGCAATCATCTTAATGTTTATGCCCGCCTGCGCAAGCGCCGCAAACATATCGGCAGCAATCCCGGGCCGGTCAATCATGCCCACGCCCACAATGCTGATTTTGGCAATATCGGTATCAACAGCCACGCCCTGGCCGCCCAGCGCCGTGCAAATGGGCGCGACTATGGATTGCGCCAGCTCGGCGTCATCGGCGGCAACGGTAAACACCACATCGTTGGTTTGCGTGCTGGGGCCGACGGCCTGAATAATCATATCGACGCTGATTTTATGCTCGGAGAGCGCGCCAAAAATACGGGAGACAATCCCCGGCTGGTCCGGCACCGCCATCACGGCAATGCGCGCTTGACTGGTATCGGCAGCAATGCCACTCACGGGGCGGTTTCCTTCTAGGGGTGTTTGCTGTAACGCAGACTCATCAACAATCATTGTGCCACAATCCTCCAAATCAAACGTGCTGCGCACGCAAAGCTTTACCTGCCACTGGCGTGCGGTTTCTACCGCGCGCGGGTGCAACACCTGGGCCCCAAGCCGGGCCAGCTCCATCATCTCGATGTAGGCAATCTGCGGCAATTTAACCGCAGCGGGTACAATGCGCGGATCGGTCGAGTAAACGCCGCGGACATCGGTAAATATATCGCACTGGGTGGCGTTTAACGCAGCGGCCAGCGCGACAGCCGTGGTATCCGAGCCGCCGCGTCCTAGCGTAGTAATATCGCCCTGCGTATTAATACCCTGGAATCCGGTCACAATCACCGTTTGCCCGCCATCGAGCAGCGCCCTGATTTTTGCAGCATCGATGGTAAGCAGCCTTGCCTTGTTAAACACCGATTCGGTGTGCATGCCCGCCTGCCAGGCGTTCAGGCTTAAAGCCGGGCACCCCGACTTATTAAGTGCCATCGCCATCAGGGCCGCAGAGACCATTTCGCCCGTGGCCAGCAACGCATCGTGCTCGCGCCCGGAGGGAATGGGCATAAACGCCTTGGCCAAGTCAACCAGATGATCGGTACTGTGGCCCATGGCAGAAACTACGGCCACAACCTGATCGCCCGATTGCGCTTTTATTTGCTGAATAATACCGGCCACGCGCTGGATTTTATCCGTATCGCCGACCGAGGTGCCACCAAATTTAAGGACACGAATGGGCATAAGCTTAAACTTGCACTCGTCTGGGTAATACTCTGCTAAACGCACTAACTTGCTTAATGTTTACGGCTATATTACCGCAAATTAACCCGAAAAAAAGCCAACATTCACAACACGCTATGGAACAAACACCACTTTCAACGCTTCGCCCTGCTGATACAGTCGCACGGCGGCCATGGCCTGGGTTAGCGGGAGCTGATGCGACACCAGCACGCCGGTTTGAATTTGCCCGGTAAAAATCAATTCGGCGGCGTGCGCCAAACTGGCCAAACTGGGCGAATAACTGCTACGCACCTGGAGTTCTCTGAAATACAGCGTGTACGGGTCAAGCTGCGCTTGCGCAGCGCGGGCGGGGCTGGCAAATAACAACACCACGCCGCCGTTACGCACCCGCTTTTGGGCTAGCGAGAGCGTAGCCGCATTGACCACGGTTAAAAACACCACATCGGCAGGCGGTAGGCATTCAAGGTCTGGCGCTTGGGGCGAATACACCTCTGGGCACAGCGCGTGCTGTTGCGCAAAGGCCAACCGCGCAGGATTTAGATCCAGCCCCGTTACATGCGGCACGCCAGCCTGACGAAACGCCTGCGTAGCCAGCAGCCCAATGTAGCCCAGGCCAATCACCTCGACCCGCGCAAGGCGCGGCAGGCTTTGCTGACATTTTTCGAGCGCCTTAAGCACGCAGGCAAGCGGCTCGACGGAATGCGCCTGCGCATCGGTCACCGCATCGGGGAGTTTAAACACAGTGTGGGCCAAATGCCCCGCCGTTAGCGCAAAATATTCGGCCCAGCCGCCCGGCATAAGGTTGCTGGCCTTAAACTGCGCGCACATCGATTCTGAGCCGCCCAGGCAAAACGCACAGGCCAAACACGGCACGTGGTGCGCCGCCACGATTCGATCGCCGACCTTGAGCGGTGTATTAGCCGTGGGCGAAAGCGCCTTGATGACGCCCACGACCTCGTGGCCCAGTACGGTGCCCGCCTCGGGGGTACGATTCAGGAATTTATCCACATCCGAGCCGCATAGACCGCACGCCGTCAGGCGCACGAGCGCGCCGCCTTCGGGGCAGGCAGGCATTGGCTGCTCGACGACGTCTAATTGAGGCGAGAGGGGCGTTTGGGTCACCACGAGGGCGCGCATAAAAACCTCCGTAACTTTGTGCAAGAATACGTTTATTATGCGCCAAACTGATGCCTACCGCAGCGACCCTGAAGCCTGGCTTGTGGATTGCCTGACCCAAACCGGCCGGATTCCGTTACCAGAACTGTTACGGTTACCCCACGAGCGTTGGCACCTTCCCGGCCAGATGTTTACGCTTACCGAGCCCGAGACCGAGGGCCCGGTGCAGGCCGATTTAACGCTACAGCGCCACCCCGGCAGTTTAATGCTGAGCGGCCACCTGAGCGCGACGCTGGTGCTGACGTGCACCAAGTGCCTGAGTTTGTTTGAACAGCCGTGCGAGCTGGACGTAAGCGAGGGGTTTGTGTTTGAGTCGCCGGCGGCGCACCAGGCCATTAGCGGCCGCGAGGTTGAGATTGCCAGCGATGATTTTGTAGAAGAGTTGGACCCGCGCGGCGCGTTGGACGTGGCCGATGTGTTGCGGCAGTTGCTGGAGCTTTCGATTGACCCGAGCCCGCGTTGCGACGCGTGCGCCCCGGAGCATGCCGAGTAACGGCTATGCTACAATGCATTTATGCTTAATATACGCGTTTTACTGGAATTTGTTGAAGATGCGCAGCAATATAGCGCTACGTGCCCGGAACTGAATTTTGTGAGCTCGTGCGGTGAGACGCGGAAAGCAGCGGTGGAGAATTTAAAAGAGGCCATAGCGTTGCTTTTGACGCCGATACCCAAAAGCTTGCTTGGATAATGAACAGATGAGCACTCAAACGTGTTTGCTATGTGAACAGTTACCTTACCGAGTAATGACTGATCCAAAGAGGTTTTCAGCAACAGTTATCCAGTGTAAAAGCTGCTACTTGATCTACTCTATCCCGAATGATGAACTCTTAGCTTTGCCTGAACAACTACACTTGAAAGCTAAACTTCGCAGGTTTTTATTTGAGCGACATAAAAACGCTGATTTTAATAATCCTAATCCAGAGTTGATTCGTTTCTGTTCAGGTAAGTTATCTGAGAACGATACTTTTTTGCCCTATGACTCAAAAGGGGAGCGACCTCAGTGGTCAGAAATTTTTCTAGGCTCACTACCGGAATTACCGGACTTTGTCGAGCAATCAGATATTTTAATGGAGTTTGTAGGAGATAAGGCAAAAAGTGAGCTTGAGTGCGATATTGATTTGGACTGGCTTTCGATAATACCTATGTTAGGCGTGCGGAGTAAACACGAAGCACAATACATTTCTTACGAACTCCAAAAATGTGGTTATTTTGACTTACTAGGTCAACAAAAGCCTCAATTTAGTTTGCCTACTGCAAGACTCACCTTCGACGGCTGGCAGCGATACCACGAGATCAAGCGTAAACCCTCCAAAAGCAATCTGGCGTTTATGGCTATGCCATTTGGCCGCAATTTGAACAACTTCACTTCAAACAAGCCTGAGCCTGAATGGAAAGACCGGCTTTTATCTGAGACAGACTTTGCCTTAGATAGTGTTTTTGAAGATTGGTTTAAACCGGCTGTTGCGCAAACCGGCTTTAAACTACAAACAGTCGCAGACCCTGACGTTCGACGAGCGGGCTTAATTGATGATCATATCCGCGTAGAAATTCGCAAATCCCATTTTGTGGTGGCCGAACTCACAGGTGATAACGCAGGGGCCTATTTTGAAGCGGGCTTTGCTGAAGGTCTGGACCGCAAGGTTGTCTATACTTGTCACGAAGGCTGGCAGACACACTTTGATACTCGTCATCATCAAACCATTTTTTGGCATCAAGATAACTTGCAGGCCGCCAGCCAAGCTTTAAAAGATGTCATTCGCAACTCTTTGCCCGACAAAGCGCGCATGGAAGATACACCACCAGAACATCACCTTTAGAGGCTTTTTTACTCCTCCAGCGTGCTGGTATCGCCTTCGGGTAGGCCCAACTCCCGCGCCTTGAGCAACCGCCGCATCAGCTTGCCGCTGCGCGTCTTGGGCAAACTCTCCAAAAACGCAATCTCGCGCGGGTACGCGTGCGCCGCCAACCGCGTGCGCACAAACGTCTGAATCTCTTTAGATAATGCTTCTGAAGGCTGGTATCCAGCCTTCAAGGACACAAACGCCTTGATGATCTCAAGCCGCTCCGGGTCGGGCTTGCCAATTACCGCGGCCTCGGCCACAGCCGGATGCTCCACCAGCGCGCTCTCGACTTCAAACGGCCCCACCAGATGCCCGGCGGTGTTAATCACATCGTCGTCTCGGCCCACAAACCAGTAATAGCCGTCCGCATCCTGCCACGCGCGGTCGCCCGTGTAATACCAGCCGCCTTTAAACTTGCTCTGCGTGACTTCTGGCCGTTGCCAGTAATGCTTGAAGAAACTAGGGTGACGTTCGTCACAAGTTATTGCACCCGGAGTGGTTGCGTCTGGCCCAAGGGTCGAAGACCCGCCCAGGCTGGACGCTCTTAACACCAAATGCCCTTCTTCACCTGCTGATAAAAGCTGACCTTTATCATCCAGAATCCCCGGCGTCACGCCTGGCAGTGGCTTGCCCATCGAGCCCGGCTTCACTGGCAAACACGGCAGATTCACAATTTGCATCGCGCCGGTTTCGGTTTGCCACCACGTATCTAAAAACGTCTTGCCGCCAAACACCTGCCGACCCCACGTAATCGCCTCGGGGTTCAGCGGTTCGCCCACGCTCGCCAAATGCCGCAGCGCGCTAAACTCATACTGCGCGGGCAGGGCGTTGCCCGCCTTCATCAGCATGCGTATCGCCGTGGGTGCCGTGTACCAGACGGTAATTTTTTCGTCCTGCAAAATCTGGTACCACGTTTCGGGCTTAAAGCCCGCTTCGGCCACCACTTGCGTCACGCCCAAACTCCACGGCCCGAACATGCCGTAGCTGGTACCCGTCACCCACCCCGGATCAGCCGTACACCAGTAAACATCGGTGGGCTTTAAATCCAGCACCCAACGGGCGGTCAGGCTTTGCGCCACTACGGCCCCGTGGCGGTGCAACGCGCCCTTGGGCTTGCCCGTGGTGCCCGACGTGTAATGAATCACGGAGGGATCATCCGGCGAAGTATGCGGCACCTCAAACGCATCGCTGGCTTGCGCGAGCAAAGGCTCCAGCGCCAAATCGTTTGCGTGCAAGAGCGCGCTTTGCGCGTTTTCGCCGCGTTGTTCGGCGTATTGGGTCAGCACCAGCACGTGGCGCAAACTGGGCACCTGCGCGCGAATCGCATCCAGCCGGGGTTTGAGCGCCGGACTGGTGATCACCACGCAGGCTTCACAATCGGCGAGCCGGTCCAGAATCGCCTCTGGGCCAAACGCCGCAAACAGCGGGCCGGCAATGGCGCCGAGTTTTAAAATGCCAAAAATCGCTGCGTAGAGTTCGGGCACCCGCTCCAGAAACACAAACACGCGCTCGCCTTTTTTAACGCCAAGCGTTTGCAGCGTGTTGGCGAATTGATTGCTCAGTTTGCTCAGGGCCTCAAACGTAAACACCTCGCGCGCGCCGGTTTGGCTCAGCCAAATGAGTGCCGGTTTATCTTTTAACATGACGCCGCTTGCCTTCGGCGCTTCGTCCGTTGCTTCCAGATGCCCGTCCAGGCAAATTGTGGCCTGATTAACACCGTTGGCGCGGGGTAACTTGAGCAAGGCTTCGGCTTGCTGCCAGCTAAAGGTTTCGCGGGCGGTGGCATATTCGGGCAGGTTCGGCGGTGTTGCCCAGGCGTCGGCCACGGGGGGGTAAACGATTGAATTCGTAGATGAAGCGACCACCACATCTGCCATGCAAAATAAGCTCCCAACAATTGCCCTAATGATTGTAACTAATGTAACGCAAACGTGCGGCTTTGAGCTACGTTATGGCACGCAAGTGGCTTTAAGGGTGTTTAACTGTCTAATCAAGGCTAGTCCAGGATTTCTGTGTACCCCATTGTTTTTATGGCCTTTGATGAGGTTTTAAATTTTTATGCAACTTAATAGCGCCGCACCCTTGCGCCCCCTTCCAACCCATACGACACAACCCCAATTTGGGAGGTTAGGTGACTTAAAATCCGGTGCGCTTTTTAAAAAAGTCGGCGGCACGCAAGTACATAAATGTGTAACTGAACCAATAAAAATAAGTGAACATTGGGAGCGACCGAATCGTGATTCAAGTGAAGATTTTTTTGAGAATACGCGATTAACGCCCCGATTCGATGAAGCACCTGTAGATACAGGCAAAGACTTGTACGAAGTGATGACCACTGAAGTTCAAGTAAACAGTCAGAATAATGTCATTCAAGAATCAGATACGTACACGGCGCTACCGATTTTCTTTGATCGCAAAACGGGTGAAAACCCTGATTATGAGCTTGTCACTCCCGCTGGCGGGCAGTAGCACGTAGGCTTAAACGTTCAAGCCTGTAAACGTGCCGTCAAGCAAAACGTCGCTATCACGAATCTAATTGAGCCAAGGTGCTTTTGATTAGGTCTTTAGCATCGTGATTTGAAATTTTGGCAGACTGACCCCCTGCCTGAATGTTTTGCACAACTTGCCTGCTCGTCAAAAAAGCGTCTGCAGAAATGGGATTCAAGTTCGTCCGAAGCACCAACGTAACAGTCGGTTGGTTTAGCGGGTAATCTGCATTGTGAATCACCCTATTAGGCATGTAAAAGCCTTGCCCCGCAGGTACCTCTTTTGATTTTGCTTGCTTTAAATAGCTTCTACCTTTATGCGTTATTGTGTAAGGCGTTCCAACTAGCTCACGACTAAAGTTGTAACGTTCTCGCGCCACGGCAGCAGGATCATTCTTATGGCAAGGCTTCCAGAAAAAATGTTTAATTTTACCTAATAATGTTTTAGACGTTAAATGAAAAAAGTGGTAATGCATAGCCTCTTTTCGATATTCTGGATACGTATTTGGCCCATTAACCGGGTCAAATACGTGCAGCGTTAAGTCAAGACGATTATCGGTAGATGATGCGAGCGGAAAGGTGACAAAGCCGTTGGGATTTTCTCGAATACGGCCTATGTTCTCTGGTCGCGCAAACAGATCAATCACCTGTGGCAGAATAGTTGGCGAACTTAAACGCTCAAGCAATTTATGCGCGCCTTGCATTTGCTTAACCGGCGAGCTTGATTTTGTGTTTTGGCTCAACGTGTCAAGCCAATTAATATAGTTAGTGCTCATTTTTAAACAAAACAAGTTTAAGAGTTGCATTTAAGAAGCTGCGTTTAGGATGCAATGTATATTAAACCACAACGCTCACAAACTCGGGCAAGCACGGCACATGAAGCTCTGTCACGCGCTCGCCGGGGAGTAATACCGGAATCCCCGGCGGACAATGCACAATGGTTTCTGCGGCAATGCGCCCCACGGCCTGCGCGGCAGGCACGCGTGTTTTGGGCGCAAAAAACGCCTCGCGTGGCAGGCAGGCCATATCGGGCATCATAAACGCGCATTGCTTGGCTCGCTGCGGCCAGCACTGTTCTGAGGCCAACGAATCGAGGCAAGTATCCAGATGCTTCAGCGCCTGCGTGAGCGTCTGCCAATCGTTCGGCGTATGGCCCAGGCCGCCTGCATACAAAACACCAAACGCGTTAATGGCCTCGTAACCAATGCCCCGTTCGGATTCGAGCCACGCGCCCCACTGCTCGCCGCAATAGGGCGTGGTAACAAACAACTTCGTCAAATCCAGATTGGGCACGTCTAACAAATTCATTTCAGAATAATGCGCAATCGCATCGCGCGTTTTTTTTGCGTGCGCCATTAAGTTACTGCGGGCCTGCTTACCCGCATCACTCGCCTGAAACTGCATCGCTGCATCCAGACTCGCCAGCAACAGATAACTCGGGCTGGTGCTGGTTAGCGTATTGAGCGCCTGCTGTGCCTGCTCGGGCGCAACCCGAGACCCGTGCGGCAAATGAAGCAGGCCGGTTTGCGTCAGGCTACCCAACCCCTTGTGCGCCGCGTGAATCACAGCATCCACGCCTCGCGCGTGGCAAGCCGAATCGGGCCACGCGTCATCGAGCGCAAACAGGCTGCCGTGCGCTTCATCAACAATGCAAAACCGGTTGTAGCGTTGGCACATCTCGGCAATCGCCAAAACATCTGCCGCCCAACCCTCGTACGTTGGCGACGTTAACACCAGACCCGCTAGCGATTCATCGCGTTGGAACGCTGCCTGGACTTGCGCGGCCGCTAACGGCGCAAATAAGCCAGCATCATGCCAATCAGGCATCAGCCAAACGGGTTGCGCGCCGGTTAAAATCAGCCCGCTTAACACACTGCGATGCGCGTTGCGCGGTACCAGCACGCGCTTGCCTGGGCTACACAAGCACAGCATGGCCGCCTGAATTCCTACGCTTGCGCCGCCCACGGTAAAAAACGTACGCGCCACAGCAAATAAATTGGCGGCAAAAGCCTGGCTATTAGCAATGCAACCGCTGGGCTCGCTTAAAACATCGACGCCTTCTACTTCGCTTACGTCATAGAAGCAGGCTTCTGGACTTAATCCCGGTGCAGCAAAAATCCGCCGACCCGCGTGCCCGGGCACGTGGAATCGATGCCGATGTAGCGACGGTGTGTTGATTAGCGCATGGGTCAGACAGTCAGCCTGATCAAGTGCTTCAGGCATCAAGTCAGAGGTTTGTTGAGGCATTATTTTTTAGCAGAGAGCACATAAACTTGGTGAAAATTGATGCCCGCCTAAAATGTGTTATTGGCTTTTTTTGAAAGTCTATTGAGCGCAAGACGGATCAAGCCACTCGCGGCGAGCACATCCTGGCGCTTTGCTGGCCGGGATTCGGCGGGCAGGTCATCCGAGATTACTTCTTCCACGCTTAACAGTTTACCCGGCAAATCAAAAATATAATCCAGCCCGTCCGGCTGATAAATCATGATACGCGAATTATTTTTAAGAATGCGACCTGACTGGCCAGGCAACTTAAGGCTTGAAACACGGCGGCTATTTTGCGCTTGGCGTTGCTGAATGTGCTGCGGCGCATTTAAAGCCTGATTTAAACGCGCCCACAAGGCCGGACGAATTTTAAGCGGGTTTGCGTGCTTCCCGAAGTGAATCCCGGATAAAGTCATTTGGTGTTTACCTTAAATGACCCTGAAAGCTAGCCCTAAAAGTTTACAGAGCGCGCAACCGGTGGCGAAAAATACCGCAAGCTGCTGACCAATAGCGCCAGGCCAATGCCCACGTTCACCGAGCCGCGCACCAGCACCGGCACCTCGCCCCAAAGGTTTAACGTCATGCTCAGGCCAATCATCAAGGCAATAATAATCCAGCTGGGCATGGCGTACATAGCGCGCAGCGGCAATGGCTCAGATTCTGATTGCAGGCGTACAATGTTTTTACCCGCCGTTTTAGAGAGCACAAACTTGCCCTTGGCAATACCAATCACCACCGCAGCGCCCAGCGCAATGGCCAGCGGTGTGGTGGGCGGCATGGTCCATAAAGGCACCAGACGCGTTACGCCTAAAATCAGCAGCGATAAACCACCCAGCGCCCAGACGATGCCCGCCATCGTCATAAGTTGACGCGGCATTAACTTGAGCGGCAGAAGCCAAATGATGGCAAAAACGGTAAACATGCCCGCATAGCGCATCATAATGTCGTTGGTCATAAGTTAGGCTACTTTCTGACGTTCTGTCTGAACAGCGTAATCGGTAAATCAGTAAAAGCTTACTAGAACTGCTTGCTGGCGGATTTTAGCGCCAATACATTTATTCATAAGCCTTGCCTGCGCCAGTATAACGCAAAGCTGCTTTTATGTGGCAGCTTTTTTGTTAGCATAGCAGTTACCATTGTGTGTCGCCTGTTAGCCGTATGAGTTAAAGCCCTGCATGACGCCCAACCCGTTTGCAACGCTCGAGACCATTGCGGTTGCGCTTGGTAGCGCCGAGGCGATTGCCAGCACAGAACGCCCGGCGCGTTGGCAAGCCGTGATGGCGCTCTCGAAGGGGATTGAGCAGTTCCGCACCGACCCGCGCACGCTGGTGATGCTTTGCGAAGCGATGACGCACGAGACCGATTGCCGCATTATGCAGCAATGCGTGCTGCTGATTGCGCAGCTTAAGCCATTGAGCGCCGTGCGGCAACTGATTTTAATTGCCATGGCCGATGATGACGGCGAGGCGTTGGCCGTGTACAAGCCGCCCCATGGACCGGTGATTAAATCGGGCGACGATGGCATGCGCCTGCGCGTAGCAGCCATACGGGCCTTGGCGCTGATTAAGGACGAGCGTGCGATTGAGCCCCTGATGGCGATTTTAAATAACCGCGAAGATAACTACCGTGTGCGGTTGGCCGCCGCGGACGCGCTGGGCAAACTGGGGAATCAGCAGGCGGTTGCGCCGCTTTTAGAGATTGTTAACGATGACCGCGAGCGGTCGGCGTACCTGAAGGAATCTGCGATTCAGGCGCTGGGCGTGCTGGGCGATTTGCGCGCGATGACGCCGCTGATTGACATGCTCGAGAGTAAACGCGGTTTTCGAGATAAGTTTCAGTTTTTAGTCGAAAAAGTCGTTGAGGCCATTGGCCGCATTGGCAACCACGCAGACCAAGACATTCCGGAAGCCGTGCGGAGTTTGCTCAAGGCGCTCGATGATGACGCGCCCTCGATTCGGCTGGCCGCCGTGGAATCGCTGGGGTGGATGGGGCAGCGCGTCTCGCGCGATGCGCTAGAGGCTTTGCAGGCACGCGTGTTTGACACTAACGACGAAGTTGCGTTGGCCGCCGTAGATGCCGTGACCGAGGTAGGCGGGCTGCACGCCTTGCAGGAGCTTCTGGAGCACGAGAATTTGCCGAATCAGCTACGCGAGGCGGTTTTGCAGGCAATTATGAATATTCAGCTAGAGTAAAATTCAGCTTTTTTCGTTCGAATCAACTTACCCCGGCAACACGAACCTTGGGAATACAAGCAAGGCGCTATCACCAAAGTGACTCCATTTTTAAAATTTGAAAAACGTGGCATGTCTAACTACCGAAATTTAGCAATGATGCCACGACTGACAGTAGCAACGCTTAACTGTTCGCTCTGTTAAAAAATTAGCCCAACTGCCAGTTACGTGATAATCGCCTAAAATTTGGACGTGTAAAACGCAGCGCGTTTTGCTTAAACTAATGTTAATGACGATGCTTCAACCCCTCCCCACCGATGCGCAGACGCAGTCTGCCGTTGCCCTGCTTTCTGGGGGGCTGGATTCTGTGGTGGCGATGGCCGATGCGCTGCACAATTTGCCCGGTTGCATCAAGCTGGCGTTAACGTTTAACTATGGCCAACGCGCGTTTGCACAAGAGCTGGCCGCCAGCCGCGCCATTGCGCAGCATTACGGTGTCGTGCATCAGGTTATCGAGCTACCTTGGCTGGCGCAGCAGGTACCCAGCCTAATGAGCGCCCAAAGAGCCCACGGCGAAAAACTGCAATCGGCTACAGCAAAAGCCGTGTGGATACCCAACCGTAACGGCGTGTTTTTAAACATTGCCGCCAGTTTTGCCGAGGCCCTTGGCGCGCAGGCGGTTATTTTTGGCGCCAATGCCGAAGAGGCCGAGGCGGGATTCCCCGATAATAGCGAAATGTACCGCGTTCGCCTCAACACCGCGCTCGATCTTTCGACGTTAAACCACGTGCGCGTGATTGCGCCCGTAGGCCATTTAAACAAGCCGCAAATCGGCGAACGCGCCGTTGCGCTTGGCGTCCCGCTAGAGCTCATCTGGAGCTGCTACGATGCCCTGGAGACCCACTGCGGGCAGTGTCCTTCGTGCGTGTTACTGCAAAAAGCGCTTGTTAGCCCAACACGCCAGGGTCGTGTAAACTTTATGCACCACGCAAATCCCTGTTAGGGTTTATAGCGCGCAACCGGCACGCAATCAATTTTGTATTGTAAGGATATTCGTTTATGGCTCTTATTTCTGCAATGCCCAAGGCGCGCGTACAGGCGCTGTGCGTTTACGGTTTTGTGATTATCGCGTTCTTGAGCGTTATTGTTATTGCGGTGGTCGCCAGCATGGCCGCAGAACGCGACAAACCCGGCATGCGCACTATTACCGTCGAAAAGCCCATCTCGTTTTTTGACACTACTTACATGGACGAAAACGCACCGGCCAAGCCGGCTAAATCTGCCAAACCCTGAGGCTAACGCTAAAATTTAGCGTTTTTTTGGTGTTTTTTAGGCCATTTTTTGGTGTTTTTGATGCATTTTAACGCATTTTTGGCGTCCATTTGTGATGCACTTGGGGCTAAAGCAACTGCATACGTTACTAAGCCCTGGCGTGTTTATGATGATGACCTTGGCTAGCAACTTTTGGCCTTGAGCGGGTTTAGGTCAGTAGAACGTTTATCTTTATCGAATTAATCAGGTTTGCCAGATTGGCCCCAAATTGCCTCCAGATTGGCGATTCATATCAGGTTGCATTAAAAGCAAGGCTTTTATCTTGCAATTCACGCAAAATGTTGCCTTTTTAGGCGCGCACAGGAGTTTTTACGCTAATGTCTACGGCTTCGTTACAACCCACGCGGTTTGCTGGTCAGGCAGAACTGCCAACACAGCACGTTAAACAGTCTCAAGCGCCACGTTTTGGGGCTGTCGCCAACCTGCTTACCCAAGAAAAAATGATGTCACAGGCTGCCAAAGCGTTTGGGATTCCGGCAGACAGCATTGATTTAATGGTTTCTCGTGGCGCGCAAGATGGCCCTGGACACCTGTTGGACGAGGCACTAGCGCTGTTTAAAACAATCAAAACCCGGCTTACGAAGGCGATTTTACTATTTTCTGAAAGCCTGAAAAACCTGAAATTCCCGCCGCCAAACGGCGAAAACAGCGTGACGCTGGTGACCCACCTTAGCCCGGACGCAAAGCACACCAGCACAATTGAATCCATTGCCGACACCATTGCCAACACGGTGGATGGCGTACTGGGCCGATTTAAGACCGTTAAAAGCGCCTGGCAAGCCTCTAAAAACATGAGCGATGGTACACGACTAATTAAAGAAACGCCTGTTTCGGGGCATTACCGTTATGACGTTAAAACGCACGATTTAGAAGACGGCAGCGTGCTAAAGCTACGACGGTTTACGGTCAATACAGCTTCTGACGCTAAACCGAATGCAACAGCTACAGCAGTTGAACCCCGCCCGGTGGTGATTGACATTCAGGGCGACGAAATCCCGAAGCCCCCGGCGGCTAACGCAAGCACGACAACGCCAACCCCTCCGACCGAGCCCTCTGCCTAATAATGCCTTTGCCTAACGATTTTTTGTTGAGCACATTTTTACCAAAAGCCCCGCAATAATTATGCTTCAGCCTGTTCTTTCCCGTTTTTCGAAACCTTTACCCTATGCACAAGCCTATAAGCAAGGTCCAACCCAAGGCCAGGGCCATGGTCAAACCAGGCCGAGTTTTGGGCGAACTGCAACGCCACAAGAACACGAGCGCCTGACGAAGACGCTTGAAGAAGGGCTAAACTTTAAAGGCAAACTCAATCACGCCGTCTGGGTCGAGAACGGGCAGCTTTTTCATCCGAATAGCGAAGAGGCGCTAAAAGACAACGATGCGCTTAAACGCAATGAAAACAAGGCCGTGGTTGCTTACCTGGCACAAAAAAATGCGTTTCAAAAAGCAGGTAACGCTTTGGCCGAACTAAACCCGCTTGTATACGCAAACGCGGTTTGGGTGAATAATCCGACCGTTTTACTGCCGTTAGGGGCAGATGCACCAGCAGAGAGATATTTGGGCAATAGTCGCTACATACAATCTATCAATGTACTCCGTGTGCAGTCTGAGCCGAACGGGCCGATTCAGGAGATTGTTTTACGACAAATTCTGGATCAGGACGTGATTGACGCCCAGCATAGCAAGCCCTAGCTTAATAAGGCTCAGAACAGCGCGCCCCAGCATCAAGCAGCCCCTCAAATTTCGACAGAACTTCGGTAAGTCTGTTTTATAAGGGTGCAATTTTATCAACGCGTTTAAGGGCTTATCTCGGGCTTATCTGGCGGGCGAGCGTTAAGGCCCGAATGATTCGCTTTTTTAAGTGGTATATAATGCCGTTATGATGACTCCTGAAAACCCCTCGTCTGATACGGATGCTCAAACGGCTGATACTAGGCCCGAGCCGCCCCAAGAGCCCGCTGCAACGCGCATTTTTAGCCTGGAAGAGGCCGGCGCGCTCGTGCCCGAGCTCCGTAGACTTTTTAAAGACGCTCATAACGATCTTCGTAGCCTGCACGACGAGTTGATTCTGTATAAACGCCTGCACCAACAAAACACGCATCTAGCGAGTGAACAGGATGAGAATGGTGAAAATAACGAGGATGAACGCACCAGTCCAGTTAAACCGGTGAGCCACGAACTGAAGTCGCGCATACAAGCCTTTGAGGCCCGCTTAAAAAGCTGGTTGCAAAAAATTGCAAGCCACGGCGTGCTGGTCAAGGATTTTGAGCGCGGGCTGATTGATTTTCCGTATCGAAGCAAGAGCGGGCAATTGTTTTTTTTATGCTGGCAAGAGGGCGACGACGGGGTGTTTTACTTCCATGCGCCAACAGAAAGCTATGCTGACCGTAAGCCGATTACGCTGCTGCCGGATTAACGCCCAGATAAAGTCTTTACTTGCCTTAGGCCCCTAGGGGCGGCCAGAGGGTGCAAGCCGTTTAAAGCAAACACGCCTCTGGCAATTCGGGGAGCCTTGGGCAAGCGTTACTCCCCGAAACCTAGCTAGCGTTAAAAGTCTTTTTGGTAAGTTCAAAGACGCTGAATCATTCGCTTTGCAAACAAGACAATCAGAAGCAGCAAAATAAAAATGCTTCGCTTCGTGACTTTAGTAAGCAAGCCCTTAAACAAAAAAATTAAACTGTCTACTTACGATTTAACTAAAGGGGAAATTTAGCCGAATGCGCCCTGGTTATAAGCATGACCGACCATATCGGTCATGCCAATCAGCTGGTTAAATTCGCTTTGAGGGCCGCCAAAGCTTGCCCCAGGCATGCTAAAAGCGTCAAAATTAGGTATGCCAAAGTTGCCATTAATAACATTGGGTATACCGCCGTTACTGGCGATTTGACCCAATCGTCCGTTACGCCAAGGGTTTGCGTGCAATGCAACTTGCGGTGCCTGCCAGGGGTTTAAACCAGCATTACGCCATTTTTCAAAATCCAAAAAGCCTTCTGGACGGTCTTTGTTGAATGTTTTCTTGTAGTATTCTTGCAGTGCCTGATTGGATTGAATAAATTCATTTGATGTAAACGGCCCACGTTGCCGCTCTTGATAGAACGGATTGATGGCATTTAGCGGTGCCATTAAAAAGTCAAACCAGCCCATACGGCGCTCCCTCTCAACGGTAGTATGCTTACGATGCTTCGCTTAGGCCTTTTGCATAATATCTGGCCAATATGTGCGACTCAAACGCGCTTTAAGTCGTTTAAATCATTAAATAAATCTAAAGCCTCTGCTCCCATAGGCATTAAACCCGCAGGCACGGATTTGTTGCTACTGGCGACCCTAGTAATATGTATTGCTGTAACACTTGCTTGCTGAACCGCCTTGAGACGCTATAATTTAGCCCTAAAGGTGTGCAATCTGTTTATTGCCTGACTTTTGCCTTATTTATTTTTGTTTTTTTGATTAATACAGGATTAAGCCCTCACTATGGTTACGATTCGCCTGAAACGTTTTGGCCGCAAGAAAAAGCCGTTTTACCGTGTTGTTGCAATGCACGCTGCAGAAAAACGCCAAGGCGCGCCCTTGCAGGAATTAGGGTATTACGACCCCATTGCCAAGCTGCTCAAGCTGGATCTGGAAGCAACCCAAACCTGGGTTAGCAAAGGCGCGAACACGTCTGAGACGGTGTCTCGCTTGATTAAGCTGGCCGATGGCCGCAGCGGCGAGGTCATTCAGCTGCCCAAACGTGAGCCTAAGCCTAAAGCTGCGCCCGCACCTGTACAAGAAGAAGCGCCTGCCGCTGACTAAGTTTTTGCTAAACAAGGCTTGCAATGAAAAAATGGATTTTAATCATTAGCCTAGTGCTGTTTGCTTCTTTGGCGGGCTTAGGTTACTTGCTTAATAATTTTGTCCAAGAAGGCAATCGTCTGGATAAAGAAAGCAAAGCTTACGCGCAAGAAGTTTATCCAAAGCTTGTTACAGCATGCGACAGCGTTGACGCTAATAGCTTAATGGCTCAGAAGGCTCTTAGCGTCACATCTACAAAGTCACTACGGCTTTTTTGCAAAAAAGTAAATCAGGTTTTAGGTTCTTTTCAAGAGATTGAGTCGGTAGATGGAGAAACTCACATAAGTTTCGGCTCAAAAAGCGGGACAACTGCTCAGTACATATTTCTTGCAAAGCATCAAAAAGGTTCTGCAAACGTTACCTTAACTCTGATGCTTGAAAACGAGCAATGGAAAGTCCTAGGTTTTAACGTTAACAGTGAAAAGTTTTTAGAGTAATGACGACACACATTTTTCTTGACGGCCAATTCATTCCCGAGGCTGAGGCAAAAGTCTCGGTGAAGACGCACGCGTTGCTTTACGGCACCTCGTTATTTGAAGGTATTCGCGGGTACTGGCTGCCGGACACGCAGCAAATCAGCATTTTTAGAATGCGCGAGCATTACGAGCGCTTGCTGGCCAACTGCAATATTTTCCATCTGGAGACGGGTTATACTGTTGATGAGTTGATGGCTAGAACCGTCGAGCTGATTGAGCGCAACGCGCCCAGCACGGACACCTATATTCGGCCCACGATTTTTAAATCGGGCGAAGTGATTGGCCCTGGGCTCGATAAAACCGAAACCAGCACCACGCTCTGGAACGTACCTTTGGGCGAATATCTGCCGCTGGGCAAAGGCCTAAGCGTTACAGTAAGCAACTGGCGGCGCCTGAGTGATAACACCATTCCGCCGCGCGCTAAAGCAGGTGGCGCCTACATGAACACCGCACTGATTGTGACGGATGCCCGCAAACGCGGCTTTGATGATGCCATTGTGCTGACGCAAGACGGCACCGTAAGCGAAGGTAGCGCCATGAACCTGTTTATGGTGCGCAACGGCGTTTTAATTACGCCCGCAATTACAGAAGATATTCTGGAAGGCGTGACCCGTAATACCATTATTGAGCTAGCCCAAAAAGAGCTAGGTCTGCCCGTGCAAGAACGTGTGGTAGATCGTACCGAGCTTTACGTTGCCGATGAATTGTTCTTTTGCGGCACAGGTGCGCAAATTGCCCCCATTACCAGCGTCGATGGTCGCCCTGTGGGGCCGATTAACGACGCGACGCACAAAAAAGGCGAGATTGGGCCCCTTTCGACCCAGTTACAGCAATTGTACTTTGAGGTGGTCAAAAACAAACGGCCCGCCTACAGCCATTGGTGTACGCTGGTTAACGTAAAATCTGCGGTAAAGGCCTAACACGTAGCCATAAGCCTTTACCTAACTGGCACAGCTTACTTTTTACGCGTTGATCAGGGTGAGCTTTGATTTAGCCTGAACATGGCGAACATGCTCTTCTGGCCAGTTTAAGCCGCTGAATTTAAGCGTGCAGCAAGGTGCGCATTATTCAAATCGTAAATCTAGTTGAATTTCATCCGTTTACCCCTTTACTTCGTGCCCCGATTTTGGCAACATCTTAGTTGAGACCTCACTCGTTGATTCCCCGGTAGCTCAATGGCAGAGCATGCGGCTGTTAACCGCAGGGTTGTAGGTTCGAATCCCACCCGGGGAGCCATTTTAACTTCTGGTCTGTATTGGTCCTTGCCGCCCAGACTGAAGTTAAAGTCCTAAGCGCTGGCTTAATGTTTCGCACTAAGCTATCAGCTTAGATAGTGTCGTCATGAGATTGCACTCCAAAGCATAATGCATCGAATCTGAATAGCAGCCAGGAATGATGCAGAATTCTTGGCGTAGCGCGTTGCAATACCCCGCCAGCGTTTTAGGTGTAAA
>JAYKHY010000037.1:0-38221 GCA_035285025.1 Vampirovibrionales bacterium | reverse complement strand
CGAACTCAGATACAGCAGGAGCAAAAAAAATTCGGTCAGTGGTGCTCACTAATTAATATTTATTTAACCAATGCAGATAACCCTCGATTGACGCCTACAAATCGTAACGCATACAGAGAGCATGCAAAGAGCGCGTGGCAGAGGTCCAAAACGCTGTGTCCTCTTGTTTTTGAAGTCTTTAAAGAAAGCTTTCATCAACTTTCAGAAAAATCTTGACACTTTAGCGGCCTGCCTACTCTTGCTAAACTAGACGCATGACGTTAAACATTTTAAGCGTATTTGGCACCCGCCCCGAAGCCATTAAAATGGCTCCCGTGGTGCACGCACTGGCCGCGCAAACCGAGCGGTTCCAAAGCCTGGTGTGCGTCACCGCGCAACACCGCCAAATGCTCGATCAGGTGCTTACGCGCTTTAATCTTAAACCTGATGCAGACTTGGACTTGATGCAGCCGGGACAGGATTTGTTCGATATTACGACGGGCGTCCTCAGCCAGCTCAAACCGGTTTTAATGGATCTTAAACCTGACATGGTGCTGGTGCACGGCGATACCACCACCAGCATGGCCGCGACCTTGGCCGCCTATTACCTTAAAATTCCGGTAGGCCACGTAGAAGCAGGCTTAAGAACCTTTAACCCGTACTATCCCTTTCCGGAAGAAATTAACCGCGTCATCACCGACCAGATTGCCGCCCTGTGCTTTGCGCCCACCACGCTATCGGAGCAAAATCTTCTAAAATCTGGGCTTTCTGCAGATAAAATCTGCATTACGGGCAACACCGTGGTTGACGCGCTGCAATGGATGCTTGCGCAGCCGGAGCAAACCCCTAGCCCGGTGCAACTCGCCCCAGGGCAGCGCCTGATGATGGCGACCGTGCATCGTCGCGAAAATTTTGGCGAGCCGCTTGAAGGGATTTGCCAGGCGTTTTTGACGCTGGTTGAACAGCATACGGATACTTTGCTCGCATTGCCCGTGCATCCAAACCCTAACGTAAAAAGTACGGTAGAGCGCATTTTGGGGAATCATCCGCGGATTAAACTACTGCCGCCGCTGGATTATGAGCCTTTCAGCCGGCTAATGGCGCAATCAACGCTTATTTTAACCGATTCGGGCGGTGTGCAAGAAGAAGCCCCTGCGTTAGGCAAGCCCGTGCTGGTATTGCGCAACGAAACCGAACGCCCGGAAGGCGTGGCAACCGGCGTGGTTAAACTGGTCGGTCCCAATCCCGAACAAATCCTGATGGAAGCCTCGCGGTTGCTGAACGACTCTGACGCTTATGCCGCCATGGCCAAAGCCGTTAACCCCTATGGCGATGGACAGGCGAGCCAGCGCATTACGCAAGCAATTGCGCAGTATTTTGACCACACAGATGCAATGAACGCGATACCCCAGCACGTATAGGCCGAGCTGCTAGAGGTTATTTAATCGTTATCTAGGGGTTATCTGGGCAACTGGCTAATTGCCACCTGACCTTGAATCAGAGGGTTCTACTCTATCAGTCGGCTGGGCAGGTTTTAGCAGTGGTTCAGTTTGGCCCAGGGGAGGGAGCCCAGGGAAGGGAGCGGCCCTCGCTTCAACTTGAAAATGCTGTTCAAAACGTCTCATTCAAAAGTTAATTTACGCCATTATACTCGCGGCTCGCGGCTCGCGGGCAATTGGTAAAAACAACCAGTGCATAGCTGATTGTTTAACCCCATTTCAGGCGCTCGGCTTTAGAACAGTTTTTGATTGTCTTCAAAAAACTGAATAATCATCTCGACCATTGTTGGCAACGAGATAAGCAACACCGACAGGCCAATGGCGGGCTTAAGCCCAAAACTAAGCTGAAACACCGGAATTTGCTGCGCCGCGCGGTTCACAATGGCAAGCATAATATCGACCGAGAGCGTAACCAGCAGCACTGGGGCCATAATTAAAGTTGCCATCTCTACCACCAGACCCGAGCGATCAACAATGGCCTGCAGGTCGATTTTGTCAAACAAATTGGGGTTTAAGTCGTAGACCGAAAACAACTCAAAGCTGTGCCAAAGCCCCTTGAGCAGCCAGCCCATGCCACCAATTTCAAAAAAGATCACCAACGCAATAAAGCCAAACAGCGGCTCCAGCAACATCACCTGCCTGCGCGCCGAGGGGTCGAACATCATCGCCGACGACATTCCGAGCTGGCTATTAATCAGATCGCCGGCCGAGGTAATCACCTCGAAGAGCATGTTAATGATAAAGCCCAAAATTGCGCCAATCACGGCATTGGTGGCCAGTACCATTAAAAACACGGCAAGCGTACTATGCACCATGCCATCCGAGGCGCTCATGAGCGCTGACGCACCTTTAGGCGCAAGCGCGGTGGTCAGCATTACGCTTAGCATAATACTGAGCGTAAGCTTGCCAAAAAACAAAAAATCTTTACGGCCTAAAATGGGGGCGTTGGTCACAAAGCCCAACACACGCGCCAGCACCAGCAAAAAAGTGTCTAATGTTGCGCCGTAACGCCCGTACAGGCTCCAAAGTTCGCCGAGTGCTGCCTCAAATGCCATTAGCCTAGTTTTCCAGCACAAACGGGCCGGCCGCCGCAGGCACCTCGTTAAAGGCCACGGTAAAGCTTTCCATCAGGTAATTGGTCAGCATTGTCATCATTACAGTGCCGCCTAAAATCACGACGCTAAAGACGATGATGATTTTAGGGGCGGCCGGAATCGTTTGTTCTTGTACCTGGGTGACGGCCTGCAAAATACCAATGACCAGCCCCACGCTGGCGGCTGCCAGCACGACCGGAATCGAGATGAGCAACGACAGAATAATGCCGTTTTTAAGGTGTTCAATCAGGAGTTCGATCATGGGGTGCTTTCAATGTGTATAGAGTCGCTAGATTTTTTTGAAAATTACAGCCAGAGGGCATACTTTGGTCATTAAAAACAGAACCGAAAATTAATGAAAAATCAAACTCAGAAAAAGGCTTTTCATTCCGATGAAATTAAACAACTGAGCCTTTAAAGGCATTAAAACAACAATTTAGCAGGCTACATAAAGCTTTCGGCCAAGCCGCTCATAATCAGGCGCCAGCCATCCACTGCCACAAAAATCAGAATCTTGAACGGCAGCGAGATAATCGTGGGCGAGAGCATAAACATCCCGAGCGCAAGCAAAATATTGGCCACCACCATATCCAGCACAATAAACGGAATAAACAGCACAAACCCAATCTCAAACGAGGTGCGCAACTCGCTAATCATAAACGCGGGCGCCACCTCCCAAATCGAAAGATCATCGGGTTTATCGGGCACTTTCTTCTTGGCCAAATCCAAAAACAGCGCTACGTCCGCTTCGCGGGTGTGCTTCATCATAAAGCGCTTCAGCGGCTTGCCCGCCGCATCCAGCACCAGCACCACGTTGCCCTTTTTGGCAAAAATCGGCATCGCGGCATCGTGCATCTCTTTAAACACAGGGCCCATCGTATACAGGCTTAAAATCAGGGCCATGCCCACCAACACCATCGAGGGCGGCACCTGCTGGGTGCCCAGGGCGGTTTTTAAAATCGAGAGCACAATAATGTAGCGTAAAAAGCTCGTCATGCTCACAAACACAAACGGAATCAAACTCAGGCTCCCCATCAGCACAATCAGCTGAAGCGCGGGGTCCATGGTTTGCAGAACACTACTAATATCGGGCGCGGCCATGGCTAACGACGTACCTCTTGAGCAGCAGAAGCGGGGAGTCCACCCGCTGCCGACAAGTACCCTTCGCGGCTGGCATTATGCAAGCTGGAGGAGGAATGAGGGTCGTTCAAGACAGCATCGGGTGTTAAAACCGGTAATAAAGCAGCGTCGGCGGCTTTAAGCTCACTCAGCAGCTGTATCCCATCGGACGTATTGGCCATTAAAAACGCCTGCTGGGTTGGCGCGTGGCGCACGATTATTACGGATTTACGCGCGTCAATCTGCAAACTGGCCTCTAGCGTTAGCGCATCGGGCTTGGCCGGCTGCTTAAGCGCCGGAAACAGCCAACTGAGCGCTTTTAACTGTCCGGGGCGGTGCTTCAGCGTCCAGTAAACGCCCAGCAAAAACACCACCAACGCGCCGGTATAAAACACCAGCTTTAAAAACAGGGGCCAAATCTGTATTGGCTGCATCATTCGCAGGCCTGCCTAACGCCATCGCAATCCATATAAAAGTATTATATGCCGGACGCGGAATTGGCAACGTTTTTCTTGTCACAGCTTGAACCTACTGCCAGCAATTTGGTTAAGCTTTAACGACATGGTTACTAAAGCCGAAGCAAGTTATTATGAATTGAAGATGAAGCAACTTAGCACAGGCAAGGAACGCGAGGGAGAAAACAGCCCTCGCCTATAAGCAATAAATACTCGCGCTAACGCGTGAATGCCATTCCAGAGCAATTTAAGTAGCGCGCGACCGGCGCGCTAACCCTGAATCAGCCGATCAACTTCGTCCATCAGGTCATCCTGATAAAGGTCCTGAGCGGGCGGCGCGGATTGCGCTGGCATCGTGCTACGCGGCCCCTCGGCGGCCCCGGCGTTAGCATGCGCAGAATCAGTCGGATGTGATGTCGGCAATAAAGGCGTACCTGCCACGCCAGACACACCAGCAGCCCCAGACGCTGCCCCGCGCGTTTCGGCAAAGCCAGTCTCCTGGCCGGGCAACGGAATTTTCGTAATCAGCACGCCGTAGCGGTCGCCCACAATCACAAGCTCGCCAATGGCCACGGTTTTACCATCCACGTGCAACCGAACCCGGTTCTGGCTGAGCGCGCCAATATCCACCAGCAAGCCTTCGCTCATTTGCCGGATTTGCGCAAGCGGTAAACGTTGCGGCTCAAATTCGGCGTAAACATCCACCGAGAGCCGACCAATGAGATCGGCCGGAGCGCCCTGTTGATAAAACGGATGCTGTTGGCTCATATGCGTAGCCCTTCTGGCGGCTGGACATTGAACCAGTGAACCGGTTCTTCCTCGCTCCAGGTTTGAATATTCAAATCGTGCGTGGCCGAGGGCTGATTATTCAGCACCAGGCCCATGTGATTCAGGCTGCTGTTTTCCAGAATCACGACATCGCCCGATTCCAGACGCTCAACATCCTGCACCGGAATCCGGGTTTTACCAATCCGAAGCCGAATACTTTCAAGCCCGCTATGATCCAGCAAGGCATCCAGCACCGATTGCGTCGCGGGACTCGCACTGGGGCGACTGTAACGCTCAGCCGAAAGACCATACTGCTCGTGCAATAAGCTTGCCGGGCACGCCAGCATCAGTCCTTCCAGCGGCGCATCTGCATCGGCAGCCAACAACATGGCCGGTAACGAGTCACCAACCGGCGAAACAATATAATGCAAATAAACAAAGCTGCTGGCCGTCTCAGGGTTCGAGGCTATCGCATTGCCGTGCGCGGCATCGGAGACTGTTGGCGCAACCAACCACTGCTGAATCGGCCCTTGCACCCACTCGTGCAGCAATGCGTTTAGCCAGACTTGCTCAAACACACTGAACGAGGCGGCGGGGTTACTTGCCGCAGCCACTTCGGCCGCGTGTAATTGTTCGGGCGTTAGGCCAGCCAGCCCCTCTAGGCCAGCGCTAAACCCTGCGGCTGTTGTGCCAGCAAAGCCAAACGGTGCCGCCTTGGGGCCCAGTGCGGCCTCTAGCAGCTGTTTACACGCCCCGGCAGACAAACCCATATGGATAAACCGTGCGTTATCGACGGGTAAGCTATACGTCTGGAACGCCTGCTTTGAGAAGAAACTCAAGGGTTGGTGGGTGGCCGCAATCAAACTCAGATTAAAACTTTCCTGCTGGCCGTCGTTCACGTAAGCATCCAGCAGCGCCTGTAACTCGGGTAAGCGCGCTCGCGCATCCATCATTACAGCCGCCAGCAATGCCTGAGAGGCATCTGGCGGAGCCAATTTTGAGCGGGCTGGGCCGCGTAAAGCCGGTTGCGCTATCACGGTAGCGGTTGGTTCCTTTATCTTAAGCAATAAAAAGGCCTTTGGCAGTATTCTAGAGGGCTATGGCACAAGGCAGCATCCTGTAAATAGCGGAATTCCCTTATTTAGAGGATCTTACACGTGGGCGGCTTCGTAATCACAATCACGTCGCAAACGTCTTAAAGTCTTACAATTCGCAAAATGACCTGGAGGGGCATAGCTTCAGAGGGTACGGCCCCTTATGCTGGCTTTAAACCAGGTAAAAAACTGGATAAATCACTCACTAAAGCGCTAAAAAAACAACCTGGGCCTTGCTGATTTAGCAGATGTAAGCATGTAAGTTTCGTTCCAAGCTTATCTGCATGTTTTACCTGATGTGATTCTTGATTATGCACGGCGGCCACGCAGACACGAAACAAACCCAGTGATTGCGCCCAGGCAACCAGAAACAGGGGTAACAAACGGTATGCGCTTTGCGAGTCGCGCGCTTTTAGGCTATTTTAGGTTGTGGATTTATCTGGATTTTACAGATATTTTTGAATATTTCAGCCCCTCTAGCCCTGTCCACGCGTCAGGGATTTACGATAGGAGATTTTTAAGATGAGTTCCGCTCAGAAAACGTTTATCGCCATTAAACCCGACGCCGTTCAGCGCGGTCTGATTTCTGAAATTTTAGGCCGTTTTGAGCGCAAAGGCTTTAAAATTATTGGCTTAAAACTTATGCAAGTGCCACGCATTCAGGCCGAATCGCACTACGGCGAGCACGCCGGTAAGCCTTTTTTTGCGGGGCTCGTGGACTTTATTACGAGCGGCCCCATTGTGGCCATTGCCATTGAAGGCCCGAACGCGGTGGCCGTGGCTCGTCAAATGATGGGCGCGACCAACCCTAAAGATGCATTGCCCGGTACGATTCGGGGTGATTTGGGCGTTGATATTGGCCGTAACGTGATTCACGGCTCGGATAGCCCCGAGAGCGCGGCGCGTGAGCTGAGCTTGTTCTTTAACGAGAACGAGTTGCTGGCTGGCTGGCAACGCACCGCAGAGTGTTGGGTAGTCGAACCGCCTGCGGCTTGTGCCGTCTAAGGCGGTTCGTCCATTACGGAAAAATATCACTATAAAAGCTGGTCATCCACGCAAGGCGGCAGGGCGACCAGCTTTTTACATCAAGCATTATTAGACGCCTCAGCACGCTTGCCTGATAAGCGTCTATAGGGGCAACGGCTCGGCAAATTGCGCTAACGCCTGTTGATACGCTTCGTCGAGTTTTGCCTCAAGCACTTTGATGGTGGATGGGTCGGAGCCCTTGTATAACAACTCAAACACTGGTTGATTTGCGCCAGCGTCGGCGCTCGCTTTGGGAATTAAACCCGGCTCGCCGCCCCAACGCAGCACGCATCCATGCTCGCTAATGCCAACCAACCGACTGACGCGCGTTAATGCTTCCGTCATACTAGAGACTCCTTCAGAGGGATCCGATCGAAAAAGGCAGAAAAATACTGGGTGCCGTAAGCCAACTTACCTTAAGCAGGCAAAAGGTCGGCCTTTTTTTAAACAATTTTTTTTAAAAATGGTTAAAAACAGGCGTTTAGAATTGCTTAAAACCGGGTCTTAGGCTATGTGTGCGCCTTAACGACCACTTATAGGCATTATCGCTATGTTTCGGCCGCTTTCAACCCTAAATGCAGCGCAATTTATAAAATCAAAAGCTTTTGGCACGATTCTGTTACAATAAAGTTGTCAGATGCGAGCGTTAACCTAGTTAAACCTTAAGGCCACACGCGCCCGGTTCTTCAGAATAAAGTCCGCCATGGCTAGTGCTTGGTTCATAACAGCTAAATATAAGCTGAAGAATTATTTAATCGAAACGTGCCCCCTTTAGTTTGGGTCGGGAGATGTTCTAATGTTCGAAGTTTTCGGGTTTTTAACCCTACCCCTTGCCATTATTGCCATTACATTCTTAGTGCAATGGATTCGCGTGCTGAGCGAATATGAGCGCGGCGTCATTTTTCGGTTGGGCCGGGTTGTTTCGCAGCCGGCAGGCCCCGGCTTGGTGCTATTGCTGGCGCCGCCCATTATCGATCGGCTGGTTAAAATCGATCTGAGAACGGTCACGCTCGATGTGCCGCCGCAGGACGTGATCTCGAAAGATAACGTCTCGGTTAAAGTCAGCGCAGTGGTGTATTACAAAGTGATTGACCCGGTTAAAGCGGTGCTCGAGATTGAAAACTACCACTACGCCACCTCGCAGATGGCGCAAACCACGCTACGCAGCATTATTGGCCAATTCGAGCTGGATGATCTGCTCAGTAACCGCGAAACCATTAGCCACCAGATTCAGGCGATTCTGGATGAGCAAACCGAACCGTGGGGCATTAAAGTGCCCAACGTAGAGATTAAACAAATCGACCTGCCGCACGAGCTGCAGCGCGCCATGGCCCGCCAGGCCGAAGCCGAACGCGAGCGCCGCGCCAAGGTGATTGCAGCCGAAGGTGAGTTTCAGGCGTCGGCCAAATTGGTGCAAGCCGCCGAGCTGATGTCGAAAGAGCCCATCTCGATGCAGATGCGGTATTTGCAGACTGCGGTTGAAATTGGCGCAGAAAAAAACACGACCATCTTTTTCCCGCTGCCCATTGATTTGTTTGACGCGTTTTTAAATAAAAAGCAGGATAATTAACGCCCCGGCAAATTGACGATGCCGGGTTGCTTAAAGTCTGCCGTAACGGGCATAATACGCATGCGCAGGTTTTTACAAGCGCCTTTTTTGTGTTCGCCTTTTTACCCTTTATTGATTGAGAGCCCTAGCCGTGTTTAACGAGTTTGAAAACGAATCCTTCCAGATGGCGCAATCGCAACTGGATGAAGTTGCCCGTTTAATGAACCTGGATTCAGGCATTCATGAACGTTTAAGATATCCGCGCAAATCGCTGATTGTCTCGGTACCCATTAAGCTCGATAACGGCCAGGTTCGCGTATATAAAGGCTACCGCGTGCAGCACGATTTAACGCTTGGACCCAGCAAGGGCGGCATTCGGTTTCATCACGATGTTAGCCTGGGCGAAGTGGCCGCGCTTAGCATGTGGATGACCTGGAAGTGCGCCCTAATGCACCTGCCTTATGGCGGGGCCAAAGGCGGCGTGTGCTGCTTCCCCTCCGAAATGAGCATGGGCGAGCTGGAGCGGCTCGCGCGGCGCTATACGACTGAGATTTTAAGCATCATCGGCCCCGAAAAAGACATTCCCGCGCCCGATATGTACACCAACGAGCAAATTATGGCGTGGATTATGGACACCTACAGTAATTTTGTGGGCTATGCCGTGCCGGGCGTTGTTACGGGCAAACCCGTAAGCGTAGGCGGTACGCTGGGCCGAACCGAAGCCACCGGCCGAGGCGTGGCCTATACCGTCCGTCTTGCGATCGAAAAAATGAAGGATAAACTCAAGCTCAACGATCCGCCGACGGCGGCCGTACAGGGCTTTGGCAACGTGGGCAGTATTACGGCCAAGTACCTGCACCAAAACGGCTTTAAAGTGGTCGCCGTAACCGATGTACAAGGCGGGCTCTATAACCCCAACGGGCTGGATATCCAGACGCTGATGAACTTTGTCAAATCGGGCGGAACGCTCACCCGCTTTGAAGATCCCGCCTCGCAAACCATTGATAACGAGGCAATCCTGGGCCTCAACGTAGACGTGCTGGTGCCGGCTGCAGTCGCGCACGTGATTACGAAAAAGAACGTGGACCAGATTAAGTGCAAAATCCTCGCCGAAGGTGCCAACGGCCCGGTGACGCCTGAAGCCGATCAGGTGCTAAACGAACGCGGCATTTTTGTGATTCCGGACATCCTGGCCAACTCGGGCGGGGTGGTTGTGAGTTACTTTGAGTGGGTGCAGGATATTCAGCACCTGTTCTGGAGCGAAGGCGACGTGATTAAAAAGCTCTATGAATTGATGGAACGCTCGTTTAACGACGTATACCTGCTCAGTCTGGAAAAAGGCGTCAGCCCCCGCACCGCTGCCATGATGCTCGCCGTGGGCCGTGTGGCCGAGGCAAAACGCTTACGGGGCCTGTACCCGTAAACACGCGGAGCGTTTTAAACGCTCCATAGCGCTTGCGAGGATTATATCCGCAGCAAGCACTTTTGCCGATTTAAAAGCCCAACGCCTCGCGAAATAAACCACTTCGCGAGGCGCTTAGGCGTATTATGAGCTTTGCTTAAAAGCTACTGCCCGCCCCCCTGGCGGCCGCCGGGCTTGTGCCCCTCCCAGCGCGAGCGCTGTTCGGGGGTTAACCCCTGGAGCTTGGCTTTACGCTCTTCTGGGCTTAGCGATTGCCACTCGGCCTTACGCTCGGCTTTATGTGCCTCCCAGCGCTGCTTTTGCTCGGGTGTTAAGCTGTTAAACTTTGCCTGGCGCTCTTCCGGTGTCATCGCCTGCCATTTGGCTTTCATCTCTGCGCGATGCGCCTCGAGCTTGGCTTTTTGCTCTGGCGGCAATGCCTCGAATTTGGCTTTACGCTCTTCTGGACTTAGCGATTGCCACTCGGCCTTACGCTCGGCTTTATGCGCTTCCCACCGCTGCTTTTGCTCGGGTGTTAAGCTGTTAAACTTTGCCTGGCGCTCTTCCGGTGTCATTGCCTGCCATTTGGCTTTCATCTCTGCGCGATGCGCCTCGAGCTTGGCTTTTTGCTCTGGCGGCAATGCCTCGAATTTGGCTTTACGCTCTTCTGGGCTTAGCGATTGCCACTCGGCCTTACGCTCGGCTTTATGCGCTTCCCAGCGTTGCTTTTGCTCGGGGCTTAAATTTTCAAACCGCTCCTGACGCGCTTGCGGACTTAAGGACTTCCAGTCTCCTGCGTGCACCGCATTGGCATGAGACGAGCCGTAAGATTTAGATTGCCCTGCAACCTGACCTTGACCCATTGCGTATCCCGCAAAGGCAATCGAGCCTGCAAGCTGGCTGACTAACACCCCCGCAAACACGGCAAAGCAAACCTTTTTAAAGGTTAAAACACCCATAAACGCACTCCTGATGAATATCTCACACAACAAACAGTTTATTAAGCATCGTTTAAAATTTAACCACCAATTTGCTATTAAAACAAACAGGCTGGCTGACGGTTTAAAAGTTCCTGGAGCAAATCAACTTGAGGTAGCATTTTTATTCAAAAACCAATCATTTTCGGATGAACGGATTAAAACGAATCTCAATCCCGTTAACGTACAAAAAGCGACTTACTATTACTTTAGAGTAAAAACACTTGCTTTGATTGTAGTTTAATTTGCTTAACGCGCAACTAAAAGTTGGCATGCTCCAAAAAGGTTTCGGCAGGTGGCGCAGAAAATACAGCTTGCAACGCCTCGGGCATCATCCTGACGGGTCGCCATCGATTATCAATCACGACACAGACGGTTTGCGCGGTCAGCGTGAGGGTATTATCGGGCACAATGGTACATGTTTGCTCAAATACAATCCGGTTGCGGCCCAGCAATTGCGCCTGGCTGCAGATTTGCAGCGTTTGCCCAAACCGGGCGGGCGCTTTATACGTTAACTGCTGAGATGCCACCGGAAAAAGCCATTGAGCCTCGGGAGGGGCGTAAGGCGGTTGGCTTAAATCAATACCGCGCTGGCGTAGCCATTGCACGCGGGCTTGTTCGAGCCATTTGGCATAAGCACCGTGCCACATTACGCCGTAGCAATCGGTGTCAAAAATCTGAACGGTTATCATTAAATCGTGCAACATTGCGCGATCGCTCGCAGGCTCGGGCGTATGGGGGGCATTGGAGTAAGTTTGCATCTCTGTGGCTCGATTCTGCGTGCGGCTTGCTAAAGGCTGCCTAAAACTTTATTGATTCATTAGGCAGCAGCAAAAAAACTATTACGTTTAATCTTAAAATCAAATGCTTAAGGATTGCTTAGGAGCGTTCCAAAATTGACAATTTATAACTTAATATATATAGCAGACGTGTTGAAGTTGAAACAAAATAAACCGATGCCCCCTTTAAGCTTATAATCTTTAAAAAGTATTTGTGCCTAAACAAACTGTATGCGCAATCACTTGCAGGATGTTCATCGGATTTACAGTTTTATATAGCGTTAAATTTAAAATTAAAAAATAAGGCGCATGGCTAAGTAAGCGCTAAAAAGTACAGCTTGCGCTGCAATAACAGGGATTTTGTTTTTTATAATGCTGGTTAAAACGCGATGTAAACACGAATTATAGACGCACTTTAAACCATAACTCTGAAGATAAACTCGGTTATCCTTCGTTTATTTTGTGTATACTCAACTACGGTCTGCACTGTTACTCAGTTTATTTGTTACAGGTGCACACAGGCACAGGCGTTTCTTATGATGGATGCATTTCGACTCATTCAAGGCTTTTTTGCTCGCATGACGTGTAATGAGTGCAGTCAGCGATTTGAGCCCTCTGGCATTGAATTGATCCGCGAGGAAGACGGCATGTTCGTCGTCTCGGTCTACTGCCACAAATGCCAAAAACAGGTTGGCGTGGCCATGGTTGGCGTTGAATCGCGCAGCATTAAGGGCGACATGAAGCCTGACTTTAGACATTTGCAAGATTTAAACGACGAGGAACTTGAAGACTTGGCCGAACAACTGGCCGAAGAACACGCCTCGGACGCCGCAGGATTTGCCTTTGCAACCGACGCGTTAACGGGATACAAAAACGCCTCTAAATTTGCGCGTTACGCCGCCCAAGACCCCGAACTGACCCCGACGGAACGTAGACGCTTAGCCAGCTTTAAACCCGTTAGCCCAGATGACGTACTGGACGCGCATCACTTCTTTCAGAGTCTCGATGCGGGTTGGTCCAAGCTGCTGGCCAATACGCCTGCGGCTAAAAACGAGGCCTCTGATACGCTTATAAGCTAGCCTGTTAAATTAGGCTAACCAATAAAAAAATTGCGGGCTAAGCGTTGCTAGCTCTGTGCTTTTTAACGCTTCATGCTTAACAGCGTGAGTATTCTATTGTCGCTTTTATCCGCCTAGGCAACTTTCATTAAAGTGCCGGAATAAGCTCTGCCCCGTAGGGGTGGATTATAACCAATATGCTATTTTAAAACGCTATTGTGTGACTAAACACACTTGCGCGTGTTGCTTATCTTCGTGACGCCAGGTGCGCAGCGACAAGTCAAGCTGGCACGTTACATGTTTGGTCGGCAAAAGTTTTGAATCAAGTTTTTTGAATTACAGCCTAATCAAAGCGCGTTTAATCTAAAAGCGTTTGCATTTGGAACAGACTAATCAACGGAATTTCAGGTTGGGTTATCGGAGTAGCCGCCTCGGCCTCGCTACGACGATCGACGACCGCAAATATCGCGCTTACGCATACGTCGGGGTAGCGTTGCTTAATTGCGTGCAGTGCTTTTTTTAACGAGCCGCCTGTGGTAATCACATCTTCAAGCAGCGCGATTCTCATCCACGGCGCAAGCGTGCCTTCTATCACCTGTTGCGTGCCGTGCGCCTTGGCATTGGGTCGCACTAAAAATCCTGCTTTAAACGGGCGACCAGCGTTAACAGATTGACTCAGCACCGCACTGGTTAACGGCGCAGCCCCTAACGCCATACCGCCTACCGCGTCAACCGTGTTTGGCATTTGCGCGAGTAACGCCTCGAATAGCCATCCAATCAACCAGCCGCCCTCGGCGCTGATTGAAACCTGACGCGTATCCAAATACACCGAACTGGTTTTTCCGCTGGCTAGTGTAAAATGGCCACGTTTAACAGCGTGCGTTTTTAACAGCGTTAACAGCTGTGACCGGTGTTGCACAAACAACGGTTGCTGCATTGCGCGTGCCATGCACGCGTGTAATGCGTTGTCGTGTTTTGCGTTGTTGTGCTTTGCGTGCGCATCATGTTGCGCAATGATTTGGCTCGAAGGGGGCACGGCCGTCATGGCAAATGATAAGACTCCAATTAAATCTTTTAAAAACAGTGCAGCTAACTTTAAAAAAATACGCTTAAATCAGGCATTAATCCAGCTTGTTTTTAACAAGTAGTGAGTCTGTTTAAGCGCAGGGAGGGAGCGCGAGGGAGGGAACGGCCCTCGCTGTATGATATTGAATAAACCAAAATGACCCACTACAAATGAGCAAATTTAAAAACCGGGCAAAACATCGCAAAACTCAAAAAATCAATTTTTAGTTCTTCAAAAAATCGAGACGCTCAAACCGCAAGGCGTGATTGCCGTGGTTTGCAGCGCGGACGCCTAAAGATAATTGCCGCAAATCACTCTAGGGCAGTTGCTTCAACGCTGTAATCCGCTCGCGCAAGCGTGCCTCAACGTCTTCGCCGGCGTGGGCAACCTGCGTTAACGCAAACGCATTCTGGTAAGCGCGCAACGCATCTTTTGGCGAACCACCTTCGCCCAGCAGCACATTGCCCTGTTGCCAGTACCACTCTAACGCCGTATGCGGCACGTTAAGCAGCAACGCCTTATTTGCTGCCTGAGCCAGTAAATACGCGGCAGAACGCCATTGCCCCTGAGCTAAATAATGCTCAACCAAGGGCTCAACCCCCTCGAGCCATTCGCCCCAATGCCCTTGCGAGGCGTGCGCATTCATCGCTTGCTCTAGCGCCTGAGACGGCGAATTTGACGAAAAATTTTGCGTAGAACTTGAGGCTGAGTTTATAACCGAACCTGCCTCAATTCCAGAACCAACACTTAGGGCAGCATTTAAAGAAGTCTTTGCGTTACCCCCTTGCGTTTGATCTGACCGTTCAGGCACGGGAGGTTTCAGGGCAAACGCAGCGTTGGGGGTGGTCAGCGCAGCCAACCAGTCTGGGTGCCAGTCATCGGGCAGTAGCGGCGGCAAAACTTGCGGCGCGGCTTCTTTAGGTGTTGATTGCCCGCCTGCAAGCGAGGTTGTGGTGTCTGGATGAAACGGATCTGGCTCAATGATTTTTCCGCCGTGCGTTTTAGCGCTGTGGTAGCGCGCTTCGGTAAGCAGCAATTGTTGGCTGGTCATACGCCAACGTTGGCGCCTGGGTTTTTGCCGCTCCGAGACATAAAACCGCATCAGCGCCAAATGCGCCTTGGCCGGATGCCCTAAATGCTTTGCGGTTAAAGGCCCCAGCAATTGTCGTATCCCGCTAAAAGGCTCAAACTCCGCGTACAACGTTTGCGCGCTGGGTTGCGGCGGAACTAACTGGCTAAGCAACGTTTGCGGCTGGAACGAACGTTGCAAAATCGCGCTCAAGGCGCTCGCCGGGCTGAGCAACTGGGCCTGAATCGCCTCGGCGCCCTGTTCCGCGTGGGATTCTGTAAACCCTGTCAGCGCTTGCGCATCTAGCGGGTGGCGTGCCAGCAAAAACAGCCAGAGCCAAAATGCGCACTCTGGCTTACGGTGAGCATCTTGCGGATCTTGCGCCCCGTTCCCGTGCGCCTCTTGATGCAGCCATGCATCCCAAATCGGCCATAGCGAGTCTAAAAACTGTTTGGGCGTGGGCTGCGGCAGGCGCATCAGTGCAGCAAGCGTCTCGGTAAATCGCTGGGCCTGTGGCTGGGCTTGCGACAAACTGGCCACCGTATTGAGGCGCGAAATCCACGTAGCTAACCACGGGGGCCAAACGTCTGTTGCATCGCCTGCGCTCAAGGCCTCAGGACGGCTTTGCAGCGGCGGGACCGCTACCTTAGAAGGAGAAAGCAACGGTAATAAGGCCGAAAACTGCTCCCAGTTTAACGGCTTAACCGTTAATGTCATCACCGCGTTATGGGTTGTCGCAAAATCTGCGGTGGGTAATCGATCGCCCACCAGCACAAGTTTTACGTTTGGACACGCCAACAATGCCTCTAGCAGCAGTCGCAGCAACGCCTCGGCGATTTGGTGTTGCGCGTGGACCCAGACCGAAACCGGATCAATCACAATGCACACCGGTTGGGCGTGCGCGCGCAGTTGTGCACTCAGCGCCGTAATCTGGCCGGGCGCTTCGGCGGCTTCAAACTGTGCATCAGGCACTTGCGCAACTTGCTGCGTCAGGTGCGCTACCGCATGCTGTAAGTCTTTTAACAGATTTAACGGATCGGTCAGGCGATTCGGTTTAAGCCAAATCAGCTGTTCCGGGCCGCCGCCAAATAACTCCACCAAAGCTCTTACAAACGCTGTTTTACCCGAGCCGGGCGCGCCATCAATTAGCACAACGCGCTTGCACGGCTGGTTTAACGCCTCTGCAACCGCAAGCAAATCATTTATTCGGTGTTGGAACACCAACGGTTCGTATCGGATTGCGTGCTTGGCCAGCGCCAGCGGCGTCAGCCGTTGGCGGCGTTCGCCGCCAGTTGTGCGTTGAGTGGCAGGCCCTAGTCCCGGCGTCAGAGCATCGTGCGCGCTACGATTAGCAACAAACTGGCCTTGCTGTAAGCGGGCAATAATATGCGGTTGAATATAAAACTGGGACATCGCATACACTTATGAGCACATAGTTGATGAGGCGGGCGCTTAGTAGACCTTGAAGTCAAAACTTGAGCTGAATGCTTAACTTAAAACTTAACGCCCCACAGGGCAGTTGCAGCATTATTCATCGGCGCGCGTGGTGCGCACGCTAATCGAGACGACGTTATCAAGCTCTTCGAGTTTTTGCGCCACCTGATGCACGTTCAGCGGTTTGGTTGGCGCCGAATCAATCAGGCAGGTAATGTGCGTAATGTTAGAATCGACCACCGAACTGCTGGTTAGCTCGTTTACGGCGTTGCCGTAAGTTTTTTCGAGCCAGCCAATCACGCGCTTGGCGTGGCTGGCCTCGACCGATAAGGACGCTAATACCTGAACGCCTTTGGTATGTTTGCCCAACAGCGCTTGTTCCAGGTGGCCAATTAAGAACAAGACAAAAAACGTCAGAATCGCGGTAATGGTCGATAACGTGTAATTACCGATGCCCGCCAGCATACCAATGCTTGCCATAATCCAGAGGCTTGCGGCAGTAGTAAGGCCTTTAACCGTGGCGCCGTGGCGCAGTACCGCGCCGCCGCCAATAAAACCAATCCCCGAAACCACCTGCGCCGCAATCCGCGACGGATCCCGGTTCAAGGTTGCGCCTTCCAGCAGGGTCTGGTCCACCGGGCTCACAAGCCCGCCCGAAGTATTGGATAAAATACTGGTAGAAATTAACGTAAAAACAGCAGCGCCCATGCACACTAAAATGTGCGTGCGCAACCCCGCCGATTTTTGCGTAATTTCTCGCTCAAGTCCGACAATGACGCCCAGCAACAACGACCAGACCACGCGTGCCAGTGGCGTATCCCATTCAATAACATGGGCCGACTGCGTGCCGGTTAAAAAATCAAAAGGCATCATACGCTCAGGCTCAAACTTTAAAAATCGCTCAAATTAAAACGCGTTTAAACAATACTGGAATACTTTTCGAACAAGACTCTCTCGGGTTGCGGCGCTGGCTTCAGACTCGGAAAACCTGATTAACCCCGCAGCAGGTGCATTACAATACACGACATAGTGATGTGTAAATTCTAAGTAATTCCTTGATAGCGATTTTGACTTGCGCCATTGTAATGCGATTTAACCCTTTACGCCAGCGCCTGCAAAAAACTGCGTGTTGCCACCTCCTGCGCATCGGCGTTAAATAACACATTGGCGGAATAGTTGGGTGACTGGTAGCGGATCAGTTTGACTCAGGCAGAGGACGCAAGAGAGGGCGCGCAAGGGAAGGAACAGCCCTCGCCTGAGGATGTTGAATCTTCTAAACGGACCCACTACAGGATGACTATCGCCCTGCGACGTTTAATGATTTGCTATATACTACTTTTTTAACGCGCAAATGATAATTTTTTGAATTAGAAAATGGCTTCAGGCCTTGAGTTTTCTTGTTGAAACGCCACATTCAAAAGTTAATTTGCTACACAACTGCCACAGATTATGATTCAGCATTTAAAGCTTAAAAACGTAGCGATTATCGAGGCGCTAACGCTAGACTTTAGGCCGGGGTTTACCGTGCTGACTGGAGAGGCGGGCGCGGGCAAAAGCTTGCTGCTCGATTCGTTAGGGTGGGCATTGGGCGCACCCTTGAGCCCCATCGAAGTTTTACGCTCTGGGACCCAACACGCCAGCATTGAGCTTGAACTTAAACTCGATGATGCGCAGCGCCAATTTTTAGGCAAGCTGCTTACGCTCGATTTAACCGAAGAACTCTTCAACGAGCCCGTCTGGACGTTTACCCGAGAGGTCACGCCCACAGGCTCGCGGTGCAGAGTAAACGGTTTGCTGGTTCAACGCAAAGCGCTCCAACCCGCACTAGAGGCCATTTTGATGATTCAGGGGCAGCACAGCGCCATTGGATTACTGCAGCCCGCGCAGCAACGCCTGATGCTTGACGCCTTTGGCGGTGAAGCTTTACTGAACTGCGCCAGACAGGTTAAAGCCAGCTATAGCCAGTGGCAACAGGCGCAACACGCCTACGAGGAAGCTTGCCAGAGCAGCGAAGCGGCCATTGCGCTGCGCAAACAACAAACCGAAGATTTGGCGCTGATCAATGCAGCCATGCCCATTACGGCCGATGAAGATACCCGCTTGCAACACATCAAACATCAGCAAGCTAACGCCGATAAACTGCTGAGCGGCGTTGCAAAAAGTCTGGCCGCGCTGCAACCCGATCTGTCTGATCGCGGTGAAACCGCTGCGTTTACCGCCTTGGAGCGTGCCGAAAAAGCGCTTAGCGCCATTATCTCGCTCGATGAAAAAACCCTGGGCCCGGTGCTTGAGCAAATCGCCGAGGCGCACGAAGTTTTGCGCGACGCCGCCCGCCATTTATCGGGTTACAGCGAATCGGTCACGCTAAGCCCAAACGTACTGCGCGAAACCATAGACCGCCTGGATACGCTTGATAAACTCAAGCGACGCTTTGGCCCAGATCTTGAGTCTGTGCTTAAAACCCACGCCGAACTTGAAGCCCTGCTCAATCACCACGAATCGCCCGAAGCACGGTTAAACTCGCTTAAAATAGCCGCGCAAAACGCCCTTACGGCCTTACAGCAGCACGCCGCGCAATTGTCTGAGTTACGGGCCTCGGCCGCCAAAGCACTTGAATCTCGGATGACGACGCTGCTGCATCAGCTCACGTTGCCTGCGGCCAATTTTAGGGTCGAGCTGTCCCCGTGCACGCTCGGCGCGCAAGGCCAGGAGCACCCCCGGTTTATGTTTAGCGCAAACGCCGGAGAACCGTTACGCCCCATTGCGCAAGTGGCCAGCGGCGGAGAACTGAGTCGGCTGTTGCTTGCGCTTTCGGTCATTATGAGCCAAAACCCGCTCCAAACGCAGGGCAAACCCAGCGCCATTATTTTTGATGAAATTGACACTGGCACCAGCGGCATTACCGCGCGCGCCATTGCCAGCCAGTTGGTGCAGTTATCGCATCAGCAGGCGCAAGTGCTGGTCATTACGCACCAGCCCATTATTGCCGCCGCCGCAGATTGGCACATGCATCTGGAAAAATCATTTGCAAAACTGGCCACTGGCACCGAGGCCCGAACCAGCGTTGTGGCGCGTTGGCTAACCCAACCCGAGCAACGCGAGCAAATTCTGGGGCAACTGGCCAGCGGCGATCGCGATGCGGCCTCGGCACGGCAATACGCGGCCGGATTGCTGCAAAGCATGCGTCCCCCCCCGAACACGCCGCAAGAGACGCCTGCCCGTGCCTGATGCTGCGAACCGTCCTTTGTTATTTCCGGCGACGCGCCTGCTGTTCGTCTGGCTGTGGCATGTGCTACGCAAAAGCATTATTACGCTGGGCGGCCTGATTGATTTATGCGTGGCGCTCTTTAAACTTGTCTCACAGGGCGAACTTTTGCGCGGCTCTTATATGGGCCGTAGCATGGTTCAGCTCAATCGCGCTTTATCGCCCTTACTAATGGCAAGCGTGCTATGCGCGTTTTCTGGCATGGTCATTGCGCTGCAAATCGCGCCCGAAATGGCCAAACAGGGCGGCGGTACGCTGGTGGGCGCGCTGGTGGCCACCAGCCTGATTCGTGAACTGGTACCAGTGATGACCGGCTTTGCCATGATTGCACTTGCCGCTTCGTCGATGTCGGCGGAGCTTGCCAACCTGAACGTCGGCAACCAGATTGACGCGTTACGCGTAATGCGCATTAATCCCCTGGCTTATCTGGTCACGCCGCGCGTGCAGGGCGTGCTGGTAGCCATGCCCATGCTGGCCATTATCACATTAGTGATTGGTACAATCGGCGGTGCCATTGTAAGCGACATGGCGGCAGGGGTGTCGTGGCAAATCTACTGGGAATCTGTGCGGGCGTACATTACGTTTTTTGATTTACAAATTTTTCTGCTCAAAACCGTCGTGTTTGGCATACTGATTGGGCTGATTGCCTGTAAAACTGGACTCGAAGCGCGCGGCGGATCGGAAGCCGTGGGCGAAGCCAGCACGCAAGCCGTTGTAGCCGCGTTTTTAGCCATGGCACTTGCTGATTTAGTCATAAGTGGGGTGTTTTATGTCAACCGTTAAGCAAAAGCCGAACGAAACCAAACCCCTGATTCTGGTTGAAAACCTGCGTAAACAATACACGCCCGATGGCCCCTGGATTATTGACGACATTAACCTAACCGTTAACGCCGGCGATATTATTGCCATTATTGGCGAAAGCGGCTGCGGCAAAAGTACGCTGCTGCGCACGTTAGCTGGCCTTGAAACCGCAACCGATGGCACGGTTGAGCTGGCATCAGAGAACGTCGCGATGGTGTTTCAGTATTCGGCGCTGTTTGATTGGCTAACCGTGCTCGAAAACGTTGCCTTTAGCCTGCTTGAGCCGGCCAAGGGTAAACCCAAATACAAAAACGCCGATGATCCCGAGTTGCGCAAACTGGTTGCCGAAAAACTCGAAATGGTTGGCCTGGAAGACATTGAAGACAAATACCCCAACGAACTTTCGGGCGGCATGCAAAAACGCGTTAGCTTTGCCCGGGCAGTCATCAGTAACCCCAGCATTATTTTGTACGATGAACCCACCTCGGGGCTGGACCCCGTCTCGACCGCCATGCTCGAAGATTATATTCAGGCGCTACAGCAAAAACTCAACGCAGCAAGCGTCGTTGTTACGCACACCATTAGCACGGTGCGGCGCGTTGCCACGCGAGTCTTAATGCTTCACGAAGGGCACATTCATTTTGAAGGTACACCGGACGATCTGTTTAAATCGACCGATGAGCGCGTCAAGGCGTTTGTTCAGGCCGCGGGCGGCTAAGGGTTTGCACCAGCCAATCAGTAGAGAGAGGGAACGGCCTTCGCTTTTGGATGCTGTACCCACCAAATTGACCCACTACCGCCCATCAAGCTCAATTGCATTCCCCCTAATTTTGTAACAGCTTGGTAACAGGTTCCAAATAATCAGCCTGAATTCGTCGCACAAGTCTTAAAAAAGATATAAGATTGCTTTCTAAGATATATCTGGGAGAAGGTATATCTGATGCTTATCGCGCATCCTGTGCGCATTTTGCATTTATCGCGTGTGTATTGCGTCCCGTGGCATTAGTTTTGGCCCGCATCGGTGCCCTTTAAAATCACAAACACAAAATTTTGGGTCTGTACTTTGACGCTGACTTAAAAATTCGGCTCAAACTATTTTTTAAATACGCTAATTACTGGATAAACAAAACGAATAATAAACAGCCTTTATCTGACGGGTCAAACACGTGCTAATCGCACGCACCAAACCCAGAGACCCCTCATCGAAAAGCATCCAGAAGTTATAAACCAGTGCCGCATAAGTCACGATTGATCATTAGCCTTAAATAATCGCGACAGACCGTATCGTTAACGTTTGATACCCGTTTTAAATGTTTCTCATATCGTTCTGTACTTGTATTTTTATTTGATTGCGAGACATAAATCCTGAGTCAGTTTTTAGGGTTTTAGGTAAGTATTAAGCAAAGTTCCTGATTTTTTTCGGAGAGGTTTACGGTGTCTAATCTGGCGAATGGCGCGCCCGCGCCCCCGGCTGTGCCGTTTTACAAAGCAGGTTGGTTTGAATGGAGCCTGATTTTGGGCTACCTGGCGGTTGCTATTTGGCTGCTGGCCGATTGCAAAGTCTCGCCGCAAGCAGGGCAAATTTTTGGCACCGCCCGCATGACGGACCCCGGCCATTTAATTGGGGTTGCGCAGCACATGGTCTCGGCTAAATCGTTGGCGGCGCTGCCGAACAGTTTAGTTCAAGTTTCGGGCCAAGCCCCGCCGCTGGTGCCTACATGCCTGGCCGCCCTAATGCTGATATCGGGCAAAAGCACCCTTGCGCAGCTTTCGCCGTTCATTTTTTGGGCAAATATTACCTGCCTAACGGGCAGCATTGTTTTTGCCTACCGATTACTAACGCGCTGGCTGCCGCAGCCCATGCCGCTTGCCGTATCGGGGTTATTTGCGCTTGCGCCCATCACGCTGCTCGAAGCTTGCCAACTGGGGCTCACACTGCCGTTTCTGGCGCTTTCATCGTTTGCGCTTTGGCTCACCGAAAAACGACTGACCAAAGGCACGGCAAGCTCCAAATGGAGCCTGGCCGGATGCATGCTCTGGGCTGTTGCCGCGGCTTACTGCCACCCGGTAGGCATTGCGGTTTTGCTAGCGTGTATTACCACGGTATTTATCCGCCAGAACAAAGCCGCAGGCTTTTATTGCGTATTACTCAGCCTGGCCTGTTTATCGCCCGTGTTGGTGCTTTACGCTTGGCAACTGGCGCACACTACGCACGGGCCGTTTTCTCAGTTACAGGGCTTGCCGCCGGGCTCGGTAAAAAGTTTTTCGGATGCGTTGCGCCACGGACACGTTTGGGCAAACCACGCGTTAACCGCAACCCTTAGCCCCGCCTATGCGGGTCGTAGCAGCATGGGCTGGCTTAACGGCGTGCATTACGCCGACGCCGCCCATAGCCCTTGGCTACAGCTTTCTATCGCTTACGAACAAGCCACGCGGTGGCTACTGAACGCCTCGGGGGTCCGTTGGGCGCTCATCACGTTTGCGACGCTGGGTGTGTTCTCTAAGCTGCGCAGCAATGGCGCAAGCATTAGCCTGTTTTTAATATTGTTACTGGCCGGCGTCATGGCATTTGGTTTAAGCCAGGTTGTGATTGACGATTACGCCCTTTGGCCTTGGCTACTTGCCGCGTGTATGGCCGGCATGCTAACGGTAACGCAACTCTTGCGGAAGCTTAAATTTCCGGATTTGGGGCTAACGCCACTGTGGTGCCTGTGGGGCTTTATTTTACTGGGTCACGTGCTTACTTACCTGGATTATGGCCGCTACCTGATGGCCTACCTGGCTGGCCCCACAAAGTAAAATTGCGCGCGTAAATGCTCTAAACCTTCAATTATGGCTTTTTTTCAATCTGGTGTGTCTTTGATTTAAACTGGTTAAGCATCCTGCAGTCATCAGGCGTTATTCGGGGCGCGGTTCAAGTTACCCTACGCCACGCTCACCCCGATTTAACGTTGCTTGAACCACGTTAACTCCCAACCCGCGTTTTACCCGTTCATTGTCAGGAGCGCCCTGTATGTCTGTACAGCCTGTGTCGTCATCATCTTACCCTCAGCCCCTACCCGAGCTCCCCGCTATGCACCCAGTTAATCAAGGCCTGGTTTGCTCCTTGCCCAATGCCGAAGCCTCGGCCTGCCAACACCACGACGACGCCACGCATGCGCACGCATCTGAAGTTTGCAGCGAACACGATGCAGAAAAACCTGCGGGCGCTTGTAGCCCCTTTGAACCCTGCAAAAAAGAGGCAGGGCTGAACCCCAAAACAGGCTTCGAGAATAGCCTTGCCGCAGCCATTAGCCTTTTAATGGAAGACGGCACCGCGAACGCCACAAACGCACCGGCACGGATTCTTTTTGTAGGCGGTTGCCGGATGCCCTCGCTGGCACGTTACCTGGCGCTACAACTGCCGGGTACAGGCCTTGTTTTAGCCGATGCGGACGCGCGTTGGGTTGAGCGCGCCAAACAGATGATCGGTTGCCGTTACGCCTTTGAGCATATTGATCCGCTACAGTTACCCTTCGAATCCGATCGTTTTGGCATGACGCTGGTGCTGAACAGTGCGGCTGCACTCGGCGCTCACGAGCCCGAAATCAACGAACGGCTAATGAGCCGGTGGATGAGTCAACTGGCACGCGTCACGCACAACGCCTCGGGGGGCGGCCAACTGATCTGGGGCGAGCTACAATCGGGCTTTTTGTTCAAAACCATGGGCAAGCATTTACCCGAAATGCCCGAAGCGCTGGAGCAATGGGGGATTGATGATGCCGTCGGCTCAATTCGTACCCCGAAGCTAGATGCGCTTATGCGGTTACTCTTCAGGTACGGGCGAGTCAATCAACGCCTGATGCCCTACCCTTGGCGTTTATTTAGCACGCAATTGCATGCGATTCGAGAAGATCGCCTGCGACTGGCGTAATCGGCTCGCGAGCAGCAAAATTATCAGTGGTTGCCATGAACGCCAGCAGGATCGCAAAATGACGCTCAACACCATTGACGCACAAGCGTTTTTTATAAAATCAATACTCATCTTTGGAGTTTTTTAAATGCTCGATTTAAATCAGTTTCAGCAGCAACTTGCGCAAGCGCTCGAGGCAACCGCAATTGATATTTACGACAACACGCTGGCACACAGCGGGCACCCGGGCTCTCAGGGTAACGCGCACTTAAGAATTACCATTACCTCGCCCAAATTTAAGGACGTACCCATCATTGACCAGCACCGAATGGTGCAGCAAGCTATTAAAACGTTACCGGGTAATCCGGGCAGCCTGATTCACGCGCTTGAGCTTAAAACCCTTACGCCAGAATCGGCCGTACTATAAGCAATAACTTCCGTCGGTCTAAAGTAAGCCTAGTAGTGCATTTGTGAGCACAAAGCGTCAGCGGGATTTTTGTACCGATACTGAAATCCCGCTTTCTCATAAAAAACAACTGAGCAGTTAAGCAGTCAACTCGATAAGCGAGTTTAAGCGCATAAAATGCCTAACTAAGGCATAAAACATTCAATTTGATCTCAAGGCTTATTGATCTCAAGGCTTACGCTTGAATCCGTTTAAAGTGAAAAGCATCCTTAAGCGCTGACCGGTTGGCGCATTCTTTCTGCGCCCAGCAGGCAACGCCCCTGGCTAAGCAGCATTACTGGCTTACCCGAGAGCAACATGCCCTTAAACGGGCAATTACGGCCCTTGCTCATAAACAGGTTCGGGTCCACCATCCATTGCGCATTGGCATCAAAAATGGTCAGGTTGGCGGGCGCGTTTAGAGCAAGCGTGCCGGCATTGGGCAGTTTAAAAATTTGCGCGGGCGCGTAACTCATTTTAGTAATTAGCGCAAGCGGCGATAAAATACCGCTTTGCACCAACTGCGTATTTAATACGCCAAACGCGGTTTCAAGGCCGGTTACGCCGCAGGGCGCAGCATCAAACGATTGTAATTTTTCATCCGGCGTGTGCGGCGCGTGATCCGTTGCAATGGCATCAATCGTGCCATCCTGCAGGCCTTGCACCAACGCCTGACGATCGGCCTCACTGCGTAGCGGCGGATTCATTTTAAAATCCGGGTCGTACCCCGAACTGGCCACGTGCGAATCGTTCAGGGTTAAATGGTGCGGCGTCACGTCAGCCGTCACGGGCAAGCCTTCGGCTTTGGCTTGTCGAATCATCTCGACGCCGCGCGCGGTAGAAACGTGGGTTAAATGCAGCCGGCCGCCGGTTAAACGCGTCAGCTCAATATCCCGGCTAATCATCACCGTCTCGGCTTCGGAAGGCACACCGGGCAGCCCCAACCGCGTGGAATGCACGCCCTCGTGCATGCAGCCCTTGCCGCTTAAATCCGTATCCTCGGCGTGGCTCATAATCGGCAAATCCAGTACCTTGGCCCAACTTAGCGCGTGGCGCATCCGATCGGACGCCTTGACGCAACAGCCATCGTCGGTAAACGCAACCGCGCCGTTGGCTTTCAGCAGTGCCATCTCGGTCAGCTCTTTGCCCTCAAGCCCTTTGGTAATTGCAGGGATTAAAAACACCTCGATGCTGTTGGCGCGACGCACTTGCTCTTGCACATAGTGTGCAGTGGGCAAATTATCGGTGGTGGGGTGCGTGTTGGGCATGGCGCAAATATGCGTAAAGCCGCCCGCCACTGCGGCCGCAAGTCCGGTCGCGATGGTTTCTTTATCCGGGTAACCCGGGTCGCGCAAATGCACGTGAACATCGACCAGGCCAGGGGTAATCCAGTGGTTCGGCGTAAGCGCCACCTCGGTTAACGTGGGCGCGTGCCCTAACTGGGCTTTTAAATTACTGCCAATGGCTTCCAGTTTGCCGTCATCAATTAAAACATCCGTCACTTCGTCACGGCCGCAAGCAGGGTCCAACACACGGCCGCCAGTTAAAAGTAATTTGCCTTGCGGGCGAACATCATCAGTTGAAAAAGCGAGAGAAGGCATCATGCATAACTCCAAAAAAATATGCGCGGCAAACTTAGCAAAACCAAAAAAATAATCTCAGGTTAAAAACGGGCGAATCGCAGCGGAAAAAAATTTTCTTAAAAATATCGTTAAGATTATGGCGTGCGCGATACGGCGTGTAAAAGCGCAGCAAAGACGCCTAAATCTTGAGTAATTCTATTAAATAGATTCACGCGTTTAAACGATTTAACGGGCAGTTTGGGCGCGCTTAAAAATCCATCGCCCGGCAGAGGAATTTCTATCGCGGGTTTTCTGGATTTTGTTGGCATACCCGTAAACGTTTGCTGAAGCTGACGCGGGTACACGACTGGCGGCGGATAACCAACCAAACTGGTCGGCGTGGTTAGATTAGCAGACGAAGTTGCCAATAAGTGCGGCAGCATACATTACCTTAACTTGAACATTCAGCCTAAGCGCTAAATTCATCTAAACCAATCGTAAACGCGATGTGTTGCAGGCTCACATCGTGAAATCAATTTACTCATCCTGCACCGGCGTTTTACCCAGCAGTAAGTACAGCAGCGCCATGCGCACGGCCACGCCACTTTGTACCTGCCGGCTAATCAGGCTCAGGCTGGTGTCATCGGCCACATCGCTTGCGATTTCGACACCGCGGTTCATGGGGCCAGGGTGCATGACCACCACGTTAGGCTTACAGAAGCGCTTCAGGCGCTCGCGCGTGATCCCGTAAAACTGGGCGTACTCGCCCAGGCTGGCCAACAATCCCGATTGCTGACGCTCGAGTTGCAGCCTGAGCGCCATCACGATATCCGCGTCCTGCAGCGCGGTTTCAATCGAATGGTGCACGGTGCAAGCGGGCAAGTCATTCTGGCGAAGCTCGGTCAACCCAGAAGGTATTAGGGTGGGCGGCGCGCACACGTGCACATCTAGCCCAATCGTGTTTAAAATATGCAGGTTACTGCGCGCCACACGGCTATGCAGCAAATCGCCCACAATTACAATTTTTTTACCGCGCACGTCACCCACGGCTTGCAGCATCGTAAACAAATCCAGCAACCCTTGGCTCGGATGATCGTGGAATCCATCGCCCGCGTTTAAAATGCTCAGGCGCTTGCCCACCAGCTTGGCCATTTGCTGGCAAATGCCCGAACTGCCGTGGCGCAACACCAGCGCATCCGCGCCCATTGCAAGCAGCGTATCAATCGTGTCCTGAATCGTCTCACCTTTTTTTACGCTCGAAGTCGAGACCGAAAAATTGAGCGTGTCGGCGCTCAGGTATTTAGCCGCCAACTCAAAGCTCGTGCGGGTGCGTGTCGAGTTTTCGTAAAACATCGTGACGACGACTTTTCCTCTTAAAGTCGGCACTTTTTTAATGGGGCGCTTGAGAATCTCGGCAAACGTGCGCGCGTTTTCCATCACCGCCCAAATGTCTTGCGCGCTCAGGTGCGAAGAATCGATGACGTGCTGATGCGGAAAAACAATTTTGGCGGGCGACGACGAACTCTCGACAGAAGCTGTTGCTGGGGATGACATGGCGTTCACGTAAAATGGCTCTATAAAACGGCAAGTAACATGAGCGTTGATAAAACTGACATTATTCTAGGCCAGAGAAGCTTGCGAGAAAAGGCCATGCAAATACAGGGCGCGGCGTCAGATTGGATCGAGGAAGAAGCGCAAGGGGGCGCGGCCCTTACTTGAAGGATGTTGCCCCCACCAACCCGACCTACTCCCTTGCAGAAAGATTACTGCAATGGTGCGCTGGTCTCGCGTTCACCCCCTCGTGCAATCGCATTAAAGCATTAGAGGTAATGCATAAAAGGGTTGTCTGGCAGATTTGATACGGCATAATGGAAGGCGTTTCTGATTTATAGTGATAGACTTTTTACAGTTTTCAGCATTTTTAGGGTTGTCAGGAGTCTTAAACCATGACCGTTGCAGCGAGCCCCCAATATAGCCCCGGCCTAGAAGGCGTCATTGCGGGCGTTACGATGCTCTCTAAAGTGGATTCTGAACGCTGTAGCCTCATCTACCGCGGGTATGACGTCCAGGCACTGGTCGAAGGCGCCTGCTACGAAGAAGTCGCTTACCTGCTTCTGATGGGTGAACTCCCCACTGCAAGCGAGCTTACAGCCTTCAGAAAAACCCTGGCCGAAGCGCGCGTACTTAACGCCGCCGTGCTGAAAGCCATCGCCGAAATGCCCAAAAACATCCACCCAATGGATGCTTTACGCGCTGCGGTTTCTTTGATTGCGCTGTACGATGCAGACGTGGCCGACACCAGCGAAGCCGCCAGCAAACGCAAAGCTGTTCGCCTTGTTGCGCAGTTCCCCACGGCGATTGCTGCGTATCATCGTTCGGTTAAAGGTCAGCCCGCCATTGCGCCCAGCACCGACCCCAACATGAGCCACGCCGAAAACTTTTTAAGAATGATGGGCGATGCCAACCCCAGCGAGTTGGCGATTAAAGTGTTTGACATGACCCTGATTTGCTACGCAGACCACGGCTTTAACGCCTCAACGTTTGCGGCCCGGGTAACCTGCTCGACGCTGTCTGACTTGCACTCTGCGGTAATTTCGGCGATTGGAGCGCTTAAAGGCCCTCTGCATGGCGGTGCGAACGAAGAAGCCATGAAGATGCTGCTTGAAGTGGGTAAACCACAAAACGCAAAAGCCTGGATGGAACGCGCCCTGGTGGAAAAACGCAAAATTATGGGCTTTGGCCACCGCGAATATAAAATCGGCGATCCGCGCGCTAAAATCCTGAAGCGGGTGGGCAAAAATTTGGGCGAGCAATTGGGTCAGCCGCACTGGGATGCCATGGCGGAAGACATGGAAGCCGTGATGATGACCGAAAAAGGCATTCACCCCAACGTGGATTTTCCGACGGCCTACATTTACTTCATGCTAGGCCTGCCGATTGAAGTGTATACCCCGATTTTTGCCCTGGCTCGCATTTCGGGTTGGTGCGCGCACGTCATCGAGCAATCGGCCAACAACCGCTTGATTCGGCCTAAGGCGCTTTACGAAGGGATCTCCTTCCGGCCGTTTGTGCCCATTTCGGAGCGCTAACGCTCGCTCGTCTCAAATCGTCTCAGGATTTTGTGTGTGTTGTTATGATGAACAAAACCGTACAAACCATTGTTGCCATTGTTGTGTCGGCAGGGTTCGCAGCAACCGCGTTCTGGATGCTGTTTGCAGGGACCCCTAAACCCGATGAAAACGCCACAGGCTCCGCAGATGTTGCCACAGAGACAACCGCAGAAGCCTCTGCTAACGCGCAGCCCGAAGCCGGTGCTGACACGTTAACCCCCGATTTAACCAAGGTCTCGCCGTATACGTTTTTAGATGTATTACCCGTCGGGAAAGCAGCTCCAGACATTACACTGCCCACGGTCTCGCAAGGTAGCCCGTTTAAATTATCCGAGGCTAAAGGTAAGTTAAACACCGTGGTTATTTTCTATCAGGGTAGTTTTTGTAGCGTATGCGCCGCCCAGCTCGAAAATCTACAATCGCACCTGGCAGAGTTTAAAAAAGCAGACGCCCAAATTGTTGCCATTAGCGCAGACGATAAAACGCACGCGCAAAAAACCCTTGGCGAACACGGCTTGGGCTTTACCGTGGCGTATGATACCGATAAAACCGTGATCAAGCGCTACGGCGTCAGTAATATTGCCAAAGGCGGTATCTCGTGGCCATCGGCATATATCATCGACAAACAGGGCGTGATTCGCATGGCCTACGCCAAAGAAACCGGTGATCGCGTCCAGAGCGATGAGCTGCTGGCCGAACTTGCAAAGCTCAAATAATTGCCCGATACAACCTTTTTCAAAAAGTAAATCATCTGCTTTAGGGGATAAAAACACTTTACCTAACGCAGATTGACGACACATCTGGCTGAGTGCTATCGAGCCGGTTTCTTTAATGCGGCTTCCGCGCTTAAAGCTTAAGACTTTATTAAGCTAGCATCAAATCCATAATGATTGTTTTTATACAAATGTAAGTGTCTCTCGAAAAATTAATGTAACTAATTTAGGGTTTTGTGGGGGTATTCAGCAAGTGGGGATTTGCTGAATCAACGTGGAGAAACATTGGGGGGAATTTTGCGTGAACATGATTATTAACCAGTTTAAACAGGCGTCCATTCAAAACAACGCAGGACAAACATCGCCCGCCAAGTCGGCAGCCGAAGGCAACAGCACTCAAGGGCCGTTTAAAACCGATAACGCCATTGCCTATGGCATTAATGCGGCAGACCAGTTGAGCTTAAACGATGTCCAGGGTAATCCGTTTAAAGATGTTACCCTGTTTAGCAACTTTGGCGAGGATAAAAGCAAAATTAATGAAGCGCTATTGGGCTTTGGCGCCCGCAGCTTGCAAAACATCAATCCTAACTTTGATTTAAATAAGGGCATCACCGAAAGCGATTTTGGCGGCCGAGTTAGCCCCGATCTCTTTAAAGCGATTGCCGGGCAAGATAACGACAAAACAACCCTGAGCGTTGCCGAAGCAGCAGCATTTGCCCGCGCACAAGATATGCAGGATGGCAAAGCGGACGGCAAAATTACGGGCAGCACACTTAAGCAAACCCTTAAAAATTACGAGAAAGATAGCATAACACCTGCCAGCGCCGAAAAAACCGAATTCCAGAAGTCATTCCTGAGCAATCTTCAGGCGTCTTACAAAGAATTGAACCAGAATCAGCCTAAAGAGCTGAATTTGGCACCGTATGGCACGTTTAACGCTTTTGGCGGGCCAAACGGGACCTATGGGCTTGGCAGTGTCGATAGTAAAGTCTTGAATGGCTCCATCGTAACCGCCGACGGCCAGAAGGCAGTGATCCTGAACACGGACGGCACGACCCAGGAGGCGGGCAAAAATAACTTTTATACCGTAGATGAAGCAAAAGCCAAGCAAAATGAACGCCTTGGCATTGCCGAAAGCACCAAATCGACTCAGCCTGGGCAGCCTGCCAACACCCAAAATTCAACCGAGGGCAGCCAGCCCGGACAACCTGTTACCGAGGCGCCTAAAAAGAAGAAGGGCTTCTTGGGTATATTAGGCGATATTGCTAAAATAGCCCTCCCTGCCGTCATTGGCGGCACTGCAGGCACGCTGCTTGCAAACCTGTTCTCGGGCAAAAAAAGTGAGAACGCTGTTTACATTAACAGCTAATCTGCAATCGTTTATTTCGAATGACTGATTAACTGTTCAGCGAACAACGTATAACTATAAAAAAGCTGCTCCTGCGTGCGCAAATCGCCCAGAGAGCAGCTTTTTTGCTAGTCAACCCTTACACGCAAGCCAGCAGCAGAAGTAAAACATCGCAGCATTTTATTCAAGCCAATCCCTACACCACGTAAACAGCGCTCGTCGCGGTGAATTAAATCAGGGCGGTGAATTAAATCAAGGAGGGAGCGCGAGGGCGGGAACGGCCCTCGCCTCAGGCTGGTTAAATGCGGGAAGAAGCCTAAACGTGAAAACGAGGCTCGTTAAAAGCCAGTAACACAAACAAAATGGGCCCTAAAGCACGCGGCTTTTACGCCAGAGCAACGCGGCAGCAGCCAGGGTAATCAGCGCTACAGGCAGCCACGCGGCCAGCGCAAGCGATTGCTCCAGATTAAACAACCCGCCCAGCGTTAAAATTTTAGATTGCCCAAGCGCTACCGAAATCGCGCGCGCCATGTAGAACGTAAACAACGCGCCAATGGCAAACACAAAGCCGCGCTCTGCCCCCTGACGGGGCGCGTGAATCGCCAAAGGCACCGCCATGGCAAGCATTGCCAGGGTTGCCAGCGGAATCGTCAGGCGCTCCCAAAGCTTGATGACCGTTTTTTTCGAGACATTCAGCCCTGCCGCAGTGCGCTGCCGAATGGCCTCGTTTAAGACCCAAAACGGTTGCGTATCCGAATCCGCAATCAGGCGTTGCGCGTTCGCTTTATCTTTTAGCAAGCCGTTACTGTCTTCCAGCGCGTCAGTTTTGGCTTTAACAATGTTAAACAAGCGCTTAAGCGTCAGTTGGCCTAAATGATTACTCACCAGTAACTGTTTGTTAATGGTGTTTCCGTGCGGCACGGTGTAGGCGTTCGCCTCGTTAAACTGCCATTTATCCGGGTACCACCGCCCAGATTGCGCCTGAATAATCTGCAAGGCATCCGGCCGAGACAAATCCAAAATCGTGGCGTCGTTTAGCGTGCGTCCCGATAATTTACCCACGTATACCAGTCGCTCCAACCGGTGCTCGCCGTCATAATCCTTAAACAAAAAACTCTCTTGGTTAAACGGCAGGCCCCCTTGTTCAACCATGGCGTATTTTAAGGATTCTGCCTGCTGATTGCAGTAAGGCACCACCCAATCGCCTAGCACATAGGTAAAGCCCGCCACGCCCAGCGCCAGCACCATGGGTGCCATCAGCAGCCGAGAAAGACTCGCGCCGGTACTGCGCACCGCAATCAACTCAAAATGACTGTTTAAGCGATTAAACACCAGCAAAACGGCTAGAAACGCGCTGGCGGGCAATACCAACGCCAAAATTTTTGGCATCTGCAAGCCCAAAAGCGTCAGCGCAACATCGAACGGAAGCCCTAGACTTTGAATCAGCCTGAAAAAATCCAGCAACGCATCCGAGAAAAACCCAACCAGGCTAAACACCGCAAGCCCAAGCAAGAACGTCTCTAGCAACTCTCTTAAAATGTAGCGCTCCAGGGTTCCCCAGGCGAATTCGGGCATCGCAGGTTTCATGGCACTATTTAACCGCAAAAGTGTGCTAATGAGCAGTTAAATCAGTGTAATTTGGCGGCTTAATGCAGCAATGTTAAACTTAAAAACGCAAGTAACCCGAATGGCCCTGAAGGCAATAAGGCTAAGCCACCTCATCCCATCCAGACGGATCAAGCGCGCATTGGTGATTCATGCGAGCCGAATCAATCCGTCACAAACGACGAACAAGTCCTTAAATTTTTATAATCGGGTGGCCTTAATGCGAAAGGTTTTGTATAATAACCCTTAATTTATTGGCGGCTAGTGTAAGCATTAAAGCGTAACGGCTGTATGCTGTTCTGGTTAAGCCACCCTCTACATCACATCGACTTGCCTGCCGTCATTGCAGAGAATGGAGACCCGTTATGAGCACCAGCACGTTAATTCACGATATTACGGACGCCACATTTGATGCTGAAGTCAAGCAGTCGTCCTTACCCGTTCTTGTAGACTTCTGGGCGCCCTGGTGCGGCCCCTGCAAAACACTTGGCCCCATCATCGATGAGCTGGCTAAAGATTACGAAGGCAAACTCAAGGTTTGCAAAGTCAACACCGACGACAACCTGCAAACCGCGCAATCGCACCGCATCAGCGGGATTCCTACGTTAATCATTTTCAAAAACGGCGAAGCCGTTGAACAAATGGTTGGCGTGCATCAAAAATCTGCGCTGTCGCAAGTAATCGATCGTTACCTGTAAATGCAGGCCTTTGTTTAACGACCTTATTTTTTAATTATATAACCCCAAAACATCGTCGCGTGTCAGGCTAAAACCCTTAGCCAACTCACGGCGATGTTTTTGTTCGAATCCTTAGTGGCTGCATTCAAGTCAGGCTGAATCAAATCAAGGCTTGCGCATTACCAGAACATCTCCGTAGTATGCTTGGCCTACTTGCGAGCGCTTAAAACTTTAAGCCCTGATTAAACCTGAATTCCTAAGCCAGGTCTTCGCTAGCGGTCAATAACGTCCCACGTTACGCGGTCGCCCAAGGCTAAATCGCGCTTGGCGCGCTGACCCAAAACCTGCGGCAAAAACTTGGGCTTTAAGCCGTATCCCGGCCGCACGCTGCGTACGTTCGCCTCGGTTAGGCATTCGCCCGCCTTAACCGGCTGGCTAATGTATAATGAGCGCCGGAAAATCAGGTTTTGCTGCTCGGCCTCGGTGGGGCCCATAAAAATTTGGCCTAGTGCCTGCTGCGCCCGGTCTGCTTCCAGTTTTAACTGCATCATCTCTTGCGGCTCCAGAGAAAACGCATCGTCCACACCGCCGCCATCACGATCCAGCGTCAGATGTTTTTCGATGATTCGGCCACCTAACGCGACGCTTGCAACGGCCGCTCCAATACCTAGCGTATGATCTGATAGCCCGGTTAGCAGCACCGCGTTAGGGTTAAGCTGCGCAACCAGTTGGCCAAACTTGCGCTGCAAATAGGGCAGCGTTAGCAAATTACTGTTTTTAGGATTTGCCGGATAGCTGCTGGTGCATTTTAACAACGCCAGTTGCGTACATCCGTGGGTTATGGCCGTGGTGACCGCATCCGTAATGTCTTCTTCGGAGGCTAAACCGGTAGAAATGATCACTGGCTTACCGGTTTTGGCAACGGCCGCAATCAACGCCAGGTCAATGTTCTCGAACGAAGCGATTTTATAGGCCGGGCAGTTTAACGATTCCAGCAGTTCAATTGCAGAAACATCAAACGGCGTGCTAAAGCAAATCAAGCCCAGTTTCTGGCAGCGCTCAAAAATCGGCCCGTGCCACGCCCAGGGGGTGTATGCTTTTTGGTAAAGCTTATACAGCGTTTGCCCCGCCCAGAGACTTTCCGGATTCACAATCTGAAAGTCCGGGCCGTCGCAATCCAGCGTTAGCGTATCGGCGGTGTAGGTTTGCAGTTTTAAGGCATCCACGCCGCTGTCTGCTGCAGCATCAACCAGTTGCAGCGCGCGCTCCAGGCTGCCGTTATGATTGCCCGATAACTCGGCAATAACAAACGGCGCGTGCGTCGGGCCAACGAGCCTATCCGCAATTTTAATATTCGCGGTTTGCGTCTGCGCCTGCATTTGGGCAGCGTTTAACAAGTCATCCGTAGGCGATTGAATCGACGTGCTGACGGTCATCGGGCAAGTACGCTATCAAAATAATCGGGTAAAGCCGCAGGCAAAGCTTACAAGCATCGGCAACAGATAACGCAATGACGCCAACCGAATTGTTAAAAGCCATTCGTTGCGTGCGATACAGTCTGCGACCTTTAAATGCCCCGGCTTATGCATTATACAGCGGGCGTTGCGCAAATCCTATCCAAAGCGCAACACAATAAATACACTCAGTAAAGGCTAAATTATCGAATGTGAGCCGGTGACTGGCAAACACCCTCGACGGCAGTTTGTGTTGTCTCCTTAACCTGTTTAAGGGCTTCAGGGTAGTGTTGTTTTATTTTTTTGAGCGGCTCGGGGGTCTGTTTGGTAAAAACATCCGGTGACACTTTTTCTGCTGTAGTTATGCACAGTCTGGCAAGCTGGTTTCCGGTACCTTGAGAGCTTAACGCGCCTTGATTTTGCCGAACAGATGTTATTGAGGATGAAGCTAAAGTAACCACAGCGGGCGCAGCCACAGTGTATAGCACACGTTTAAAAGGGCCAATTTTCGGCATAGAACTATCTCCTGATCATTATCCTGAACCGCGTGGATTCCTCTTAAATTGCTCCTGCTTTAATCTGGGGCTTTTCAGCGGCGCACACCGTGCTTATGCATTCAACGATTGCCTTGAGGCGAGTCGCGATTCTCTCAATATAAACTTAAGCGCAATTAACCGTATCAAAACGGCTCAACCGCAACAAGTGGCAACCCCAGCGCGAGTATTAATATTTTGTGATGTTTTGATTTTTTAGCCCAAGGCTTAAATCACGTAACAGGGTTTGTTTCTTTGGCCTTTAAGCTTTAGGTTATGGGTTAATTTTGCCTGGCAAGCTAGCGCAACGGACAAAACACCCCTCGATTTTGAATAGGCAACGTGCCAAACAAGCCTGCGACCAAATTTTTGAGTCCAACGCCGTATCTGCGATAAAATTATGCATATTAAGGCTTAAAGCGCGCTTAAAAACGTCGAGTCGCGTCATTAAAGGCATCCATGACCCAACCGCCCCTGTTGCAACTGCTCGCCGAGCAAAACCGCCAGAGCAACCAGCAAATCCCGCTTGCAGAACGCTTACGCCCGCAAACCCTAAACGATGTTTACGGGCAACATGGCGTGCTGGCCCCCGGGCAACCCTTGCACACCATGCTTTTACAGCACGAGCTAACCAGCCTGCTGTTCTGGGGGCCGCCCGGCGTGGGTAAAACCACGCTGGCCCGGCTGATTTGCACCCAGGCGAACGCCCACTTTGAAACGCTTAGCGCGGTTAACTCCGGGCTAAAAGAGCTTCGCGACGTGATCGATCGCGCCAAGAACCGGCTGGGCCTGAGCGGCGAGCGCACGGCGTTATTTATCGACGAAATTCATCGCTACAGCAAAACCCAGCAAGACGCCCTGCTCCCCGTCATCGAAGACGGAACCCTAACGCTGATTGGTGCCACCACCGAGAATCCGGCGTTTCAGGTGATTCCCGCCCTGCGCTCCAGACTGCTGTTAATCCGCCTGCAACCCTTAACCGAAGCCGCCATGGCCCAGGTGCTGCACCGCGGCGTGCAGGCGCTGGCCCATGCGCAACTGACAGAAGACGCGCAAGCGTATCTGGTGCGTTACGCCAACGGCGACGCGCGTAGCGCACTAACGTTGCTCGAAGTTGCTTACAAAAGTACCCTGCCCGAACCTGACAGCCCGCAACGAATCATCACCGTCGCCCGGCTCGAGCAACTGGGGCAACAATCCCGGCTTAATTACGACGAAGATGCGCATTACGACCACGCGTCGGCGTACCAGAAAAGCATGCGCGGTTCGGACGCGGACGCCGCCCTGTACTGGCTGGCCAAAATGATTACTGGCGGGGAAGATCCGCGTTTTATTGCCCGAAGACTGTTGATTACCGCCGCCGAAGACGTCGGACTGGCCGACCCGCAAGCCCTGGTGATTGCTCAAGCCGCGGCCGAAACCGTGCAGCTTATTGGCCTGCCCGAGGCGCGAATCGCGCTGGCAATGGCGACCGCCTACGTTGCAAAGGCCCCTAAAAGTAACGCCGCCCTGCGCGCCATCGACGCCGCGCTGGCAGACATCCAGACGTTGGGTAAAAATTATCCGGTGCCCATGCATCTGCGCGATGCCCACTACGCCGAGGCTAAGGCATACGGGCACGGCAGCGGTTATATTTATACCCATCAACACCCCGAAGCGCACCAGACGTTTTTGCCGCAAGCCCTGCTGGGCACCCGTTATCTGGATTCTTAGTTTCAGGGGCATTGCTAAGCAAATGAGAGTTTTTGAAATAGCAAGGCCAAACTCAGTTTGAGCATTTCAAGGGATTTTGAATAGCAAAAGCTCTTTCGCTTGCACCGTGCTAAATAGTGTCGTATTTGAGCGTTTTTTGATTCGACCGTGTAGGTTTCCGCTTTTGTGGCCACATGACGGTCAGCCGGTAAAACCGCCTTGTAGGCTTGCCAATGGTCGCTGCTCAGGGTTTTTGCCTCAAGTAAAGAAACGCGCTGCCAGAGTCTATTCAGGGTTCGAATGCCACGACAGCCGAGTTCAAAATCAACGACTTGTTTGCTGAAACGCTCAACCGCAAGCCACAGCCATATTTTTCGCTTCTTTTTTTCAGAAAAAGACACAGTTCGTCAAATTCAAGAAAAGTTACTTCGGATGGCGTTTTCGTCTGAGGCAATGCTTTTCCCGCAGCTCGAATCCAGTAGAGTACGGCCACATTGCTGACGCCCAGTGTGCGGCCAATACTACGAAGCCCTTGGCCTTCCAGATACAGCTTCAGAGCCAGGGCCTTTTCTGTTGCGCTTCGTCCGCGTGGCGAAGGCTCTACGAACAGTCTGCCACACGATGAACACTTGTAGCGCTGTTTCTGACTTTGAAAGCCTGCTTTAACTTGTTTTTCTGAGCCGCATCCAGGACAATTCATCTTGTCTCTCTCCAAAACAGTCTTCTGTGATTTGGAGAATATTATATCTCATCTGC